>JAFWAX010000044.1 GCA_017507385.1 Bacteroidaceae bacterium | reverse complement strand
CGTATTACGCATATTGTAGGGCAAGAACGGACTGACGAAACCATCGTGGCTACACGTATGGGAGAACAAGCTGCCGACAACATCTCCATACTCACCACTATCCTCACCACTTTTGCCGTGCTTATTCTTTCGGTGGGTTTGCTCAACTTCCTTCACTTCTTGGTAGGAAGCATGGTGAATCGAACTCACGAATACAGTCTTCGCCGTATGTTCGGATGTCGCCTGCGCAATCTCTTCGGTCTGCTTTTCACCCAAACGGTCCTGTTGCTTGCAGCCACAGCCTTGGTCTGCACGTACGCCACTAAGGCATTGATTCCCCTCATTGAGATGCCAGCAATGTTTGCCGATTTCTTGCGCATTGACACTACGCTCATGTGGTGGCAGACGGCAGAATACATCGGTTGGCTGCTGATTCTCTGCGCCGCCATTTGCTTAGGGGTGAGCATCTTTATCCAGCGCATTCGCATACAGCAGGGCATGACGGGAATGAGCAATGCACCGCGCATCCGCCGCCATATAGGACGCAACCTGATGATGGGTTTGCAGTTCTTCATCTGTTGGATTTTCGTAAGCCTCACTGTGGCATTCTACTTGCAAGCACGTCTCTCAACAAGTACTGTGCTCGGTTCCTTGTCGCGAACAGAGAAAGAGCAAATTCTCTCTATTCCCATAAACAGCAAGAAAACACTGATGCGTCCAGACGAGAAGATGGTGCTGGTGAAACGTCTGAAGGAACATGCCGGCGTGAAGGATGTGATGACAGCCGACGGGGAGATGTTAAGAAGCATCTCCGGTGACGGAATACTGACAGAACGGGGCAACATGGACACGAAGATTGATGTGCTTATAGACAACTTCCCCACAAATTATTTCAGTTTCATGAATCTCGAGGTAGTGAGCGGCGTACTTCCCAAGACACAGGGACAGATTGCTGCCGACACTGACTTTGCCGCCCTCTTTGACGAGGATATATTAGGCCGTGTGTTCTACGAACCGCACAGCGGAAAACCTTACACCGTGACAGCCATCGTGCGCAGCACACCTAGAACAGTTGGCACCAAGGGATGGATTAGTCATAACAAGTATGGATGGCTATATATGTGTGAACGTGAGTGGGCTACCGACCCATACATTGGCCACATCTACCTGAAGTGCCATCCTGGTCAGGTGGAGGCTGTTCGCGAATATGCTATGGAGGAGTTAAGTAAAGTGTTTGCAGCCAGCATTGAGCCGGAGATTAACACGATGATGGATGACATTGAGAAAGACCAAGGACCTGAAGTAGCTCTGCAGGACATCATACTTTTCTTCGCATTGGTAAGTCTTGCCATCACACTGTTGGGGGTCTATTCTGCCATCACCCTCGATACAGAACGCCGCCGTCGCGAAGTGGCTCTTCGCAAGGTTCACGGTGCTCGTTTCAAGAACATCCTATGGCTATTCGGTCGCAGGTATTTCTATCTGTTGGTAATTCCAGCAGCCCTTGCCTTCCCGCTGGTAGGCCTGATACTTTCCATTCTCAAAAAGAGTTACAGCGTGTTCATTGATTTAGGCTTCCTCTTCTGGGCAGGCATATTCTTTGGCATAGCCTTACTGGT
>JAFWAX010000043.1 GCA_017507385.1 Bacteroidaceae bacterium | reverse complement strand
CATACATTTTTAATGTGGACATAGACTATCGCCCTCTTTGTTTTATATGTAAATAAGTCGTGATGAAAAAGCTGATTCAAGGCGTAGTTAACAAGTCAAAGGGTGTAATCTACGATTGAGGAAGATTGTTTGTGCTTATTAATGGTGAGATTGTTTGATGGCAGTCTCGAAATCCGCAATGTTCTGCTCGAAATACGGTGTCATGTTCGTTGACCACGGCATGAAGAAGATGACCGTCTGCTCCGTCGGTTCATCAATCAGCTCGTCGTCATCGTGGCATGACGTGAATAGGCATGATGCTAATAGAAGAGTCAACAATTGAAGGATTTGTCTGTAAAGTTTCATTGTGTCTTATATTCGTTTATATAATACAAATGGTAGATTTTTATTGATGATGGCGAGAAAGTGCCAACGCTTTGTGACGTATACTTTGGATTTCTTCTTGCGAATAGCGGAAATAATCTGATGGGCAACCTTCTCGACGGACATCACCCAAAACAGGCCATCACCTTTAGCCATTACTGTATCAACGAGACCTGGACGAATGTCAGTAACTGTTATGCTACCACCGCTCTTATAAGCTTTCTTACGCAAAGCTTCCATGTAGTTAATCTGGTAGGCTTTAGTCGCAATATAGGCAGGTGCCATTGGTTCGCCACGTAATCCGCCAACAGAAGTGACTGCTACGAGGTGACCATGACCTTGCTGCTCGAAGATGTGATAGAGTGTATCAATGACAAATGTCCAGCCTCTTACGTTTGTATCAATCGCAGGACATTCCAAAGCATAGTCAAGTGAGGGATTGAGGTCGCCAGTACCAGAGCAAACGATGGCGAGGTCAATGTGTTCCAACTTTGCGCAAAGCGTGTGAATGGCCTGCTCGATTTCTTCTTGTCTGGTAATGTCCGCCGTGGCTGAGAATGTCGTGTCGGGATGCTCTTGGAGCAGTTCGTCAAGCAGATATGTCCGTCGGCCAACGATGCCCATGCAGTTGCCCTCAGCAGCGTACTTTTCAAAAAGCGCCCTTCCTATGCCTGAAGTTGCTCCAATGATAATGATGGTTTTCTTGTTCATTGTTTTTGCTTATGATTTAATCCTGTTCTCAATCCATTTCCTTATCTCCTTCCCAAACACCTCTTCTGTATAATCTAAAAGAAGGGTTGTAGAGGTTATTTCACGTTCAGCCACTCCCTGCATGAACTCGAAAAAACGCTGTTCGCCTACTTTTTGTTCCAAGTCATACAGGAGCAAGGCACCTTTATTATATAGGGCATCGTAAGCTTCAGGAGCATCACGATCAACCTCGTAGATGGGGCAAGCATGGCGGGCATTTTCGCGGCAGGCTTCTAGATAACAGTCGAAAACGTGCTTGTCAAAATGGCACTTGATGTACCACAGCATGCTGAACTCAGCAAAGCCTTCGTTGAGCCAGTCTTCCCAACTAAATGTCAGCGCCTTGTTCCACCAGAAATGACCCATTTCGTGGCCAATGGCGGTTTTGAAGTGCTCGTTGAAGCGTTTCGTCGCATAGGCAATGAAATTTTTGCGGCTGATACCACCACCACGACGTGGCACAACAAGGAATTTCATGTAGTCGTTGCTGGGATTGGTTTTGAACAAGCGGGTATAGAATTGCAGTGCCTCTCTGCATGCGACCAACGCAGAGTCGGCATCTGCATCGGCAAAGTCGGTATAGACTACTTCGAATGTACGTCCATCACTGGTCATCTTCTTCGATTTGAGAGTTGGCGAGGCCACAATCTGAAGGTCGAAACCTCCCCACGGTTGCAACATTTCCCACTTGTCATCCTTGTATTTTACAATGCCCGAGCTGCTGACTGTGTAGCCTTCGTTGATGGAAAACAGAGACGTTTGCCGTGAAGTCGCGGCTATCGCTGTTGATAGGGAACCATGCTACGTAATAGCCCAGTTGCACCCAGTCTTTTTCCATCGAACTCATCCAAATGTCAAGGCTGTCGAGGTTGCAGGTATAGTCGAAGGTGATGCTGCAAATGCCCTTTTTCTTTGGCACGGTAAGGCGAAGCGGTGCTCCTTGACGGATGTAGGTGTTAGATGATTTGGCATTAGTGTCGAACGAATATGTCAATTCCTTATTCTTGCTGCGGATGTGATTGATGGTCGAGTTATTCCAGAGCGTGAAATCAATGCTCTTGCTGTCCTTGAAATCAATCTGTGCCGTTAAAGTCACGGCGAGAGTCTTTTTCTCCACGTCAATGTCCAGTAGAATGTCGTATCGCTTAACGATTGGGGCGTTGGTGTCCTCCACGACCGCTTTCCTGGGATAAATAATTTTCCTCTTGTCCTCAGTGTCATGCTTGTAAGTACGCATAGAGTCCATAAAGGCCGTCCATCGTGCATCGTTGTGAAGTGTTCTGTAGTCTTCTTCTGTTAAGAAAGTTGTGTAAGCATATGCATATTGCCTGCCGAACTTCTCTCTGAACAGATTGAGATAGTAAAAGGTACTGTCAGTATCACCAGCCGCCAGTGCCTTGTCAGCTGCTAACCAATAATCATTGGCCGTTTGTGCCAGTGCGAATGTCGCTGCAGACAGCATGACCAGCATGAGCAGGAATCGTCTGTAGTGTATTTGATGTCTCATTATTCTGATAGTACATGTTTTATTGTCTCTTTTGTCAATCCGTAAATGAGCAAGTCATAAACATTTCCATCCTTTATGATGGCATTTGGTATAGTAACTTTATACTTGAAGTCATTCTTCTGTAGCACCCGTATTGAAGCGATGTTTGGTTGAAATACATTGGCCGTAATTTGTTCAAGCGACAAGACCTTGAATGCAATGGGGCATATCTGTTTGACTGCTTCTGTGCCTATCCCTTTGTTTGAATAGTCATTATGGAGCATATAACCGATTTCTGCATCATCATCTTTCTTCTCAACCGATATGCTGCCTATGGGTTTCCCATCACATACTATAGCCCGATAGATACCAGTAATTGTATCATTATCGGTAACCATCTTCAACCATTCTTTCGCATCCTTTTCCGTGTAAGGATTGGGCAGACGGTCTGAAAGGAAACGCCTGTTAACAGCATTACACAGGCTCGTCAGTTCTTTTGCATCTGACAATGCCCATTGTTTCAATTCTATTTTGATT
>JAFWAX010000042.1 GCA_017507385.1 Bacteroidaceae bacterium | reverse complement strand
AGTTCTTGTACTCCCTAAGGCTGCTGAAGAAAAGACTATTGGCGGAATCATCATTCCAGACACAGCGAAGGAAAAGCCTTTGCAGGGCGAAGTTGTTGCTTGCGGCAACGGTACAAAGGACGAGGAAATGGTGCTCAAGGTAGGTGACCAGGTTCTCTACGGAAAGTATTCAGGCACAGAACTGGAATATGAAGGTGTGAAATACCTCATGATGCGTCAGAGCGACGTATTGGCTATTCTTAAATAAATAAAAAACTACAACTATGGCTAAGGAATTAAAATTCAATATTGAGGCTCGCGAGCAGCTGAAGAAGGGCGTTGACGAGCTTGCTAATGCAGTGAAAGTTACATTGGGTCCTAAAGGTCGTAATGTCATCATAGAAAAGAAGTTTGGTGCTCCTCACATCACGAAGGACGGTGTGAGCGTGGCTAAGGAAATAGAACTGATTGACCCATTCCAGAACACAGGTGCTCAGTTAGTGAAGAGTGTAGCCTCTAAGACTGGTGACGATGCAGGTGACGGTACTACAACTGCTACTGTCCTTGCACAGAGCATTGTGGCTACAGGATTGAAGAATGTGGCTGCTGGTGCTAATCCAATGGACTTGAAGCGTGGTATCGACAAGGCTGTTGCTAAGGTTGTGGAAAGCATCAAGGCTCAGAGCGAGCAGGTAGGCGATGACTACGACAAGATTGAGCAGGTAGCAACTGTGTCTGCCAACAACGACAATGAAATTGGCAAGCTCATTGCTGATGCCATGAAGAAGGTGAGCAAGGATGGTGTCATCACTATCGAAGAGGCTAAGGGCCGTGAAACTACCATTGGTGTAGTTGAAGGTATGCAGTTCGACCGTGGATACCTCTCTCCATACTTTGTTACTAACACAGAGAAGATGGAGTGCGAGATGGAGAATCCGCTCATCCTTATCTACGACAAGAAGATTTCTAACCTGCAGGAATTCCTTCCAATTCTGAATCCAGCCGCTCAGACAGGTCGTCCAATCCTCGTGATTGCTGAAGACGTAGAAAGCGAAGCACTCACTACATTGGTAGTGAACCGTCTGCGTGCGCAGCTGAAGATTTGTGCTGTCAAAGCTCCAGGCTTTGGCGACCGTCGCAAGGCTATGCTGGAAGACATCGCTATCTTGACAGGTGGTATCGTCATCTCTGAAGAGAAGGGTCTGAAACTTGAGCAGGCTACTATCGAGATGCTGGGTTCTGCCGAGAAGGTTACCATTACAAAGGATAACACCACTATCGTAGGCGGCAAGGGTCAGAAAGAAAACATTCAGGATCGTGTCAACCAAATCAAGAACGAGATTAAGAACACTACATCTGACTACGACAAGGAGAAGCTTCAGGAACGTCTTGCTAAGCTCTCAGGCGGCGTTGCAGTGCTCTACGTAGGTGCAGCATCTGAAGTAGAGATGAAGGAAAAGAAAGACCGTGTTGACGATGCACTCTGCGCTACTCGTGCAGCTATCGAAGAAGGCATTGTTCCTGGTGGTGGTGTGGCTTTCATCCGTTCTATCGAAGCACTCGAAGGTTTCGAGGGAAAGAGCGATGACGAGACTACAGGCATCGAGATTGTGAAGCGTGCTATTGAAGAACCATTGCGTCAGATTGTAGAAAACGCAGGACTTGAAGGTGCTGTAGTTGTTGAGAAAGTTCGCAACGGAAAGGGCGACTTTGGCTACAACGCTCGCAAGGACACTTACGAAAACCTTCGCGAGTCAGGCATCATCGACCCAGCTAAGGTTTGCCGCGTGGCACTTGAAAATGCAGCTTCCATTGCAGGCATGTTCCTCACTACAGAGTGTGTCATCTGCGATGCTAAGGAAGACAAGCCAGAGATGCCAATGGGTGCTCCAGGTATGGGCGGTATGATGTAAAAAAATCATGCGGTTTATTGATTCTTCATGCGAAGATAAAGCAATATAAGAATGAAAAAGGTTTCAATGTAGAAAAGCTTTGAAACCTTTTTTTATTGTTTTCTTTTGCTATTAAAGTCATATTTTATACCTTTGTGGATAATAAATACTAACTACCGATGAAAAAGACATTTACAGCTATGACTGCTTCATTATTTTTTTTGATAATGAATGCTGCTGACCAAGTAACCATCACCGTATCTAATCCTATTAAATCATCTCGTTTAGAGATGGTGGAGGCAGACTATTCAGCTATTCAGGATAAATTAGGTGAAGGTAATCAGGTTATTATTATTGATGCTGATGGAAAAGAGATTCCTTCGCAAATAACATGGGATGGAAAAATTATATTTCAGGCGGGTGTGAGTGGCAAAGGCAAGTCTGTCTATTACGCTAAATCAGGTATTCCACAGGAGTATGAACCCAAAGTGAAAGGACGTCTCTTTGTTGAGCGTCAGGATGAATTTGGCTGGGAGAATGATAAAGTGGCTTATCGTGTGTATGGCCATGGTGGAGCTGTTGGTTACGATCTTTTCAATAAGAGCACTTCTGACCTGATGCTTGATTATTGGTATGCTTCAGAACAGAATCAAGAAATGCGTTCAGTAAGCCGTCAGTTGAGTGAAAGAGGTTATCAAGATTTGGCAGATCAAGTATATAACGCTTTCAGCTATCATATTGATCACGGAAAAGGAATGGATTGTTATACTGTAGGTCCTACGCTTGGCGGTGGCGCTAATGCGCTTCTGAATACAGATGGCAGCCTTTTTATGCCCAAATGCTATCAGTCTTTCGAAATTTTAGATAAAGGACCTCTTCGCTTTACAGTCCGTTTCACTTATCCTGAACAAGAATATAATGGAGAGAAAGTAAAAGAAACGCGCATTATTTCTTTAGATGCAGGCAGTCATTTTAATCGTGTTTCTGTTTTTTATGAAGGACTAACAAAACCTGTTCAGATGGCATCAGGAACAGTTATCCATAAGAGCAATCCTTCTTCCTATGTTATTTCTCCGGGTTATATGGGTTATGAAGATTTAGGAGATGCCAGTGTGTATAATGCCAAGTACAGACAGGAGTTTGCGAAACAAATGGGCAAAATTTATGTAGGTCTTCTTTATACAGATAAAATTATTGAAACTTCTTATCAAGCGCGTGAAAATGGTATTGCTATAGGGCATGTCCTTGCTACTGTTACCTATTTGCCAGAAACAGCTTATACTTATTATTTTGGTAGCGCATGGGACAGAAATCCTGAAACATCTTTTCAAAATTTAACTGATTGGGAAGCTTATTTAAGCAAGAAATCAATCGAAGCTAAAAATCCCTTGAAAATAAAAATAAAGTAAATTTATAAAGAAAAAAAGAGGGGCATAGTCACATGACTATGCCCCTCTTTTTTTGTATTTGCAACTTGTTATTATTTGAACAAGAATTTCTTGCCTTCTTTAATGTAGATGCCTTTTGATGGATTTTTAACTTTTCTTCCCCATATATCGTAGAAGTCTTCAGATGCTTTCTGGTTTGGAAGAAGAGATGAAATGCTTGTAGCAGGTGTTTCTCCATCTATTGACAAGAATACTTCACTTAAATATACAGAGTTTTTAGCATTCTCGAAACCAACCATATAGATTTTGCTCAAGTCGAGGGCCTTACCATCTGTTTTCTTGAGGTCGCGCAAATCAATTTTTATGGTCTTGGTTGCACCCATCTCATAGCTGTAGCATGGTTTAGCATAATCGTCCTGATCATAAATCTTCAAAAGAGGTGTACCTGAACTTGTTCTCATCAATTTTACAACCAAATAGTTGTAAGGAGAAAAGTCAAATCCCTTGCTGTAACGCCATCCTCCAAAGTTATTATTGTCAGTACTTTTGAATGAAGTAATTGTACCTACCTTTGAGAATGTTCCCTGAAGATATAATGAAGGATTGAAGGCATCTGCTGTTAATGGGAAAGGAGTTTCTGTTGTATCGAAATCTATTTGCTTTTCCTTACCAAGCAGTTCAAGCATCTTTTCAGCATAACGCTTTCCAATCATTCGGTAACCCTCTGCTGTGAAATGGAGACCATCGTCCGCTCCAGGGCAGTTAGCAGAAGAAATAACATGTGCATTTGGGATAACAGTATATGTATTGGCAATTACACTGTTATGTCCCCAACAAACACCACCCATTTGCTGTGCAAGAAGCTCACCAATGAGCAGAGGAGTTTCAGACTCATTGAGTCCAAGGTCTCTCAACATATTCAGGTAGATGCGCTTCACCTTGATAGGCCAGTCTTTCTGTGTATTGTTTGAACATCCCTGGTGAAGAAGAATTCCCTTGATGACACCCTTTGTTTGTGCTTTCTTTGCTAATGTGATAAGTGTGCGGTAGGGATTGTTGTTATATTCGCTGCAATAACCTTTCAGCCAATCAGCAGAACCTGCAATGTATTCTGCGCACTGTTCTTCGTCAAAGAGTTCAATAGCGCATCCTCCTACAGATACGTTAATAATTCCCACAGAAATGCTTTCAGGCAAATTTTCCACCATTGTACGGCCAAAATAGTCAGATGGTGTAAGACCTGTCCAGTCACGGCACAAGGGAGGGTATGCAGTGTACCATTCTCCCTTTTTTCGTGATGAAGAAGGCATATTAACAGCTGCCATCATCTTGAATCGTGGGTCAACTCCCACACGGTCCTGAGCTTCTATTTTAGCATTTCCTTCCATGTTTGACTGGCCAAAGCAGAGATAAATGTGAAAGTTTGGGTCGAAACCTTCAGGTTGCTCAATGGTACCGCCATCAGTTTTTTTAGTGATATTAGCGCTTGATTTTTCAAATAAGTCTATATATGCTGTTAGTTTGGCAATGGCTTTCGCTTTATTAGCATAATCTGATCCATAAGTTGTTAGAGCATTTTTCAAACCTGTGTATGCTGCTTTGGAAGTCATTTCAGGTGTGTCTTTCCACTCAATGATGAGTGAATTAGCTTTCTCATAAGTCTGAGCATATTCTTCTTCTACTGTCAGCAAGCTATAGTTCTTGCAGAAATTCCAGATTTCTTTAGCATTACCGTCCATTGGCCAGTGACCACCATTATTGTAAGAGAAGAGTACAACAGTACTTCCATTATTCTCGTTCACCCATACTTCTTTGTCACCAGTATACCAACTGCCAGGGTTGTAGTTGGCAGTTTTGGTATATTTGGTATATTTGTTCATCTTTGCCATGTTTTCCACATAGCTGTGGATGCCATATTGTTCATAGCCGAAGACATCGTCTCCGTAAGCGTGGCAATGAATCAGATTGACGGGCTTCTTGCACTTTTTCCAAGGTTCTTCGCTGAATTGTATACCGCTGGTTGGCGCAAAGGCTGCAATCTTGTCTTGTACATTTGCCATGCAGTGGTACATCAGCATGGAACCCATAGAGAAACCAGACCAATAGACACGGTTTTTGTTGATACCATACTTTGTGTTCATCTCGTCAATCGTCTGAAGCACAAAGTCCTGGTCTTTCGTGCCGCCAATGTCCCATGTGTTGCCATCACTGCGCAGATAAGCCACAATAAACTTTTCTGTATCTATGATATTGTAAAATTTATCGCTGTCGTATTGATACTCAGGATTTTGATTCATTCCATGAGTAACAATCATCAATGGCATATTGTTTTGTGTTGTATTTGGAGTAAATACAACCATGTTGCGTGATTGCCCATTCACTTTGATGTCAATACTTTCTTTCTTATAGGCATGTACTGATAACACAGTCAGTATAGAAAGAAGCAGTGATATAGAAAAACGTTTCATGATAAATTACTCATTATAAATTATTTAACTAAAACTTTCTTGACAGAACCGTCCTTATACTTGACGATATGGATACCCTTTTGTGATGAAGGGATACGGCGGCCATCGATAGAGTAATGCTCTTTCACAGCCTTACCGTTGTCCTGCTGAATAGCTTCAATTTCTGTTGCAGGGTTCTCGCCATCTACAGAGAGGAATACTTCATAAACATACAGGCTCTGATCTGCTCCTGCTGAATTAAATCCTGCAAGGCGTATGCGGCTTGGATTAACCTTAGTTCCTGATTCAGTCTGCATGTTATGGAGATCAATCTTGAATTCCTTAGCACCAGCCATGTTCAGCATATATGGCTCAGCCCAGTAGTTAGCCGTGTCATAGATGCGGAAGAATGTGTTTTTAGAAGCATTTTTGCCAAGACGGATGATCAGGTAGTTGTATCCTGACAGGTCGATGCCTTCTTCTTCTTCAAATCTCCATCCAGAGCATCCTCCCTTCTTCAGTTTCAATGTGGACATAGAAGAGTTGTGAGTAGCTGTTCCTTCATAGAGGATTGTTGGGTTGAACCATTCTTTTGAAAGTTCAAAAGGATTCTCTGGTATTTCCTGAATTGGCTGATAACGCTCTGTTGAAGGATAATCCACCTTTGCGTATTTCTCATACCAGTCGAAACAAGCTACACCACAAGCCTCGTATGGGTCAACACCATTTTTCTCCATCTTTACCTTGAAGGCTGGAGTCACTTTCTTGTTGTTGATATAGTCGTCAATGTCGATATAGTCACCCGTACCGGTCAGCGTCATCGAGATATTGCCAAAATGGTCAAGAATAGCCTTGTAAGCCTTGCCCCACTTAGAGGTTGAGGCAGTGGCCCATGTGCCGTAGTTTCCATAAACAGGTTGTCCCATCTCATTGTAATTCTTGATTTCATTGGTGTTCTGTGGACTCCAGTCAACCTCTGTGATGGTGATAGGGTTGGTACGGAGGATTGGAACAGATGCGCCAAACTCATTGATAGCTCTAGTTGGGTCGCAGCTGCTGTCGCTATTGCCGTACCATCCAGCATAGTTGTGAACAGCATATCCAATCTGGTCGCCGGTGATAGGATACTTGGCATAGTCGCGGTAATTGCTCTGGTAGCCAGTTCCTGGAACCCAGATAACACCCTTGAAGCCATTCGCTCTAATCTTGTCAACGATAGGTTGGAAGAAGTCATGCAGTGCTTTTTCTGAGCTGCTGCCATCGTTCATATAGACATTGATAGGCTCATTAGCCAGCTCAATACCAATTTGACCTGAATATTTCAATATGGAGTCGTTCTTTGTCACGCGGTCCCATACGTCAATCAGGAATTTCTGGTAGCTGCCGCCAACGTAGATGTTGTGAGGACATACGCCAGGTGGGCGCATGATGACATAAAGACCGTTCTTCATTGCCTGCTGTGCTATTCTGAAATACAGCAGTCTCATGTATTTGGTCAGCCTTGTTCCGTCATAATGGCTGATGTCTCCTTCACCTTCTCCAGTTTCTCTGCTGTCCACTGGCCATGAGTTAGCATTTCCGTTCGTCCAGCATGGATCGAGGTGCAGGCGGAACAGGTTGCAGTAAGCACCCTGTGTCGTGTCGGTGATTGCTGTGAAGAGCTTATTGAAATAGTTCACGCAAGAACCGATTTTGGAGTCAGAGCAGCCTTCTGCCCAGCTTGTCCATCGATAGTTGTTGAAATAAGGACTCGGTGTGTCCATTACACCGTGCAGCACCACCTTGTTTCCATAAGGGTCTTTCAGATGATTGCCGTCTACATGCAGCGGTTGCAGGCCATAGCCCACCACTTGTGCTGTTGCTGTCAGCGATGCCATGCAAGTTGCCATGGCAATGAGAATAGATTTAAGTTTCATCATTTATTTAGGTTTAGTTTGTTTGTTCCCTGCCTATCAAGGTGCAAAAATACGAAAATAAAATGAAAAAAACTTTCAAGAATGAAACATAAATTTTAGTTATTGAAAAAATGAAAGAAAAAGCCATGCAGAGTTTCACAATCCCACATGGCCTCAACCGGTTTTCTATATACTAATCTTCAATTACTTAATTTTCAATCGATGGTGTTCAGGTCGCTTCGCTGAACGGTTTTAGGTTTTTCGGGACATCCGTCTGACCAAATTTTCAATTTTCAAAACTTCGCCCAGCACGTGGGCTGGTCAATTGTCTATTCTTTGTTAACGTGAGTTCGACGAATTGAAAGCTGCATGAATCGACTTGAACAAAAATAAGATTCCCGTTGTTTCAGGATCCACCGTGTGCATAATATTTCAAACACCGCCTACGAAATATTTCAAACACGGTGTTTTAAATATTATGCACGCGGTGGACACGCAGGGAACGGCATGTTTTATGCGAATTCGTCAAACTCACGTTTTGTTACATTTTCCTTTGAATATGCAGTGCACGCCGTTCTTTCCTACTTGCTGATTTTCTCCAGCACAAAGTCTGTGGCAGAGAACCATCCCGTAGTGGCAGGAGCACCCGTAATGGACTCGTCGGTAGTCACACCAAAAGTGAGCCAAGTGGGCTTGTTCACTGTGAAGTTGTCGATGTAGATGTAGCTCCAGCCAAATCCCTGCCCCCTGTTGGCAGCGCGAATCTTGTTGCGAACTCTGGTCGAAAGCCTATTGACAAGCTCTTTCACCACAGGGTCTTCGTTGCCCTCAGTCACTTCCTTCCAGATGTTGCCACCTTGATTATAGCATACAGGTATTTCGTTAATTCTGATGACATCCTCCACCTGCAAACCGCTCCCATTATCCTCCACGATGCTGTCTGAGTCCATGATGTAGATGAATTTGCCCGTGTTGCTGGCACGCACCGCAGCCGAAAGGCGATACACCCCAGGTTCTGCCAAGACCTTCTTGTGGGCAGTATATACCACAGGCGTGTACTCGTCGTGTTCGTCCAGATAACGCACAGATGCGTCGCCAGTCATGTACTCTCCGCTGTAGGTGTAACGCTCGCAGTGATCAGCCGTTTCCAGCGTCCATCCCTCCTTCTGGAAAAACTCCCAGTCCACATCGCTGAACACGAATCCATCGTGCGTATGCTCCCTGATATAGGCATCCCTTTCCTTATTCTTTTCTGTTCGGTACGTCTCATAGTGTTTAGCATATTTTTCACACGTATAGACAGTGCAACCCACAAAACCTACAAACGTGGCCACCCACAACAAGACCCAGATGAGACGTTGCCTATTGCTCATCGAATGCGTGTTCTTGCCCAGCGAACTAACCGTTGCGTGCAGACAGCAGTAGAGCAGAATGCCCACATTGGCAATCAGCATCATGCCGCACATAATAATATCTCCCTTGATGAGAGGCACAAGTTCTATATAATAGAGACCCATGAACTCGTCAGCCACCACATCCGATGCCACAAGGAAGGCAACAAAGACACAAAGGATGAAGATG
Source organism: Bacteroidaceae bacterium (assembly GCA_017507385.1). Classification (GTDB taxonomy): domain Bacteria; phylum Bacteroidota; class Bacteroidia; order Bacteroidales; family Bacteroidaceae; genus Minthosoma. The sequence goes on along the minus strand of JAFWAX010000042.1, from coordinate 28,472 downwards.
AAAGCGATAGACAGCACAAAGCTGAATCCCAGCGTGATGATGCCCGCCATGATGTCCCAGATAGACTTTGTGTTTCCGTTCTTCTTCAGCGTGCCTTCAGTCACCTCCTCCGCCAAGTTCTGCGGATTCACCTCTTTCCCCTTCATTCTCAGCACATCCTCAGCAGTCTTCGTCGAAGGAGCAATGATAGCCGTCAGCACATACGGGATGACAGGCAGCAAGAAGATAGGCAACGCAAGCAGCGTAAAGATGAAAGACAAAGAACTGAACAGGCTATTCCATTTCGCAAAAGGTATCATGAAGCTCACCCCACCACCATTGTAGAACCACCACAGCACAGACACAATCACATAGCCCCATCGCCACCCATTCGCGCTTCCGCCAAAATACTGGGCACATCCAGCCAGCACACCAGCCAGCATCTTGTTTTGCGAGTCGCAATAGAACTTCTTCTTCTCAGCAGGCTTCTTAGCCTTTTCAGCAGGCTCACAGCCCTCATCACCTTTATTGCTCTCCTCCGCCTTCTCCTCCGAAGTGATTTCCTCCACCTGCCCAATCTGCATGATGATATCCTGCACTTGTTCAATGGTGATAGCCACAATCCCCTCCGCCTTCAGGTCGTCCAGCAGCTCAGCGATACGTTCCTCTATGTCGTCGGCAATCTCCTTGCCCCCCTCCTGCTTCATGAAGTAGTTGCGCAGCGCATCTGTGTATTGGCTCAACAGTTCGTAAGCATCCTCATCCATCTGGTAGAGCCTGCCGCACAGGTTAATAGAAATATTCTTTTTCATAATTTTCTTGATGTTTTTTGAATTTGTATATCCTTTTTATATATCTGTTGTTAATTTTCAATTGACGGTCATCAGGTCGCTTTGCTCAACGGTTTTAGGTTTTTCGGACAACCGCCAACCGTCTAACCGCCTAACCGTCAAACCCAATTGTCAATTTTCAAAACTTCGCCCAGCGCGTGGGCTGGTCAATTTTCAATTAGTAAACGTCTGTTTTTCAGCTGCCGAACCGTGTTCTCCAGTTCGCCCCATGCTGCGTCCAGCTGTTTCAGAATCTCTGCCCCCTTGTCGGTTAGCACATAATACTTACGTGGGGGACCCTGTGGGCTCTCCTGCCATTCATACGCCAGCAAGCCATCATTCTTCAGTCTTGTCAGCAAAGGGTACAGCGTCCCTTCCACCACCAGCAGGTTAGCCTCCTTCAGTCGCTTGATGATGTCCGAAGTGTAGTATGCCTTCTCGCTCAGCAACAGCATGATGCAGTACTCAAGCATACCCTTTCGCATCTGTGATTTAGCATTGTCAACATTCATAAATTCCAATGTTTTTTAAGTTCTTTTTCGTTCTCTTTTTGTTTTTCGATGCAAATATAGGTTAAATATATATACCTTGCAATGCAAAGTACTATTATTTAATATTATTTAACAAAACAAAGCATCATCGTACACATTTTGCTGGAGTGTTCATTTCTGGACAGCAAGTGTCCGAAAATGGACACTTATGAACATTTCCTTGTTTGATTTTCAAATAGTTATGTGTTTGGCACGTGTTTTGTAAGATAGAATAGCCAAAATATTAATTGTATTTTAAATGAAAAAAATGAAGTTATTTTGTATGTTGGTGTGGCTTTTGCCCGCAATGTGCCATGCCGAAGAAGACACACTTCGCTTGAGCCTTGATGACTGCATAGCGATGGCTCGTCGTCAGAGCGTAGATGCTGCAGTAGCGTTAGGCGAACTGAAGGCAGCCTATTGGGAATGGAGAAGCTACAAGGCAAACTTGTTGCCCGAAGTCTCGCTATCGGCAGTTGTGCCTACCTATAATAAAAGGTATAGCACATATCAGCGTGAAGATGGCACTTACTCGTATGTTCGTAACGACTACATGGAGCTGGACGGCTCGTTGTATGTGAGTCAGAAGATTTGGCCTACAGGCGGCACGCTGTCAGTTGAGTCGTCACTGAACTGGCTGCGGCAGATGAGCGGTAGCACTAATGGAGAACGCAATCAGTTCATGAGCATGCCCATTGCCCTGACCCTGAGCCAGCCCTTGTTCGGGGTGAACACTGTGAGGTGGGACCGCCGCATCGAGCCTGTGCGCTACCGTGAAGCCAAGGCGTCGTTTCTCACCGCTACCGAACAAGTGGCCATGCGTGCCATCAGCCTCTTCTTCAATCTGCTGCTGGCCAATGAAAACGTACACATTGCTGAGCAGAACCTGCAGAATGCAGAGAAGCTCTACGAGGTGGCGTTGTCAAAGCGCAAGATGGGCTCCATCAGTCAGAACGACGTGCTGCAGATGCGATTGAACAAGCTCAATGCCCAGTCGTCGCTCACTTCGGCAGAAAGCAGCCAGAAGGCACGAATGTTTGAGCTGAGAGCCTTTCTCGATGTGCAAAGAGACATCCTTCCTGTTGTGCCAGACGAGATACCCGAAGTGACGCTTGTCTATCAAGACGTGCTCTATCATGCTTTAGAGAACAACGCTTTTGCCAGCACCATGCGTCGCCGACAGCTGCAAGCCGACTACTCGGTAGCATTGGCCAAGGGCAACTTGCGCAACGTGACGCTCTATGCACAGGTTGGCTACACAGGCACAGACTCACAGCTGGAAAATGCCTACCGCAACCTTCTGAGCAAGGAAGTGGTGCAGGTGGGCGTGTCGCTGCCCTTGCTCGACTGGGGCAAGCGGCGTGGACAGGTGAAGGTAGCCGAGAGCAACCGTGACATTGTGCGCAACCAGCTCCGTCAGCAGTCACAAGAGTTCGAGCAGAACCTCTTCGTGCTCACTGAGCAGTTCAACAATCAGCAGCAGCAGCTCCGCATAGCCGAAGAGGCCGACACCATTGCACAGCGGCGTTACCACACCAATGTGGAGACTTTCAAGATAGGCACCATCAGCACCCTTGAGCTTTCCGATGCACAGACAGCCAAAGATCAGGCTCGGCAGAACCGCATCTCGCAGCTCTTCAACTACTGGTACTATTACTACCAGCTGCGCTCCATCACCCTCTGGGACTTCGAGAACAACCGAAACATCAATGTGGATTTCGAGAAACTGGTAAAATAAAAACATCACGAAAACTCTCACAACACACAGAAAGCACATAGCAAGCGAAACACACTTCGCCCCATTCCTCTAAACTCATAAAAAGATGAAAAAAGATAATCAGAACATGGACAGAGCCATTCCTGTCAGCGTGCAGCGCAAAAGAAAGATGGCAAAAACAGGAAAGTATGCCGCAATCGTCGCCGTCGTCATAGCCGCAGCAGTATGGCTGGGCATGCTGATGATGGCATCAGCAGACAGGAAGAGCCTGCTCATCTCCGCAGTAGACAGAGGCACCATCGACGTGAGCATCACCGCCACAGGCAAGGTGTCACCCGCTTTCGAAGAAGTCATCATCTCCCCCATCAGTGCAAAGATACTCGAAGTCTTTGTCCACAGCGGCGACACCGTCGATGCAGGTACACCCCTGTTGCGTCTCGACCTGCAGTCAGCACAGACAGATTACCTGAAAGCCATCGATGAGCGCGAGATACGCCGTCAGCAGCTCGTGCAGCTCACCACCAACATCGAGACCCAGCTCAGCGACCGACGCATGCAGATAGAGGTAGAGCAGATGAAGATAGGGCAGCTGGAAGCCCAGCTCCGCAACGAGCAATACCTCGACAGCCTCGGCTCAGGCACCAAAGACCGTGTGCGGCAAGCCGAAATCACCCTCCGCACCGCACAGCTTCAGCTCCAGCAGCTCCAGCAGCAATACCAGAACGAAGTGCGTGTGAAGCAGGCAGACCTCAAGATGCAGCAGCTTCAAGACAACATCTTCGAGCGAGGACTCACCGCAACACGCCGCATCCTCGACGATGCCAGCATCCGCTCCCCCCGCAAGGCAACCGTCACCTACATCAGTTCCGAGATAGGCAGCCAGGTTAGTGCAGGCGGCAAGGTAGCCGTCGTGAGCGACCTGAGCCGCTTCAAGGTCGATGCCGAGATTTCCGACACCTATTCCGACCGCGTAGCCGTGGGCGGCCGCGTGCTCGTCAAGATAGGCAAAGAGAGACTCCTCGGCACCGTCAGCACCGTCACGCCCCTCAGCCAGAACGGTGTCATCACCTTCACCATCGCCATGGACAACCCCAGCCATCCCAAGCTCCGCTCAGGGCTCAAGGCAGACGTGTTCGTCATCACCAGCATCAAAGACGACGCCCTCCGTCTGCGCAACGCCTCCTACTACACAGGAGCAGGCGACTATACCCTCTTCATCCTGAAAGACCCCCACACCCTCGTGCCCCGCAAAGTCCGCTTAGGCGAGTGCAACTACGACCACGTGGAAGTGGTCAGTGGACTGGAAGAAGGCGACAGCGTCGTCATCAGCGACATGCAGCAATACAAAAACAAAGAGAAAGTGCGACTGCAGGACTAACCCCCCGCCCCCATTTATTTTATCGCCTTTTCTTTGCTTTATACACTAAATTTCATAAATTTGCAACAAAAATAAAATCTATGATTCTGATAGTTGATGATGATAGAGCCATCCGAGTGACGCTCACGCTGCTGCTGGAGAGAAATGAATATGCGGTGATGAGCGCCGAAGGCCCTGCGGCAGCGATGGATGTGGTACGCAGCCATTCTGATCTGGAACTGGTGCTGATGGACATGAACTACACCCTCGCCACCGATGGTGAGGAGGGACTTACCTTGCTGAAACAGGTGAAAGTGTTCCGACCCGACACGCCCGTCATCTTGATGACAGCATGGGGAACCATCGATCTGGCCGTGCAGGGCATGCGCAACGGAGCCTTCGATTTCATCACCAAGCCGTGGAGCAATGCGGTATTGATGGACAGGATAGAAACAGCCATCCTCTTGAACAAGCCCATCGCACAATCGTCAAATAACGGTCATCAGGTCGCTTCGCTGAACGGTTTCAGGTCATGCGGTCTAACCGCACAACCGCCTACCGCACAACCGCAGCCCCATTTCGAGGTTGTGGGCCAGTCCTCTGCTCTCCTGTCCGTTCTTGCCACAGCACAGCGAGTAGCGCAGACCAATGCCCCTGTGCTCATCACGGGCGAGTCAGGCACAGGCAAGGAACTCATAGCCCAGTTCGTTCACGAACAGAGCCGTCGCATGGGAAAGCCCTTCGTGAAAGTGAACCTCGGCGGCATCTCGTCCTCGCTCTTCGAAAGCGAGATGTTCGGACACAAGAAAGGTTCCTTCACAGATGCCAAAAGCGACCGTGCCGGACGCTTCGAACTCGCTGAAGGCGGCACGATTTTCCTCGATGAGATAGGCGAGCTTGAGCTGCCCTGTCAGGTGAAACTGCTGCGTGTGCTGCAAGACCAGACCTACGAGGTGCTGGGCGATAGCGTCACCCGACGCGCCAACGTGCGCATGGTGTGCGCCACCAATGCTGACCTCCGTCAGATGGTGCAGGAAAAGACCTTCCGCGAAGACCTCTTCTACCGCATCAACCTCATTCATCTGCATCTGCCTCCCCTGCGTGAACGGCAGCAAGACATTCCCCTGCTGGTCGACCATTTCATTCGTCAGACCTGTGCAGCCAATGCCCTGCCTCCAGTCTCAGCATCAGAAGAATCCATCCGATACCTGCAGACCCTCCCCTTCCATGGAAACATCCGCGAACTGAAGAATCTGGTGGAGAGAACCATTCTGATGAAAGACCAATCCACCCCATCCGGACAGCTTACCGTAGAGGACTTCAAGGCATCACATCAGCAAGAGACCAGCATGCCGCCCATCGCTCCTTCACCTGCAGCAGGAGTCAGCGCAGGCATGACCCTCGAAGAGATAGAGCGCACCTCCATCGCAGCAGCCATAGAGAAGCATAGCGGCAACCTCTCGCTGGTTGCAAAAGAGCTGGGCATCAGCCGCGGCGCACTTTATCGAAAGATAGAAAAGCATGGCCTATGAAACTCGTCCACTATTTTCTCCTGCTCGCTCTCCTCATCGTCGGTGTTTTTGTTGCACTGATGCTGTTGACGTTTAATATTCGCCCTGCCATATTCTACGTGGCAGAGTTTGCACTTGTGGCAGTGCTGTGCTATCTGGTCTTCTTCTACCGCAAAGTCATCCGCCCCATCGACACGTTAGTGGGCGGCATGGAACTGCTGCGCGATCAGGACATGAGCACAACGCTTGCGCCATCGGGGCAGAAGGAAACGGACGAAATAGTAAAAACATTCAATACCCTCATCACTCGCCTGCGCAATGAGCATCTGCGGCTGGACGAACAGAACACCTTCCTCAACCTGCTCATCGACGCATCACCCATGGGCGTCATTCAGTGCGACCTCTCGGGCAATATCAAGTCGATGAATCCTGCAGCCCAAAAGATGCTCACTCCGTCTCTTCGGGATGCAATGACGCAACTTCCTTTGGGCAGCGACACCACCATCCGATTGAGCAGTTCGCAAATCTACCACCTCAGCCACCTCTCCTTTCTCGACCGCGGCTATCAGCACCCCTTCTTCCTCATCGAGTCGCTCACCTCTGAAGTGATGAAAGCGGAAAAAGCAGCCTACGAGAAGGTTATCCGCATGATAGCCCACGAAGTGAACAACAACGTGGCAGGTGTCATCAGTACCCTGGACATCATTCAGTCAGAACTGCGAGGCGACACGGCACAAGAGGCACTTGATGCCAGCCGTGAACGTACACAGAAAATGGCAGAGTTTGTCACCCGTTTTGCCAATGTGGTGAAAGTGCCAACGCCCCAGCTCACTCTGTGCGACCTGAGTGAAGAAGTGGAAATCTGCTACCCCTTCCTCGAGGGGCTATGCCAGATTCGCCACATCCAGCTGAAGATTGAATCCACCGAAGAAGCCAACCCCGTTCATCTCGACACTACCCTCTTCCAGCAGGTGCTGGTCAACATCATCAAGAATGCCATCGAGAGCATTGGATCAGATGGCCTCATCATCCTGTCTGTCGGCAAGAAACGTCTCACCATCACCGACAATGGTCATGGCATTCCCACCGATGTGGCACCGCACATCTTCACCCCTTTCTATTCCACCAAGCCACAGGGACAAGGACTGGGGCTGCTGCTTATACGCGATATCTTGACCAAGCACCATTGCACCTTTACTCTCCTTACCGATCCAACAGATGGGCTTACCCGCTTCACCATCCTCTTCCCCTGAGCATTTCCATACGTTTTATCTTGAAGGCTCACTTGTGCTTAAATTTATCGAGTTTCGATGTGAAAAAGGAAAGAACATGACTTTCAATAAAAATCGTACCCCTCGGGTCCGCCATGCCGTACCCGAGGGGTACGATGCGTCGGACCCGAGGGGTACGTTTTTTTATTCTCCAATTGATAATTGAATTTGACTACGCCGAACTTGTGTTTGACAATTGATAATTTGGGCATGCGGATGCCCCGAAAAACCTAAAACCGTTCAGCGAAGCGACTGGATGACATTAGTTGAAAGTTGAAAAATGACAATGGATTTTTCCCTTTTGTCCGTTTTCGAACAGTGAAGTGTCCATTTTTGGACACTTTTATCTTTAGCTTTTATTGATAATCAGTAAGTTACATCTTTGGCACGTCTTTTGTTATATATATAGGGGGAGTTAAGTAGTTAAACTATATGGAGATAAAAGAAGACAAAGGGAGATATATGAAGATAAAAGGAGATAGAAGGAGATAAAAGAAGATAGAGGACAATACCTTGCCAATAGCATAACATTCGTCTTTTATCTCCTTCTAACTTCCTCTAACTTCCTCTAACTCCTTTCAATTTTGAACAACTTGCGAAACTTTAATTAAATATAATAAAAAATTTATGGAAACAATGATTAGGTTGACTGGTGTCAACAAAGTTTATCGTACTGAGGAAATCGAGACTCAGGCTTTGGAGAATGTGAACATCGAAGTACAGAGGGGTGAGTTCCTCAGCATCATGGGTCCTTCGGGCTGTGGCAAGTCAACGCTGCTGAACATCATGGGGCTGCTGGACGTTCCGACGAGTGGCGAGATTGAGCTGTGCGGCACGAGGATTGACCCTGGGCTGTCTGACCAGCGTCTGGCTGAGTTTCGGAACAGGATGCTGGGTTTTGTGTTTCAGTCGTTCCATCTCATCAGTTCGCTGAATGTGCTGGACAATGTGCAGCTGCCGCTGATGTATCGCGGCATGGGCTATGGCGAGCGTATGCGCAGGGCGAAGGAGGTGATTGAGCGTGTGGGGCTGTCGCACCGCATGAAGCATACGCCTGTGCAGCTTTCGGGCGGTCAGTGCCAGCGTGTGGCTATTGCCCGTGCCATCATCGGGAATCCTGAAATCATCTTGGCCGACGAGCCGACGGGTAATCTCGACTCGAAGATGGGTGGCGAAATTATGGCGTTGCTCAAGCAGCTGAATGAGGAGGATGGGCGCACTATCGTGATGGTGACTCACAATGACTTGCAGGCTCAGCAGACAAAGCGCATTATTAAATTCTTGGATGGAAGGCAGATACTATGATGAGCAGGTTTCTTATTTATATCCGCCAGGCGATGGCGTTGATGAAGGAGGATAAGCTGTTCTCCTGCATCTACGTGGCTGGCACGGCTGTGGCGATTGCTTCGGCAATGGTGGTGGCGATTATCCTGAACATTCAGCTGGCTGACATTTATCCTGAGACGAACAGGGAGCGCATCCTGCATATGAAGAGCTCTTTCTATAAGGAGGACGGCAACGTTGGCAGATGGTACGGCATGTCGCCTAAGGGAGTGGAGGAGCTGTTTGGGAACCTTGAGTGTGCTGAAGCTGTGAGTGCCTCGAAGGATGACAACTTAATCTACGACATCAAGGCTTGCGCCGAGCTGGGCAAGCAGGAGGTGACTATCTTTCCGAAGTTTACCGATGATGCTTTCTTCCGCATCTACAGTTTCGAGTTTGTGGAGGGAAAACCTTTTTCGAAGGAGAATATGGAGCATGATGACTACTGCATTGTCATTACCGATGCTTTGGCCAAAAAGATGTGGGGCGATGAAGGCGAGGCGGTGGGTCGTTCGCTGCTGCTGAACTATCTGCCTTACCGAGTGGTAGGCGTGGTGAAAGAGGCGAGCCCCTTGATGCGCGCATCGTCGGCAGATGTCTATCTGCCCTATACGGTGAAAGATTCGAATGCCCAATACAACAATCCCGACAACCCCTATTCGGGTGCCATGGAGGTGCGCGTGCTGCTCAAGAGGGGATGCACCCGCCAGATGCTGGTCGATGAGCTGGAGCCGCATAGGAACAGGATTCTTTCCGAACTGAAAAGCACCACGGGAATAGAGTTTAGGTGGGATATTGTGGCAAAACCATACTGGGCAGACTCTATCATCCCGTTCTTCCCTACAAACGATTACTCAACAGGCAGCTTGCTGCTCAATCTGCTCCTGCCAGCCCTGAGCATGCTGCTGTTCCTGCTTCTGCCTGCCATCAACCTGAGCGGCATGGTGTCGAACCGCATGGAGTCGCGAGTGGCTGAGATGGGCATCCGCAAGGCGTTTGGCGCGAAGAAGCGCGTGCTGCTCAATCAAGTGATACAGGAGAACCTCGTGCTCACTCTCGTTGGCGGCATCGTGGGCTATGCGCTGTCGTTTGCCGTTGTCAAAGCCATCAGCAACACCCCTATGTTCCTGACGTTCTTCCAGCGGGACAACGATCCTGTGGACAATGTGTCGATGCAGTTCGGCATGTTCTTCACACCAACGATGTTTCTGATTGCCTTTGTGTGCTGCGCAGTGCTCAACCTCATGGCAGCCCTCATCCCTGCATGGACATCGCTGAAGAGACCTATTGTTGAATCGTTAAATCAGAAGAAGTAAAAAGACATGAGAACAATACTTAAAAACTTGTGGGCTCACCGCAAGCAGAACGGATGGATATTTGTCGAAATCATCATCATCACGGCGCTGAGCTGGTTCATGGTGGACTATGTGGTGGTCAGTGCCTACGGTACTTACTTCTGCGTTCCCGAAGGTGACTTCGAGAAGGACCACTTGTGTGTGGGTAAGTTCGGTATCTTGCGTGGAGCGAGCGAGTCGGAAGGTAAGGTGATTACCCAAGAAGAGAGAGAAGGGCTGTATGTGGTCAAGAACAAGCTGGAAAATCTTCCTGAGGTGCAGTCGGTATCTCTGGTCAGGGACTACATAGGCAAGGACTTCCGCACTTACTTATGGGAAACGATGGCTCCTGCAGACGACACGCTCAAGACCATCGGAGTGGCCAACATGGAATATTATCAGAACGAGAAGTTCTTTGAGACACATGGGCTGAAAACAGTGGAGGGAAGCCCCAGCGCAGAAGAGCTGTCGAGAGAGATTCCGCAAGATGGCTTAGTCATCACGCGCAGCATAGCAAAGATGCTTTTCGGCACCGACCAGGCGGTGGGCAAGCGGGTGGCAAGAGTGCGTCCCACCTGGACGGGCGATGGCATCCTGGTGTCGGGCTATAATACCATTGCCGGTGTGGTGGAGGATGTGGAGGAAAATCCCCATGAACGATACCCTTATGTCGCCTTCTATCCTTGTCTCTATAGTGTGCCCTCTTACAACTGCAACCTGATTCTGCGTCTCAAGCCCAGCGTTGATGCAGAGGAGTTTGTGAAGAAAACCTTGCCTACGCTGACCGACGAGTTCCGTGCCGGCATCTTTGTATTGAACACGTTGGAGACCTACTGGCAGCATTACGACCAGCAGATGAAAAAAGACAACAGCACGATGACTAACCAGCTGGCTTCCATACCGCTTGTGCTCTTCTGCATCAATGTGATGCTGGGCACGTTGGGCACTTTCTGGCTGCAGCTTCGCAAGCGCAGGGAGGATATCGGCATCATGCGCGCCTTCGGAGCTTCACGCCGCCGCATCTTCGCCATGCTGCTTGCCGAGGGAACTGTTCTCACAGCCCTTGCCACTTTTGTGGGATGCTTCATCTGGTTCCAGTTTGTGGCATCGGGCATAAGCCTGTCGGATGGCAACATTTACGGAAGTTCTGGGCGTGAATCTGACTGGATAACTCAGTTTTGGCCACATTTCCTCATCGTCTCTTCTATCGTTTATCTTCTCATTCTCATCGTGGTGGGCATCGCCATTGCGCTGCCTGCATGGGGCATCTGCCGCAAGAAGGTTGTGGATGTGCTGCGAGAGAACTGACGAGAGGTGGGATGTTCTTGTTTGATGATATATCTGTGTAAAAGGGAATGATGATGAATAAGATATTTCTATACTTCCGCCAATCTCTCCATCTGATACGGGAAGAACGGCTGTTCTCCAGCATCTACATGGGGGGTACGGCATTGGCGGTTGCCTTCACGATGGTGATTGTGATGGCATATAACTTCAGGCTTGCTCCTGTCTATCCCGAGGTGAACAGGATGAGGACGTGCTATCTGAATGGCATTGTTGCTGTGAGCAGGATGTCGGGTCAGGTATTGGAGAGTGCCAGCGTGTCGCAGATGGTTGTTGACAAACTGAGCGAACTGGAGAGTGTGGAGGCGACGGGCTTGTTCTTGAACTATCAGCCAGACTTCTATGTGCAGAAGCCTGACGGGGATGATGAGCCTGTCTATGTGCGGTATGTGAATGACGGCTTCTTTAAGGTGTATCAGTTTGACTTCATCGAGGGGAGGCCTTTCACCTATGAGGAGTGGAGAGCGAACCAGAGGCGGATTGTGCTGACTGACGCGCTGGCGAGAAGGGTGTTTGGCAAGGCGGAGGGGCTGGTGGGCCATGCCATCAGCATCGACTATGGCAACTATACCATTTGCGGCATTGTGCGGGCTGCCAATGTGGTGTCTGCCATGAGCTATGCTGAGGCATATATAGGCGGCAGCGAGAGTCTGGGCTATTGGGAGCTGCCGTGGGGAAGGGGTAGCATCAAGGCTTTTGTGTTGGCCGATGACGTGGATGCGTTGAGGGAGGAGTTCCGCGAGATGTGCGGCAAGCTCAGCCTGGAATTTGAGGCGAAGGGCGAAGAGTGGGAAATCAAGCCGAAAAATAATGGATTTACCACGCATCAGGAAATGGCAATGGGCACGGACTTTTATACGCATGATGCTCATAGCAACTTGATCTATCTTGTGTTGACGTTCGTTGCTCTGCTGATTGTGCCGGTGGTGAACCTGAGCGGCATCATTTCGGGCAGGATGGAGTCGCGGCTTGCCGAAATGGGCGTGAGAAAAGCTTTTGGAGGCAGCAGGACGGAGCTGCTGAATCAGATTCTGGCAGAGAATCTGGTGCTGACGTTCATTGGCTCGCTGCTTGGTCTGCTGCTGGCATGGGGCATTGTGCAGTTTGGTGGGCTCTGGGTGCTTGATGCGCTTGGCTTCTCTCATTCTACTGATGCGAGCATGGAGGATTTCATCCCTACGGGCGAGATGCTTTTCTCTCCGCTGGTGTTTGTTGCTACCCTACTCTTCTGCCTGCTCATCAACACGTTTGCAGCCATCCTTCCTGCATGGCTGAGCTTGAAGAAGCCGATTGTTGAATCCATGAATCAAAAAAGATGAAGATATGCGATTGATACTGAAAAATCTTTGGAAAAGGCGCAAACAGAACGTTTGGCTGTCTGTAGAGCTGGTGCTGGTCAGCATTGTCTGCTGGTTTGTGATTGACCCTCTGTTTGTGATTGCCTATCATGCTTTTGGTGGGTCGGACGGCTATGATGCTGACCGTCTCGTCATCCTGACTACTCATTCCAAGGGCAAGAACACGATAGAACCGGCTACTGCCAGCATGGGCGTGGAGGGCATCAAGGCTAAGCTGAGGAATATGGAGGAGGTGGAATGCGTCAGTCTCACCTATCAGCGTTACTATCCTAATGGCGATGCTGCGGGGCTGACCAGCTATTTCGGCATTCCTGACGATACGGTCAGATGGACTGCGGGCGGTCTGCTGATAGCCCGTCGTGGCGAGGATATGTATAGGACGCTGGGGCTGAAGGTGGTGGATGGCAGCATAGAAGATGAGGGCATCATCATCACTCAGGGGCTTGCCTTGACGCTATTCGGCAGAACGGATGTGGCTGGGGCGACGATGGTGGAATATCACAATGACCCTTGGGTGGCTACTCCTGAACAGATGGCGCAGTACAAGATAGCGGCAGTGGTGGAGGATTATCGTGTGAGCAACATGATGTATTGTCGGCATGGCGCCTTCAGAGAGTATGAGAGGCTGTATGTGGGCGACCAAGAAGAACTGCTGGTGAGGCTGAAGGAGGGAGTGGATGCTACGGATTTCTGCAAGCGGATTCGTTCCACGATGCAGAAGGAACTGAGTAGCGACAGTCTCTTTGTCTGCAAGGCACAGTCGATGAATGAGCTGATAGACAGCCGTTTGCGCTATCAGAGTGTGACGGGAAGCATCCGACGCTACATCTCGTTGGCAGTTTTCTTCATGGCGAACCTCTGTCTGGGCACCATCGGCACTTTCTGGCTGCAAACGCGCAAGCGGAAGGGGGAGATTGGCATCATGCGGAGCTTTGGCGCATCGAAAGGGCGTATCATGCGCTCGTTCTTGCTGGAGGGATTTGTGCTGACGCTTGTCAGCCATCTGATAGGATGCTTCATGTTCTTCCAGTATGCTGTGAGTAACGGACTTTCTGTAGGAGTGATGGGTGACAGGATGAGGGATTTCTTGCCACGTATGGGTGAACTGTGGCTGAATGATTTTTGGCCTCACTTTATGGTTGTCGGAACGGGTATCTATCTCATCGTTCTTTTAGTTGTCTCTGTGGGCATTGCCATTCCTGTGTGGAACATTTGCAGGATGAAGCCTGTGGAGGCATTGGGGGATGAATAGGATGGCTGTGGACATTGACGCAAGTTATTAAGTAACTCAGCTTTTTGAAGAAGTTAAGAAGTTAAACTATATGGAGATAAAAGAAGACAAAGGGAGATATATGAAGATAGAGGACAATACCTTGTCAATAGCATAACATTCGTCTTTTATCTCCTTCTAACTTCCTCTAACTCCTTTCAAAACTTTAATTAGTATTTAAGATTAGTTTACATGTAATTAAACAAGCCACGCGAAACTGTGAAGTTTTGCGTGGCTCTTTTTATTGATTATTTCGTATGAGGGGGTTGTGCGGTGATGCGGTTTTCTGAATGACCTCAAAACCTGAAATCATATAGCGCAGCGACCTGAAACTTTTATGGGAGGAAGTTTTGTGCTGTCTGCATGGCGCGGAGGAAGTTGCCGCCCCAGAGCATCTGTATCTGTTCTTGGGTGTAGCGATGGCGCAGGAGGTGGCGTGTGAAGTTGATGAGTTCGCTGGCGCTGGCGCAGCCGAGTATGCCGCCGCCGCCGTCGAAGTCGGTGCCGATGCCTACGTGCTCTATGCCCATGATGTTGACCATGTGGTTGAGATGCTGGATGGCATGGTGGATGGTGGCTGTGGTGGGAGGGGTGACGAGGAATCCCTCGTAGAGTGTGACCTGTGCGACTCCGCCTGTCTGGGCAAGGGCGCGCATCTGGTCGTCTGTCAGGTTGCGCGGATGGTTGCACAATGCGCGTGCTGAGGAGTGGCTGCACACGATGGGTGTGCGGCTGTGGCGGAGGGCGTCGTAGAAGCTTTCTTCGCTGGCATGGCTGAGGTCGACCATCATGCCTGTGCGGTTCATCTCTTCGATGGCTTGTGCGCCGAATGGGCTTATGCCTCTGTGTTCGCGGTTGCCGCAGGCTGAGTCGCAGAGGTCGTTGTCGCCGTTGTGGCAGAGGGTCATATAGACAACGCCGCGCTGGCGGAATGTCTCGATGTTGCGCAGGTCTTTGCCGATGGCATAGCCGTTTTCGATGGCGAGCATGATGGCGCGTTTGCCTTGTCGCTTGAGCTGCCAGAGGTCGTTTGGCGTGTAGGCGATGCTGACTGCAGCGCTGTTGGCGGCTGCCATCTCTTCTATCTGTGTGAGTATCTGGTGTGCTTGGGCTGTTGCCTTTTCCAGCGATGTGTCGTCTCGCTGCTGCTGTTTCAGATAGGCTGCCATGATGGTGACATCGAGATGTCCTTCTGCCATCTTGTGGAGGTCTACCTGTATCTTGGGGTCGCGAGTGGCAAAATTGATGTTCTGGCTGAAGAACATGGGCGTGTCGCAGTGGCTGTCGAGGGTTAGCGTGTGGGCATGCACTTGTTTGGCGGCCTTGAACTCGCTGCTTTCCTGAATGAGCCACTGGAAGATGGGCTGCATCTCTGTGGAAGAGCGGAGCGTGTAGGTTTCGGGATGCCATTGCAGACCAAGAACGGACTTGTGTTCGCTGCTTTCGAAGGCTTCAATCACTCCGTCGGGGCTTGTGGCTGTGGCTTTCAGTCCGGGAGCGACATCTTTGCAAGCTTGGTGGTGGAAGGAATTGACGGCGAGCTGGTTGCCGAAAAGTTGTTCCAGTATGGAATCTTGGCTGATGCTGATGGTGTGTGAGGGGTATTCTCTGTCAAGATCTTGGCTGTGCTTGATGCGTGTGCCTTCCATCTGTGTGTGGATGTCTTGATAGAGTGTTCCTCCGAGTGCAGCATTGATGACTTGCATGCCTTTGCAGATGCCGAGCATGGGAATCTGGCGGTCGTAGGCAAGTCGTGCCAGCAACAGCTCCTGCAAGTCTCGCTGAGGCGTGATGCTGTGCAGTTCCTTGATGGGTTCTTCGCCCAGCAGCAGGGGGTTGATGTCGCCTCCGCCGCTGAAGATGATGCCGTCGAGCTGGTCAAGCAGTTCGCCAAGACAGTCTGTCTCGCTAAATGGAGGGATGATGAATGGGATGCCTCCTGCCTTCAGCACTGACTGGTAGTAACCTTCAGCCAAGGTGCAAGTCTGGGTGCTGTAGTTTCCAGTGATACCAATAACGGGACATGGCTTTCCTGCTGGGAAGCTGCTGTTGAGTGCCTGATATGTTCCTTGCCAGTTCATGTCGCTTTCCTGCTTTTCTTACTTCTTTTTCTTTTTCTTCTTGAATCCGTCATAGAAGGGCTGTGATTCTACTTGTCCTTCGAAGAATTTAGCCCATTCGGATGCTCCTTTGGGGCCGCGAGGCTCGGTGTAGCCTCGTTCTTCGCGGGAGGGCTTTCCGGGTTTGGCTGATGTGCCACGCACTACCCCGCTTCCTTTCTTGCTTTTTCTGTCGCCACGAGAGCGGCTTTCGCTGTGGTCGCGGCGGTTGTCTTTCCTGCTGGTGCGCTCGCCGCGGACGGAACGGAAGCTGCCTGCGCTTTTCTCCTTGCTTGCGCTGCGCTGGCCTTCTGCTTGGTCTGTTACTTCGACATTGACTTTTCTGCCGTCGAAGTCGGTGCCTGAAAGTGCATTGATGACTGTTTTTGTCTGCTTTTCAGGTACTTCGAAGAAGGAGAAGTTCTGCATTAGGTCGATGCGGCCTAATTCTATCTTGTTGCCAGGGGATACGCGATTGAGGAAGCCCATGAAGACTTTGGGGTTGATGCCGTCTTTCTTGCCAAGGTTGATGAACAGGCGTGTGTAGCCTGGCTCGGCTATGCGAGAACGGCTGCCACCACGCTCTCTGCGCTCTCTGCGGCTGCCTCTGTCGCCTTCTTTTCCTTTGCCGCGCTCTTTTCTCTCTCCTTTCTCTGATGGCTGGAGTATTTCTGGCGCGTTTTTGTAGTAGTTGAGGAAGGTGTTGAACTCCATGGATACCATGCGCTTGATGATGTCTTCTTTCTCCATCATGTCGAACTTGCGGAACACTTCGGGGAGGAAAGGTGCAATCTCTTCTTCGTCAACTTCTACTTTCTCAATGTCGTCGATAACTTTCAGCAGCTGCTTGGCGCAGATTTCCTGACCTGTTGGCAGGATGCCTGGCACGAACTTTTTCTGTATCTGGTTTTCGATGGCGCGCACTTTGCCTTTCTCCTTGACATGGATGATGGAGATGGAGGTGCCGGAGCGTCCTGCGCGTCCTGTTCGTCCTGAACGGTGTGTGTAGCTTTCGATGTCGTCGGGCAAGCCGTAGTTGATGACATGGGTGAGCTCGTCGACGTCGAGTCCGCGTGCGGCAACGTCGGTGGCTACGAGCAGCTGAACACGGTGCTGGCGGAACTTCTGCATGGTGAGGTCTCGCTGTGCCTGTGAGAGTTCGCCGTGGAGTGATTCTGCGTTGTAGCCGTCTTTGATGAGCTTGTCGGCTATCTCTTGGGTTTCCATGCGGGTGCGGCAGAAGATGATGGCGTAGATTTCTGGGTAGTAGTCGGCTACGCGCTTCAGCGCATTGTACTTGTCGCGGGCAGAAACCATATAATAGATGTGGTTGACGTGCTCTGCGCCTTCGTTGCGGCTGCCTACAACGATTTCCTTGGCATCGTGCAGGTAGTTCTTGGCGATACGCTCAATCTCCTTGCTCATGGTGGCTGAGAAAAGCAGGGTGTTGCGCTCTGATGGCACGCCTGCAAGGATGGCGTCGATGCTTTCGGAGAAGCCCATGTTGAGCATCTCGTCGGCTTCGTCCAGCACTACGTTCTCAACGGTGCCGAGCTTGGCAACGCCACGTTCCATGAGGTCGACGAGACGGCCTGGGGTGGCTACGATGACTTGAACGCCTTTCTTCAGCGAACGTATCTGGGGTTCGATGCTTGCACCGCCATAGACGGCTAAGACGTGCAGGCCTTGGATGTATTTGGAATAATCTTTCAGGTCGTCAGTGATTTGCAGGCACAGCTCGCGGGTTGGCGCCATGATGACTGCCTGCACTTCGTTGCGGCTGGTGTCTATCTTCTGCAGCACGGGGAGTCCGTATGCTGCTGTCTTGCCTGTACCTGTCTGTGCCAGCGCGACAACATCGTTGTTGTGACCCAGAAGGTAAGGGATGACCTTTTCTTGGACAGGCATGGGGCTTTCGTAGCCCATTTCCTTGATGGCCTTGAGAATTTCGCCTGAAACGCCAAGGTCTTCAAATGTCGATTCTACTTTGGGCAGGCCATTGTAGGTGGGCTGCTCTTCTTCTGATGCAGGAGCAGAGGCTGGCTCTGTCTCTGTTGAAAGGGATTCGATGGCGATTGACAGCAAATCCTTTTCTGCTGTTTCTTGTATTTTTGTGTTATCTTCCATAATTCTTTGCGAAATCTTTACTTATTGAGTTGTTTAGGCTTTTGCACACTTCGGCCGCGAAGGCTTGGCCGTGTTGGATGATGCGGTTCCATTGTTCTTCTGTGATGGAGGCGATGTCTTCGCGCCTGATGCCTTCTGTCATCAGGCCGAAAATGATGCCTGCATTGAAATTGTCGCCTGCTCCGATGGTGGACACGGTTTCAATCTTGTTGACCTTGTATTTCTTTGTAACGAGCGGGGAGAAAAGACTGATGTCTCCATCGGCGTCAGTACAGAGCATCTGTTTGCAGTAGAATGAAACTTCCTGCTTGTAGACTTTCTCGGGGCTGGTGAGGTTGAACATGTTGTAGAAGTCTTCTGTTGAGCCACGAACAATGCTGGCATATTCGAAGTTCTCAAGTATGGTGGCATAGAGCTTGATGGCTTCGGAGCTATGCGAAGAGCGGAAGTTGATGTCGTAGTAAATCAAGGCTTCACGGCTGTTGGCATAGTCGAGAAATTCTTTGACTTTGGGTCTTAAAACAGGATTGAGTACAAAGTATGAGCCCATCATGACGATGTCGTCCTTGTTCACTTCTGGCCATTCTACGTCGAGACGGGCATTGGGATAGTCCTTATAGAAGGAGTATTCTGCATCATTGTGTTCGTTCAGATAGGCAAGCGAGATGGCAGTCCTTCCGTTCTCATATACACAGACATGGCTATTGTCAACGCCGTTGTCTGCCATGAACTGCTTGATGGTTTGCCCCACTCTGTCGTTTCCTGTCTCTGTAATCATGGTTACAGGCAAGCCAAGACGTCCAAGAGAGATGATGCCATTGAATGCAGAACCTCCAGGAACTGCTGCTGTTGGCTGCTCGTTCTTGAAAATGATGTCAAAAATGGTCTCTCCTATTCCGATAACTTTTCGCATGTTCTTATTGTTGAATTTCTTATGTTTCTATTTGAAAATCAAAGTGCTTAATCCTTTTTCATCGAAGATTTCTTTTGCAACTTCTTGCAACAATTCTGGGGTAAGTTGCTTTAGATGCTGAAATGTATCTTCCATCCCTTCAAACTTGTTGTAGTGCAAGTATGCTTTAGCTGTGTCAAGCGCATAGCTCTCGAAGTTGTCGCAGGCAACACCTATCTGTCCTTTGATTTGCTTTAATGCAGCATTGAAAACTCTTTCGTTCAGAGGCTCATCCATCAATTTGTTCAGTTCTCTCCGCACAATTCGTCGGCATTTGTCAACATTTTCCGGGTCACATCCGAAATAGATAGCCCAAGTAGAAGTGTCTGTGTAATTGGTAAGTGTGCTTTCTACACTGTAAACCAATCCGTTATGTTCTCTCAGTGCAATGTTTAGCCTTGAGTTCATCCCAGGACCTCCCAGAATATTGTTGAGGAAATACAGAGCAATACGTTTTTTGTCCTTTGAGCCATATGCGGCTCTGCCAATCATTACGTGTGCTTGATGAGTGTTTCGTTCCTCTGTATGAACGCCAGGGTTCACAACTGCCACCGTATCGTTTTTCACTGCAACATCCGTATGCACTGCAGTTTCTATGGCTGCTATGTTTTTTTCAACGGCTTTCTTCACTTTTGCGAAATCGATATTTCCGAAAACGAAAAAAACCATTTTTTCTGGGCGATATAGTCTCTTTGAGAACCTTAGCGCATCTTCGGTCTTGAAGCGTCGCACATTTTCAGCACATCCCAGAATATCATGTCCTAAGCTATGGTTTTCGTATATCAAGTTTTCAAAATAATCGAAAATGAGTTCGGCAGGCGAATCATTATAGCTTTCTATTTCATCCACAATCACCTCTCGCTCCTTCTCAATCTCATGCTGTGGGTAAGTGCTGTGAAAGACGATATCGAAAATCAATTCTGTAGCACGTTCAAAATGTTCTTTCATGAATGCCGAATATACCACAGTTTCTTCCTTGTTGGTATAGGCATTGAGGTCGCCGCCCACAGTTTCCATCCTATTGATGATATGCCATGCCTTTCTGTGTTTCGTTCCTTTGAACATCATGTGTTCGCAGAAATGCGCTAATCCTTCCTCTCCGCTCTCTTCATCACGTGTGCCAGCATCAATGCTAATGCCACAATAAGCAACATTTGTGGGAGAAGGAATCTGGATGATTCGCAGACCATTCTCAAACTGATATGTGCTGGCCAATTCTTTCATTTTTTAACCTTTAGATGTTCGCTCTTGTCAGTAAATAAGAAGTCCCGCCAATCCGCAGAGCAGAATCATGATAATAGGGTGAATTTTATAAAGTCTTGTTCCTAAGAAAGATAGGATAAAGATGGTGATGCTGACAAACAGTACAAAAGGAGATTCTCCTATATCGCCGAAATTTTCCTTAGACATGAGCATGATGGCTGCCGCAGCAATGAGTCCGACGATGACAAGTCGCAAAGTGGCGAAAATATCATTGATAGCCTTCGATTTACTATGTTTCAGAAGGAATTTACTGATGCTCACCATCAAGAGGAAAGGTAGCCAAATAACACTTAATGAGGCCAATACAACGCCAAGTACTGCTGCCCATGTAGGAAATCCTGCGTGAATGACAGCTGTGTATCCCGTGTATGTAGCACAATTGATGCCGATAGGTCCTGGAGTAGATTGGCTGATTGCTACAATATCCGTAAATTCGTTGACTGTTAGCCATTGATGTTTGTTTACCACCTCATCTTGAATCAGCGATAGCATAGCATAACCACCTCCGAAATTGAAGATGCCAATCTTAGAAAATACGTAAAATAATTGTAAGAAAATCATTTCTTTAATCTACCATAAATGAATCCGCCAATGCCTGCTGCGAGAATACACCATATAGGAGAAACTCCGAAAGCAGCTATCAACAAGGCACTTGCAAGCGGAATCCACCAGTTTTGTCTGTTTATCTTGGCTTTTTTAGCCATATTGAAGCATGGAGCCAAAATCAGTGCTACGACACATGGGCGAACACCCATAAATATCTTTTCCACATACACATTGTCCTTAAACGTCTGGAAAAACAGCGCAATCAGCAATATGGCAAAAATGGAAGGCAATGCGGTGGCCAATGCGGCCACAATGCCTCCCTTAATGCCTTTAAGCTTCAAGCCAATATGTGACGCCATGTCGATGGCAAAGAGTCCCGGAGTACTCTGTGCCACGACAAGCGTATCCATAAATTCCTCATGGTCAAGCCATTGTTTCTTCTCCACCACCTCTTTCTCCATCATTTGAATCATGGCATATCCTCCACCTATCGTGAAGCTGCCAATTTTGGCAAACGTGAGGAACATTTCTGTGTATAGCCCCATTCTTCTTTGTCTATAGAAGCATCTTTATTTAGTTTTTGCTTCCACCCACTTTCTTGCGTTCACGAAAGCTTCAATCCATGGAGTGACCTCATCGCCCTTGCGTTCAGCTGGGTAATTAGCCTGCTGCCATGGGAAGATAGCACGCTCTAAGTGAGGCATCATGGCAAGATGACGTCCGTCTGCTGATGCTATGCCTGCCACGTCATATGTTGAGCCGTTAGGATTAGCTGGATAACCAGAGCAGTTGTATTTAGCCACGATGTTGTATTCGCCCTCAGCCTTTGGAAGACGGAAGTTTCCTTCTCCGTGAGCTACCCAGATACCTAATTTGCTGCCACTCAGTGAACCGAACATGACAGACTTGTTTTCAGGTATCTGCAATGTGATGAACTCACTTTCAAACTTATGGCTGATATTGTGGAGCATCTGTGCATAATCCTTTGCATTAGTCACAGCGTGGTCGTTGTTGATGAGACCCAGTTCCACCATCAGCTGGCATCCGTTGCAGATTCCCAATGACAGCGTGTCTTCACGTGCATAGAAAGCATCCAGTGCAGCTTTTGCCTTTGGATTGAAGAGGAATGCACCTGCCCATCCCTTGGCACTGCCAAGAACGTCAGAGTTTGAGAAACCGCCGCAGAAGACAATCATGTTCACGTCTTCCAGTGTTTCACGTCCACTAACGAGGTCTGTCATCATTACGTCCTTCACGTCAAATCCTGCCAGATAGAGTGAATAGGCCATTTCGCGCTCGCCATTTGTACCCTTTTCGCGGATGATAGCAGCCTTGATGCCTGTGCGTTCGCGACGGTCGGCACTGATGCCGTATTGCGACATCTTTCCTGTGAAGGATGGAGTGAACAGATGTTCGATAGGCTGGTTCTTATAGTTATTGTAGCGTTCTTTAGCCATGCCGTTGAACGACTGCTTTGTATCAAGGCGATAAGAAGTTGAATACCAGATATCACGCAGTTTGTCGATGTCGAAACGGCGAGTTCTGCCATCCTTCTTCACCACGATTTCACGTTCATCAATAGGCTTACCTATTTCCACGAAACCAACACCTGCATTGCTGAGCATCTTCTCGATATCTTTCTTTTCTGCATTCTTCACTTGAATGACAACGCCTGGATTTTCAGCGAAAAGCAGTTTCACAGGGTCGTTCTCTGCAATATTGTTGAGGTTTGCTTCGATACCGCCTTTCTGGTTGGCAAATGTCATTTCGAGCAGTGTTGTAATGAGACCACCTGCACTGATGTCGTGACCAGCAAGGATGAGACCCTCATTGACCAGATCCTGTATTGCCAAGAAGGCATCGCGGAAATACTCAGGGTTCTTCACTGTAGGTACGTCGCTTCCCACCTTGCCCAAGCTCTGTGCAAATGCTGAACCGCCTAACTTCAAAGTGTCGAAAGAGAAATCGATATGGAGCAATGTTGTGTCCTTATCGTTCACGAGAACTGGACTTACCACCTTCTTTACGTCAGAAACCTCACCGCCAGATGAAACGATAACAGTTCCCGGAGAGATGATTTTGCTTCCATCAGGGTACTTCTGAGTCATTGACAAAGAGTCTTTTCCTGTTGGCACATTGATTTGCAATGCACAGCAGAAATCACTCAATGCCTGAACACCTTCGTACAAACGAGCATCTTCACCCTTCTGTGAACGGCATGGCCACATCCAGTTGGCAGAGAGGCTCACAGAGTCGAGTCCTCCTGCTAAAGGAGCCCATACAAGATTGGTAAGTGACTCCGCAACAGAGAGCACAGAACCAGCAGCAGGATCTGCCAATCCAGCCTGTGGTGCATGACCGATGGCTGTTGCAATACCTTTTTCTCCACGATAGTCAAGTGCCACAACACCGCAGTCACTGAGAGGAAGCTGGATTTCGCCCTGACATTGCTGACGAGCAATCTTTCCCGTTACAGAACGGTCCACCTTGTTTGTCAGCCAGTCCTTACATGCAACAGCTTCCAGCTGAAGCACGTTCTCCAGGTAAGTTTCTATATCATTGTAAGAATAAGCCACATTTTCATACTGACGCACCACTGTCTCATCATGCATGTAAGTCTTTGGAGAGTGTCCAAACATTTGAGCCACATCTAAGTCAAATGGACGTACGCCATCACCCTGCTGGAACGCAAAGTGTGCATCGCCAGTACATTCGCCCACCACATACAGCGGAGCGCGTTCACGCTCAGCAATCTTGCGTACATGGTCGATATGCTTCTCGTCGATGAGCAAGCCCATGCGCTCCTGGCTTTCGTTAGCAATGATTTCCTTGCTTGACAGTGTCTGGTCGCCAATTGGCAGTTTAGTCATGTCTATCACGCCGCCACACTCCTCAACAAGTTCAGAAAGACAGTTCACATGACCTGCTGAACCGTGGTCGTGAATGCTGACAACAGGATTGACCTCTTCCTCACAGAGCGCACGAACAAGGTTGTTAGCACGTTTCTGCATTTCTGGATTTGCACGCTGTACAGCATTCAGCTCAATGCCAGAAGAATAGCGTCCTGTGTCAACAGAAGAAACCGAACCGCCACCAAGACCGATGCGGTAGTTGTCACCACCTACAACGACAACCTTATTACCTTTTTCAGGTGTACCTTTCAAGCAGTCGCGTTTTGTGCCGTAGCCCACACCGCCAGCGAGCATGATTACCTTGTCATAGCCATATTGCTCTGTTGCATCGCCCTGCTTTTCTTCATGTTCAAAAGTGAGGACAGAACCGCAGATGAGAGGCTGACCAAACTTGTTACCGAAGTCGCTGGCACCATTAGACGCTTTAATCAAAATCTGCTCAGGTGTCTGGTAGAGCCACTTGCGGATAGGAAGAACTTCTTCCCATGGACGTATGTCGCCATCTTTGTCAGATGCAGTCCATTTAGGATAGCTATGAGGCTGAGTTGGAGCAACGCCATTGCGTGGGTAGCTGGTCATGTACACAGCAGTTCCAGCAATAGGCCAGCAACCTACACCACCGCCCATACGGTCACGGATTTCACCGCCCGTACCGGTTGAAGCGCCGTTGAAAGGCTCAACCGTTGTGGGGAAGTTGTGAGTTTCTGCCTTCAGCGAAATGACAGATTCAATGTCTTTGATTTGGAAATAATCGCTTGTTGAGTGGTCTGCTGGAGCAAACTGCTCAACAACAGGACCTTGGCTGAAAGCAACATTGTCCTTGTATGCAGAGAGAATCTTGTTTGGATTCTCTTGTGTTGTCTTTTTAATCATCTGGAAGAGAGAACTTTCCTTCTCTACCCCATCGATGATGAATGTTCCACCGAAAATCTTGTGGCGGCAGTGCTCTGAATTGATTTGGGCAAAGCCGAACACTTCAGAATCAGTGAGTTTTCTGCCCAGTTGTCCCTCTACCTTGTGCAGATATTCAATTTCTTCAGGCGAAAGAGCAAGACCTTCCTGTTCGTTGTATTCTTCCAAGTTTTCAATGTGAAGAATGGCAGCAGGTTCAATATTGACGGTGAAAATATCTTGATCCAATCCTTTATACATGCGCTGAAGCATAGGGTCATATTCCGCATCTTCGCTATCTACAGGAAAATATTCCTCAATACGTTGCACACCCGTAATGGCCATGTTCTGAGTGATTTCCACAGCGTTTGTACTCCAGGGAGTAATCATTTCACGACGTGGACCGACAAAAAATCCTTTCAGATTTTCCTCGTTTTCTTTCTTTGCTTCGCCATAGAGCCAGCAAAGCCCTGTTGTTTCATCGGCAGACAATTCGTGATTGACTTGTGTGGCAATCACGCTCTGCGCTGGTGTTCTAAAAAAATAAATCATAACTTTTTTGATAATTATCTGTGCAAAGATACGCATTTTTATTAGAAAAAGAGGAACAAAAAAGCCCCTAACTTACATTATTCAGTGAAAATACAACTTTTAGCCAGCTTTTTGAAGCAGATACTTCATTCTTCGGAAGTCTGCAGATACAAAGGAATGAAAAAATATGTTTTTAAGGCTTATTGTCACAGAAAATGACTAACTTTGCACAGATTTAACTAAACGATAATCAGAAAATAAACAAGATATGGCATTGAAAGCTGGTATTGTTGGTCTGCCTAATGTGGGCAAGTCAACACTTTTTAATTGCCTGTCGAGCGCAAAGGCTCAGGCGGCAAATTTTCCTTTTTGTACAATTGATGCTCAGCTCGGACAGGTAAGTGTTCCCGATGAACGACTGACTAAATTGGCAGATTTAGTACACCCTGGGCGCATCGTTCCTGCGGTGTGTGATATTGTTGATATTGCAGGTTTGGTGAAAGGTGCAAGCCAAGGTGAAGGACTTGGAAATCAGTTTCTTGGAAATATTCGTGAGTGCGATGCTATCATTCATGTTCTGCGTTGTTTCGACAATGGAAATATCGTACATGTGGATGGCAGCGTTGACCCCGTTCGTGACAAGGAAATCATTGATACAGAATTGCAGCTTAAAGACTTGGAGACTGTTGAGGCTCGCATCAAGAAGACTGAGAAATTGGCTAACGTAGGACATGACAAAGCTGCCAAAGTTGAGTATGGCTTGCTTCTGCGCTACAAGGAAGCTCTGGAAAAAGGGCTGTCGGCGCGTGTTGTAGAGCCAGAAAACGATGAAGATGCTGCGGCAGCCAAGAACATGTTCCTGCTCACCACTAAGCCCGTGCTTTACGTTTGTAATGTTGACGATACCAGTGCAAAAGAAGGCAATGCCTATGTAGAAAAAGTGCGTGAAGCCATCAAGGGCGAAAATGCAGAGCTCATCATCATCAGCGCCCAAACCGAGGCTGATATAGCCGAGTTGGAGAGCTACGAAGAGAAGCAGATGTTCCTCGAAGACATGGGCTTAGAGGAGAGCGGCTGCAACCGTCTCATCAAGGCCATCTATGCCCTGCTCAATCTGCAGACCTTCATCACCGCCGGCGAGATGGAAGTGAAAGCCTGGACTTTCCGCAAGGGATGGAAAGCACCTCAGTGTGCTGGTGTAATCCATACCGACTTCGAAAAGGGCTTCATCCGTGCCGAAGTCATCAAGTACGATGATTATATCAAGTATGGCAGCGAGGCAGCTGTGAGAGAAGCAGGCAAGCTCGGTGTTGAAGGAAAAGAATATGTCGTGCAAGACGGTGACATCATGCACTTCAGATTTAATGTGTAACAACCTGTGTTGCATCCGATTGATGCTATAGCATAGTCGCTACGCAACCTCATAACTTCACAAATTTATGTTCCTTTTTGTCGATTGGACTCCCTCCGTAGAAGCTTTTTCTGTAGGCTCGTTCAGTGTGCGCTGGTACTCCCTGCTCTGGTGCTTAGGCTTATTCCTTGCCTATCTGATTGTGCATCAACTGTATAAGCAGCAGAAGATAGCAGAAGAGAAATTCGAGCCACTGTTTTTCTATTGCTTTCTGGGAGTACTCATTGGTGCACGGTTAGGGCATTGCCTCTTCTATGAGCCGCAGTATTACTTGACAAGCATGACAGGCTTCATCGAAATGCTGATTCCCTTCCATTTGATGCCCGATGGCAGTTGGCAATTCTCTGGCTATGAGGGTCTTGCAAGTCACGGAGGAGCGATAGGCCTGTTCTTGGCTTTGTTGCTCTATTGCCGCAAGATGAAAGTGAAAGCGTGGACCGTGCTCGACAACATAGCCATCGCCGTTCCAGCCACAGCCTGCTGCATCCGTTTAGGCAACCTGCTGAATTCCGAGATTATAGGAAAAGTGACAGATGTCCCATGGGCATTCATCTTTCACACCCGTGAGTCGCTGGTCAATGGCATGACGGTTCCGCGTCACCCTGCTCAGCTCTATGAGGCGATAGCCTATCTGCTCATCTTCTTTGCTGGCTGCATCCTCTACTGGCGCTGGCGCAAGCTTCAAGGCATGAATCCATCTGTTCCCGCAGCAGTCGGAACAGGTTTCTACTTCGGTTTCTGCCTCGCAGCCATCTTCATCTTTCGCTTCTTTGTCGAGTTCTTAAAAAAGGAACAGGTTGATTTCGAGCAAGGTATGCCTTTAGACATGGGACAGCTTTTAAGCATACCCTTCATCGTTGTAGGCGTCTGGTGCATGCTGAAAGCAGGAAAGCAATGTAAGGGTTGAAGGGTTTTGTGGTTTGTTTTTTACGGTTTTTCGGTTGGCGGTTGTTAGGTTTTTCGGTCAAGCGCAGCACCGTACACCGCATGAAACCGCAAACCGTAAAACCGCAAAACCGTAAAAAGCCTTATTCATTCACCAGCACCTTTCCATCCGCCGTCATTCCCTCTGCGCTGATGTACATCTCCTGACACGTCGAGTTGTTGAAGAACTCCACCTTCGCCTTGCCCTGCGCGTCCGTCTTCACGTCCGGGTTCCAGTAGATGGTGCGGCGGAAGTCCGCCATGGGCGGGATGACGCTGTAGTCCTCCATCTGGAATGTGGAAGGCTTGTTGAAGCCTTGGAAGTAGGTGCGGCGAAGCCCTTTCTGGCTTTCGGTGGTGTAGGTATGATGATAATAGATATAGACATGTTTGTATGGCTGCGGGGACGTAATGAGGTCGAATCTTCCGAGCATAGGGGAAATTCTTTCATCAAACACAACATAGATGGATTTTATTTCCTCCAACCTATCTTCTTTTATCGCTAGCGCTGTATATTCTCTTTCGCCATTGTCATAGATGAATGCGGTAGCTCTTTTTTCTAGCAGATCAAGGTGGGCATATTTCGACAAGTCCATATGAGTCTTCTCATCTAAAAACTCAAGCGGGCTTGGCACGGGCTCTCCCCTGTCACGATATTTGTCTACCTCCCTGTCGATGTCATAGTACAATGCCGCATACTGCTTCCCCCACGCCTCGTTCTTGTACTTCCAGTCATCGTTGGTGAAGTACCTCCTCTTCGCCTTCACCGTCACGTTCTGCAGCACATGGTTCCTCTCCGTGATGGGAATGAACACGTCTTCCTCGTCCTCCAGCTCCCAGTGCTGCCCCCTGACGAACAGGTTGGCAGGCTTCGGGCGCTCAATGTCAGCCTCCAGCCTCGTGATGTACCTCGGAACAGGCGAGAACTGGCGGTCGATGCCCACATAGTAGGTCTTGCGCTTCTGCTTCCCCCTCTTGTTCTTCTTGCGCGT
>JAFWAX010000041.1 GCA_017507385.1 Bacteroidaceae bacterium | reverse complement strand
GGGATGCAGGGGATTGGATGGTGTGATATTAGCATGGGCTTTCGTTGCGTATCGGGCTGTTCCGCTGTGTGGGTTGAAATTGGCGCGGAATGTGTCGCCAGGGAGTCGGGGGTGAGTTGGCGAATATTCGCCAACTTTGGGGGCATTGTGGCGACACCCCTCGCTTTTCGCGCTGAAATGCTTGCAAGCAGGGGGTCTTTATGCGTAACTTTGCATCATCGGAACGCCACAACCCCCATCAAACCCTGCAAAGCCTATCAAACCCAGCAAAGCCATCATCGGAACGCCACAACCCCATCAAACCCACCAAGCCCAGCAGACCCACCAAGCCCAGCAGACCCAGCAAGCCCAGCAGACCCATTGAGCCCATCAAATCCAAGTTCCTTTTCTCCACAATGCCTCAAGAGGTCCATGGCGATGTGACTTCATCCACCAGTGGCAGAAGGTGAGTTGCAGGATGAAGATGGCGATGCCTACGAGGAAGCTGGCTGTGATGCCCAGGTGCTGATACAGGCCGAAGCCCCAGTGGTAGAAGAGCATGGAGCCGATGATGCTCTGGGTGATGTAGTTGGTGAGGCTCATGCGGCCATAGGGGGCGAGGACCATCAGGCGATGGCG
Organism: Bacteroidaceae bacterium; assembly: GCA_017507385.1. Lineage (GTDB taxonomy): Bacteria > Bacteroidota > Bacteroidia > Bacteroidales > Bacteroidaceae > Minthosoma. The sequence goes on along the minus strand of JAFWAX010000041.1, from coordinate 26,634 downwards.
CATGCCGGTCTTGTAGTAGGCGAAGATGATTCCTGACATGAGCACAAGCATGAAGGCGAACTTGTGGAGGGAGGATACGATGAGTGACAGAGGGGTGAGGATGGCTCTGTTGTCGATGAAGCGGGGCAGCATGTCGTCGAGCCCGTAGAGGGGGAAGAAGGCGATGAGGGCGCCTGCGAGCACCTTGCCCCACACGGCGTGGTTCTCTCCCTTGTACAGTCCCCGGCGACCGATGAGCATGCCGAGTATGAAGAGGGCTGCTGTCTGGAACACTCTGCCGTGCTCCCATGCCCAGGCGAGGCTGGCGAGCTGTCCTTCCCACAGGTTGACCTTGAGCGTTTCCCAGAAGGTGCCTCCGCCCTGCATCTGTCCTGCTTTCATCCAGAGGTGTCCTGAGGAGATGGCCGGAAACTCGAATGTGGGGTCGATGAGGGCGCCTGCCACGCAGGTCAGCGCCAGCGGCTGGAGCAGCAGGATGGAAGCGAGGATGAGCAGCGCCTTGTCGCTGAGGCGGCACACGAGGGGCAGCACGAAGCCTACGATGGAATAGAGCACGAGGACTTCGCCTGTGAAGAAGATGGCATTGACGTTGCCTATGAGGAATAGGAGCGCCAGTCGCCAGCAGAAGCGCAGGCGGAAGTCCTTTCCTTTTTCTTGCTGGCGGCTGTCCATGATGAAGAAGCTGAAGCCGAAGAGGATGGAGAAGATGGCGTATCCCTTGCCTCCAAACATGAAGAAGAGGCCGTCCCAGATGGCGCGGTCGGTGAAGTTGAGCCATGCGCTCTGCTGGGAGGTGTCGGGAAAGGAGTAGAAGTTGAAGTGCTCGATGGAGTGAAGCAGGATGATGCCCATCACGGCGAAGCCGCGAAGCACGTCTGCTACATCAATGCGGGGGGAAGTTGAGTGTGTCATAGTTTTTTTTATGGGTGAGTTTTTTAATGGGGTGAATGGGTCTAATGGGTCTAATGGGCAGGGAACCCATCAAGCCCATCAGACCCATCAATTTGTCAATTTGTCATTTTTCATTTTATAATATATCAGGATTGTGATGCAGGTGAGCAGTTCGGAGAGGGGCACGGACAGCCAGAGTCCGGCATTGCCTGCCAGCTGTGGGAGCAGCAGGAAGAAGGGCACGACAAACAGGTAGCCGCGCAGCAGCATGAACACGGTGGACTGGCGCGAGCATTTCATCCCTTGGTAATAGCCTATCAGCACGAGGTTGAGCGTGAAGAAGGCGAAGCCCAGGGAGAACAGGGGGAAGCCTTCTACGGCTATCTGCCAGGCTGGGATGCCTTGCTCAAGGAACAGCCCGACGAGCCACTCGCCGCCCCAGATGCCCATTGCCGTGATGAGCACGCCTGCTATGGTGGCCACTTTCATGATGAGCCGAAAGGTGGTGGCGATGCGCTGGTAGTTTTTCAGTCCGTAGTTGTAGCTGACGATGGGCAGGGACGACTGCGAGACGGCATTGCCCACCATGAAGACCAGCGGAGTGAGGTAGCAGGCTACGGAGAAGGCTGCCACGCCCTCCTCGTTCAAGCGGCTCATGAACATGAAGTTACCGACTATCATCATGCACGCCATGGCTGTCTCGCCTACCAGCATGGAGAGCCCCACCTTCATCATGTAGCCGACGTTGCGCAGGGTGAGGCGTATGGCCTTGAGGGTGAACTTGGGCATGTAGAGATGTATTTTCTTGCTGCAGAAGAAGAAGTAGGCCAAGATGATGAGTGCTCCTGTGGCAGTGGAGATGCTGGTGGCGATGGCTGCTCCCTTGACACCCATGCCCAAGGGGAAGATGAACACGTAGTCGAGCACGATGTTCAGGACGGAATTGATGATGTTGGCTGTCATGGCGTAATTGGGCGCGCCATCGAGCCTGAGCACGAACATGCCTACATACAGGATGACGCACATGAGCATGGTGGGCGACACATACACCAGATAGTCGGTGACCATGGGGACAAGGCGTTCCGACCCTCCAAAGAGGAAGGTGGTTTCGCGCGGGAAGAGCACCAGGACGCCCACTATCAGCGCCATCAGCAGCAGGGGCACGGTGAAGGCCTGTGTCACGTTGATGCAAGCAGCTTTCACATTGCCCTTGGAGAGGTGGATGGCTGCCACGACGCTCACTCCGCTGGCAAACATCAGCGACACGCCTGCCGTGACCAGATAGAGGGGCGCTACGATGTTGACTGCCGCCAAGGCGTCGCTCCCCACTCCACGCCCTAAGAAGGCGCCATCGGCGATGTTCAGCAGGGAGGTGAACAGCATGCCCAACAGCGTGGGAATGAAAAGCTTCACAAAAAGCTTGGATATGTCTGTTTTGGCAAAGTCTATGGAGTCTCTTTTCATGAGGGGAGTATGGGGGAGGGTTTTGATGGGGCTAATGGGGTGAATGGGCAGGGAGCGCTGGAAAGCCCATGAAACCCATCAAGCCCATCATTTCCACCCCACAAAGTTAGGGAGAAATGGGCTGTTTGCCAAGAAAAAGAGGGTCATTCGCGTGTTTTGCTTTCATTTTCACAGAAAAGAGAGGCTTTTTTAGAAGAATCTTCATATCTTTGCATTCAGAGATGAAACACGACAAACTGATGCAACCGCTGAACTTGCCTCCATTCGAGAGTAACATCAGGACCATGGATGGCATGGTGAAAATCATGGACATCCTGCGACGCAAGTTTGTTGCGCTCACCCCTGAGGAGTGGGTGAGGCAGCATTTTGTGCATTTCATGGTTGAGCATAAGGGGTACTCGCCCACGCTCATGGCGAACGAGGTGGCTGTCACGCTGAACGGAATGAGCCGGCGATGCGACACGGTGGTGTATCAGCAGGAGGGGCTGCGTCCGCTCATGATTGTCGAATACAAGGCGCCGCACGTTGAAATCACGCAAAAGGTGTTCGACCAGATATGCCGCTACAACATGGTGCTTGAGGTGGATTTCCTGGTGGTCAGCAATGGGCTCAGGCACTACTGCTGCCAGGTGGACGCCAAGAACGGAAGCTACGCCTTTCTGGAGGACATCCCTGACTATGACACGCTGAAAAGCTTGTCGGGCAGATAGGTACGAAGAACAGAGACATACAAAAACACCTAATATATAATATCAATATCAATGCATTACAAAACCTATTTCAAGAAAGCATCGGCACTCTGCCTCCTGGCAGCCTGTTCGATGCAGATGAACGCTCAGTATCTTGAGCACATCTATGACTACATCGAAAACACGGCCGTCTATGAGGAGAATCAAGAGGAAGGACACGCTTACTATCTGGCCGACCAGCGCCTATCGCTGAACGGCAACTGGCGTTTCTTCTTTGCCAACACTCCCGAGGAAGTGCCTCAGGACTTTTTCCAGCCAGGCTTCAAGGACAGCAAGTGGAAGCAGATTCCCGTGCCAAGCAACTGGGAGATGGAGGGCTATGGAGACCCGCTGTTCCGCAATGTGCACGCCCCCTTCAGGGCTGACCCGCCGAATGTGCCCAGAGAGTACAATCCCACAGGAGCTTATCGCCGCACGTTCAACCTGCCTGCCAACTGGAAGGGACAGCAGGTGTTCTTGCGCATGGAGAAGACTCAGAGCGCCTCTTTCGTGTGGCTGAACGGCAAGCAAGTGGGCTACAACGAGGGCGGACAGGAGCCTGCCGAGTATGACATCACACCCTACTTGAAACCGGGCAAGAACACGCTGGCGGTATGCGTGATGAAATACTGCGACGGCTACTATCTGGAGGGGCAGGACTACTGGCGACTGGCTGGAATCTGCGACGATGTGACCCTCTATGCCACACCCAAGACACGACTCTTCGACTGGTTTGTCACTACTGACCTGGACGAGCAATACAAGGATGCCAACCTGAAGGTGGCTATCGACGTGAAAAGCTACGAGGAGGCAAGCGCAAGCTATGCCGTGAAGGCTGTCCTGACTGACGCCAAGGGCAACAAGGTGAAGGAGATGCAAACCGAGAAGTTCACCATGAACGGCAAGGGCAAGAAGTCGATGGAACTCTCATCGCTCATCGCAAACCCCGACAAATGGACCTGCGAGACTCCTGTGCTCTACAACCTGACGCTGGAGCTGCTGGACAATTCGGGCAAGAGCATCCAGAGAATAGCCAGCAAGATGGGCTTCAAGGAGACAGAGATTCGCCATCAGGTCTTCTACCTGAACGGAGAACCTATCAAGGTGAATGCCATCAACACCCACATGCAGCACCCCGAGAAGGGACACACGATAGACGAGGCAACCATACGCAAGGACATGGAGATACTGAAGCAGTACAACTTCAATGCCGTCCGCATCTCGCACTATCCGCCTGTGAACAAGTATCTGGAGCTGGCTGACGAATACGGACTCTACATCATAGACGAGACGGGAGACGAGGCTCATGCCACAGAGTACATCTCAAACAACCAAAGTTTCAAGGAGATGTATCTTGAGCGTGTGCGACAGATGGTGCTCCGCGACCGCAACCACCCCTGCATCCTCTTCTGGAGTGCCGGCAACGAGAGCGGTGAAGGTCCGCTCATCGGGGAGGTCATCAAGGAAGGAAAGAAATATGACCCGACACGCTACTATATGTATGGCGGCAACGCATACGCACACCCTGCCGAGGACATCATCGGCCCTCGCTACCCCACACCTTACGAGCTGGAGATGAACACAGCCATGGTGCCCGAGTCACAGGACCCACGTCCTTCATTCATGGACGAGTACCTTTCTGTGGCAGGAAATGCAGGTGGCGGACTTGACGAGTTCTGGGATGCCATACGCCGCCACCCTCGACTGATGGGAGGCGCCCTCTGGGACTTTGTCAACCCTGCCCTCACCGAGCGCATCCGTCCGCTGACCGACAGCTCGCCCTACAAGACTCCTGTGCACCTGATGAGCAATGCCAAGGTGGAGAATGGCGTGCTGCACCTCAGCGGACATGACGAATGGGTGGAAGTGTATCGCAGCCGCAATGTGGAACTGAACGGCAAGGCGCTGACCATCAGCTTCGACGTCAAGCCAGGAAAGCTGAGCGGCACGCACGAGGGAGCGGCTTACATCACGAAGGGCAACACGCAGTTCGGAGTGGTGCAGAAAGGCAGCGACAAACTGCAGTTCTACCTGCACTCGGGCGTCAAGCACACGCTGGACGTGGACCTGCCAGCCAACTGGATGGGCAACTGGCATCATGTCACAGCATCATGGGACAGCAAGGAAATGAAGCTCTACATCGACGGCGAGCTGAAAGGCACGGAGACGACGGCGCCACAAGCAAGCAACAATAATGGCAGACGAGGCAACCAGTCGGGCGAAAGAGGCGTGCTGAGCAACTTCCCCTACCCAATCAACATCGGCCGCTTTGCCGGCAACCATGCGCAAGACCCGCAGACCATCTATACTGCCGATGCCGAGATGGACAATGTGGCCATCTATGACAAGTGCCTGGCTGATGGCGAAGGAAGCCCTGAAGAGGCTGTGCTCTACCTCACCTTTGACGGCAACGGGGATGAAGGCACCTTCTACACCATCGGCGTCAACATGCGCACCTATGGCTGCATCTGGCCTGACCGCACTGTGCAGCCTGAGATGGAGCAGATGAAATGGACCACACAGCCTGTCAGCGTACGTCTTATCAATGCTGAGACGGGCGAGGCTGAGGTGACCAACCGCCTGCACTTTACCGACCTCACGCAGTATGCCTCACACTGGGCTTTGATGGCTGACGGAGAAGTGCTGGAGGAAGGAGACATACAGTTCACAGCTGGACCGCAGCAGAAGCAGGTGGTCAAGATTCCTTATCGCAAGCCTGCCATCGTGCCTGGCAAGGAATACCGTGTCATGATTACCTCATCGCTGAAGAAGGACGAGCTCTGGGCGAAGGCTGGTCATGACGTGGCATGGGACCAGCTGGAACTCACATCGTGGAACATCCCTGCACCTGCCGTTCAAGCAGCATCTGACAAGGTCAATGCCGAGGAAGACAGCAAGCAAATCAAAATCAGCGGCGAGGGTTTCTGCTATGTCATCAACAAGGAGACGGGCAACCTGGAGCAGATTGAGGTCAATGGCAAGAGCATCATCAAAGAGCCGCTGGCCTTCAGCCTGTGGCGCGCTCCGCTTGCCAACGAGTTTGACTCATGGGACGCATTCCGTGTCAACGGAGGATATGCCGAAGGATTTGGCAACCAAGTGGCTACGCTCTGGTACTCGAAGGGAGTGAACCAGCTGCGCATCCAGCCTGCTGAAATCAAGCTGACGAAGAACAGCCACGAGACGACGGTTACAGTCCATCAGCTAGTGCAGGTAGGCGCCTCTTCTTACGGAGCGCTCGACTTGTACATTCAGGGCGTTCAGCTGGCAGGTTTCACCATCGACTACACCTACAGCTTCTACAACGACGGAACGGTCAAGATTCACAACAAGCTGAGCCCTCAAGGCAAGTTGCCAGAGATTCTCCCTCGCATCGGCTTCACCACATCTGTGGCAAATGAGTTTGACCAAATCACTTGGTATGGCCGCGGCCCCGAGGAGAACTACCCAGACCGCAAGACGGGCTATCCTGTGGGTGTCTGGACCAAGTCCGTTGCCGACATGTACGAGCCTTATGTCATGCCTCAGGATCACGCCCTGCGTACAGACATACGTTATGTGCAGCTGCTGGACAAGGCTGGCAACGGTGTGCAAATCTCGATGGACGAATTCTTCAACTTCAATGCTTACCAGTTCACAACCGACAACCTCACCAAGAGCCAGTTCACCTACCAACTGCAGCCTCAAGCTGACCGCTACACGCTCAACCTTGACTACGAAACGACGGGCGTGGGCTGCACCTGCATCTATGTGCTCGACGAATACAGAGTCAAGCCTGCAGCTCAGGAGAGAGAGATTACCATCAAGCCTGTCGCTGCAGCTGTAACAAAATAGAAGGATAACAGAAATGCTCCCAATTCCTGTTGCAGAATTGGGAGCACATCCCAGAAAAGAACCGTGGCTGAAATCTCAGTCACGGTTCTTTTGCTTTATCTTTGTTTACTCTTCTTCCTTCTTGCGGCGGCTTCTGCGCTTTGGCTTTTCGTCAGCAGGAGCATCTGCTTTCACACCAGCCAATTCAGGGTCAATCAGGATGCGTCCGCAATACTCGCAAACAATCACCTTCTTGCGCATGCGCACATCGAGCTGGCGCTGTGGCGGAATCTTGGCGAAACAACCTCCACAAGCATCACGCTGCACATATACAATACCAAGACCGTTGCGGCAATTTTTGCGAATACGCTTGAAGCTCTGCAAGAGACGTGGCTCAATCATTGTTTCCAGATTCTTAGCCTTCTCGCGAAGCTTCTCTTCATCAGCCTTTGTCTCGGCAATGATTTCGTCAAGCTCGTTCTTCTTCACCTCAAGGTCCTGAAGACGTCCGTCAAGGTCTTCCTTGCTTTTTTCCAGATACTCATTCTTAGAAGCCTCCATGCCTTGAGCCTCACGGATGCGCTTGTTGCAGAGTTCTATTTCGAGGGTCTGGAACTCGATTTCCTTGTTCAGGAGGTCGTACTCACGGTTGTTGCGCACATTGTCCATCTGCTCCTTGTAAGTAGCCAGCTGAGAGTTAGCAAGCTCAATCTTTCCACGGAACTCTGAAATTTTTGAACGCAAGTCAGCAATTTCAGATTCAGTCTTTCCGATACGAGTCTTGAGTCCCTCGATAGTATCTTCAAGGTCTTCAACCTCAAGCGGAAGCTCGCCACGAAGCGTGCGGATACGGTCTATCTCTGTCAAGATAGTCTGAAGCTGGTAGAGGTTTTTCAAGCGGTCCTCTACTGGCATCTCTGAAGGATTTTCTTTTTTCTTTACCATTTCTACTGATAATTATAAATAAATGATTGGATTCGTATTCAATTCTGTAACGCAAACTGGAAGTCCTGGCGCTTTTTTCTCTATGACACTTCGCAATATCTCCAGCGTGTACTGCTCGCTCTCATAGTGCCCCATCTCCAGCAAAAGCACTTCCTGCTCGTGGCCGAAGAAACGGTGGTAGCCAATCTCGCCTGTCAGGAAAGCATCTGCTCCTGCCGCTACAGCCTTCTGTATGAGAAATGCGCCTGATCCTCCACACAGAGCCACCTTGCTGATGCTTGCCTTGCTGGCCATGTTGGAGCGGAGCGACTTGACGGAGAACGTCTCCTTCACTTTCTCCATCAGCTCCTTCTGCGACAACGGGTGCTGCAGCGTGCCGATGATGCCTTCTCCTGCTTCCAGATTTTCTCCGTCACGCACATACTGCATCTTGGGCGACAGCCATTCCAGATCTGTCAGCCCGAGCTTTTCTGCCATCTTGAAGTTCACGCCTCCATGAGCCGAGTCCAGATTCGTGTGCGACGCATAGATGGCAACATCCTGCTTGATAGCCTTCATCACCACACGCTCAACATAGTCGCTGCCTGTTATCGACTTCAGCGGACGGAACAGGAGCGGATGATGACTCACGATGAGGTTGCAGCCTTTGCGCACAGCCTCATCCACGACGTCTTCAGTGACGTCAAGACACAACAATGCCCCTGTAGCATCTGCGTCCTTTGCTAATCCAATCTGCAATCCCGCATTATCGTAGCCGTCTTGCAGGGCCAAAGGAGCGAACTCTTCAAGGGCACCTAAGATTTCCTTTACTTTCATGTCGTTTGAAATGTGCTGATAAATAGAACCTTTTGAATAGGCCTTACCACATTTCGCCTGCAAAGATACGACATTTTTTCGATAGCAAATGTTAAATAAATGTTAAATAAGAGTATTTCCTTCTCCTTTTGCTTGGAAGTTTCAATAAAACAGCATACTTTTGCAGTGTATTATTTAAGTAGTACACTAATACAACAAACATCGTAAAGACACAAAGCGGACCCGAGGGGTACGATGCAACGGACCCGAGGGGTACGGCACAAAAAAGAATAGTAATTTAATTAGTTAAACAACTTCCCCATCAACTCTGCCCACTTGTGAAAGCCGGCCGAGTTCAAGGGGAGGAGAACAAAATCAAAAAAAAGGATGTAACAGATATACATATTATATTATCATATTAAATTAAAAACATTATGCTAAAGATTCAAAATGTCACCTATGGCTACAACGCCATGCACAATGTGCTGGAAAACTTCTCGCTCAGCTACGAGGAGCCAGGCATTTACGGCTTGCTTGGCAAGAACGGCACGGGCAAAAGCACACTGCTCTACCTCATCATGGGACTTCTGCGTCCCAAGCAGGGACACATTACTGTCGATGGCAACGAAACACAGCTACGTCTGCCCGAAACCATGAGAGAGATGTTCATCGTTCCTGAAGAATACGACCTTCCTCGCATCATGCTCCCTGACTACGTGAACATCATCAAGCCCTTCTACCCCAACTTCGACGAGCAAATTCTGATTCAGCTATTAAAGACTTTTGACATGCTGAATGTAAATGGAGCCACAGCCGACAAGAACGGCATTCCCAAGATTAACCTCGGCGCACTATCAATGGGGCAGAAGAAGAAAATCTACCTTTGCTTTGCGCTGGCAGCACGCACCAAGCTACTGATTATGGACGAGCCAACCAACGGACTCGACATCCTCAGCAAAAGCCAGTTTCGCAAAGCAGTGGCATTCGGTATGAGAGAAGACCAAATCATCATCATCTCCACCCATCAGGTGAAAGACATCGAGACACTGCTCGACCATATCACCATCATAGAGCCAAACACGGTGCTGCTGAATGAGAAAATCAACATTGAAGAGCCTGTCAACATCGAGGAGCTCTTCATCCAAACCATCAACAAACAAGAAATAGGAGGATAAACACATGGATTTCAACAAAGAAAGATTCATCCACTTTGCGCAATACGACCTCGTCATCAACAAGACATTCTATCGCAACTTTGCACTCTTCATCAGCATCTCCCTCATCGGCGGCACAGTGCTGGCTTTCATGGGCCGCTATCTGTTATGGACATCCAGTGGAGTCAATGCAAGTAGCTACTACGCCCCATCTCCGACAGACATCATACACTATCAGAACATGGAGCTGGCAGCCCAATATATCTTTACGTTCTTAACTTTCATGATGTCCATCTTTGCCGGCTGCTGGGCACACAATCTGCGCAACAAGCAAGGACGCATCAACGAGCTGACCCTCCCCGCCACCAACCTTGAAAAATTTGTTTGGCACGTAGGACTGATGGTCATTGGCGGCTTCACATTGTGCCTTCTGTCACTGCTGTTAGCCGACGGAATCAACGCTTTGCTCACCCTGCTCATATACGGTTCTGAGAACGGAATACCTTCGCTCACAGCAGCGGTGTTCAACGTCGCCGACCTGTCATTCATTAGCGACCGGTTAAATTTAACAATACAAGCAGATTTCAAAGGACATATCAACACCAACTTAGAAGAATATGAATCTGCCATCAGCATCATCAGGGCTGCTGGGGTACTCATGTTCACCTCTTTCATCTTTAACATTGCCGTTTACATGTTTGGCAACGCGCTGAAATACAAGTATAACATCATACTCACTTACGTTATCTTACAGGCAATCAGCGCCATCGTTGGCATCATTGGTTCCATCCTCTTTGCCATACAGCTCATCACACCCAATTCAGGCATTAAGGAAATAGATCTGCAAACAATCTGGTCGCATGTGCCTGCTGCCCTCTACATTTGGAGTGCAGCCAACATCCTCCTTGGAGCTTTCTTCATCTGGAAGAGCTTCCAACTTTACAAAAAAGCACAAATCACGACCTCTTTTAATAAATAATGTAAAAAAAGCAGACTTTATCATAAAAAAATGTAAAAGCCATGCATTTTAAAGACAATAAAGCTATATATTTGCAAATCGCCGACTTCATCTGCGAAGACATCCTTCAGGGCAAGCTCTCTGAAGACGAGAAAATTCCGAGCGTGAGAGAATATGCTGCTGTAGTCGAAGTCAATGCCAACACCTGCGCAAGAGCCTACGAGTGGATGCAGGGGCAAGACATCATCTACACCAAACGAGGGCTTGGATACTTCGTCAGCAACGGAGCGAAACTCGCCATTTTGAACATGAAAAGGCAAGAGTTCCTGACTGAAACGCTTCCTGATGTGGCGCGACAGATGCTCAACTTGGGCATCACCTTAGAAGAGCTAAACGAAGAGATTGTTAAACATCAAAAAGCAGGAACCAATCTATGAGAACTAAAAACGTCCTTTTCGCATTAAGCATGTGCCTTCTTGCACCAGCCTTGACATCCTGCCTGGATCGCCCTGCAAATACAGCCAGCACACTCCACCCCTTAGTGGACAGAGATGACTATCGCGACAGCCAAACATGGGGAAAAGTCATCACCAAGAAACTCGACCTCTCCACATTCACGAACATTGACCTGACGAGCAATGCAGACATCAAGTTCGTACAGGGAGACCAACTGACGGTCGAAGCCTACGGCAATGAGAAAGCCATCGCTGAAAATGACATCACAGTAAAGGACGGAACTCTCACGGTAGCAAAAAAGGAAGGTTCAGCAGGAACGGCTCCCTGCATCACCATTATCGTCAAAGCTCCTGTTCTTGAAAGCATCAACGTATCAGGCGCTGGCGACATCGACATAGAGAACACAGCCGAGTTTGACTACGATCTCAGCATCAACGCGTCTGGGGCTGGCGACATAGAGCTTGACCACATTACCTGCCACGCACTTAATATCGACATCAGCGGCTCAGGCGACATCGATGCCAAGAAAATCAAATGCGCCAATGCCGACATAAGAATCAGCGGTGCAGGCGACATGAATGCTGATGTCAAGGCCAACGACATCAATGTGCAAATCAGCGGTGCAGGCGATGCCGAACTTGACGTGAAATGCCAGAACCTCGATGTACAGGCCAACGGTACCGGCGAAATCGAGCTAAAAGGGAAATGCACCAATCTCACCAAGCAGTCAAGCGGCTTGGCAAGCATCGACACACGTCTGCTGACCATCCAAGAAAACATCAGCATCCAATAAAGCAACAATCCATTATAACACAGCAGGCCACGCTTCAGCAAAAGTGTGGCCTGTTGTGTTTATACAGCCGCATCGTGACGTAGGAACGGGATTGGGACATCTATGCAGATAAACTATTATTGAATGGTCAGTATAGTAAAGTCACGAAAAATTTTGAAATATAAATGTTTCATTGTAATTTTGCAACAGAAAAAAAGCGCCTGCGTCAAGCATGCGGCTTAACGTAATATAAAAACACCTATGACAAGAAAGATTTTACAATGTGCGGCTTTCCTTTCGCTGCTGCATTTGTCAGCATCTGCACAGAACACGACGATTGACATCAGCGGAAATAACTCTTCCAAGAACTACAAGTCCTACAGCACTTCCATTCAACTGCGTTCAGACAAGTCGGTTGACGTGAAAATGGCTCGTTACTGCTATTTCAGTTCTTCAATATCAGGAAGCGGCACGCTGAACCTCTATGCTGGCGGCGACCGTTGCTATCTGGGCACAGAGAAAGGTGCCAGTTGGCCTAACTGGACGAATTTCAGGGGCGATGTTCACATCTACCCTTTCAGAGAGAATTCTCCTGAAGCAGGCTTTTACGGGGTGGTCATGGCACATGGCGGAAAGTCGTTCTCTCCTGAGAATGTGGAAGACGCTATCAAGTCGGGCAAGGTGAACAACTCGATGGAGAAATCTCATGTCACGCTGCACGAAGGAGCAACGCTCTGCTGCGAAGCCAACAGCAACGGGGCAGGATTCCGCATCGGTGAACTGAATACGGAGAAAGGCTCAACCATTCAGGGATACATGAAAAAGAACACGCGTGCAGCCTATTTCCTTGTCGGGAACTTGGGAACTGATGCCACTATGGCAGGCACAATTGCTCCACCCAGCTACAGCGACACGCATCCTGTGGGCATCATCAAGGAAGGAAAAGGCACCTATCGAATTACTGGCAACGACAACTATCTGACTGGCACCCTACGTGTCATGGATGGCCGTGTGCTGGTAATGAACGATTGCAAAGAAGCAGAAAAAAAGAAACTTAGAGGCGCTCTAGGCGCAAAGACAAGTAGCAATGAAGCTATAGCATACGTGTTCGAAGACGGTGTGCTGGGAGGAACTGGCAGCATCGCTGGTTCAGTGGACAACTACGGAACAATCGAACCAGGAGACAGTACAACAGGCACATTAACATTAAAGAACTTTGCGACAGCAAAGACCACGCACCTCTTTGTGCGCCCTGCATCAGTGCTGCGTTTCAAAATTGCTTCTGCTTCAGAACATGACCAGCTGAATGTGAATGGAAGTGTAAAATATTTCGACATGACACAGGATTTCTCCATCAGCGAGGAAATGCCACGAATTCAGATTGTGATAGAAAAGGACGCTAGCATAAAGGTTGGAGATGAGTTCCAACTGCTCACAGCCAAAAGCAAGACATCACAAGTGGATAATTGGAATTTCGAACTGATACAACCCGAACGTTACACATGGGAGATTGAAGAACAAGAAACAGACGGAGAATTTTCCATAGTGGCACGCCTCATTTCGTTCAACGATCCAGAGAATCTGGAAGATGAAGGAGAACAGGAAGATCCTGATGAAGGCGAGAAAATGGGTGCGTTCTACGATGACGGCATTGACGACCAGACAGACAAAAACACCCTTCGCCTCTATGCAAAAAAGAACGGGAAATATATCGGAACAGCCATTTCCACATGGAAAAACGACATCACTAACACAAACCTTGCAGAGACAAAGGAAGCTGGGCTGCAGTTCAATATGCTTGTTGCAGAAAATGAGATGAAGTTTGACGCCCTACAGCCTTCACAAGGCGAGTTCAGCTATTGGGGAGCCGACAATCTGGTCAGCTTTGCCCAACGTAACAATATGAGAATGAGAGGGCATTGCCTGGTTTGGCATTCTCAACTGCCCACATGGGTAAGCAGCGACGGAAAGAAAAATGACAAGAACTGGAGCCGCGAAGAAGCTTTGAAGATTATGGAAACCCACATCACCAATGTGTTGAAGCACTTCAAAGGGAAAGTGGCAGAATGGGATGTCGTGAACGAATGTCTGAGCGACGACCAAACAACTGTGCGCTCTAACCCTGACGGGTATGACCTTCGTGAAAGCGTGTGGATGCGTGCCATCGGCGAAGACTACATTGACTCAGCCTTTGTCTATGCCCATCGTGCTGACCCTACAATTGAACTGTATTTGAATGATTACGACGTAGAGTTGCAGGGAAAAGCAAAATCGACAGCTTTCTACAACCTCGCTATCCGTCTGAAGAACAGCGGAATCCCCATCGACGGCGTAGGCTTGCAATGCCACTTCTCGATAGGCGATGTGGATTCGGTAAAATTGGAAAAGACCATTCAGCGTTTTGCTGATGCAGGACTGAAATGCATCATCACAGAACTGGACATGGGCATCCCTTCCACCTCGGCAGCGGATCTTGAAGAGCAAGCACGCAGCTACCGTGTCATCACGGACATCGTGCTCAACAATGACAACTGCCCCAGCCTTGTCATCTGGGGGCTGAAGGACAACAACAGCTGGCGAGAGGCCTCTCATCCGCTGCTCTACGATGCAGGATTGGGCAAGAAGCCCGCTTACTATGGCGTTCGCTCTGCCCTGCGCCATCGGGTTTTAGAAGCAGAGAAAGAAACAGGCATTGAAACTGTACAGCATAACACGTTTCCCAACAGCAGCAAGGTGCATGATCTCAGCGGACGACAGATAAGCCCTCTGCATCTGACCCCAGGCATTTACATCAAGGAGGGCAAGAAATTCATTGTCGAGGAATGACACATAATATATATAGAGAGAGACCCATTGCATTCGACTTGACGTGAGTCCGAAGAATCGGTTTATACCCCTATTGTTTGAACTTATGTTGAGAGAGAAGAAAGAATGTGCCTTTCCATAAAACCGCACCCCTCGGGTCCGCCATGGCGTACCCGAGGGGTGCGGTGCGTCGGACCCGAGGGGTACGGTTCATTATTCGTATCTTATTCTGAGATTCTCGGCAGAAGGAGATGCCCGTTCTAAAAAAGCTTCATGAGTTTCTTCCATACAGTTATCTATAACTTTTTTTCACTGAAAGTGCATTTTTTTTCTAAAAACATTTGCAGATTTCTGAAGAATGCTTACTTTTGTACCCGAAATACAAAAAAAGAAACAATGAATTCATTCTTTAACACATACTTTTATTTTTACTTTTACTTTAACAACGAGTAAGAGCAGGAAGTTATGTGTTCATAGAAGTATCAGAAAAATAACATTAAACCATAAGGTCCTGCTTGAACGAGCGGGACCTTTTTCGTTAGAATGAAAAGAATAGCAATACAAGGAGAAAGAGGTTCCTTCCACGATGCAGCCAGTCACTGCTACTTTGAAGGAGAAGAGATTGAACTCATCTGCTGCAATACATTTGAAGATGTATTTGAGGAGATGAAGAAAGACTCAAATGTCATTGCCATGGTAGCGATAGAGAACACCATTGCGGGGTCGCTGCTGCACAACTACGAACTGCTGCGCGACAGCGGAATGCAGATTGTAGGTGAACACAAGTTGAGAATCTCGCACTCCATCATGTGCCTGCCTGACGAAGACTGGAGCGACATCAAAGAAGTTAATTCGCATCCTGTAGCCCTGATGCAGTGCCGAGACTTTTTGAAGAGACATTCCGACCTCAAAGTCGTAGAGGCCGACGATACTGCTGGCGCAGCCAAAGACATCAGCATGAAACAGATGAAAGGACATGCTGCCATCTGCTCAAAGTTTGCCGCACCTTTATACGGCATGAAAGTGCTGGAGGAAGGCATCGAGACGAATAAGCACAACTTCACCCGCTTCCTTGTACTGGCAGACCCCTGGATTGCAGAAGAGCTAAGCCAGCCAAGCCAGTCAAACAAGGCTAGCATCGTGTTCAGCCTTCCCCACAACGAAGGCTCCCTCTCGCAAGTGCTGAGCATTTTCTCTTTCTACAAGATAAACTTGACAAAAATTCAGTCACTGCCCATCATCGGACGCGAGTGGGAATACATGTTCTACATTGATGTAATGTACAATGACTACACACGCTACCGGCAGAGCATTGACGCCGTTCGTCCTCTGACCAAGCAACTGAAGATTTTGGGAGAATACAAAGAAGGAAAAAGTACAATAAAATAAAAAGACAAAGACAATGATACAACCAGCTAACAGGCTCGCATCAGTAAACGAGTACTACTTTTCAAGAAAACTGAAAGAAGTGGCACAACTGAATGCAGAAGGCAAGGACATCATCTCACTTGCCATAGGATCTCCAGATATGCCACCAAGCAAAGAAACCATTGACGTACTTTGTGAAAACGCAAAGAAAACAGACGCACACGGCTATCAGCCGACAGTGGGCATTCCAGAATTACGCAAAGCTATGTCTGGCTTTTATCAGAGATGGTACAATGTCGTACTTGACCCTGCGACAGAAATCCAGCCCCTGATTGGCAGCAAGGAAGGAATTCTGCATGTAACCTTAGCACTATGTAACCCTGGCGACAAAGTGCTGGTGCCCAATCCAGGCTATCCTACCTATACCTCATTGAGCAAGATTTTAGGTCAAGAGATTATCAACTACGACCTTCTGGAAAGCAACGGATGGCAACCAGACTTCGAGCAATTAGAGGCGATGGATCTGACTGGCGTGATATTGATGTGGACCAATTATCCCAATATGCCAACAGGAGGACGTGCCACACGCGAACTATATGAACGTCTGGTAGCCTTTGCGCAGAAACACGAAATCGTCATTGTGAATGACAACCCCTACTCTTTCATTCTCAACCGTGACGAACACCTAAGCATTTTGCAAATACCAGGAGCGAAAGAGTACTGCATAGAGTTCAATTCCATGTCGAAAAGCCACAATATGCCAGGATGGCGTGTGGGCATGCTGGCAACAAACAGCACATTTGTACAATGGATTTTGAAGGTTAAGAGCAACATCGACTCAGGCACATTCCGCCCTTTGCAGCTGGCGGCAGCACAGGCATACGAGAACACGGAGGAATGGCATACGCAAGCTAACATCGAAACGTATGGCACCCGTCGAAAGATTGCCGAAGAGATCATGACCGCCCTCGGATGCACCTTTGACCCGACGCAACAAGGCATGTTCCTTTGGGGACGCATTCCCGACCATATCGCCGATGTGGAAGATTTGACAGAAAAGGTGCTGCACGAGGCTCGCGTCTTCATCACTCCTGGCTTCATTTTCGGAAGCAATGGTAAACGGCATGTCCGCATCTCGCTCTGCGCCAAAGACGAGAAAATGAAAATCGCTCTGGAAAGAATTAAAGAAGTATTCAATAATTAAAAACTCACACAATATGGAATTAGAATTAGAACCGCTGAATTTGCCAAGCGACAACGAACGCCCATTTGTAATCGCCGGTCCTTGCTCTGCAGAAACCGAAGAGCAGGTGATGGAAACAGCACGTGAACTGGCCATGAAAGGCTGCCACAATTTCCGCGCAGGCATTTGGAAACCACGCACAAAACCAGGAGGATTCGAAGGACATGGCGAAAAAGCGCTGCCATGGATGAAACAAGTAAAGGACGAGACCCACATGCTCATTTCCACAGAAGTGGCTACACCTGAACATGTGGAGCAGGCACTAAAATACGACATGGATATCCTTTGGGTAGGTGCCCGCACCACTGCCAACCCCTTTGCCGTACAAGCCTTGGCAGACGCATTGAAAGGCGTTGACATTCCTGTACTCGTAAAGAACCCTGTCAACCCAGACATTGAACTGTGGATTGGCGCTTTGGAACGCATCAACCAAGCAGGCGTAAAACGTATGGGAGCTATTCACCGTGGTTTCTCCAGTTACGAGCAGAAGATTTATCGCAATGCTCCAATGTGGCAGATTCCCATCGAACTGCATCGCCGCATACCCAACCTGCCTATCATCTGCGACCCATCACACATCGGTGGCCGTCGCGAACTTATTGCTCCACTCTGCCAGCAAGCCATGGACTTGGGATTTGACGGACTCATCGTTGAAGCTCACTGCAACCCTGACAAAGCATGGAGCGACGCCAAGCAGCAAGTTCCACCCGAAGTGCTTGACTACATCCTCTCTTTGCTCATCATTCGCGATGAACACACAACCTCTGAGGGCTTGACCAGTTTACGCAAACAGATTGATGAACTAGACAACCAAATCATGGACATCTTAGCCAAGCGTATGCGCGTCTGCCGTGAAATTGGCCACTATAAAAAGGAACATAACATGACGGTATTACAAGCCAATCGCTACAACGAAATCTTGTCAAAGCGTGGTGTACAAGGCTCTCTCTGTGGCATGGGAGCAGACTTTGTTGCAAAAGTTTTTGAGAGCATCCACGAAGAAAGTGTACGCCAACAAATCGAAATCATCAATAAGTAGAGTCATGAAAATTCTGATTTTAGGTGCAGGCAAGATGGGAGCATTCTTTACCGACCTGCTATCGTTCGACCACGAGGTAGCCGTTTACGACATCGACCCTAAACGACTCCGTTTCATGTACAACACCCAGCGATTCACATCGCTGGACGAGATTGACACATTCAAACCAGAACTAACCATCAACGCTGTCAGTCTCAAATACACATTAACGGTATTCGAACAGGTGATGCCACATCTGCCAAAATCATGTATTCTCTCTGACATCTCTTCAGTGAAAACAGGTTTCAAAGAGTTTTACGAAGCTTGCGGCTTTCGCTATGTAAGCACCCACCCCATGTTTGGTCCCACATTTGCCAACCTCGGCAAACTGAACGACGAGAATGCCATTATCATCAGCGAAGGCGACTACATGGGACGCTGCTTTTTCAAAGACCTTTATTCACGTCTTGGACTCAACATCTTCGAGTACACATTTGAAGAGCACGACCAGACGGTGGCTTATTCGCTTTCCATCCCCTTCATCTCCACCTTTGCCTTCGCGGCTGTGATGAAGCATCAGGATGCCCCAGGAACCACCTTCAAGCGGCACATGCAAATCGCCAAAGGAGTGCTCAGTGAAGATGACACCCTCCTGCGCGAAATCCTCTTCAACCCCTACACCAAAGGGCAAGTCGAGCAAATCCGAAAGGAGATGAAAGAAATCATCGAAATCATCGACAACCGCGACGAAGAGCACATGCAACAGTATCTGACGAAGATTCGGAAAAACATCAAATAACTGTATTTCTGCATCTTTCATCAATCATCACACCCCTCCAACTTGATGTATCAGGTTAGAGGGGTGTAAAGTCTTATTCCCAAAGCAAACTCAAGCCAAACTTCACGACTTGCTTACAGACAGATAGCTTTTCAATGCCTCCACGTAGGTTTCAAAAGCCTGCCTTCCTTTGTCGGTGATGCGACAAATGGTGCAAGGACGCTTGCCCTTAAAGGTCTTTTCCACTTCGATATAGCCCGCTGTCGAAAGTTTGTCAACCTGCACACTCAAATTGCCCGCCGTAGCTCCCGTTTGCTCCTTGATATAAGGAAACTCGGCCTCGTCGGCACTAATGAGGAGCGACATGACGGCCAGTCGCAACTCAGCATGCAGCAGTGGATCTAATGGCTGAAACATAGGCTACTTCTGTTTCTTCAGCAACCAGCCTGGGAGCGTCAGGCCGACAAACGCACAGATGAAGATGTATAAACAGGGAGCAACATAGCTCCAAAGGGCTACCGTTTGTGGTGTACAGAATCGGCTCAACAAAAAACCAGCAACAATAGAGATTATGACAAACAATAAAGAACCAGTGATGCCAAACCACACCATCCAATGTTTTTTAAGGACATGACCCGTTATAGATATAGTCATCATCATCAGCAAAATGATGATAGGGGAAATGCTAAACATGACACCAACTTCTATAGGAGAATAGAACATGCTTACCATACCGGACACGATGGATCCAAAAACGTAAATACCAAACGCAAAAACTGCAAAAGTCCACCATATCTTGTTAACCAGCGTCCCGACAAAGTTCACAGGCACATGCTCATTTTCTTTATGGGCATTACGTATGAAGCACCAGATGACAACCGGCAATAATGCCCATAACAAATGCCCAAAAGGGAGAAAAATGCCTGCATTTACAGCGACGATATTAATGATTGCAATGACAACAGATATGCCCATCGTACAAAAACCCGCAACAAAAAGCGACCATCCCGTATATTTCGACACGGCTTGACGACTGCGCTCTATCTGCTCTGTAATAATTTCCAGACTGCGTTCTGCAGTCAAATTGCTGTTTTCTTCCATTTTTTGTTTTCGTTTTAATTGTTATTTAACGTGTTTCCATTCACATTTGCCCTGTCGTTCCTCCTGCAGAAAGGTCAGACAAAGCATCACATTATCGATAACGGCTGCAAAGATAAATAAGTTTATAATATAAACCAAATAAAATCACAAACTTTTTATTAAAGTTCGCAAAAAGCCCAAAAACAATTACTTCACATAGGCATTTTCGGCATCTATAACGTGAACTCAGCGAATTTGTCTGCATCTGAATTGATTGAACCTATATACAAAAAGGAATGAATGCGTCTTTCTACAAAACCGTACCCCTCGGGTCCGACATAGCGGACCCGAGGGGTACGGTGCGTCGGACCCGAGGGGTACGACATTTCGATGTCGAGGGGTGCGGCAATGCCTGTCACTTCGTTTTGAACTTTCCACAGAGCTGCTGAAGGAGTTCTGGATTGAGGTCTAATGCCTTGCGCATATCATCGAGAGCCCCCGCCTTGTCTCCTTTGTTCATACGCAGTGTGCCACGAAGTTGGTATATTTCGGCATCATCTGTATGCAACGTATTGATGAGCATATCAAGGTCTGCCATAGCATCATCGAACTGCTGCATCTGACAAAGAATGAGAGCACGCTGCTTATAAGCAGACGAGTCTGATGGATTGGACACAATGGTCTGTGTGGCCTGTGCTATGATTTCGAATGGATTCATATCTCTATATCATTATTTAATTTTATCTTCATTCCATCAACCACCAGCAGTTCCTCGGCGGTCATGCTACGAACTGCATCTTCCAGAAGAGGTGTCTGAATGGGGAGGCTTTTGAGTTCAGCCAGACGATGTTCTTTACCATCTTGCAGGAAATCCGCAATCATCTTGATGGCATGCCTAACATCATCATGGTTGGCTGCATGAGCCTTCTTGCGAGCAAGACACACATCGCACTGCCCGCAATCCGCAATATCTTTCTCGCCGAAATAGCTGAGAAGCATACGGCTGCGGCATTTTTCCACAGAAGTGACATACTCAGATATTTCATCTATGCGTTTCTGAAAATCCATTTTCCGCTCTTCGTAAACAGATGGAGGCAGATTGACAGAATCCGTTTCGACACGCGCCATTGTATAGCAAACCACAGGAGTATTCTTATGTGGTATGAAATCAATGATGCGATGGTGATGCAAGTCTTTCAGAATATGATAGATACGCTCTGCCGACAGTCCTGTCTGACGAGCAAGGTTTGTTTCTTCTATATAGACAAAGTTGGCAAAAACACCTGGATAAGTACGCAAAATGGTCTGAATAACCAAATCGGAATCGGCATCCGTCTCATAAATTCTGTATAGCTCTTCCTTTTTCAGGATGAAATGCAGAGCCGACTTAAACTCCCGTTCCTCATGGTATTCAATATATCCAGCATTGTTCAGCAAATGAAGAGCGCTATTGGTCTGAACAGGAAACTGACGGAAGATGCGGCAAAATGACTCCATCGGGAAATAGAAAGTTTGTCCGAATGCCTCGCCCACTCCCACCTGAAGAAAATAAGATACATTCTCGTAGGTTTTCCGAATGTATTCCAAATCGGGATAGGTTTCTGGTACACGGCGGCACAATGTCCTGACATCCTGCTTGTTATAAAGCATGACTGCATACGCCGCCTTGCCATCTCGCCCTGCCCTCCCCGCTTCCTGGAAGTAAGCCTCCAGCGAATCAGGCATATTATAGTGAATGACCAGCCTCACATCAGGCTTGTCAATGCCCATGCCAAAAGCATTGGTCGCCACCATCACCCTCACACGGTTTTTCGTCCAATTGGCCTGCCTAAAATCCTTCTCCGCATCTGTCAATCCTGCGTGATAATTACTGGCCGTGATATGATTCTCTTCCAAGAATCTCGCCACATCCACCGTCTGCTGACGAGTACGCGTATAGACAATAGCACTGCCACTGGGCACACGTTGCAAGATGTGCAGCATCTCGCCCGCCCGGTCTTCTGTCTCACGCACCACATAGATGAGGTTTTTACGTTCAAAACTCATCGAAAAGACATTCTTCTCACGAAATCCAAGCTGCTCCTGTATATCATCCACCACTTTAGGCGTAGCCGTGGCAGTGAGCGCCAAGACTGGCACATCGGCAGGAAGCAGATGACGGATTTTCGCTATCTGAAGGTAGGATGGACGGAAGTCATAGCCCCACTGCGAAATGCAATGCGCCTCATCTACCACAATCAGGCTTACCTTCCGCAAACGTTCCAGTTTTGCTAAAAAAAGGTCGGACGAAAGACGTTCTGGAGAGATATACAAGAGCTTGTAAGCGCCATGCACACAATTGTCGAGCACACGAACAATGTCGTCTCGCATCATGCCAGAATAGACAGCCTCTGCCTTGATGCCACGCTGCTTGAGCTGCAGCACTTGGTCTTTCATCAGTGAAATCAGCGGAGTCACCACAATGCACAAGCCCTCCAATGCCAGAGCTGGCACTTGAAAGCAGATAGACTTTCCGCCTCCTGTCGGCATCAGCCCCAACGTGTTCCGACCGCTGCACACACTCGCTATCACCTCTTCCTGTATGCCACGGAAAGAATCATAGCCCCAATACTGCCTAAGTATGTCAAGCGTTTGATTGTCAGTCATTCAAAAACTCCTGTTCGTGCGTCCTTATGTCCTCAATCAGAAGCTGCACCTCACCATACTTGCGCGAGTTTTCCTCCACACTATACACGATATCGAACGCACGCTTCGTCTTAATGTATCGCGCTTCCGAACTCTGCCCAAACGCAATGCCATTCATCACATTGTTCGACTTGCTATCGACCAATTCCAGCTTGATATGCTCCTGCTGACGTCCCACCACCTTGCTGGTGCCATAGTCAAACACATGCTGCGTGCAGAACATCGGCTTCGGATTGTCTGGTCCAAACGGACGCATGCGCTTCAGTTCCGAATGGAATCGCGGAGTGATGTCCTTGAAATTGATGATGGCATGAATATCCAGATTCGGACGTGTCTGTTCCGGGTCAATATTTCCACTCACATATTTCTCGAAACGCTGTGTAAACTCAGCCACATTCTCCACCTTCATCGACAAGCCTGCTGCGTATGTGTGTCCGCCAAAATTGTCGAGCAAGTCCTCACAGCTCTGAATCGCCTTGTAAACATCAAATCCGCTCACACTGCGTGCGCTGCCCGTCACAATGTCGCCATCGAGCGTCAGCACAACCGCCGGACGGAAAAACTCTTCTGTAAGTCGGGAAGCCACAATGCCAATCACACCCTTGTGCCAATCAGCATTATAGATGACAATAGCACTCTTGGCATCCATCCCTCCCATCTGCTCCACCACTCTGATAGCCTCTTCCGTCATGCGCTTGTCCAGTTCCTTGCGCTCCTCATTATAGCGGTTGATGGTCTCAGCCATAGCGCAAGCCCTCTTGTAGTCACGCTCCACCAGAAGATCAACCGACTCCTTTCCATTCTGCACACGTCCACTGGCATTGATGCGAGGGCCTATCTTGAACACAATGTCGCTCATCGTCATCTCCTTGCCCGTCAGTCCGCACACATCCACCACAGCCTTCACTCCCACACTCGGGTTATTATTCAGCTGCCGCAAGCCATGATACGCCAGAATGCGGTTTTCCCCCATGATTGGAACAATATCGCTGGCAATGCTGATGGCACAAAGGTCCAGCAGCGGAATCAGCGAACTGAACGGAATGCCATTGCTGATGGCAAATGCCTGCATGAACTTGAAGCCTACGCCACAGCCCGACAGGTCAAGATACGGATACGTATTGTCCGCACGCTTCGCATTCAGCACAGCCACCGCAGGAGGCAGCACCTCATCAGGCACATGGTGGTCGCAGATAATAAAGTCAATGCCCTTTTCCTTCGCATAGCGAATCTCGTCAATAGCCTTAATGCCGCAATCCAGCACAATCACCAGCTTGACACCCTGGCTCTCAGCATAATCCACCCCTCTCAGCGAAACGCCATATCCCTCCTCGCTGCGGTCGGGAATGTAGCATTCCACATTCGAGTAGAACTGCGTGATAAACCTATACACCAGCGCCACCGCCGTACATCCGTCCACATCGTAGTCACCATACACCATGATGCGCTCACGCTGCCCCATCGCCTCGTTCAGTCGCTCCACAGCCCTGTCCATGTCCCTCATCAGATAAGGGTCATGCAGTTCCTGCAACTGCGGACGGAAAAAGCCCCTCGCCTCGTCGGCCGTACGGATGCCGCGCGACACCAGCATCTGCGCCACGACAGGACTGAGCCTCATCTCCTCAGCCAGCCCCTCGGCACAAGCCATGTCCTCCGGAACAAGCGGTCTGTAATTCCATCTGTAATTCATTATATATTGTCATTTTTTTATCTTGCCACATATCCCCTCCAACCATCATCCCCTCGTCATTCCCTTCTGCTATCGCCACCTTCTGCCATCTCCCCCACACACATCACTCCGATATAGAGTGTAAAATTAGGAAAAAAAAACGACATACGCCCCATTTTCCCGCAAAGTTTTACTTTTTTTAGTCATTCACGCCCCATTCCCTTGACTTATGTCATTAAAACAACACTTTTCGTCACATTTACGAAAAGAAAACTTGACACATTAGAAAAAACCCCTACCTTTGCAACGTGTTTTTCATAGTATTAGATTTAAGGTTAACAAAGGTTCGGGTTGCAGCGGCAACCCATTTTTTTTGAATTAAAGAAAAAAGGAAGGATATCGGGTCAGCGGATATAGAGATCTATTGGAAAAGGGAGAGGGAAAAGCCAATACTTTCAACGGCAGACCGAACTGCTTTTTCATCAACATTATTTCCTGTGATGGCAACGCGTCCGCTATGCAAGTCAACGGTCACAGATTGCACACCCTCAACCGTCCGAATAGCCTTTTCCACATTCATACGGCAGTGATTGCAACTCATCCCCTTCACCACACCTGTATAGACATTCAAAACACAATCATCATTTCCATCCATAGAGGTAGTTATCTCACTCGAAACTTCCACATCAGCAGAGCCGCCTGCGTGTCCGTCGCAATGGCACCCGTCATGATTGGCACAGCCACATATATGCTTATGCCTCAACCGCATCAACAACACATTGAGCAACAACAGAGAAAGGACGCCCGTGCAAAGCCATTCGAACCAGCCAGCAGTATCATGAGCACAGGAATGGGTTGCCATCAAATGACCCGTAAACCATTCACGAGGCAGCAGCCAATCAATGCCATAGCCAAACAGCATCGCCCCCCCAACTATCGCAGCAAGATAGACGAGCAAGACTTTCTTTCCTAACACTTTATTCACCACCAAAATGGACGCAACATTGCAGGCCGGACCAGCCATCAACATGACAAGGGCCGCGCCTGGCGTCAAACCCTTCATCATCAACACCACAGCAATAGGGATGCTCCCTGTTGCACAAATGTACATGGGCACACTCACACAAAGCACCAAGAGCATGCTCAACGTTGTGTTATTCTTGAAAGCATCAAAAAACTCGTCAGGCACAAGCACCGTGATAAGCCCTGCCACAATAAGACCCACCACCAACCATTTACCAATGTCTTCCATCATCTCAACAAAACCAAACTTTAGAGCTTCAACACAACGGGCACCAAAGGAGAGATGCTTCTGCTTCGCCCGTGTTGTTCTTTTCCCATCACACTCATCATCAGCATCATACATTTCATTTGGGCGGCAAGAGTTCATATTGACAAATGTACCTCCTATTATCGCTGTAAAAAAAGCTGCCACAGGACGCACCACGGCAAAAGGAAGACCCATCAACGAATAAGTCGCAAAAATGCTATCGACGCCCGTCTGCGGCGTAGAGATCAGAAACGACACCACAGCCCCTTTACTCGCTCCTTCGCGCCGCAACGACATGGCTGTGGGTATCACGCCGCATGAGCACAATGGAAGCGGAACGCCAAATATGGCCGCATTAACAACTGAACGTATGGTATTGCCACTCAGATATTTCAAATACCAGCCATCAGGAACAAAAGCGTGCATGATGCCAGCCAACAGAAAACCCAGCAGCAGATAAGGAGACATCTCATTGACAATGTCCAAAACCGCCAGCAAAATATTCATAACATATTCCATACAAAACATCTCGTCAATCAAATTGAACACAAAGATACGAAAAATCTTCTGCAATCAAAAAGAAAAACTCAGATTTCAGGGAAAATCCCCAAAAGCCGATGCACATATTGAAAATCCACAAGCGAAGTTTCTGACATAAAGCCAACATTCTCCATTTGCGCTGAATCATCTGCGTTGGAAAAGGAATGGAATTGTAAAACCGTACCCCTCGGGTCCGCCATGG
>JAFWAX010000040.1 GCA_017507385.1 Bacteroidaceae bacterium | reverse complement strand
GGCAATGGTGTGCTTTTGACGGAAATCTGTTTCTTTGACGATTCCGCTATTTTCACAGGCGCCGTTTTTTGCATTTTGTATGAAGACGATGGTGGAGGAATAGGAAGTTCTTCTCTTGTTTCCATACGGTAGTAGTCAGGATACAGGCGACGACGGTGCCGTTCAATTTCAGCCTTCTTATCAGCATCCTTTTGGGCCTTTGCACGCTCCTCAGCCAATTCCCGCTGAATGCGCTTGAGTTCTTCAGCTCGTTTGCGTTCTGCTGCCGCAGCCTTTTCTTCCGCGTCACGCTTCTGTTGTTCAAAAGCAAGCTTCATCTGAGCCTGTTCTTTTTCAAGACGTTCGACAAGAGTTTTAACTATGTCAGCAGATGGTTGCGAGCTCTGCACAACCGGCACACGATCACGTTCCTTGAGCGCATAGTCCAGAAGACGGTCAGACAGGGACTGATTCCTGTTCAGGACTGTCGTCAATATCAGCACGAATGTAACTACGACAACAGACAGAAGCACTATGAAGAAAACGCTCAGACCAAGCATGCGTTTGCGTGCTTTAGCCTGTTCTGCATCAATATACTCCTGGAATGCCTTGAGTACAGGAAACTCTGTTGAATTGCCTTCGGTTGGAACTAATGAAAGTGGATTGTCCATAGTTTACATAACCTGCATTATGCGCTTATTAAGTAAGTCCCGACAGACATTAAATGTCAATCGAGACTTCAACGTCATCCTTTGCTGCGCCTGATACTTTCTCTTCCTTTTCCTCTACGACTTTCCAAGCGCTCTTCTGCCCGGTAGGAAGATAACGGTAATAAACCATCAACTGCAGAGCGACATAGCATGTTGTTGCAACAGGCTGCGTACCGATATGCATATCCTCGCAAGTCCAGTATCCGATCTCCTGAGGCATTCCGCGATGATCAAGGTACTTTCCAATCTCCTTATGCTGACCGCGCTTGTAGACAGCTTTCATCTTGTTGTTCCAGTCGAACCAGCGCTTGTCACCCTCGAAGTAGTTGAAAAACACCATCGTCGCCCAGTAGTTGGCTCGTACTGGACAGCATGAGATGTCGGTAGTCGTCAACGTCGGCGGCTCCCATTCATCCATCAAGATACCGAGAGTCTTGTCGATTACAGGATTGTCACCAGCACCGACATACTGCATGCCAACAACACCAAGCATGTAGTGCCACATCATGATACGTGGATAGTTGAGTCGAGGCGGACCATAGAAGGCACTGGAGAATCCGCCATGCTTCTTGTTAGCCTGATGCAGAAACCCTTCTCTCAGCTTGTCAAGGCCCTTCTGCAGATTGGGAATCTTGAAACGTGAGAGCTGAGCCGAGCGCAGCGCCATGACATAGAAGGTAAGTTTTGTGAGGTCACGCGGCTCACGAGCCTTGGAGCCGTCACGATGAGGACCCCAAATTGTCTCCTTCATCTGATCTGCAAGATTGTTCAGGGATTGCTCCACAATCTCACGAATATTGGGGTTGCGCGAAAGACCGTAGGCTTCGGCAAGTGCCACCAATGCGATGGCATCCTTGTGGCGGTTGCGCATGAGGTACTCAACCCCCTTCCGGAGCGTCTCTCCGAATTCCGGATC
>JAFWAX010000039.1 GCA_017507385.1 Bacteroidaceae bacterium | reverse complement strand
ATGTCGCCACAGATGACAATGCTGTGGCAGTCTGGGAAATCGTATGCCTTATGATGTGTTTCAGTTCTCATTTTAGAAACGCAGTATTGAAGAGGTCAAGAAGACGCTGGGCATCCAAACCTCTTAATCCTGCATTCTTGAAGAAGTCTGGATTAGGCAGTTCTCCTATCCTCTGATAGAAATCACTCATGTCATTCCTCAATTTCTCAGGCAACGAGAATCGAGAGTCTTGTGGCAACATGGCTATCAGCCTGAACACATCTTTCTTATGCTTCTCGATATCACGGCTGTCCACTTGTTCGCCTTTGGCTTTTCTGTCCAGCATTTCCGTGTATGCCTTGGCTTTAAGACATATGAGAGCTTCAGGACTTGCTACATGGATGTCATCGATATTCCTGCTATGTTCTATAGTGAACGCATAATAGTCATCATCCATCAAGATGGCTGACAGGCTGGACAGGTATTCTCCTACACTTATGGGTTCTATGTGTGCATCGGATGGCAGGTTGAGGATTCCTGTACTACGAGCAAACAGTTCTATCTGCTTTGGATATGCCTTGTCCTCTGGATTTGTAAAGCGATAGTATTCATGCTTGAACTCGTTCTCTCCTTTGCTTCGACCAGCGTAATTGGCTGACTTGATAAAATCCCACAAACGGGCTCCGAAATCGGGAGTGAGAGCTTCTACTACAAGAACAAGGTCGAGATCCTTTGTCGCACGAGGATTCATGTCGAGTTCTTCTTCAAGCAGATTGCAAGCAGCGCCTCCTATGAGCACATACTTGTCCTTATAATCATTGAAATATTCCTTCCAGCGTTCAATTCCTGTTACCATTTCATTTCTTCAATTAAAGTGTCACACTCCATTTGTATTCTTTCGTCTTCGCTGTCCTTCATGCACAAATAGAGCGATAGCCTGTCTGCCCATTCATCCTCAGATAGCAGGGCTGGAGAGTATTTCCATACTTCCACCTTTATGTCGCCATATTCCTTATTCATTATTGCGGCATTCTTTCTGGCTGTTGCTTTGTCTATTGCTATGACTGGAGTAGCCGGCTCCGCGAGCATGGTGTAATGCCCCATTGCAGTCTCTCCGGCCATCAAACTTTCTTCGGGCTTTGTGTCTGTGAAGAGTATGCGCTCAATAGGCGATGTCATCAACGGAAGAGATTTGTCCCAAAGTTCTTTCTTGCTCATCGTTATCTGAACATGTTTCTGTTTGCTTCCAACAAGGGCAATGCAGTTGTTGGTCACAAGCCATCGAAGAGCGACGTTAATAGTCGGGTATGCCAAGCCTGTAAGTTCGGCTATCTCCGAAGCGGTAAGACCGTCAATTATTCTTGTTTCAAGGTGATAGAGCATCAGCAACTGGGCTACAGGTGGCATCATCTCAGGCATTTCCTTGACCGTGTTCTTCAGCTCACGCCATACGATTAGCATACTTGGGATGAAAACCATTTTCCCAGGTACAATAAAATCTACCTTTGCTTGGGTGAGCCGAGCTACCTGATAGGATGCAACTGATTCTAAAGCAAAGATGACAGGATGATTGAATGCCTCTATCATCTTAGCTTGATGCTTGGATAACTGCATTGGGGTGATGCTGTCAAGTCCTGAAGGTATAGCAATAGTGACTTGCGTTTCCATGAATTCAAGATCATAAAAGCTATAACTGGTAGCAATCGCCAAGGGCAATTTTTTGTCCTTGCCTTTGGCGTGAGCAAGTCTCCTTGTTTTATTGCCTGTCAATTCTTCCAGATAATCTGTTATCGTTGCTATATTATATTTCATTTTGCAAATTATATTACTTGTGAAATTTTGTGCAAAAATACATATAATATCCTAATACTCCAAACATTTATCACAAAAAAGTGCATAATAAAGCTATTTTTGTCTTATATTTGACAATTGGCGATGGATATTTTGTCTTTATCCTTGCAAAGTTTCTTTAATAGTAGAGTAGGCTCCTTTATTGAAATCTTCATTTATGCCTTTTCCGACGCAAGCGAGTCACATTTACTTTTCAATACAAAAGTTACTCAACTGATAGATTTATACTCGCCGGGAGTCATGCCGGTGAGGCGACGGAAGTATTTTGAGAAGAATGAGGGATTGGCAAAATGCATCTCATCGGCAATCTGCGCTGCCGGCTTGTCCGTGTGGCGCAGTTCTATTTTGATGCGAGTGATGAGGGCACGGTCTATCCAGTCTTTGGCGGTGGTGCCGCTGGTTTGGCGGATGACAGTGGTCAGGTAGCGCTCAGTGAGGCACATACGCTCGGCATAGTAGCCTATCTGGTGTTGTTCGGCACAATGCTGGGTGACCAGTTGAAGGAAACGGTCGAAGATAGTCTGCTCGCGCGATTGTGAGTGAATAGCCCTGTCAGCTTGTTTGCGATAGCATCCGTCGTAATGTTGCATTAATGCTGCCACAAGTGCGCTGGCTGTGGGATGATGGTATTCGGGCTGATGCACCATCTTCCAAAGCGTTTCGATGATGTCGAGTGCCGTCTGCTGGTCGCTCTCGCTGGGGGGTATTTGGAAATCGCGCACCTGTCCGTTGAAGGCCGACGGCATCTGTCCTGGGGCAAAAGGCATAGGAAACTGGCTGAAAAGTATCACGCCACGAATTTCAAAGTTGTTCGAGAACTGATGAGGCATGATGATGGTGCCAGGCCCCAGATAGGCCAATGTACCTGCAGTGAGGTGGCGGTCTTGCAGGTTGAAGTTGATGCAGGCCTCGCCATTCAGAATAACACCCAGTCGGTGGTCGTTGATAATGAATGGTGGCTTCTGCTTCATAATGAGTTTGAACACCGTCGAATCTCCATGCACGATGCCAAGCTCATTATCAAAATACACTTGTTGGCGTATCTTCTGCAGATCAGGAGCTAATATGTGCTGCATCTGCGAACGGTCCATCAATTGTGGTTGTCTGTTCATAAGAAGTCCTTTTTGTTTGCAAAGATAATCATTTTCTGTGAAATAATGATCTGTTTTGGTGTAAATCGAACAAAAAGAACATCTTTTCATTCCTGCAGATAACGCCACGATGAAAAAAACATCGTACTTTTGTACCCAGAATTCAATGACAATAAAAATATGAAGAAATTAGTTTTAAGTTTGACAATGTTGCCGATGCTGGCTCAGGGACAGACATTGGACGATTGTCAGCAGGCTGCAGAGAAGAATTACCCGTTGATACAGCAGTATGGTCTCATCGAGAAGACCACCCAGTTGACGGTTGCCAACATCCAGAAGGGGTGGCTACCGCAAGTGTCGGCTCAGGCACAGGCCACGTATCAGAGTGATGTGACGGCGTGGCCCAGTGAGATGAAAGCGATGATGAGCGGTATGGGCATCGATATGAAGGGACTGACGAAGGATCAGTACCGAGTGGGTATCGATGTGCAGCAGACTATCTACGACGGTGGTGTCATAGGCAGTCAGAAACGTATAGCCCGTGAACAGGGCAAGGTGCAGGCGGCACAGAACGAAGTCAATATTTATAATGTTCGCAAGCGTGTGAATGAGATGTATTTCGGGCTGTTGCTGATTGACGAACAAATCAAGTTGAACACTGACCTGCAGACATTGTTGGCAGGCAACGAACGCAAACTGGAGTCGATGACCAAGCGCGGAACAGCAGCAGAAAGCGACCTGCAGAGTGTGAAGGCAGAGCGACTGAATGCGGTGCAGAAGGGCACTGAGCTGGCATCACAGAAACAGATGCTACAACGCATGCTGAGCACTTTTTGTGGTATCGAGATCAACAACATACAGAAGCCACAAGTGAAGTCTGATGGCAGAAATCTGGCGACAGGAAACCAGAGACCAGAACTGAAGGTGCTGGATGCACAGATCAGTGTGCTGAATGCTCAGGAGAAAGCACTCAACGCAGCGCTGATGCCGAAGGTAGGCGTGTTTGCTCAGGGCTTCTATGGTTATCCAGGTCTGAATATGTTTGAGGATATGATGCGCCACAAATGGAGCTTGAACGGCATCGTCGGTGCACGGGTAACGTGGAACATCGGTGCCCTCTATACTCGCAAGAACGACAAGGCAAAACTGCAGTTGCAGCGTGATATGACGGAGAGCAGTCGGGAGGTGTTCCTCTTCAATAATAACTTGGAACAGATTCAGCAGAACGAGAATATAGAGCGCTACCAGAAACTGATGGCCCACGACGGGGAGATTATCTCGCTGCGACAGGCTGTGAGAAAGGCGGCAGAATCGAAGCTGGCACATGGCATCATCGACGTGAACGACTTAGTGCGCGAGATTAATCAGGAGAATGCAGCTTGTGTGCAACAGTCAGTACACGAGATTGAAATGCTGAAAGAGATATACGATAACAAATATACGACAAATAATTAAGCATATGAAAAAGATATATGTATTGGCAGGTGTGGCACTGATGATGACAGCCTGCGGAAACAACGAGAAAGAATACGATGCAACGGGCACGTTCGAGGCTACCGAGACGACCGTATTTGCTGAACAGAGTGGGGCACTGTTATCGTTCGATGTGAACGAAGGTGACATGATTGAGGCAGCCCGCGAGGTGGGACTCATAGACACCACACAGACATGGTTGAAGAT
>JAFWAX010000038.1 GCA_017507385.1 Bacteroidaceae bacterium | reverse complement strand
GGCGGCAGAGGTCTGTATGCTGACAGCAAACGGTTGTTCTCGTCGGCTTTCCTGAACTTATCTGTTAATTCATTCATACTCCTTCCTCCTTCACGTTAAATCCGATTCCAGCGAGTTTCTCACGGATGCTTGCCTCCAGGCGATGACTCTCTGCAAAGAGGTCGCCGAGTTCATTGGTCAGGCGGGCCATCTTTTCCTCGAAGGGTTCTGCATCTTCTTCCTCGTCGGCTATGCCTACATAGCGACCTGGGGTGAGCACCCAGTCCTGCTTGCCAATTTCTTCAATGGTTGCCACTTTGCAGAAGCCCTTGACATCTTCAAGGGTTCCGCTCTCGTAGGCTCGGAACGTGGCTGCAATGCGCTGTACATCGCACTCATCAGCAGGGAGGCTGGCCCAAGGTTTGTCTTCCTTCTTAATGGTATCGTAACGAACAAGATCGTCGCTGAGTTCGCGATGGGTTCGGTCCACCATCATACCCATCTCTCTGGCATCAATGAAGAGCACTTTGCCCGGATTCTTTTTCCTGCGATTGAAGAACCACACGCAGACAGGGATGGACACATTATAAAACAGTTGGTTAGGCATAGCAATAACCCCTTCCACTAGGTCTGCCTCAATCAATCGTCTGCGAATCTCGCCCTCGCCACCAGTTGTTGTCGTCAACGAGCCATTGGCAAGCACAAGACCAATACGACCTGTTGGCGAGAGGTGATGCACCATGTGCTGAATCCATGCATAGTTGGCATTGCCCTCTGGCGGCACACCATACTTCCAACGCACATCATCCGCCAAGCGGCTGGCTCCCCATTCACTCATGTTGAATGGCGGATTGGCCATGATGAAGTCGAACTTCTTGGTGGCGTGCTTATCATCGCCGAAAGAGTCGCCCCAACTGTCGCCAAGGTCTGCTTCCAAGCCACGAATGGCAAGGTTCATGTGTGCCATCTTCCAGGTGTTGGCATTAAACTCCTGTCCATAGATGGTGACATTGCGCAGGTTGCCCTGATGCTGCTGGATGAACTTGGCACTCTGTACAAACATTCCACCAGAGCCACAGGCTGGATCATAGACACGACCTTCAAAGGGCTGAAGCACTTCAACAATCGTGCGGACGATGCAGGATGGGGTGTAGAATTCACCTCCCGACGACTGGGTTTCAGCGGCAAAGTTCTGCAAGCAGTATTCATACACTCGCCCAAAGAGGTCTATCCCCTCGCCTTGTGCGTGCATATCCATGTTGTCGAAGATTTCAACCACCTCACCCAAGCGGATCTTGTCAATCTCAGGACGAGAATAGTTGTTAGGCATCACCTTCTTCAAACGAGGATTTTCTTTGCCTATCTCTTCAAGGGCATGATCGATGACTTGTCCTATCTGAGGGGTGTGTGCCTGACTGGCTATGTTCTGCCAACGAGCATCCTGCGGCACCCAGAACACATGCTCTGCTGTATATTCGTCGCGATCTTCCTCGAAGCCGTCACCTTCAGCAACAAGTTCGTTATATCGTTTCTCGAAGCAGTCACTAATATATTTAAGGAACACAAGCCCCAGCACCACATTCTGATACTCAGATGCAGTGAGATTGCCACGAAGTTTATTCGCGCTGTCCCATATTCGGTCTTCGATAGACTTTTCCTTTACTACCTTTGCTTTCTTAGCCATAATTTCTATTAAGATATAGTTTGGAGCAAAGTTAATAAAATTATATGAAATTGTTGGTTGTTATCCATTTAAAAGTATCACAAAACGCAATATTTTCTTTGAAACACGCTCCCATCATCAACGTGTTCAAATCATCAAACCTTGCTGGTCATGCTCGGATTGCGAATCCGACTGAACAGATGTCTTTTTGTCTAAGGATTACTTGGATTTAACAGAAATCCTTTAAATCTCCAAATTCCTAGAAAGGAGTTAATCTCCAAATTACTTCCCAAGATTTTAAAAAATCAATTTTCTCATACATCCTACATTTTTGCATGTAAGATATTAAGCCATAGAGCGTTAAGTGCAGTGTAGGAGGATTTCAATCCTACATTTTTTGCCTGTTTTTCGGTGCATTTTGGTAATTTTAACGAATTTAAGTAGTAAAGATTGGTATTTCTAAAGGCCCGTT
>JAFWAX010000037.1 GCA_017507385.1 Bacteroidaceae bacterium | reverse complement strand
TTTGTTCAGCAGCAAGTGATTTCCTCTGAATTTCCTTTCAATTTCCTTTCTAAAAACACCTACAGCATTTACTTTTACAGAAAGGAAATATAAAGTAAATTTGAAGTAAATCTTTTTTTGTTCAGCAGCAAGTGATTTCCTCT
Source organism: Bacteroidaceae bacterium (assembly GCA_017507385.1). Lineage (GTDB taxonomy): Bacteria > Bacteroidota > Bacteroidia > Bacteroidales > Bacteroidaceae > Minthosoma. The sequence continues at coordinate 53,438 of JAFWAX010000037.1, read as the reverse complement.
GAATTTCCTTGTGATTTCCTTTCTAAGCCACTCGCATCATTTACTTTTACAGAAAGGAAATATAAAGTAAATTTGAAGTAAATCTTTTTTGTTCAGCAGCAAGTAATTTCCTCTGAATTTCCTTTCAATTTCCTTTCTAAAACACCTACAGCATTTACTTTTACAGAAAGTAGACTTATAGAATAAAAAAACAAAGATTTATTTGGAAACAAATGGAAATTATCTAACTTTGCACCTAAATACATCAAGCCATGTTCAGTTCCAAAGACATATCCGAATACATCGTGGCACTCATCGCTGCTTTCGCCAGTCATTATTCGATGACTGACGCTGAGGCGTATCGCTACCTGAACCAATACGGAGCCATCAAGGTGATGCACGACTATTACGACGTGATGCATACTCAGTCTTTTGACGACATGGTGCAGAGCATGGCCTCCTATTGCCAGCGGAAAGGAGGTCACCTGTGATGCAACTTTACCACGGCTCTACAGTCTACATCGACCGCATCGACTTGCAGAAGTCGCGTCCCAACAAGGATTTTGGACGGGGATTCTATCTCTCGGCTGACCGTCAGCAGGCTTGGCGTATGGGCGAATTCAAAGCACTGACCGAGGGAGGAGAACCCGTGATGAATACATACCTTTTTGACGAGCAAGTGCTTCTGACGGGTGAACTGAAGGTGCTCACCTTTGAGGGCTATACACGCGAATGGGCAGATTTCATCTTCCTGAACCGAAACAACAAGACAGCAGCTCCTACGCATGACTACGACATTGTCTATGGCCCGATAGCCAATGACCGTGTAGGCGTGCAGATTGGAAAATACGAAGCTGGCGACATCACCTTCGACCAATTCTTGGAGAATTTGAAATACATGAAAGGCATTACGTTTCAATATTATTTCGGAACAGAACGTGCCATTGCAAAACTGACAAAGATATGCAGCCCAATGTAACGCCACAAGAGTTTAAGTATCTGAAAGAGCAAGTGACTGCGCGCATGATTCAGATATTGACCGAAGAACGGGGGTGTTCTTTGGAAGAAGCTATTGACAAGGTCTACACCTCCTCTATCTACGAAAAACTTTCCGATGCCTCTACAGGGCTCTTCTTCCAGTCACCCCGTTACGTGTTGTCATATCTTTGACACCTCCCATTATGGGGAAGGCGGGGAGACATTTTTTATTCTCTCACAGATTTCACCGATTTCACGGATTTGAGCCTTGCGCGGCTCTTTGGGATTGCCTCGTTGCAGTCGGCAACATAAAAAATCCGTGCTATCCGTGCTATCCGTGAGAAAAACAAGTTGTGTTCTACTCTCGCATGTCACAGATTTCCTGTTTGATTTCCTTTGTATTTCCTTTCTCTCTCTCATATACTTGCTTAAAGAGGCATGAAAATGGACTTTTCTTTTGTTTTCAGGCTTTCCCATGGGTGTTACATCGTTTTTGTAACCTATTTGAAACTTCATGTAACCTTCTGAAAAGACAAATTTTCTCTTTTGTTGTAATTTTGCATCGTTGTAGCGACTATGTTGTCGATGATTGTCAGAAGTGGCAAGGGGGCTTTCAACTCCTGAGAAAGTCGAGCGTGATTGCAACTTATATTAAATATGTATAAATCAATTCATCTAAATTTAACTTAACCAAAAACTTTTTTCGCTTATGAAGAAAATTAACTTATTGATGGCGGCTGGTCTGATGAGCTTTGCTACTGTGCAGGCGCAGACCACTATCGCATCTGTTGGCTTCGAGCCAGGCGACTCAAAGTACACGACTGAGGATGCTCTGACTCCTGGCGGTACGTATGGCGACTGGGTCAACGTGAAGGATGGCGACTACTGGGATGAGCAGTGCAATGGCGACCAGGTGACTGGCGAGTACTCTCTCCGTGCAGAGAATGACCCTACTGTGGAAGGCTATTCTTGGGACCGCGGTTTCAAGATTGGCAACCTCCCCATCAAGGAGAATACTCCTTACCGTGTGAGCTTCTGGATCAAGGCTGACGAGCCTTCTTACATCGATGAAAATGGCGCAGAAAAGAACACAGCTCTCACTGCTTGGCTTTCTAAGGGCATGGAGAATTATGACAAGAGCTTCAGCTCTCCATCAGGCAGAAACTATGGCGTGCAGATGACAAGCGGTTTGACAGGCGAATGGCAGCGCATCTCTTTCGTTTCTTATTACGCTAATGCAGCAGTACTGGATAACATCATCGCGAATCAGGAATGGGTGGGCAACTCCGTGTTCCCAGAGTCTATGGGCGGTGACGGCACTCAGACTTACGCTCAGTATTTCGGCGGCCATCTTCCAGAGAAGTATTTTGTTGTGGTGAATATGTACAGCCCTGTTTCTTACATGCTTGACGACCTGAAGGTGGAAGAAGGCGTGACTTTCAACGAGGCTACTTTCAGCGGCAATGTGGTGAAGCTCGACTTTGGCTATCCAACCAATATCGCTGCTCTGGCCAAGGCAAACAAGGGCGCGGTGTCTCTGCCTGTTGAGTGTGCTTCAGTAACTCAGAACGGCACTCCTCTCACGGTTGAGTTCGTTGAGGGTAAGGAAGACGGATTCCTGTATGTGTTCTTGACAGAGGATGTTCAGTTTGAAGAGGCTGACGACGTGAAGGTGAGCTTCACTCCTGCTGCCGACTGTCCTATCATCTATTCTACTGACGCACGTCCAAGCTCAGACGTGGAGAGCGAGATGAAGGTGCTTGGCTTTGCAGACGAGAAGGCTTGGAGCATTGAGGAAATCAACGTGTTCCCATCTGCTTGGACTCCCGCAAAGCTTGTCAGCTCAACTCCTGAAAATGAAAGCTTCGAGATAGATGTTGAAACATTCAACAAGATTTCTCTCACTTTCGATAAGGCTGTTGACCTTACTTATGCTTCTGCTATGCTGGAGAAGAATGGCGTATTCATAAATCTGACTAAAGCTATGACGCTGAGTGAGGATGGCAAGACTATCAACATTGCAGTGAGCGGTCTTGGCGACGGCGAGTATGAGCTGACTGTTGGTGGCGTGGTAAACACTTTCGGCGTTGACTGTGAAGGCGACATCGTGCTCACATTCGCTCTTGGCAAGGATGCCGACACTTCTGTGTCTGAAAGCGTTTACAGCACGAACGAGACTTTCGCTGCTACAGCAAACGGAACATTCCCTGTAGGATGGGTGGCTGACGATAATGGCACAATCCACGAGTATGGTCTGACTGATGCCGGTGAAGTCTGGAACTACAACTGGGGCGGCAACCTCGGCGGTGGCGGTTCTCGCGCTATGACAGGCTATAGCGGCGACCTCAATGGTGGTGCTATCTACTGGCGTAACTTCAACGGAAGCAATACTCTGGGTACGCTGACTTTCGGTGAGCAGGTGAAGGATTACATGCTGGCAGACGGCACGCTCGACCCAGCTATGCCAGAGGGTCTCTCTCTCTACCTCGACGCTCGCAAGTATCAGATTACTATCCGCATGTGTGCATGGAAGAACCTGAACGGCAATAAGGACAAATTCAACGAAGAGAACGCTCCTAAGTACAGCTTCACTCTCGAAGACCTCGAGGGCAATGTTTACGCTCGTTTCGATGATGTTATTGCTATGCCAAATGTGCATGGAAACAATCCTGCTGATCACGCAGATCCTTCTAATTATCCAGATGGAAATGTTACAAACGTAACTCGCTCACAGACAGACTTCACTGTTGACAAGGCTGGCTACTATGTATTGAGGTTCTCTACAACTCAGCCAAGCGCTGAGCTTCTCCTTGGTGGCGTTGACCTCATCACTATGCCTTCAAAGGCAGCTTACTGGAAGCAGCAGCTTGCAGCAGCTATTGAAGAGGCTAAGCCAGCGATGGATGCTGCTTATGGCACAGATTATGACGGTGATACGAAGACTGCTTTCTCTGCTGCTCTCGCAAAGGCTGAGGCTGGCGGCTTCAACACGCCTTCTGCTATCACAGCAGTCATCAACGAACTGAAGGACCTTGCTGCTAAGTTGACTACTCGTGTCAACAACATCGATGATTACACTATCTATGTCATTGAGGGAAGCACTACTTATGAGTCACTTGCTGAGAAGTATCTGGCTTCACAGGTTGCTGTTGACGCTAAGAAGGTTCTTGACCAGTATGCAGCAATCAATCCTTCTACACTTTCTGACGAAGAGCTCAGCGAGGCTGTTCCTCTGTTGCAGAAGACTGTGAATGCTATCAACAACTTGGAGGCTAATGCAGGCTTGCTCACATGGGGCATCACAAAGGGTATTGAGACTTACAACAAGCTTGCTACTCAGAATGAAGCTGCGCTCAATGCAGCAGTTGCAGCGGCAACTGATGACCGTGCTGTGGCTAACAACCTCAATGCTGCTAACAAGCTCCGCGTGCTCCAGATTCTTGCTAATGAACTGGTTAATGGCCAGATTCCAGAGGCATATCTCACTAAGGTGAACGAGCGTGAAGAGTATGACGAGTATGACGAACCAACAGGCAACATGATTTGCGATGTCATCGGTATCGAACTGACAGGTTGCGTGCAGAATCCTAAGTTCTATCGTGAATATGGAGTTGATGGCATCCCTGGATGGGCACTTGAGGCTGGTTCGGACTCAACATCTCTGAATATTGCTTACGGTGGTACAGCTCCATCTGTTGATACACCTGTAACAGACCAGGAAATCAATATCTATGGTAATGCAGATTACAACCTCTATCAGACTCTTGAGAATCTGCCAGCAGGTATCTACACAATCAAGTTCTCTACTCGTACTCCGCTTGTTGACAAGACTGCTGACTACGGCAAGATCTTCTACTACAATGCGCAGAACGACGAAACAGGTGAGTGGGACAAGTACATCTATGCAGGCTCTGCAGTTGAACCATACAAGGGCGGCTCTTGGGGCTATGGCAACGAGTCAAACAACACGATGATTGAGAATGTGCAGGTTGGCGAAGATGGTACGCTCCTGATTGGTGCTCGTGAGCACTATTCTTCTGGCAAGGCAGAAAAGCATGAGGATAACACTCCACAGTCATTCTGGACTGGTACAACAATGTGTGACAATGTTCGCATCTTCCTCGTTGCTCCACTTGAAGGCTATGACTACGCTCAGGCTGCTAAGGACATGGAAGTTTCTATTGACGCAGTTGAGAATGAGGCTGAAGCTAAGGTTATAACAGGCATCTACAACATCAATGGTGCTCAGGTTTCTTCAATCCAGAAGGGCGTGAACCTTGTGAAGTTCTCAGACGGCTCTGTGAAGAAAGTTCTCGTTAAATAAATATATTTTGTTGATTAGAAAGAGGGTAATCTGTGAAGATTGCCCTCTTTTTGTTTCCTTTTTTAAAAACTTTTTTTGTTTTTATTGTCTTTTTGTTAACTTTGTGGCGATTTGGCGAGAGCTAACCATATCGAATTTATATACATTGTTTTTGGAAAAATCTATTTATGACTCGTTTTTTGCTATTTATTTTACTATACTCTATATTAGGCACTCTTGGCGTGTCTGCCCAGAATGTGCTGTTTTTCGATTCTCAGCAAGGATTGTCTAATTCTCGAATCTCCAGCATTTCGGAGGATAGCCGTCGCAATATCTGGCTGACGACGCAGAATGGACTGAATCGTTATGATGGGGTGAAGATGAACGTATATCGGCGTGTGATTGGAGACTCGCTGTCGCTGATGCACGACGAGAGCACTTGCGTGTTTGAGCATGGGGGAGAACTTTTTGTGGGAACGGGTGCCGGTTTGCAGCTGTATGACTATGAGACGGACAAGTTTAGGCATATCCCGTTTGTGATGGAGGACGGAACGTTCATTCGTGGCCGTGTGGTGAGCATCAACCTTGTCAATAAAAAGAGAGTGATTGTCTGCATGGCTGGTTATGGTGCAGGCGAGCTGAAAACGGGGGCGGATGGACAGCAATATATTCAGCATATATCAGAGTTTAACACAGAAGAGGTGGCTCCAACACATATTTTGGAAGACTTGGATGGAAATCTGTGGGTGCTGAATGCGCGTCGCGACTTTTTCAAGCAGGTGCATGAGAATTTTCACAAGTATGACGAACTGAGCAATGTGAGAAGAGTGTGCATGAGTTCGTCTGGACGGGTGTATGCAGCGACTGTGAATGGCGGCATATTCATGTATAATGAAGCGAAAGATTGTTTCGATATGGTTGCTTCGGCAGAGGAAGTGGGTGCATCCGTGACCGGGATTGAGCCTTGGGAAACAGGAAAATTGTTTGTTACAACCGATGGTGCAGGATTGCGCATCTATGATGAGAATACTCACAAGATAACCTTGAGCGCCATTTCTGTGAAGGATTTTGATTTTGCTACAAGCAACACCAGCTGTTCTATGTATGACTCGTATGGCAATGTGTGGGTGGGAGTCTATCTGAAAGGCGTGATGATGAAGCCAATGGGACAGTCTGTGTTTGAGTATATTGGCCAAAATTCCATTACGAAGAACACGATTGGCGCCAACTCTGTTTTCGCCATGGCGGAAGCTAAAGGGCAGCCGGGGTTTGAGAATGGCATGTGGGTGGCTGTTTCTAATGAGGGCTTGTATCTTTTGACGTCCGATGGAGCTCGTTCAAAACATTGGTCGGTTCAGGATGTTCCCAGCATGCCGAGCTCATTTACTGCGGTGCTGAATCATGACCCTTCTACTGTTCTGCTCGGAACGTTTTTGCAGGGATTGTGGCAAATGAAGGAGGGGAGATTTGTGCTGCTGACCAAAGAAATCAATATGATTTTCGACATCCAGCCAGCCAAGGAAGACGATTGTTTCTGGATTTCGACGATAGGAGCGGGTGTCTTCTACTACAATCTGAAAACAGGAAAGTTCCTGAATTACAGGGGAGATTATAGTATGGATTCCAGAACGGATATTTTGGGCAATCCGTATGTTTACGCGACTCTTTTGGTGAAAGACAAGCTGTTTGTCGGCACATCTGACGGCTTGACGGTTTGTTTCCCTGAAGAAGACGGCATCATCCGAAAGTCGAGCAAGAAACTCTTGTCTGGAAACTCTGTGCGTTACATGGTGCTTTCTGACGACGGAACAGCGGTTTGGGTGGCAACCAACAGCGGTTTGGTGAAAGTGGATGGGCAATCGCTTGATGTTCGAGAATATACGACTGCGGATGGACTGCCGGTGAACAGTATTGTTTCTTTGTGTGTGGATGGAGGAGATTTGTGGATTGGAACGGATTATGGCTTGTCGTGCATGGATGTGAAGGCCGAAACGTTTGCCAACTTCTTTTCCAATGACGGACTGCAAGAGAATGAGTTCTGCCGTGGCGCTGTCTTGTCTCAGAATGGCCATATCTACTTTGGAGGTATTGGCGGCATCACATACTTTGATGTGCGGAAGATGAAGAGGTGGCGAAGCGAGGAAAGGGAGCTGAAGCTGAGATTTGTGGATGTCTTTATGAATGGTAAGGCCATACATAAAGGGGATATGTCGGGAGATTATGAGATGCTGACAGGATTGATAGATGAATGTGGCAGAATAGAGATGTCTCACCAGGACAACAGCTTTGTGCTTGAACTGAGTGCAACGGGGCTGAATAATCAGCATGTTGTCTATGAATATAGTATTAACGGAGACCGCTGGATGGATCAGGGTGGCGATAATGATCGCCTGATTTTTGGCAACTTGGCAGCAGGGACTTACACGATAAAGATTCGTGCCAATGCTTTGGGAACCGTCAGCGAGGAACGAGAACTTGTGGCTGTGGTGCATCCGGCATGGTATGCTTCGACATGGGCAAAGATTGTCTATTTCTTGTTTTTCTTGCTGTTGTGCTGGATGTGCTATGAGTATGTGAGACGTCAGTTTAGGCTGCGCAGGGTGATGGAGCGCAATCGTCAGCAGCGTGAACTGAACGAGACTCGTGTGCAGTTCTTTATGAATATCAGTCACGAAATTCGTACACCGATGACGCTGATTTTAGCTCCGTTGGAAAAGCTGATTAGCAAAGACAAGGATGAGGAAAGGCTGCGCAACTATCATTTGATGAAACAGAATGCTCAGCGTATCTTGCAGCTAATCAACCAGATGATGGATGTCAGAAAGATTGAGCAGGGCAAATTCTTGCTGGACTATCGCCAAGTGGAGCTGGTAGGGCTCTTGCAGAGTATCTTTGATGTGTTTGTGTCAACTGCCACCACTCATCATATTAAGTATCAGTTTATTCGTAATGTGGAGCAGCTGATGGTTTATGCCGATCCTGAAAATCTGGACAAAATCGTTATGAATCTGCTTTCCAATGCCTTCAAGTTTACGCCTGATGGCGGAAGCATTGTGATGCGTCTGGAGAGTGATGGCGAAAGGTTTGAACTGGAAGTGATGGATTCAGGTGTGGGCATTAGTGATGAGGAAAAGAAGAAAGTGTTTGAACGATTCTATTCGGCTCAGCATCGAAATGGCTATATTGGTACGGGTATCGGCTTGAATCTGACGTCGATGCTCGTGAAGCTCCATCAGGGAACCATTCGGGTGGAGGATAACCCGGAAGGAAAGGGAGCATGTTTTGTCGTCAACATCCCGATAGGAGAGGAGTCGCTGAAGATGATGAAGCCAGCGGATGTGCCTGAGGGGGCAGTGGAAGAAAAGGAGGGCACAAAAATGGAGGATTTGCTGGCGGTTGAAAGGTCTGCGGATGGGCGGAAGAAGAATGCGGTTCTGGTAGAGGACGATGAAGCCATCCGAATGTATGTACATAGCGAATTGTCTTCAGATTTGGTGGTGCATCTGTGCAGCAATGGGCAGGAAGCGTGGGACTATATTTTGGCGCAGCCCGATAAAGTTGATGTGGTGATTAGCGACATCATGATGCCTGTGATGGATGGCATGACGCTTTGCCAAAAGCTGAAGGCGAACTTCATGACTAACCATATTCCAATTTTGCTGATGACGGCTTTGGGTAGTGATGCTGACCGTATAGCGGGTATCACTAATGGTGCGGATGCTTATGTTTCAAAGCCTTTCAATATAGATGTGCTTCGTGCAACGGCACTTCAGCTGATGAGGACGAGAAAACTGTTGCAGGGGAAATTCCATGGGGATAAGCAGCATGAGGAGAACATAGACAAGGTGGAACTGGAGTCGCCTGATGAACATCTGATGAAGCGGGTCATGAAGGTCATTAACGAGAATTTGGATAACTCCGACTTGTCTGTTGAATTTATTGCAGACAAGGTGGGAGTCAGCCGAGTGCATTTTTATCGCAAGATGAAGGATTTGACGGGTCAGGCACCACGTGATTTCCTGAAATATGTCCGTTTGAAAGAAGCGGCTCGTATGCTGTCTGAAAAGAAACTCGACATTACAGGCGTGAGTGTGGCAACGGGCTTTAAGTCCCTGTCCGCTTTCTCGACAAATTTCAAGATTCTCTATGGAATATCTCCTACAGAGTATCAGAAGAAAAACGAAGAAAAGCGTGATGCAAATGTGGATATAGAATAATTGGGTATATATCCTTGTCCGCTTTTTTCTGAGATTATTTGCTTTCTTATATCTTGTGTCTCATCGCATATAATAGACAATGGATAGAATACAAATACCCCCTTCTCACGAAGAGGGTATTTGCTGACTAATTAACTAACTAACTAATTATTAACCTATTTATGCTTTACTAACTTTTTTACTTTTACAGTTGAAGAACAGCTTGATAATGCTATCTTTGTATTGAGCATCATGTGATTACAGTTCTTTCATGTTTATAGTGCAAAGTTACGCTTTTCTTTCAAAATAGACTTTCTGAAATGTTACAAATGTTTTAAATTTTGCAGGAAATTGCAAAGTTTTTTCAAATGTAACATGTCAAAAATAAAATGTATCGTTTTTTGAAAGTGGAAATGTACATTTTATATACAAAATCCAGCTAATGGATATAGAAATAAAATAGTCAAAAATGGGATGCGTCGTTGCGAGATGCATCCCATTTTCAGCAAGTGCCGGAAGCGGGACTCGAACCCGCACGGGCGCAATGCCCAAGGGATTTTAAGTCCCTCGTGTCTACCATTCCACCATTTCGGCGCAATGCCTGATTCAAAAAAAGAAGTTCGTGCAGAACTTCTTTCCTTAGTTGCGGGGGTCCGACTCGAACGGGCGACCTCCAGGTTATGAGCCTGGCGAGCTACCAACTGCTCCACCCCGCGATGTTAGATTTCTGCAACAGCAGAGCCTTTATCTTCCTCTGTTGCGAGTGCAAAGGTAGCACTTTTGCCTGAATTGGCAAAACTTTTGCCTGTTTTTTTGATAAAAATCCTTTCTTCTGCTGTAAAGCCGTGTAAAAGGTGTTTTGTAGGGTCTTTATGTTTGACATGTACCCAATAAGTTGACATCACTTTTTTTGTTGTTTCAACTTATTTAGCACATGTCACCTATATGGTTGATGCCAAAGTTCTATGAAGTCATCTCTTCCAGATTCATGCACGCCTCTGCCCATTCTTCCTCTGCTTCGTCGAGTTTGCTTTTCAGTTCTCCATAATGGGCAAAGAGTGTGGTGTCGCTGGCTCCGTCGGGAGTGGCGAGCTTGGCTTCTACTTCGTCAATCTGAGTTTCCAGCTCCATGACTTTCTTCTCGGCATTCTCTACAGCTTTTTCTGCCTTCTTGATGAGTTTGTTGCGTTCCTTCTGCTCGGCATAAGTAAGTGTGGTGGATTTTTTCTCAGGTGTATTCTGAGCGTCTTGCTTGCTGTTGCCTGATGGGCTTCCGGCATTGTTCATGCTTCGTCCCAGTTCGTTGAGCGATTCAATCTGTTTCTTTTGCAGAAAGTCGTAGATGCCGCCGATGTGCTCACGCACTGTTCCGCCTCCAAATTCATAGACTTTATCCACCAGCCCGTCAAGAAAATCACGGTCGTGAGAGACGACGATGACTGTTCCGTCAAAATCCCTGATGGCTTGTTTCAGCACATCTTTCGACTGCATGTCGAGGTGATTGGTTGGCTCGTCGAGAATGAGCAGATTGACAGGTTCAAGCAGAAGGCGAATCATGGCAAGGCGGCTGCGTTCGCCGCCAGAGAGCACTTTCACAAATTTGTCGGAAGCCTCGCCGCCAAACATGAATGCCCCCAGAATGTCGCGGATTTTCAGACGGATGTCGCCTTTTGCCACACGGTCGATGGTGTCGAACACGGTGATGTTGCCATCCAGCAGCTGAGCTTGGTTCTGGGCAAAGTAGCCAATCTGCACGTTGTGTCCGATTTTCAAGTTGCCGTCGAAGTCAATCTCATTCATGATGCACTTGACCAGCGTGGATTTTCCCTCGCCGTTGTTGCCCACAAATGCCACTTTTTCGCCTCGCTTAATAGTCAGATTCACATTCGTGAAGACGTTTTTTGTATAGCTCTTTGTCACATCTTCGCAGATGATGGGGAAGTCGCCACTGCGCAGACAGGGAGGAAATTTCAGGTGCAAGCTGCTGGTGTCCACTTCGTCAATCTCGATGGGCACAATCTTTTCCAGCATCTTGATGCGCGACTGTACTTGGTTCGATTTCGTGGGTTTGTAACGGAAAGTCTCGATGAACTGCTTGATGTCAGCAATCTCTTTCTGCTGGTTCTCATAAGCACGAATTTGCTGTTCGCGACGCTCATCGCGCAAAGTGATGTATTCGTCATACTTTACTTTGTAGTCATTGATGCGGCGGCAAGTGATTTCGATGGTGCGATTCGTTACATTATTGATAAATGCACGGTCGTGGCTCACCAGCATCACGGCATTGGCGCGTTGTGCCAAGAATTGCTCCAGCCATTGGATGGAACCGATGTCGAGATGGTTGGTCGGCTCGTCGAGCAGCAGCAGGTCGGGCTTTTGCAGCAGCAGCTTTGCCAGCTCAATGCGCATACGCCATCCGCCCGAAAATTCGGAAGTGGGGCGGTCAAAGTCACTTCGCTGAAAACCAAGGCCTTGAAGCGTTCGTTCCAGTTCGGCATGATAGTTGATGCCGCCCATCATTGTGAAACGGTCGTTCTCGTGGGAGAATTTCTCAATCAGCTCCATGTACGATTCGCTCTCATAGTCAGTCCGTCGGGCAATCTCTTCATTCATCTTGTCCAGCCGCTCCTGCATCTCGCTGATGTGGGCAAATGCCGTTTCGGCCTCTTCCATCACGGTGCGGCTGTCAGAGAGCACCATCACCTGTGGCAGATAGCCGATGGTGATGTCCTTCTGGCGCGAAACCTGTCCGTAAGTAGGCTCCTGCATGCCGGCAATAATCTTCAGCATGGTACTTTTCCCTGCGCCATTCTTGCCCACCAGCGCAATGCGGTCCTTAGGATTGACTACAAAGCTGGCATCTAAAAAGAGTGGGGTGGCGGAGAACTCAACCCCCAATTTATCAATCGAAATCATGTATTTTTTGACCTTTGTTTTTAGTGAATTTGCCAAAATGGATGGCATGGCTGGGACATCGGTGGTAGCAGCGCAGACAGCCTGTGCAGCTCTCGTGTTTCCATACGATTTCCCCCTTCTCGTCGGTTGTAATGTTGTTTAACGGACATGCACGTACACAGCGCTTGCACTGGATGCAGTTCTTGCTGGTGAAGAAATACTTGTCGGTGACAAGGAATCGGTTGAAAAGCGGACGCAGTACGTAGGTCTTCATCCATGCCATTTTTCCACGGCACACTTCTGTCTTTATTTCCCGTTGTTTGATGCTCTCTGCAATGGTCGGCAGCTGCTGCAAAGTTTTCTGCACTTTGGCAGTTGCCACTTCGTCCCTGTCAATATCGAAGCCCGGCAGACATACATAGGTGTTGGGCATGTGGACAGAAAAGACGGCATCTAATGGCCGCCCCATTGACTGCGACAGAATCTTGTCGGCATAGCCTATGTCGTCGCCGCAAGTCATTACGGCCCATACGTATTTGGCAGATTGGATGTCTTGCAGATGTTCTTTGATGTGAGACTCCACCACTTTGGGAATGCCCCACGCATATACAGGAAAGATGAAGCCAAACATGTCAGCGTCATCGTTCATCAGTCCTTGCAGTTTGTCGGCAACCCATTGGCTGTTACCTGTTCCTGAAAAGCAATATATCATTGGGATATGGTTGTTAGAATTTGCTCATCTTTTGCAGAAGTTACAAAGTTACGTCTTTTTTTTGTTCTTTTCAGGAATAATTTCAGGAAGTTTCCTGTATCTTGCCAAGTAATAGTAAAAAGTTCTCTGAAAATGAAGAAATATACGGGAGTTCGATGAATTCGTATAAAGCATGTCACTCCCTACGTGCCCACCGTGTGCATAATATTTAAAACACCGCCTACGAAATATTTCGTGCACGGTGTTTTAAATATTATGCGCACGGTGCGTGCCAAAGTAACGGGAATCTTATTTTGTTTAAGTTGATTCATGCAGCTTTTAATTCGTCGAACTCACCTATTCGGAAATATGTGCTCTCGTAGTTTTCAGGTGTCTTGAGAACCATCGCTCTCGTTTGCTATGGGCTTTGTCTTGTTGGCAGCAGGGGCTGTTTCCTCGTATGTCTGAAAAACGATGTAGATGCCATCGGAGTGAAGGGTGAAGTGGCAGTTTAGGGCTTCGTTAAGAGTGCCTTGCCAGAGCTGCGAGTAGGGGTAGGAGTTCCAGCGAAGCTGTTCGGAAGAGAGCGTTGTGCCTGTGACGCGGAAAATGGAGACTTGCTGGTGCGGAAAAGACGGGAAGGATTGGGTTCCGCTGGCTGGTGTGAAGATGCCATGGTCAGTGTACATGGTGGGCTGTATGTTGAATTTTTGCAGATAGAAGGCCATGAGAGAGATGTTGCCCAGGGTGTGGTCTTCCCGCAGACCGGTGCAGCCGATGTAGGCAATGGAACGGAATCCTTGGCTGATGGCAAATTGTGTGGCTTTGGTCAAGTCGTTATATTCTTGTTCCTCGATAGTATGAATCAGATGCCCATACTGCTCCTTGATGCGTGAGGGCAGCGAATCTCCGTCGCCAACAATGGCGAGTGGCGTGTGCCCTTGACTGATATATGCTTCTGCAGCACCGTCGCAGCAGATGACATGTTTGGCCTCTCTCAAGATGGCGAGAGGGGCAGGATGGCAAGGGTAGCTGCCCGCAGCAAGGATGACGCAGTCGTGTGCTTTTATGTTCTGAAACTTCTGCATTTCTTCTGATTTTCTTCCTGTCATGATGTTTATGCTGTTTGTATGAGCTGTTTCCATTTGCAGTATCCGTAGATGGCAATAATGGCATAGAGCATGTAGAGTGCGGCATAAAGGTAAATGCCTTTGAAGACATAGAGCCCTGTGCTGATGACATCGACGGCAATCCATACCCACCATTGCTCAATCCATTTGCGCGCTAACATCCACATGGCGATGATGGAGAGTGATGTGGTGAGACTGTCCCACCATGGAACGTTGCTGTCTGTGTATGTTTGCAGGATGAAGCTGATGCCGATGAAGCAGGCGGCAAAGCAAGCTGCAAGTGCTAACCATTTTTTGCGTGGCATTTGGGTGATGGGCAATTCTTTGTCGTCTTTTTTCTTTCCGCATTGCCAGGCGATGATGCCGTAGATGGAGGCAAGACAATAATAGATGTTGATGCCAAAGTCGGCGTAGAGACCTGCCTCGTAATAGACAAACAAGGAGATTACGGGCATGATGATGCCCGTAATCCACATGTAGATGCTTGCTTTTATTTCTTGATAGAGATAGACGAGTCCTGTGATGACACCGAGAATTTCTATCCAGTTATTGATGATATAATCTTTCATTTTTCTTTTGAACCGTATATTTTCTGTTCTAACATGTTTGTGCGCAACCTGATAAAGCACAGTCCGAAGACGTGTTAGAATTTGAGTGACAGCCTTGCTGTGAAGTGGAAGGGTGCTTGTGGCGCAAAACCGCTTTCATAGAGGTCTGTGGTCCACGCGTAAGCATTGCCATTCTCGTCTTTCCCAATCTCGCAGTAAGCCCATCCGTTGTTGTCGTATTTTAGCGATGTGAGGTTGTAGAGTGTTACGCCTGCGGTTATCTGCTTGATGCTCTTTGTTTTGAACGTGTACGACAGGTCGAGGTTATTGGTGAAGTGGTCGCTGAGGGTCATCTTGATGCACTTGTCTTCCACTTTCGCATAGCGGAAACCTGTGTTGGTCATGTATTGTTCTCCGATATACTGGCTCAGGAGCTGTGCTTTCCATCCTTTCCAATTGAATGTGAGAATGTTGTTGAAGATGGTTTCTGGAGAGAAGGATGTTTTAGTGTCACCAAGGTTGAGCGTTCCTTGGTCGTCCCATGACCCTTCCTGTGTCGCTCTGATTGTCCAGTCTTTGTTGCGATTGCGGCTGAAAGTGGCGTTCATGTCCCACTGGAACCAGTCGGTAGGCTTGAAAGATGCTTCCAGCTCGATTCCTGCACGGTAGGATTTGCCGCTGTTGTCGTTGGTGGCAATCATTTCTCCTATATCGTTCAGTTGACCTGTGAGGACAAACTGGTTGGTGTAGTTCATCAGATAGAGGTTGGCACCGGCTGTAAATGTAGGGCTTTGATACTTGTAGCCCAATTCCCAATCTTGCAGTTTCTCTGCTTTCAAGTTCTTCCCGATGTTGTCTTCGTAGTCGTTCCGGGTTGGCTCTTTGTGTGAAATGGAGAGGGAGGCATACACATTATTATATTTATTGATTTCCCAGAAAAGTCCGAATTTGGGATTGAAGAAATCGTAGCTGAAGTGCTGTCCGTAGCTGATTTGCTGACCATTGTCGTCGTAGTCGTCTGTCGGACCATCCATGCGAATGCCTGTGTGTCGATATTGCAGGTCGGCAAAGGCATTGACGCCCTTCAGGAATTCATAGTTGGCCTTGGCATAGATGTTACCGTCATTCTTTCTGGCATTGTTGTCGTAGTAGGTGAAATCAACAGGTACATAAGCATTGCTTGCCCACAGCACTTTGCCAAAGTGCTGCCCTTCGTAGTTGTTCCATCCTCCTCCCAGCGAAGCGGTTAGGTTGTCTCCGTTGTCATAGTTGAGCGAGGCGATGAAACCATAGAAGTCGTTGTCCATTTTCTTCTGGTTAATCACATCCCCCTTCGTGTTGAAGTCTCCTGCTTGTCCGAGGTTGAATGTGTAGAGCTTTTTGTTGGCTTTGTATTGCTCGTAATATCCTTGCCCCTTTGTGTAGTGCAGTCCTACATTGAAATTCAGGGTGTTATCCAGCCTTTGATTCCACAGCAGCTGATAGTTCTGCTGGTGATAGTTGTCCGTCTGGTTCTTGTAGTAGTGTCGGTTCCCATCTTCATCGTAGTACTCTCCGCATGAGTTGTAGGTTCTGCCATAGAGCTCCTGCTCGTATTTGCTGGTGTAGTTCCAAGCATGGTAGGTCTTCTCTTTCCCATTGAAGGTGATGAACTTGATGGCGGTGTTTGTGCTGTTGTATCCTGCTTGCAGGAAGTAAGAGTTGAGTCCTACGGAAGCTCGGTCTATGTAGCCGTCGCTGCCGATGTGGGAGAGCCTTCCTTGCAAACTCCAGTGATTGCCCAGCAACCCTGTTCCGAATGTGATGGTTTCCTTGTTGGTTCCGTATGATCCGGCAGCCAAGTCAATGCCGAAGTAGGGCTTCGTGCAGGGCTTTGACATCTGGATGTTCACTGTTGCGCCAAAAGCGCCAGAGCCGTTGGTCGATGTGCCTGCACCACGTTGAATCTGTATGCTTTCGGCACTTGAAGCGAAGTCGGGAAGATTGACCCAGAATACTTGCGAGCTTTCTGCATCGTTCATCGGAATGCCATTGGCTGTGACGTTTATACGGCTCGGGTCAACACCACGCACTCTGACTGTCGTATAGCCCACGCCATTGCCCGCATCGCTGGTGATGGTTACGCTGGGTGTTGTTGACAGGAGGAAGGGGAGGTCTTTGCCCGAGTTGAGGCTTTCAATCTGCTCCTTGCTCACATGGGTGTGGGCAATAGGCGATTTTTCTCCGGCACGGGTGGAGATGACATGAACCTCGTCAAGATGAATCACTGTTTTTTGTAGAGTATCTTCCTGATACTCATTCCGCGCCATCATGTAAGATGGGCAGATAGATAAGAAAAGGAAACTGAAAATAGCCTTTTCTCCTAAATGAAACTTAATCATAGAATGTTTAACTAAAGATTAATAATGAAAAGGGGCTTTTCAGTCTTCAATCATTCCTACGGCAGCATTACCTGCATCAGGTTCGTGGGTATAATCTCAGCCCGCAGATGCGAGCACCCCTTTAGTTAAAATCATGAACAGACCGAACACTAAGCAAAGCTTGTTTTTGCTATGCCTATGTGCGGCCTGGATTATGTAAATCGTTGCAAAGGTACAGAATAAATGGAATTTACAAAAGAAATGAGTGCATTTTTTAGGGGCTACCAGTACTTTTTGGCGTGGCGAAAGTCAAATATAGGTACGAAAGAAGCAGATGTTGGCCGAAAATGCCTAACTTTGTATTCGACAAAACAAATAGACTTAATTGATATGAAAACTAAAAACTTACTGATGGTAATGGCACTTTCTTCGGCAGCAATCTTTGACAGTTGCACTGACAAGCCAGCCCAGACAATTGGCATTAAATTGGAAAATATGGATCTGAGCGTGGAACCTGGCACGGACTTCTATCGCTATGCTTGTGGAGGATGGATGAAGAATAATCCGTTGAAGCCTGAATATGCAAGGTTTGGAAGTTTTGACATTGTGGAAGAAGAGAACAACAAACGCATCCGCGACATCATTGAGGGTCTTGCGGAAGAGCCACAGGAAAAAGGTACGCTGGGACAGAAGATAGGCGACCTCTATACTCTGCGCATGGACTCTGTGCGGCAGAACGAGGAAGGAGTTGCCCCAGTCATGGTTGACCTGAATCGTGTGGAAGCGGTCGAAACAACCGCTCAGCTGATGGATCTCATGAGCCAGATGATGATGGAAGGAGTCAGCTTTGGTGAACTGTGGAGTTCCTACATCAGTGCCGACATGATGTCGTCAAAGGAAAACCTCCTTCAGGTTTCTCAGGGTGGCTATAGCATCAACCGCGACTACTATGTGAAGGACGATGAGGCTAATAGAAAAATCCTTGAAGGCTATCGCCAGCACATTGTCAAGATGTTTTGTCTTGCAGGCGAAACTGAGGACGAGGCACAGCGTAAGATGGAAAATATTATGCAGTTGGAAACTCGCATGGCAAAGGCAGGCAAGAGCAATGTAGAACTCCGTGATCCTGCTAGTAATTACCACAAGATGGCATTTCCCGATTTCGTGGCAGAATACAGTGGGCTTGATTGGAGAGGCTATTTCGACATTCAGGGTGTTACTGATATAGACAGTCTTTCTGTCTCTCAGCCTGAAGCACTCCGGGAAGCGATGGCTGTGCTGAAGGATACGCCTGTCAGGGTATTGAAAGACTGGTTCCAATGGCAGATTCTCAGCTCAGCAGCTTCTTTGCTTGGTGATGAGGTTTATGAGGAAGCATTCGATTTCAGCGGACGCATCATGACAGGTGCCCAGCAGCCACATCCACGTTGGAAACGCAGTGTCAATGCCGTCAACAGCATATTAGGAGAGGCTGTTGGACAGCTCTATGTCGAGAAGTATTTCCCACCAGCCAACAAGGAGCGCATGATGGAGATGGTGCGCAATTTGCAGCAGGCTCTTGGCGAACGTATCGATGCGCAGGAGTGGATGAGCGAGGCAACTAAGGCGGCTGCGCATGAGAAGCTGGATGCTTTCTATATCAAGATTGGATACCCGGACGAGTGGCGCGACTACTCGAAGATGAACATCGACCCCGAAAAGTCGCTTTACGAGAACATGAAAGAGGTGTCCAAGTGGGCAATCGCTGACATCGTTTCGCGCAAGTGGAAGAAGCCCGTAGATCCAACAGAATGGTACATGACGCCACAGACAGTCAATGCCTACTACAACCCTACAACGAACGAGATATGCTTTCCTGCAGGCATACTGCAATATCCATTCTTCGACATGGAAGCAGACGATGCCTTCAACTATGGTGCCATTGGCGTGGTCATCGGACATGAGATGTCACATGGCTTCGACGACCAGGGAAGGCAGTTCGACAAGGATGGCAATTTCCGCGACTGGTGGGCAGAGGGCGATGCTGACAAGTATAACGAACGTGCCCAAGTCATCAAGGATTTCTTCTCTGCCATTAAGGTGCTGCCTGACCTGAATGCGAATGGCGACCTTTGCTGTGGCGAAAATCTTGGCGACCACGGCGGGTTGAAGTTTGCCTATGCTGCCTTCAAAAATGCCACAAAAGACAATCCGCTGCCTGTCAAGGAAGGCTTCACGCCCGAACAGCGATTCTTCCTTGCCTATGCCGGTGTGTGGGGGCAGAACATCACAGAAGCAGAAATCCGTCGCCTCACCACCATCGATCCCCACTCGCTGGGCGAATGGCGTGTCAATGGCGCACTGCCGCTGCTGGATGCTTGGTATGAGGCATTCGGCATTACAGAGGAAGCCCCCCTTTATGTGCCAGAAGAAAAGCGTTTGAAAATCTGGTAAATTCCCATCTGTCCAAGAAGTGATTATTCAGCGATGAAGTGGTTGGGGCATCCTCAGCCACTTCATCGTTCTGTTCTGTATGCCTTTCCCTTATAGACGGGATTTTTATTTTTTTTTTTGAAGTTTCCCAAAAAAATGAATAAAAATTGTGAAGTTTGATGAAAAAACCGTATCTTTGGACATCTTATAGCAATCAATTTTAACCTATTATCAATTTTTAATCTATTTGGCTTATGAGAAAAGTGATGTTTTTATTTGCCATGCTATTAGGTCTCCATTTGCAGGCGCAGGAACTGGATGTCTGTACGAAACCTTATGGAGAGGAACAGGAAATCATAGTGATTAAGCCCACGGTGGCAAATTTCGTGGCGATGCTTTCCATGGATGCTGAGCAGTTCAAGGCAACTTTAGAGAAGTATTCGTATATTAATCAGGATTTGGGTGGCGATTTCCTTGCTTACTGGAATGGTAGCCACGAGAACTTCAGCAGCGCAAAATGCGTCAATGCTTTCCTCTATCAAGAAGGCAACAAGGAGCTGCATTTCGTGGTGGGACGGGAAATGGTCTATCCCCAAGGCTCCATCATGTCGCTCATGCGCGACTTGCGTCCTCACTTCAAAGAGATGCAGCGAGACGAAGGACGCCATCGGGTAGAGGTGTTTGAGGTGAAGGATGAATCAAGTGTGTATGAATTTAAACTCTACCACAATCCACAATTCTTCTATTTCATTGTAACTTATCGTCCTGCTTGATTTTCAGGAATATTAATAATAGTAAGGGAGCCATGGAGAATCGAATCTCTATGGCTCCCTTCTGTCTTGTCAATGGTTTGGAGCTATCCTTTCACCACGCTTGTGCCCAAGGCAAATGCCTTTTCCAAATTGCCCGTTGTGCTGAAAATATCCGCCTTGGCTGAGATGTTGTCAATGTAAGTCACCAGCTGCGCCTCCGGAATGCAGGGAAGGACAGGACTGCCATACTCCAACTGTCCGTGGTGAGCCAAGATGCAGTGCACGATAAAGTTGATTTCTCGCTTGTCGATGCCGAGGTCACGCAGCAGATTGTTCAAGTAGTTGGCAGACATGTAGATGTGTCCCAGCAGAAATCCGTTTTCCAGTTTCTCGCCCTCCATGTTATACTCGCACAGCTTGCCCCAATCGTGGAACAAGATGCCGAGAATGCAGCGTTCAATCTTCAGTTCCTCGGGGTACGGATAGACGGGGTAGATGCCTTCAAGCAGATGCAGCATCTGATAGACGTGGTTGAGCAGACCGCCTGGAAAAGCATGGTGAACATTCGTGGCTGCAGGATACTTGCTGTACTTCGGATACAAGTCCTCAGCCTGCTGGCGGATGAAACCCATCAGCACCTTGTCAGTGCAGAATCCCAGCAGCTTCTCGATGGTCGTATCCCATAGCTCTCGCTTGATGGGGCGGGGAACGAGATGATAGAGCGGATGCTCCTCTGTCGGGAACTTGCCCACAATCATGTCCATGTTTGAAGCCGATTTCTTGCCCTGGTTCTCGCGTATAGTGATGAAGGTGACAATCTGTCCCACTTGCGGTCCATTGCTCTTCGGAACATCAAACACGCAGATGTTCTCGTTTCCCTCCTTGTTTGCAATCTTCAGGTTCACATAGGGTGAGTTGTTGCGAGCCACAGCATCCTGTCGGCTCAGCACGATATATTCTTTGCTCATAGGAATAGTTTAATTGTTGTATGCAAAGGTAATGATAAGTGACTGAAGTACAAAATAAATCGAGGTTTTTCAGAAGGAGGAGCAACTTTAACGTGAGTTCTGCGAATTAAAAAGCTGCATGAATTGACTTAAACAAAAATAAGATTCACGCTGCTTTAGCATGCACTGTGCGTGAAATATTTAAAACACCGTGCGCAAAATATTTCGTAGGCGGTGTTTTGAATATTATGCGCACGGTGGACACGTAGGGAACGGCCTGCTTTATGCTAATTCGTCGAACTTATCTGTTTTCAGTCTCCCACCCGAGGATGAAGCCGTAGCGATAGGGCTGGTTGCCGTCGTTGGTATATTGTGGCAAGGTTCTCTGTCCCCATGTGTCGATGCCGCCGACACCGTGGATGTTGAGGTCGATGTTGATGTTGACGAAGTTTCCTCGTCTGATTTCATGCGGATGGTTCGCGGTGAAGTCTTCTTCGCCATAGTCCCATGCGCGGATGCAGAGGGGCTGGCAGCCGTCGATGCGGAGGGTGTGCTTGTCTGATGAGAGGCTGAACCAGCGGACATCGCAGCGGTTGCCGTTGTCTTGCGGCTTGAAATAGTCTGTCTGGTAGTCTTTTAGAGGCATCTGGTAGCGTCCGATGGCAGCTGAGCGCTTTCGGTCTGGGTAGTTTTCCCATGGACCTCGGCCGTAATACTCTACGGATGTGAAATCTGCGGGCACTCGCATGCGCATACCAAACTTTGGCATCAGCTGGATGTCGGTGCTGGTAGGGCGGTAGTCGGCTTCGACCATGACTTTCCCATCGTGTGTGAAGGTGTAGGTGAGGGTGTAGTCGGCACCTACGGGGAGGGTCATCTCGGCGATTACCTGAAGACGGTCTTTTTCCTTGATGGTGCGGATGGTTTTCACTTGCCGCTGGGCACCGGCTTCTTTCCATGTTCCCAGCCTATGGTTGTAGCCGTTGGCGTTCTGGTTGTCGTTGGATGGTTTCCAGAAGTAGGGTTCGAGTGGTGCTTTCAGCATTTCCTTTCCGTTGATGATCCATGAGGAGAGGGTGCCTGTGGCATCGATGGTGATGGTGCCTTGGGCGGTGATGACGGTGATGCCTTGGGCGGTCTGCTCGACAGATGGAGCTGTGCCTTTCAGTGTGGCAGGGAAGCTGTAGGGTCGGAGCGTGAATTGTTCGCGGGCGACGGTGAAGCCTTTCTTTGCCCAAAGTTTGTCTTCTTTCAGGCGGGCATAGACGTTGAGGAGCTTTTCGTCTCCATCGCCTGTCACTTCCTGAGTGTATTCATATTCGTCGAGGCTGGTGAAGTAGTCGCGGTTGATTTTTTTCACCTGTCCAGAGGAGTCCATCTGGAATGCGATGGGCTGGTAGGTGTACCGCACTTCGTAGTAATGTGGATGTGGGGTGCGGTCGGGGGCAATGAGTCCGTTGAGACAGAAATTACCGTCGTTGGGCTGGTCGCCGAAGTCGCTTCCGTATGCCCAGAATTCGTTGTTTTGCAGCTGGATGGATGTGGATGGCTGGAGCGGACTGCCGTCGATGGGCTTGGCGATGCCTTGGTCAACCCAGTCCCAGATGGCTGCACCACAGATGCTGGAATCGCTGTAGATGACATCCCAGTACTCTTGCAGATTGCCACCGGAGTTGCCCATGGAATGGGTGTATTCGCGCATCATGAAAGGGCGGTCGGTGACTTGCTGTGCGCGTTGTGCAAAGGCGAGGGGAGTGAGGTAGCTGTCGTCGTAAATGGCTGACTGGCTTCGGTCGCTGTCGCAGAAGGGCAGCCGGGTGGAGTCGAGGGCGATGATGGCATCGTACATGGCTTGGAGATTGCTCCCCGAACCGCCTTCGTTGCCGAGGCTCCAGAAGATGATGCTCGGGTGGTTCTTGTCGCGCTGCACGAGCGATATGGCGCGGTCAACATGGGCATTGCGCCATGCGGGGGCATCGCCCAATTCCTTGTTGCCGATTCCGTATCCGTGGCTTTCCTGATTGGCCTCGTCCATGACGTAGATGCCGTAGCGGTCACACAGTTCATAGAGATAGGGGCGGTCAGGGTAGTGGCTTGTGCGCAGGAAGTTGATGTTGGTCTGCTTCAGCAGGGCAACGTCAAGCTCGTAGGTGGCATCATCGACATAGCGTCCTGTGCGTGGATGGTGGTCGTGGCGGTTGACACCGCGCAGCTTGACATTCTTTCCGTTGATTTTGAACACTTCGCCCACGCATTCTACTTTCTTTACGCCGAGGTGGTAGTCGAAATGCTCAACGATGTGTCCTTTTCTGTCAGCCAGCTCTACGCTGAAGGGGTAGAGATGAGGGTGTTCGGCAGACCAAAGTCGGGGGTGTTTCATGTGATAGGATTGCTTGACGAGCATTGTGTCTCCGGCATTGAGCTTCTGTATGGTGCTTGTCAGCCTTTTGCCGTTGATGTTGAGGATTGCTGTCATGTGTTTTGCTGTTTTCTTGCCGCTGTTGCAGATGGTGATGCAGGTTGTGACCTCTGCACTCTGATAGTCGGCGCTGGGAACAGCTGTGACTTGATAGTCGGCTATGTGCACGAGCGGACGTACCCATAGCTGCACATCGCGGAATATGCCGCTGAGCCGCCACATGTCCTGACACTCCAGATAGGAGCCGTCGCTCCAGCGATAAACCTCGACTGCAAGGCGGTTGCTGCCTTTGCGCACATAGGGCGTGATGTCGAATTCGGCTGGCGACATGGAGTTTTGGCTATAGCCCACTTTCTGGCCGTTCACCCACACGTACATGGCGGACTTGACGCCTGCAAAGTGGAGGATGAGATTTTGGCGCAGCATCTCTTCTGTTGCATCGAACTGACGGACGTAAGAACCAACGGGATTGCGGTGCTCGTAGGCATACCAGTTTTTTGGGGGCTCTTCTGTCACGTTGGGCTGGCTGCGCTGGAAGGGGTATTGCATGTTCACATAGATGGGTTTGCCGAAGTTCTGCATCTGCCAGTTGCCAGGTACTTGAATCTGTTCCCAACTGCTGACATCGTAGTTCTCCTGCTCGAAGCCGATGGGGCGTGTTTCTGGGTTGGGTGACCAACGGAATTGCCATTGCCCGTTGAGCGACATGATTTCCTTGCACTCGCCTTCTTTTGAGGGCAACTGCAGGGTGGCATGATATGGCAGCTTGTTGATGCCTATGACAGCAGGGTTTTCCCAGTCGGGGACTTGTGCCTGTGTTATGAATGGCAGCAGCGATGTCAGTAAAATGAGGAACTTTTTCATGAACCTGTTGTTATTTCTTGATTTTCAGTACGGGTATGATGTTGTTCAGCTTCTCTGGCAGATTGACTACAAGTGCGTTGGCTGTGCGAGTGAACTTCACTTTGCCGTAGCCGAGCAGTTCAACAGATTTGATTTTTTCGGGATAGAGTGTTGAGCCTTCTGCCAGTGACTTGACGCTGATGGTTTTGTTTTCAGGCCATTCAAGTGCTGAAACATAGAGGTTCTTTTCTGTCTGCGTGAAGCGTATCTCGTTGGCTCCAGCTCCGGTGTACTGACCATCGTTGAAACCTTGCGCATTGATTTGAATGTCGGCATCGGCAATTGGACCTTCGCCGAATATCTTCCAAGGACGGGTCTTGACGATGCTTTCGCTGTTGATCTTCATCCATGCGCCGAACTCTTTCATGATGGCAATCTCTTTCTCGTCGGGTGTGCCGTCTGCACGGAGGGGAACGGAAAGAAGCATGTTGCCGTTCTTGCTGACGATGTCAACAAGGAGCTTGGCGATAGTCGCTGCACTCTTGTACCAGCCGTTCTTGTAGGTGTTGGTGTCGTAGTGCCATCCGCCGATGCAGTTGCAGCATTGCCAGGGACGATCCATGATTTGGTTGGGTGCGCCACGCTCAACGTCCCAGACGAGGGCTTCTTTTTGTTCGTCAGTAAGAATCTTGCCGAACACGACTGCCTGGTTCTTTCCGTTGTTCATGGCTGCGCTGCGGTTGTACATGTGGGTGGCAATCTTCATGCCTGCGTCGCTGACGGGATAGAAGGGCAGCACTGTCACGTCGAAGTAGATGAGGTCGGGGTTGTAGCGGTTGATGGCATCGAGTGTGCGGTTGTAGAAGTTGGTCACGTATTCTTGTGTCGGGATGTTGGCTCCTTCTCCCCAGCCCCACTGGCGGTGTATCATTCCGTCGTCCCATGTGTTGCGTGAGAAGTCGTGGTCTTGGGCGTAGAGTTTCTGTGGGTCAAGGCCTTTCCACCATTTTTCTGTTCCGTCGGCGTTGAGCTTATAGCCGTCTTCTTTTGTGAGCCATCCGTCATATTTCACGCCTCTCATGTCGCCTCTCATGTCGAAGCGGCGTGATGGTTCATACCAGGTCCATGCGTGGTCGGCGTGGAAGGAAATGCCGAAGGGAAGTCCTGCTTTCTTGACTGCCTTTGCCCAGCCGTCAAGGATGTCTTTCTTCGGACCTATGTCTTTTGAGTTCCATTCTTGGTATTTGCTGTCCCACAGATCGAAGTTGTCGTGGTGGTTGCCGAGGGCGAAGAAATATTGGGCGCCACATTCTTCTTTGTAGAATTTCACGAGTTCTTCGGGAGTCCAGTTCTCTGCTTGGAAGAGAGGGAGGATATCTTTGAATCCTACTTCGGAGGGGTGTCCGTAGTTCTGCCTGTGATGGTTGTAAGGACCGCTTCCTTCCATGTAGAGGCTGCGTGCCATCCAGTCACCGGAACCTTCTACGCACTGTGGTCCCCAGTGTGCCCAGATGCCGAACTTGGCGTCGCGGAACCATTCGGGAACTTCGTATGTACGGAGTGATTCCCAATTGGGCGTGAATGGTCCTGTAGCCATTGGCTCGTCGTTTTCAAGTACGGGTACTTGGTAGTTCTGTGCCTGTACGGCTGTGAGTGTACAGGTTGTCAAAAGTGTCAATAATGCTTTTTTCATTTGAGTTTAAGGTTTTTAAGGTCTTATCTTAATTGTACATATACGCTATAGGACTCGCCGTCCACATCGAATAGTGGGCGCAATGTGTATTGCTTGCCGTTGCTGTTTAGAGTGAAGATACCTTTGGTTGCGTCTGCCGTGTGGAGATTGCTGAGCAGCTGGCTTTCGGTCAGTTGCAGCTTGATTTCTTCATTCCCGATGAAGGCAAGCAACATCGGTCCATGTGAAATGGCGATGGTTTGGCAGTTGCCTTGCAGATGGTGGATTCTGAATCCTCCTTGGAGATGGAGCTGCACTTTGTCGCCGTTTTTCCACTGGCGGTTGATGGTGTGGTAGCGAGGTTGCCCGGTTGTCTTGATAGAGCTTTTCTTGCCGTTGATGCTGATGGATGCTTTTTCTGCCCATGAGGGAATCAGGAGATTGAGCGAGAAATGCTGTTTCTGTGCTGTTTTTACGGTGAAAGTCATTGAGGATGATTTGGGAAAATCTCCGTCTTGTTCAATGACGACACCTTTCTGTTCCCAGTGCAAGGTGGATGGAACGTATTGATTGATCCACAGTGCATCATTGCTGTCGTTGTGCCAGTAGATGTTGGCGTTCAGGCGTGTGAAAGCTTCTGTGGAAGAGCCGCTGCAGCAGAAGAAATCTCCAGGCTGGAGATATTTCTTTGTGCGTGGAGAGCCTAAGGGCAAGTGGTATGTCACCTTTCCTGTCGATGCGCTTTGTATGGGCAGGATGGCATTCCAGTACATGTCCATCATTTTGTCAGCATAGCGTGGGTTTCCTGTATGGCTGAATAGGTATGCAGAAAGTTTTTGGGTGTTGTGTGTCACGCAACTCTCTCCAATCTCTGCGCTGAGTGTGTTGCAGAGTTTCCCCGCGTCGCCCCAATGTTCTGCTGTCTTGGATGTGGGTGTGGTTGGGTGTGGATGAGGACCGCTGCTTGTTCCGTTTGCATAAGCGTGGTCTTTGTGCAAGATGTCCCAGAAGTTTTGAGTCGCATTCCAGTATTTCTGTTCGTTTGTGAGTTTGTATCTCCAGAAGAATCCTTGTATGAGTGCAATATGTGTGTTGGAATGCAGTCCTGAGAGTATGTCGGTTCCTTGTGACAAAGGGGTGACAAGCCAATCGGGGTCGAACAGATGTGCCAGTCGTAAATGCTTGGGGTCGCGAGAGATGGAGTAGAGTTTGTAGAGCACCTCGTTTATGCCTCCTGCTTCGTTGGTGGGATTGGCAGCTCTTGTGTCGAATATGCGATACAAGTCCTCTTTGGTGAGATATGACATTCTGTTGTTGATGTAGTCTGCCATCTGTAAGGCCATGTCGTATGCCTTTGAATGTCCTGCTAATGTGTAGACATCAAGCAAGCCCTGCATCAGTTTGTGCAGGGTGTAATAGGGAGCCCAGACTCCTCCGAAGCGTGTTTCCAGAACATCGAATTCGGTTTCGGGGAATGCGCTTAGGTATCCTTTCCCGTTGGCTTGCTGGCAACGTTCCAGTTCTTCAATCAGGTATTTCAGGCGCTGGTTCAGAATATCGTCTCCATACTTGTTGACAAGGGTGGAAAGGGCAGATAGATAGTGCCCCGTGAAGTGGCCGCGCAGCCCAATGTGTGGTGCTTCCCAACCACCTAAAGGCTCTGCTTGGGAAGGAATTCCTGCTGTGAGCCTAAACGTATGGAGCAAACGGTCTGCATCGATGCTTCGGATGAAGTCGATGTTCATTCGCTCGCGTTCTTTCACCCATGATGCCTTGAGTTCCACTTGGTCTAAGGGAAATTCTTGCAGAGGCTGTGCTTCCACAACAGGTGTGGAACAGGATAGACAAATATATATGAAGATTTTTCTGATATCCATAGACATGATGCGTCTAATCATATAGATGGAACATTCTTTCCATCATGTTCCATTTCTCATCGCTGCGAGCATCTTCTCTGCAGCCTTGCAGCTGAGCAACAAATGCTTCCCATTCGGCTTGGCGTGGCAGTGTGGCGAGCCTGTCCATGGCTTCTTTCCAGTTGAACTCTTCTGGGGTGTCCACTATCATGACGAGCCTGGTTCCGAGGATGTAGATTTCCATTTCGAGTATTCCTACTTCTTTGATGCCGTCGCGTATCTCTTTCCAATGATGCTCTTCAGAGTGCCATTTCAGGTACTCTTTAATCATCTCGGGGTCATCTCGTAGTTCCAAAGTCTGAACGTAGCGTTTTGTTTTTCCTGTATATGTTTTTTGCTTGTAACCGTCCATAGGCATAATTATGTTTGAATCTATCTGAAATCGACTAAGATACGGAATACTTTTCCTGGATTTTCGCTCCACCATTTCATTGTATCTAAAGCTTCTTCTGGTTTGATGATTTTGGTGATGAGTTTGTCTGCCGGGCAAGTGCCACGCTCCATGTAGCGGATGACTGCACGGAAATCTGATGGAACGGCATTGCGTGAGCCTCTGATGTCGAGTTCTTTCTGTACGAAATATTTGGTTTGGAAAGAAACTTCTAATTTGGCGTAGCCGATACATACGACACGGCCGGTGAAACCAACTTCGTCTATGGCCATCTGGTAGGTCGGTACACTACCGACCGCTTCGATGATAACATCTGGGCCAAATCCTTGGGTGATGTCTGTCAGACGGTCGTGTATGTTTTCTGTTTTAGTGTTGATGACATAGGCTGCACCTAACTGCTGTGCCAAAGCCAGCTTCTCATCGTCAATGTCAGCAGCGATGACGGTGGCTCCACGCAGAGAGGCACGAACGATTGCGCCTAAACCTACCATGCCGCACCCTATGACCATCACAGTGTCGATGTCTGTAACCTGTGCTCTGCTTACGGCATGGAAACCTACGCTCATGGGTTCTACCAAGGCACATTCCTTAGATGTGAGCTGTCCAGCAGGGATGATTTTCTCCCATGGCATAAGTATGTATTGCTTCATGGCTCCATTGCGCTGCACGCCGAGGGTTTCGTTGTGCTGGCAAGCATTGGCTCTGCCATTGCGGCATGAAGCACAGCTGCCGCAGTTGGTGTAGGGATTGCAGGTGACAACCATACCGACTTTCAGATGGTCTGGCACATTAGCTCCTACAGCTTCGATGACCGCTCCTATTTCGTGTCCGGGAATAACGGGATTTAATGCCATTGTGTTGCGCCCCATGAATGTGTTGATGTCGGAACCGCAAAATCCAACGTATTCAATTTTCAGAAGCACTTCCCCTTCCACAGGAGCTTCGGGAATGTTGCAGTCTATAACTTGAAGTTCTTGATTGTGTGAGATTTGTATGGATTTCATGTGTGTTTATTTTTGCAATTGAATGTCTTTTTTGAGCAAAGATTTGTATTTGTAGCCGTAGTAAGCGCATACAGCAAAACAAACCATTGGGATGATATAAGCTATCTGATAAACATGCTCATTCTGGTGCATGATGTAAGCTGTGAATTGGGGAACGCATGCGTTTCCGACAATTGCCATCACCAGGAAGGCTGCTCCTGACTTGGTTTGTTCTCCAAGTCCTTCGATAGCCAACGAGAATTGTGTAGGATACATGATTGACATGAAGAAGGAGATGGCGAGCATAGCATACAGACCTACCATGCCGCCGCAGAATGATACGATTCCGCAGAGGGCAATGTTGGCCACGGCATATACCAGCAACATTTTTTCGGGTGCAAATTTTACCATCAGCATTGTACCAATCCATCTGCCTGCAAGGAATGCAAGCATGTAGAGACCAAAGAAGGTTGTTGCCGTTCCTTCGTCAATGCCAACATAGGTGCAGCAGTAAACAAGGAAGAGGCTGTTCACGGCTGTTTGTCCGCCATTGTAGAAGAACTGGGCAATTACACCCCACAGCAGGTGAGGGCGTCGCAATGTGCTGAAATCTATCAGCTTTTTCTTTGTTCCTGTATCCTCATTTTCCTGCTCTTCGGCTACTTTGGGCAGCTTGACAAAGAACAGGATTGCAGCTACACAGATGAGAATTGCTGCCAGAATGAGGTATGGCAATTTCATGGCGTCGGTCTCGGTCTGTATGTATCCTTCCCATCCGCCTGGGTAGTCAGCGGGGATGGAGTCGCGAGTATAGTCGTTTCCGCTCAATACGAGTTTGCTGAGGAACATTGCTGCAATGAAAGCTCCCAAGCCGTTGAAAGACTGCGCGAGATTCAGGCGTCGAGTGGCTGTCGCAGGGTCACCTAACGCTGTGACGTAGGGGTTTGCTGCTGTTTCCAAGAAGCACATGCCTGTAGCGATGATGAAGAAAATGCACAAATATACGCCATAGCTTTTCACCATGGCTGCAGGTATGAACAGAAGACCGCCCAAAGCAGCCAGAAGCAGACCTGCAATAATGCCGGAGCGGTAGCTGAACCGCTTCATATACATGGCGATAGGAATTGGACAGATGAAATAGGCGAGCCAGTAGGCGCTCTCTGTAAATGAGGCCTCGAAGGTGTTCAGCTCACAGGTTTTCATCAGCTGACGAATCATGGTTGGCAGCAGGTTGCTGCTGATAGCCCACAGAAAGAAGAGGCAGAAGATGAGTGATAATGCAATGGTATTTTTTTTCATGTTTTTATGTTTTTCAATGAATATCTATTTTGTTTATTCTGACATGTTTTTGATGTATGGCAAGTCTGGAAGATTCTTGAATCCATAGAATTGAACAGCGTTTTTGCCGAGGAACATTTCTTTTTCTTCTTCGGTGAGTTCATTGGACTTCAGCACAAAATCGTATGACATCTTATAGGTGATGGCAGTGATGGTGCGCGGATAATCGCTTCCCCACATGAGCCTGTCCATTCCAACCCAATCTGCGGCTTGCCTGATGCTTCGCACGGCGCTGGGGTATGGGTAGAATTCGCTGTTGTACAACCATGTGATGCCGCCTGCTTCAACCGTCACGTTCTTTCCTGCAAGAGCCAGCTTAACTTGGCTTTCAAATGCGGGGGTGGTGACCATGCCGAAGTGGCCTATTGCGACTTTCAGATTGGGACACTCTTGGATGATTTCTCTCATTTCTGAAATTTGACTTTCGTCAGTGCCGAGACACATGGAGAGAATCATTCCCTGTTCTTCCATATATTTGAACATAGGCATCATGTTGTGCAGAGGCGCGCTGAGTCTATGTCCGGGTACGGCAATGCCGTTCATGCCTGCATCGTGTACAGCTTGAGCTTCTTCTTTTGTTTGTGCCATGCCCATGCAGAAAAAGCGGTCGCTGTATGTGTCTTGTACTTCTTTCAGATATTTGTTCTGGCATCCGTCAATGATTTCTTGTACGACAACGGCTCCTCCCACTTGGGCATAATTCATGTTTGAAAGAAAAACTTCTGCTGTGTTTCTTCCGTCTATCATGAATGGAGGTATCATCTGTACCTCTTCGTCCATGAAGATGCTTCTGCCGTTTTGAAGTGTGAGAATCCTTTTGCCGTCCACCCATGTGTCTTGTTTCAGCCACAGGTGAGAATGCGCATCAATAATTGTCATGTCTTTTGCAAATTGGTTGTCAATCTAATGGGTGTACTTTCGTGTGTGAAGCAGGGCTATGAGTTGGCCCAACTTACTCGCTGCTGGTCGCCAATGATGGCTTTAACCTCGTTAACCAGTTCCCAATCAGGCTCTTCGTTTGCCCATGCGATATTTCTCTTCACGTTTTCCGGGTTGGCAGAAGAGAACAGCGTGCCTGCAATGCGTGGGTTGCTGACTGCATACTGAACGGCGAGCTTTTCGATTGGGTATCCCTTCTCGGCGCAATATTGAGCAGCTTTTATACAAACTTCCACCAGCGGTTTTGGAGCAGGGTGCCATGCTGGAATTCCACGTTCGGACAGCAAGCCCATGCTTAATGGGGAAGCATTGATGACTCCAATTCCTTTGCTTTCAAAGAAGTCGAGAAAATCTGTCAGCTTGTCGTCGTTCAGACAGTAGTGGCAGAAGTTCAGTATGCTTTCGACTGTGCCCTCTTCGGAGTGCTCAACAACCCATTTCAGATTCTCCAGCTGCAAGTCTGTAATACCCACATGGCCTACCAGACCCTTCTTTTTCAGTTCTACCAGTGCAGGAAGTGTCTCATCAACGATTTTCTGTAATCCGCCTTCCATTGCTGCTTGGAACTCAATGTCATGCACATTGATGAGGTCGATGTAGTCGATGCCCAGGCGTTCCATGCTTTCATAAACACTTTCAGTGGCGCGCTTGCCGGAATAATCCCATGTGTTCACGCCGTTGGCGCCATAGCGTCCAACTTTTGTGCTCAGGAAATATTTGTCTCTTGGGATTCTTTTCAGAGCCATTCCCAATACTGTCTCAGCCTTGTAGTGTCCGTAGTAAGGGCTTACGTCGATGAAGTTGATGCCGCCTTCGATGGCTGCTTCTACGGCTTCAATACTTTCGTTTTCCTTAGTTGCACGAAAAACACTGCCCAGCGATGATGCGCCGAATGCC
This sequence comes from Bacteroidaceae bacterium, assembly GCA_017507385.1. GTDB lineage: Bacteria > Bacteroidota > Bacteroidia > Bacteroidales > Bacteroidaceae > Minthosoma. The sequence goes on along the minus strand of JAFWAX010000037.1, from coordinate 20,849 downwards.
AAGTGGGATATTTTCATCCCGGTCTGTCCTAATTCTGTATATTTCATAGGTTTTATGGTTTGGTAATTTGTTATGTCGAAATATCGTGATAAGTAAAAAATAGCCAAAGCAATGGTGCTTGAATTTCTACCAAATCGATGTGCCCCACACCGATTCATCGGTCTGCCCCACATCGATGAGGCGGTGTGGGGCACATCGATTTTGAGGCTTTTTTGCAAGGGAATTGCTTCCCATTGCAAAGATACAAAATTGTGCTTGAAGAGTTGAGGACGAAAAATAACAAGAATAGTACAAAATTGACATTACCGCATTCTTGTCCGATATTCCAGCGGTGTCACTCCTGTCACTTTCCTGAACTGTCTGATGAAGTAGGAATGGTCGTTGAATCCTAATCTGTAAGCTATTTCCTTTACAGAGACTTCCTCAGTCATCAGCAGCAGCTGGGCGCGGCTTACTTTTTTCCTGATGACGTATTGCAGGGGAGACATTCCTAATATTTCCTTGAAAAGTCTGATGAAATAAGGTTTGGAAACGCAGGCTATATCAGATAATATTCCCACATCTATGTCTTCATCGATGTGGTTGTGGATATAATCCAGCACTTTTACCATCCGCTCGTCTTTTGTCTGGACTCTTGGTGTGGCATGCTCCATGAATCTTGAAAATAGCAGCAATGTGGCTCCTCTCAGCCTCATCTTTTCCCAAAGTTCCAGCGCATTGTAGCGTTTCACATAGTCGGTGAATCTGGACACATTGTCATACGCTTTCGGATTGCTTTCTGGCAATTGGGCTTCAGGGTGGGCATGGGTCATCTGCATGAACAATTGCTCATCTCCTTCCCCAGCTCTTTCCTCTGTTGGGAAATCGTACATGTCAAACACGTTGGTTTCATTCTTAAACCCTTCATATACATGCAGATAATAATGCTCGAATATTCCATGGCATTCGTAAGAGTGCAGCGTGTAGGCTGGAATGATGTAGAGAAAATGAGGACGTAGTTTTACCTTTTCTTTGGGCAGGTGCAGCCATGCCTCTCCTTTGGTGACATAATAGATTCGTGTGAAAGGGGAAGATACCTCTCGCCAATTCCAGTCGCCATTGTGCTGAGCTTTTCCTACATTCAGCATCAATAGGTTTAAGGATTCAATGGGCATTTGCATAAGGCGTTCCTGTTGGGCTTTACTCGTTTTCTATGATGTTCAGCATCTTTATCGTTGCTTTGATGGCGGCTTCTGTCTGGTCAGCGTCGAGGGCGCGGGTACGGTAGGCGTGTTCGTTGTATGTCCATGAGATTGTTGTCTGAACAAGAGCGTCGGTACGGCCGCCAGGAGGGATGCTGACTTGGTAGTTGGTGAGACAGGGGAAGGCTCGGTTGAGACGGTTCTTGTAGATGTCGCGCACGGCAAGAACAAAGGCGTCGTACATACCGTCTCCCATGGCCGAATTTTCAAAAACGTCTCCATTGACTTCGAGTTTGACTGATGCCATTGGCTTCAATCCATAAGCCGTAGAAACCATATAGGAGATGAGTTTGACTTTGTCATCTGGTGCAGAATGCTTGAGCACGTCGGCCACGATATAGGGGAGGTCTTCCTGTGTGACAATTTGTTTCTTGTCACCCAATTCGATGATTCGGTCGGTTACGCGACGTGTTTGTTCCTGGGTAAGTTCAAGACCTAATTCTTCAAGGTTCTTGAGAATATTGGCTTTTCCTGAATTTTTGCCAAGGGCATATTCACGTTTGCGGCCAAAACGCTCGGGCAGAAGCTCGTTGCAGTAGAGATTGTTCTTGTTGTCGCCATCAGCATGGACACCTGCAACCTGTGTGAAGACATTCTCGCCTACAATAGGCTTGTTTGGCGGTATTACCATGCCGGACATGCCTTCTACCAATGTGGCAATCTTCCCCAGATTGTGTTCTTTTATATTTGTACGCACATGCGCATGATCCTTTAATATGGCTTGTACGGAAGAAAGCGGTGCGTTCCCGGCACGTTCTCCCAATCCATTCACGGCCGTATGCACACCATGGCAGCCAGCCAGTACTGTTGCCAACACGTTGCTGGAAGCAAGGTCGTAGTCATTGTGCGCATGGAAATCGAAGTGCAGTTCGGGATAGCGAGAAACCATCATTCGCATGAAAGATGAGGCTATTAGCGGATGGAGTATTCCCAGAGTGTCGGGCAACATAAAGCGCTTGATGCCGCAATCTTTCAATGCGTCAATGAAAGCGAACACATATTCGGGGCTGTCTTTCATGCCATTCGACCAGTCTTCAAGGTAGAGATTGACACAAATGCCTAATGTTTTTGCGTATTCAATGCTTTTCTTGATGTCTTCAACATGCTCCTCCAAAGTTTTTTTCAACTGGTATTTGCAATGCCTTTCGCTGCCTTTGCAAAGCAGGTTGATGTTGCGGCATCCACAGTCATTGATCCAGTCGAGAGAAATGGTTCCATCTACAAAGCCGAGCACTTCTATTCGTTCAAGCATATTTGCTTGATGTGCCCATCTACAGATGCTTTTCACCGCTTCTTTTTCACCTTCTGACACACGAGCGCTTGCAACTTCTATGCGGTCAACGTTGAGATCTTGCAGCAGCATGCGTGCTATCATTAGCTTTTCGTGGGGGAGAAAACTGACACCATTGGTCTGCTCGCCATCTCGAAGCGTTGTATCCATGATTTCCACAAACTTTTCCATAAGATAAGTCGTTTTAGTGTTATGCGCTACAAAGTTAATGATTTTAATTTTGAAATAAAGAAAAACTTGTTATACTTTTATTTTTTAATGACCAAAATCTTTGTATTATATACCAAAACAACATATCATTTAACATTTTTATATTACCATTATTACTGAATCGAAGAGTTTTGTTACCTTTGTAGCGTTAAAAAATAATTAATAAATAACGATAAGTATGAAAATTCACAGGATTTATGTTCTTGCTTTGCTGTTAAATAGTTTTGTGTTTGCAGCAGCTCATGTTGAAAATGAAGAAGTAAGGGAACAAAGTGCTCCGCAGCAGATACAAACTGAATCTGCATCCTCTTCTTCAACGGTCACTTCTTCTCCAGTAGCTATTTCTTCTTCAGCCACGTTGGCGGTGGCAGCCGAAAGTATGCCTGATTGGACAAGGGAACTTGTCAGTCGCATACAGTTGCATGGTTATGCGCAAGGCGGGCTTAATTATTCCCATAAGGGTGGAACGGATACCAACACGTTTGAACTCAAGCGAGTGCTCTTTTGGGCAAACGCACAAATCACAGACAGGTGGTCTTTTCTTTTCATGCACGATTTTTCCAGTGTAGTACAAGAATACTATACGGATTTTCGTGTCACTGACAATAAGGCATTGACGATTCGTCTTGGACAATTCAAGACGGGATTAAGTTATGAGAATCCGCTTTCGCCAACAAGCCAAGAAGCTATTGATGTTTATTCCGAAGGTGTTACTTTTCTGACGGGATGTGGAAGTGATCCTTTGCTCGGAGTTCAATACGGACGTGACCTCGGACTTTCGTTGTTTGGAGAGACTAATGACGGGAAATTCCGTTATGAGCTTGACATCATGAATGGCCAGGGCATCAACAAGAAGGATGGCAATGCCGAAAAAGATTTTATAGGGCGGTTGGAATGGCATCCGGTCAAGGGAATGAATATTGTTGCGACAGGACAGATTGGACGTGGGCATGCTATAGCAAAGTCGCTCTATAATCCAGAAATAGAAATTGGGCAGAATTATAAGCGAAACCGTTGGACAGCGGGTTTCGACTATAAGTCAAAGTGTCTTAATCTCCATGGTGAATATCTGGAAGGACGAGACGGAAATGCTGCAAGCCGAGGAGCTTACGTCACAGGAAGTGTTCCGCTTGTGCAAGATAAGCTGGACTTTGTGGGCTCGTATGACTTTTTCAATTTCAATACAGATTTAGGAATGGACCAGCATAAGGCTATTGCAGGTTTGCAATACTGGTTCTACAAAAAGTGCAGATTCCAGGTACAATATATATATAAGAGCGCTTATACGGAAAACGGGCAATTTTTCCATGGTGCCAACCATGGCATCATGTGTCAGATGCAAATAAGATTCAACTAAAATATCATAAAAATTATGTTTGTTAAAGTATTAATTACTCTGATTTTTATAGGCTTGACTATTGCGGTGGGAATTCTCTCGCGCAAACAGGCTAATAGTGTGGACGGCTTTGTGCTGGGTGGCCGCTCTGTAGGTCCATGGCTTTCTGCGTTCTCTTATGGAACGAGCTATTTTTCAGCGGTTGTATTTGTGGGATATGCTGGTCAGTTCGGATGGAAATACGGCATAGCAAGTTCGTGGATTGGTGTGGGAAATGCCATCATTGGCTCGTTGTTGGCATGGCTTATATTGGGACAGCGCACCAAGCAGATGACGCAGCATCTTAATTCTCGCACGATGCCTGATTTTTTTGGGACGCGATATGCCAATCAAGGCTTGAGAATCGCTGCTTCTATCATCGCATTTGTCTTCCTGATTCCATATACGGCAGGTGTATATAGCGGACTCTCAAAGCTTTTTGATATGGGTTTTGGTATTCCTTACGAATATTGTATCATCATTATGGCATTGCTGACTTCAGTCTATGTGATTCTCGGTGGCTATAAGGCAACAGCTGTCAATGACTTTATACAGGGACTCATCATGCTGGGTGGCATCATTGCTGTCATTTGTGTAATCCTCAACAGTCAAGGTGGATTGGTCGAGGCTTTCCATAAGATGAAGGAAGTTGTCCCTACGGCTCACGACCTTGAAAGCTCGCTTTATCAGAATTTTCAGCCAGGTGATTTCGCTTCATGGTTCGGCCCTAATGCAATGAGTCTGCTTGGCGTTGTGGTGCTGACTTCGCTTGGTACATGGGGATTGCCTCAGATGGTAGGAAAATTTTATTCAATAACAGATAAAAGCGCCATTAAACGTGGTACTATCATCTCGACAATCTTTGCCCTCATTGTTGCCGGTGGCTGTTATTTCTTAGGTGGTTTCGGACGTCTGTTCAGCGAACCTGCATGGAATGAGGTTCGCCATAGTTACAAGTATGACGATATCATTCCAACAATGCTTAATACGGCAGTCAATTCAGATCTGCTCATTGGTCTTGTCATGGTGCTTGTGCTTTCGGCTTCCATGTCAACCCTTGCAGCCCTTGTGCTGACTTCTTCGTCAACAATGACTCTGGACCTTATCTATCGTGATAAACGGGCTGATGCTGACGAAGTGAAGGAAGGCGAAATAGATGAAGAAGTGGCTATCAAGAAAGAGCGTCGCAAAGTTGTTGTGATGCGTGTTCTCATTGTTTTTTTCATCACTATATCCGTGCTCATTGCTCTCAATCCGCCTGCACTCATTGCTCAGCTCATGGGTATCAGCTGGGGAGCATTGGCTGGAGCATTCCTTGCTCCATTCCTTCTCGGACTCTATTGGCGTGGTGTCACAGCATCTTCTGTTTGGGCATGCTTTATCTGGGGAGTAGGCTTCACGGTCGTCAATATGCTTCTTGGCAATCCAATTAATCCAATTGACTGTGGTGCCATCGCCATGGTTGGAGGGTTCCCTGTTGTCATCCTTGTGAGCCTTGTCACGAAGAAGCTGCCAAAGGCAAAATTGGACAGTGTTTGGAAGTGCTATCAGTAATCAGGGAAATTCATTCCATTTTATATGTATAAAAGCGTACCCCTCGAGTCCGACATGTCGGACCCGAGGGGTACGGTGCTTCGAACCCGAGGGGTGCGTTAATTATCCTTTCTGGTTGTAGTCAGCATTCAGATGATTCATGGCATGCATGAACTTATGAATGAAGACGAATGGACCGATGAAAATTAAAGAACCTAAGATGTACCAGAGCCAGTAGTCTGACGCACCAAAAGTCTTTGGTACCTGACGACGCTGAAGTTCATTGCCGATGCGGTTGCAGATGCAGTGTGTCCAAACAATGGAAGCAATGCCGCCTGTTAGCCAGCTCCAGAGGAGAATAATCCAAAGAGCATTGGTGGTTGTTCTGCCGTCATGTTTGCTTGCAACGATGTTGATTTCCCGTGAAATCTTCGTCATGACGATGATGTTGTAGATTCCTAACGTGATGATTCCGAATAGAATCATCTTGGTCAGGCCTCGGTCAATGGGCAATTTCCTGAAAGGCTTTATTGTCTTTTGCTCATCAACTGTATTTACTGCCACTTCCTGATTTTCTTTTGTTGCAGGTGCAGGCAGAGTGCTCTCGGAAGAAGGTTTAGTGACTTCTGTGCATTCTTCCTTAGCCTCTACTTCCTTTCCTTGCTGTTCGTAAGCCTCGATTTTCTCGGTGTTTGAAAGAAGGAAATCGATGTCGTCGTAGGCATTCATGAGGCAATATTTCTTGTAAGAGTTGATGTCGAAATGCTCAGAATGACCTGTGGCAAGGTTTGTCACAGTTTGGTTAGGTATGTCAACCTTTACCTCTGTCTGGGGATTGGCGGCAATGCTGTCGAAAAGTTCCTGTTGGAATTCCTTGCTCACAATGACAGGGAGCACGAAGCAGTTCAAGAGGTTGTTGCGATGGATGTCTGCAAAGGAACTGGAAATGACAACACGAACGCCATAGCCAGCAATGGCCCATGCGGCATGTTCACGAGATGAGCCAGAACCCCAGTTCTGTCCGCCAACGATGATTTCGTGTACACCCTTGCGAGGTGCTTCTGAAAAGTCGGGCTGGTTCATCACGAAATCAGCCACGGGATTGCCTTCTGCGTCGAAACGAAGGTCGTGCATGAAAGCATCGCCAAAGAACTGCGGATCACGTGTAGTGCTTGCCAGATAGCGAGCAGGGATGATGAGGTCGGTATTGCAGTTGTCAATCTGAATGGGAATGCAGGTTGACTGGATAATGTCAAATTTTTCTTTAGCCATAGTGTTACAGTTTTCTTGGGTCAGTTACTACTCCTGTGATTGCTGATGCGGCCACAACCAATGGTGAAGCAAGGATGGTGCGTGCGCCCGGTCCCTGGCGTCCAACGAAGTTGCGGTTGCTGGTAGAAATGGAGAGTTTGCCTGCTGGTACCTTGTCGGGGTTCATTGCGAGACATGAAGAACAAGAGGGGAGACGGAGTTCAAAACCAGCCTCTTCCAGAATCTTGTCAATGCCTTCGTCAATAATCTGCTGGCGTACAAGCCATGAACCAGGCACAAGCCATGCAACAACATGGTTTGCCTTCTTTTTGCCTTTCACCACAGAGGCAAAAGCGCGGAAGTCTTCTATGCGGCCGTTGGTGCAAGCGCCGAGGAAACAGTAATCGACAGGAACGCCTTCGAGTTTTTGTCCAGGCTCGAATTGCATATATTCGAGCATATCCAGGAACTGGCTGCGATCTTTCTCCGCAATATCTTCCAATGTGGGGATATTGCCATCGATGGCGATACCTGCACCAGGATTTGTTCCGTAAGTGATGCGAGGAGCGATGTCTTCAGCCTGATAAGTGACTTCCTTGTCAAAAATGGCGTCTGAGTCGCTGTAAAGCTTCTTCCACTCTTCTACAGCCTTATCCCAGTTTGCGCCTTTAGGAGCATATTCGCGATCTTTCAAATAAGCAAATGTGATTTCGTCTGGTGCAATCAAGCCTGCGCGTGACCCCATTTCGATTGAGAGGTTGGAAAGGGTCAAACGTCCCTCCATGCTCATGTTGCGTACGGCAGAACCTGCATATTCCACAGCATATCCTGTTGCGCCAGATGTGGTCATCTGTGCCATGATGTAAAGCGCAACGTCTTTGGCTGTCGTACCTTCTGGCAGTGTGCCTTCAATGTTGATGCGCATGGTCTTGGGCTTGCTTTGCAGGATGCACTGTGATGCCAAGACTTGTGCCACTTCGCTGGTGCCGATACCCATTGCGATGGCTCCTACAGCACCGTGTGTAGATGTATGAGAGTCGCCGCAAACAATAGTCATGCCTGGCAATGAAAGTGCTTTTTCTGGCCCCACGACATGGATGATGCCGTTGTCTTTGGTTCCCATGTCGAAATGCTTGATGCCGAACTCTGCACAATTAGCCTTGAGTGCCTCCACTTGCTTGCGTCCCACAGGGTCGTGGATAACTTCTTGCTGGTCGGATGGCGTATTGTGGTCAGGCATTGCCACTACATGGTCTGGGCGGAATACCTTGATGTTCTTATCTCTCAACGTGTCAAACGCTTGTGGACTTGTCACTTCATGTGCATACAAGCGGTCAATGTAGAGCTGTGTTGGCCCATCCTCCACATTCTGTACCACGTGAGCGTCCCAAATTTTGTCGAATAATGTCTTTCCCATAATCTGCGGTTTTATAGTTCTGCAATTTGCAATTATATGGTTGTGCGGCTTCAAGACCGCATAACCATATAACCGAATAATTGCATAACCGTTCTATCTAAACTTGTTGATGCAGTCGATGTATGCCTCGATGGAAGCTGTCACAATGTCGGTGTTTGCGCCAAAACCATAATAAATATGACCATCATACTCAACCTGCATGTGCACTTTACCCATATCGTCAGAACCCTTTGAAATAGCCTGAATGGTGAATTCCTTGAGGGTCATTTCACGTTTGATAATCTGCTTGAGAGCCTTGATGGCAGCATCTACAGGGCCGTTGCCTGATGCTGCAGCTTCAAAGTGCTCGTTTGAGATAGCTAAGCCGATAGAAGCGACGCTCTTCACGCCCATACCTGTAGTCACCTGCAGATAGTCGAGCTTGATGTTGTGAGTGTCAGTGCGATCTGCGCCAGCCAGTACAAGGATGTCGTCGTCTGTCACTTCCTTCTTGCGGTCGGCCAGTTTGAGGAATGCCTCATAGATCTTGTCAAGCTTTTCGCCTTCAACTTCTACTCCATTCACGTGCAGGCGGTGCTTCAATGCTGCGCGGCCGCTTCGAGCTGTCAGCACGATAGCATTGTCATCGATACCCACATCCTTAGGATCCATGATTTCGTAAGTTGACGCATTCTTCAGCACGCCGTCCTGGTGAATACCGCTGGAGTGCGCAAATGCATTCTTTCCCACAATTGCCTTGTTGGGCTGTACAGGCATGTTCATGAGACTTGACACCATGCGGCTTGTAGGATAAATCTTGGTTGTGTTGATGTTGGTCTCAATGCCGAGGTCGGGATGAGTCTTGAAAATCATTGCAACCTCTTCCAAAGAAGTGTTGCCGGCACGCTCACCAATACCATTGATGGTAACCTCTACCTGACGCGCACCAGCCAAGACGCCGGCAACAGTGTTTGCAGTTGCCATGCCGAGGTCATTGTGGCAGTGGGTGGAGAGAATTGACTTGCCTGCGGCAAAAGCATCTACGTGTTCATAGAGGTACTTGATTTTCTCGTGATATTCATTGGGAACACGGAAACCTGTTGTGTCGGGGATGTTACATACAGTCGCACCAGCCTTAGTTACAGCATCAATCACACGTGCCAGATACTCGTTGTCTGTACGGCCTGCGTCTTCTGCATAGAACTCAACATCCTCCACATAACGCTTAGCATACTTGACAGCAGCTACAGCGCGTTCAATAATTTCTTCTGGAGTTGAGTTGAACTTATACTTGATGTGTGAAGGTGAAGTTCCGATACCAGTGTGGATACGCTTGCGCTTTGCATATTGCAGAGCTTCAGCAGCCACATCAATATCCTTCTCCACAGCGCGAGTCAGCGCACAGATGGTAGGCCATGTAACAGCCTTGGAAATTTCCACTACACTATTGAAGTCACCAGGACTGGAAATAGGGAAACCAGCCTCAATTACATCCACGCCCAAAGCTTCCAATTGCTTTGCCACCTGAATCTTCTCAACCGTGTTGAGCTGACATCCAGGCACTTGCTCGCCGTCGCGTAGCGTGGTGTCGAAAATAAATAATCTGTCTGCCATTTTATATTTAATTTTTTATGTCTCACAACAAGAAGGCACAGGCACTGTCATACAAAAACAAAACCTTCCCCACGGTTGCGAGAAAGGTTAAACATTGTTTTTGTTTTGTTATGCCTGATAGAACACGCACACCTTTCTCACCTCCGACCCTGTAAGTCGAAGTGATAGAAGGTTTAGAAGTGCGGTGTTACTAAAAGTTGCCATGATTCTGAATTTGGTGCAAAGGTAGTGAAAGTTGAGAAAAAAACAAAATAATTTGATCGTTTTTTCTTGTACTCTCCCAGATGTGACCATTATATCAACCGAAATAGAGCGCAACTCATTGAGTCACACCCTATTTCGATTGCATTATTTGTCGCTTTAATTTTGGTTTACTTAACTTCCTCAAAAACGACTTTAACTGACTATCAATGCGTTAGCACCGGATGTTGCACACATGTCGCAAAAACGGAAACAACCATTGATAATCAACATGTTACAAAATCACTAAAAAGGTATGAATTTCTCCCCAAATAACCAAAAGAAAACACAGAAAAAATCACAAACTTGATGATTTTTCTTGATTTGGATGGGTTGTATTATGTAGGTTCCTTTTTTAGGAAAGACGATTTACACCTAATTATACGATACGACCAAGACTTACCAACATGGATGTCATTTTTTATAAGAATGCCGTTTACGCAGTAACCTTTTACAAATCATTTATAGAAGGATTACACACTCACTGGCGGGTGAAAAACTGAATTCGCAGGTTAACGACAGCATAAAGCCCCTGTAATGCCTGACGGGGTAAGGGGAAGGTGGGCGCTACCCATACATAATCACGTCTGCAGTGGCAAGGCAATCGTCAGATGGAGAGGCAAACTGCAAAATGTAGTCTACATCACTATTTGTTGCGGATTTTAGGTTTTAGTGAGTAATTTAAAATATACTTTCTATCACTCATTTACGTTTATTTTCAAACTTAAATTTTTCATATGCAGAAGCAGCACGGTCATAAAGAGACTGCGTTACATTCCAATCCATTATTCTCATTCCAAGAACACCTTCTGCAAAAAAATATGTTTGTGGTGAATCAAAGTAACCAAAACTATTGTCCCTATTCCAATGTATTTTCATAAGCACTACACGCTTTTCCCTATTTTTCCCAGATTCAATTGTTTCGGATATCCCTTCCAGTCCTTTATGCATATTCCAATCATTATATTCCAACATTACATACGAACCTTCAATGTCCGCTTGCCGAGCCAATCCATCTTGCTCTGTCCGAGTAACAATAAGTGGCATTTGAGATATGCTATCATTGATTTCAAAAAGTGATACAGCATCCTTTTTTCCATATGTTTTTTGAATCGCAATTAAATCATCAAGTGAAAATAGACCTTTCTGGTTGATGATTCTAATATCATTCTTAGCAAAATATATGAGGAATATTTCACTATACAAATGGGAATTTATTGCTTTTGCTATGGCAAAATCCTCAGAATAGAAATTAGGCAGTCTAATGTAACCGACAGTATCTATTAACTGTACGCTTGCCTCTATTTCGCTACACAGATTTGAACATTGCGCTTTCCCTATATAAATTAGTTCCATGTCTTTAAAACATTTGGGAAGACGTAAGCTATCATTATTGATGAAACCAAGTGCATGTGGTGTATAAACTACCTCTGGCTTTTTCTTAAGCCTATTGAAAAATTCTGCTGGTGATATTTTATGATTTTTCCTCTTTGTTGTAATTTTACCAGTAGAGCGGAATGCAGGATTGAATGAATCTCCACGCCTCCTGATAAAATTATCATTAATCCCCATAATACGCGCATACTGTTCGTTATTGACATCTACCAATCCCCATTCATGCGCATTACTGTAATATGGGAAACCGTCATGTGAATCCTTGAGATTAGTACTAACACTTATGTAATATTTTGACACATCTTCAGAGGTTAAGATATTGGCCAAAGTGTCTGTCCCCATTCCTAAGTTCCAATATTTGTCAGCAACAATGATACTATCACGTTTTACATACTTTGCCATTGACAGTACTACAGAAGGATTATAGTGGTGGGGGGCAGCATCACCAAAGGTCGGAATATACCCTTTTATACGATTAGGCTTGCATATGTATATTCTATGTGTTTCATCCGATGTCATATTACTGCCAAGACTAGTTAAACCTTTTTCTTTTAAAAACTCATTAAGAGTTTTCTCATGACGTAAACGTTCCTGTGCTGTGTAATAAATAAGTTGAGGAAAGAATCCTAGTTCTTGAATAGTTCCAACAGGAAGACTTTTTTTCAATATTATACTTCTTTTTTTGTTGGGTTCGTGGCGTAATATATATATGTCCTTTTCTCTATCAGCAAATTCGATAAGTTTAAAATAGAATTTATTGTAAGATTCTTTATTTTGCATATCTAAACTTGTACACCAATCACCATATTTTAGGATTATATCTCCATCTAATAATCCATTCTTATATGCGACAGAATCCATTATAGAAATACTCATAACAGCTGGTAAAGAATCTGTAAATGCCTCCATATCGTCAATTTGGTTTCCATATTCATCATAATAGACATGATTCCCATTTGAGTAATTTTGGTAATGGCTTACACCTTCTTCTTCTTCGAAATATGCAGGTTCATTAAACTCATCATATGCAACATAAGAAGCAATCTTTGTACCTTTAATATCATATTCAATAGAACAATGATGATATAAAGCTCGCCCTGTACGACTAATATTACCATATTTGTTTAAAGCCGCTTCTCCAATTTTGTGCCCCTCACCATCATAAATGTTTCTCCAACCATTATAAAAAGTCGAGTCCACATTATACAAGAAAACGTCGCCTGTTATATGCTTTCCCTCTTTATATTTATTTACATCTCTTCTTATTGCCCAATTTTTATCCTTCATCTGTATGAGATTGCCTAAAGAATCCAGATAGCATTCAGTCTGAATAATCAAAGAATCACCATAGTAATCATATGTAGTAATATCCTTCCAATAACCATAAGGTGCTATTGCATTCCCTTTCAAATCACTATATTCCCAAAGAGTCTGATTGCCTTTTGTGTCATATTCAATTTTAACGATTTGATTACTGTTTAAAAATTTGCGTATTTCAACGTAATCATTTGGTCTCACATCGTTAGGTGATAATTTCCTTAAGCCATATGACTCTTTTGCATAACAAATTCCTGAAATAGAATCACCATTAAAATCTATGTAAAGGTGGGAAATTTCATTACCTTTCTTATCATATGTCCAGTACATTTCTTTATAATTGCCTTTTGAGAGAATTGTTGAATCTCCATAATTTTTCAAACAGACAATACGTCCATCTTTATCAAATTCGTTTTCCCATCGCGACATGCCATCATATGGATTGGTACACAAATTCCCTTTTAAATCACGATTCGAAAATGAAGTCACCCGACCTCGATCACTGTATGTAATGTTCTGGGAATGAATACCAACGCTATTTGTATCGGGTTTATTGTTCAAATCAACGAAACTTATCTTGACAACCCTTTTATATTTGTCATATTCGTATTTCCTTTTTATCATGTTGTAGTAAAAAGGATCATTCCCAGACTTGACTCTTACTGGATTCCATTTGTCATCCATATTAATATCATACAACTGATTACCTTCTTTGTCGTATTCCGCCTGCATTCCACAATTGCCAAAAATGTCAATCATTCTTTGTCCTACAATATTGCATGATGCTTTTGTTAATATCAGCCCATCAGTCCTATTAGTCATACGTGACATATATGCCCCATCTCTGTTTTTCTGCCTAAATCCATCTTCGTCATAAAATTCGTGTAAACTTTCAAATCCATTTTTATCATAAGAAACATATACAACTTGTGCACCACCTGTTTTGCGTAACTTGGCAGGCATTCCCCAAGCGTCCGTAAATGTACCAGCAACACGATTTCCTATTTTTACAGGATAAAAAGAATAAACGAGTTCACCATTAGTATCGTAAGCTCGTTCGATACTTATGTCTCCTTTTTCATTATATACAAAGTCCCATTGCGCTACATTTTTTAGTTTGTCTATCCATATACTATCCGCATCTTTATCTTTATCACTAGTTTGGTCAACCAAATAAGTTCCAATTGTATGGTCGTTTGTAAGTTGATGATACCCATCATAAGCTTGCATACGATTGGGATGTTTAGAGTTACCAATAAATGTTAGTTTATAATAATGTCTCAAATGAGAAGCATAATCCAAAGATATTGGTTTCCCATATCCTTCCCATCGGCCAAAGCGCTTAATTACATTAGAGTAAAGCTCAACTCGATCTGCTTTTAAATTCTTAATTCTTTCAATAATAACGCCACCTCTTCCTCCATGGCCTTTTTTGTCACTATTTGTTCTTTCCTCTTGCTTTTGCTGGATACTCCCTATTTTTTTTGTCTTAAGCTCAACTTGTGCATTTGCAATTAAGCTAACGACAATAAACATTATTGTATATAAAAACCTATTACCCATATTTATTTTATATTTAAAGCGTTGTTATATCTTTTAAATTCTTTGTCAGTAAAATATACAGAATAATGTTCCGCACCGCTCGTCCCATCTTGGACTAGTATAGACTTAATGTCATACGTATTTTTATCTGGTCGAGCTATAATGATGGGATTCTCTCCACTAACTAATAGGTCCCCATCTCTTATTCCAGCTTTGTACCATGTACCTTTTTTATCCATTATGTGAATATACTCAACCTTTTTGCCTTTATCAACTGAAGGAGTCTGAAGTTTATAAACTTGGATTCCGTAGATATCTGCTTCGTTTCCCTCCTGTTTCATTTCAACTGATGGTACTGTATTCATAATATATTCGTAATCCCCAATAGTAACAAGTGATTCCTCCCCAAACTCGTTAATACCTTTAACAGCAACTAGTGTGTTTGAAAAATTATAAATTAATTTCAATTTGTAGTAGCACATATGGTATTTGTCCCATTGTGCATAGCGAATAGGAGTTCCATCGATACCTATAACAGACTGAGCCACGATTTGTCCATCTTCATATTCATTAAGATAAGCATATAGGAGTACATCTCCTTTGTAAACGTAATGTTTTATCATCTCATGATTATTATTATAATAGGCAACATCTCGATTATATTGACATATATTTGTCAAATGTTCATCTTCATCAAAATAATTAGTTGAGACTTCTGTTATTCCATCTTTTGTTATCGTGTCAGAGACAATTTTGTGATACTGTCCATCCTTAGTCATAATAACAAATGGTTCATCTATTAAATTCGGAGAGTTCCCTTTATAGTATGCAATTACCGTTTGGCCCTTTTTGAATGTTTCGCGCTTAATCCGGTATTTTATTGTACTATCAGACCAATAAACTTGTGTCTCAAGAACATTTTCTTCTCTCTTCGGAAGAACAATTTTACTATATGCTAAAACAGTCCCAGTGTTTGTTGGTCGATAAAAAAAAGTACTCACAATCACCCCTTTTTCATATTGGAACACTCTTCTATTCCCATCAGCGTGAGACTCTGAACGATATGACAATTCTCCATTGTCACTAAATTTCAGAGAATCAGTCCTATTTGTCATAGAGAAGACCACCAAATCTCTACTATAAAAAGCTTTACCACCCTTTATGTTAATCCATCGCCCATACTCATCAAATTTCTCATATGTTATTCCCTTCTCATTTAGCAAGTCGCCAAACGCATCTACAGGAATCTTTTTAAGGCGTCTCCCGTCTTTTTCTAACTTGTAGCGATATCCATACGCTCCTACGTCATTCGGCTGCGGTGTACCAGTTTCACTATAAAATTGATGTCCAATAATATATCCTGTAGAATCATTCATTATTCGTACGCGGTCTGCACCATTGTCTCGAATTCTCATTGATTTCCCATCCTTGTCCACATAGTTTGCCCACAATTGTTTCTTTTGAGAATCCTCCACATCATTATTTCCAGAAAAAGCTGAAGATCTAAAATATTGTACTGCATAAAGTTCTTTCCCATCAGGGGCATATGCTGTCTTGCGTAAGATATTCCCATCATTGTCTGGGGTATAAATCCAATATGCTGTTTGACGCTGTAGCATAGCGAATTCTCTGGCTTTTTTGTCTTCACCTTCTGTTTCGTAAAGGCCAACCAAAGGAGATTCGTTAAATATATTACGAGCTTTCTCTTTATGGCTATTCAAGATGTTGACACGAGTATTTTGGCTCGAATATCCCTTTCTAACCAATTGATAATAGACTGGCAATTTCTTTTTGTCAAAGTCATTCAATTCTTTACCAATACCCACAGGCCAACCATCAATTGTGGTAAACGTTGCATAACTGGCTTTATATTCTTTTTCATTCCATAGCCAATAACCAACAGCTCCCAACGCCAATAAAAACAAGAAAGAACCTATAACATACAGTCTTTTACGATTGCGCCTCCTAATTCTGATAGCTTCTTCTTTTAACTTTGCCTTTTCTTCTTCTGCCTCTTTAGCAATCTTTTCTCTTTTAGCTTTTTCCTCTTGCAGCAACTTCTCTTTTTCTTCCTCTATTCTCAGTCTCTCCTCTTCTTGGTGTTTCCTATTAATACGTTCTTCTTTATGGTTTTTGACAACAGGACAAAGAATGTCATGGACATATTCAATTCGCAAATCGCCTGCATAATTAAACAGACGGAGTATCTTCTTTTTGTTACAGAGGATATCAAGTTCTTGTTCAGTTGCACCACCGTCATGGATGGCATCAAAAACGGTGATATTATCTCTACGGCCATTGCCGTTGAGCAGCATGTCTTCCAAATACTCTACTGTCGATTCGGAGATCTCTGATATGGCATCAATATAGAAATCTGCAATAATTTCTCCTCCCTTTTGCTCAACAAGTTCTGACGTGATGATGTCGCCAGTCTTTGCATCGTATAACCTGTTCAGATAAAGGGACAACACGGCTGAGTCAACCTCTATCTCGGGAATGCCATCCAATTCAAAATCGGTTCTTCCAGTAACTTTCTCAATGATGAGTTTTGCCACAGACTCATCGATAAGTCCAGGCATGGGTCGCAAGATAATCTGAGCAGCCTGTTCCTCATTTATTGGTCGGAGTCCATATCTGTTTTGCTTCAGTGACGGAATAGATGCAGAATAGTACTCAAATTCTGACAGGAAATCCTCTCGGATGGTAAAGACCAAATGAATCTCATTGTCGGTGACATACTCAGGCAAACCATTGTCTGCACCTAGCTTCAAGTCGTTGAACAGGTTCCCAAAATTGCCTGCGCCAATAACCGTCATTTTTTTCTGAGGCTCTGTTGCGGCTGTTGCGCCATGCTGAAGTTCTGCCGGCATGACATCGTTCAAGAAGTCTGCCAGTTCTGCAAAGAATCGCTTCTTCTTCGATTCTTCCTCTTGCAGGGTAAAAATTTCCTCAAACTGATCGAAAATAATCAGCAGTTTTATACGCTCACCTTCAGCATTGTGGAAGGTTTGGCGATGAAAGTACTCATAAAGGCTCTCTTTCTCAGCGTCTTTGCACTTAACAACTTCCAGCGTTGACACCATTTCGTTGTTGATGGCATCCTTTATTTGATGGAGGTACGATTGCTTTTCCTTATGTGAAAGACGAACCAATACAGGAAGATAGCCGTAACGGCGAGCAGCCGGAATGATGCCCGCATTCAGTATCGACGATTTTCCTATACCACTTTTGCCATACAGAAGAGTGTCTGTGTCATTAAGAACACTCTGAGAAAGGTCACGTATGTCTTCATCTCGACCATAAAGAACCTCTCCCTCTTTGTAGGATTCAAGTCCTAACCACGGATTACTCATCTTCATCTCTTCCATAACCTTAATCCTCATTCATCTTATGAATAATCTTCTCTGATATAGCATCCATTTTTTCGTCCTTCGAAAAAAATATAGCATTGTGTTGTTGCATTTTCTCCGGGATGGCAGCTTTATAAAAATCGAATCCGTTTTCTGCCAATGGAATAATATATGTCCTGCCCATACTGATAGCAACTTCTATTGCAGTATCCCACTCGTTACGGTACACATGGGGATCTCCTTTCTCCTTCGTGATATTGTCGGATAGGATTGGCACAAAATACTTGGCGGTGCGTATTGCCTTTCGGATTTCTTCCATAAAGTTACCGCCATCTGTCAAGTTGTTCTTGTCATACCATACACGCTTTCCTTGTGCAGTTAAGGTCTCATAGAGCTTTTCTGCGACTTCACTGTCAGAACGGGAATATGAGATGAACACATCCATATTTTCCTCTGGTTTGTTAAACTTTGTCTCTTCGTTCTCTTTCAGTTTCTTGTCAAGGCGTGTGATAATCTGATCAATCACATCAGATGTGTTGAGTTTGGTAAAGGTTTCCGCCCTGTCTAAAAAGTTGAGTAGTGATTCGTCTAATTTGTCATGGGCAATCATTCCATGCCCCAGGTCGGGCTTACGCATGGAATACCATATAAATCTGAAAAGCCAGTTGCTATAGTTGTTACCCAGCATCAGGAGATATTTTTTCTTCAATTCATTGCAGAGATTCTTAGGGCGTGCCCTATCGTCATTGGACAACCAGGAAGAAACATAATCCAGCATATCCGTGTCTGTTAACACATATCTTTGGGCACCTTCGCCAACTTTTCCAAACATATAATAAACCGTTGGTTTACGTAAATCAGCCTCATTCTTGATGTCGTTATTTTGCGAAGGATTGTTGTTAAAACGCATCACTCGCAACTCGTCTTTCCATATCTCTTTCATGGTTTGTTCCACAATTGGCGTAAAGCTCGTGGTAATCACAAACGGAAACTGACGGATGGAAAGAAGCCGCTTCAGACGTAACGACGGTTCAAATCCTGCACTTCCCAAAATCGTATTAACCTGATAATAGATACTGTCTTTCTTGTTGTCCTTCTTGTAATTTGGGTCATATACCAATTCTGAAAAGCTGTTCGGCTTGGATTCCACATGGAAACCATTGGCAAGAAAATTAACAATTGCTTTATGAGGGTTGTCTTTATCATCGGTCAGTAAGTCTGCACCAATGACTAGTATTACATTACCATCAATAATTTGCTGGATGAGTTTGTCCCACAGCGGCTCATCCTTGTCAATTTTTGGTATAGTAGCTCCTTTACCAAACAAATCACCAAACGAGACTCCTATTTTTTTATTCAGTTCTTCCATATCAACTATACTTCAAATTCTTTATATTTTTTAATGAGTCTAAAATCTGTATATTCCTATCAGTTAATAGTGTAAAATTGACATAACGCAGAAAGTTCTACAGCGCCTGCCCGATGACAGAACGTTGAGGACTTCCTGTTATATCCTTTTAATCCCTGACTGATTCCTATGTTTTTGAGCACAAGCGGAACATCCATAATTGCTCTTTGCTTTAGGGTTAGTTACTCTCGTTAATGGCTTAATCAACACTAATCCCTGTATATAGAGAAAGCGCAGACAACTGCCATATCTCCAGTCAGGCTCAGCACAGCCTCTAATATCTTATGGTGAAGTCTGCGCTAATGCGTAGCTCCAACAGATATTAGGTCTTGCTCTTCTTTCTCGTTTCGAGGTGCTGATTCGACTGGAGAATTTGAGCAAATATGTTTTTTATGTTGCTTATGGTATAGCATACCCGTTGGCAAACACGTGACAAAGGTAGTGAAAAAAGTCAATCAAATGCAAAAATCATAGAATTTCTTTTGTACTTTCACACTTTTTGCATATATTTAATGCGAATAGCCCCCAAAAACAGTAAACTCAAGTGTTTCATTCTTGTTGATGGCATGACAAATACTTTGATCAACTTGCGAATCATCTTCGGCGAATGGCTACACGTTCTGATGCACTTTTGTTTTTTGTCTTTGTAAATTCAATACGCAGACTTTTGAATAGCAACGGTTTTATTATTTCATAGAATAAAGACGGAGTAATATGCTCAACCTTCATTTCTCATATCTGTTCCATATATGGGCAACCTCGTTGATGTAGTTTTGAGTTATTCCTTATATTTGTTACTATATTGTTATTCTTGTTCTTTTGATATTTATGGAACACTGTAAATCAGCATGTTATAAACATGTACTAATGTTTCACTTCTAAATATCCATCAATCATAGGGAGTGTTCCTCCTATTTCCAGTCTTTCTTTAACTCCTTTTTTAAAGAAAAGATTCCTTAAAAGCTGTATACTCTCTTCGTCAAGAGCATCTGATTTTGATGTAGATTTCTTTAATATTAATTTTGCCATCTTATTAAAAAGTCTTTCCACTTTCTTGTGACATGCGTGCATCACTTGAAAGCATTTCTATCAATTTGTAGATACCTGTTGATGGATTCTGAAACTCTTGCAATTTCTTAGCTCTTTCAACTGCAACATCTGTTTTGTCGTTCAAGAAAGAATTTTGTGTGTCGGTAAAAGCCGATTTAGAATAATTCTTCCACACTGGGGCGCTTTTCTTCAACTCTTTGACAAGTGCATCCGTTTCGATGGCAGCCTTTTGGTCTTTGGCATGAAGTAGCAACCATATTTCAAAACAGGGATTGCTTAATAGCATTTCCGCTTTACACTTGAGCAATTTCTCGTTGATGGCTTGTACGTCCATATCGTACATGAGGAATGTATGTACCTTGTCCCATTGTGAGATTTTGAGTTCTTTTGCACGCTTCTCAACCAAGGATGGTGTTATCTTTGTCCCTTCTATGTGTGAAACAATTCTAATGGGTGACTTGTACCACGTCTTCAAAAGATTGATATAGCCGACCTCTGTTTCACCCTCACAGATAACAAGGGCGATTTTCCGCATCCGCATGGATCGTGCAGGTTCTCTTTTGCTTGCCATAGAGTCAATCTTCTAACAATTGTTTGATACTTGATACGGATGAGTCAACATATGGAACGGCATCG
>JAFWAX010000036.1 GCA_017507385.1 Bacteroidaceae bacterium | reverse complement strand
GAGCGCTATCTGGAAATCTACTTGTGTGATGGTCGCCCATCGTACATGGATGCGATTCTCTATATAATGTATGTTTTTGCCATGCAGGATGGCTGTGAATGGTCTGATGTCTGATTTTTTGTCGACATGGATAAAGAATTGGGCATCAGGATGCAAGGCTTCGACCAGCCTTTTCAGTTGAGGCGCATCTGTATAGACTGAGATGAGATAGGCGATGTTCATTGCTGCGAATTATTGATTTTCAGTCTTGTGTGGATTTGATTCTCGAGCTGCGCTATCCCATGTCAGCCTATCTTCTATCATGCGTTCCATGTATGACTGTATGATGGCTTTCAGTTCTTGCTCCATATCTTTCTCTTTCTGTGCGGTTTGATTCTTGAGGTTGTTCTTCATGAACCAATCTGTTTTGTAGTTGTAGATGGCTTTCACCTCGCCGCCATCGGTGAACTGGAGCACATGGTCTCCTTTCACGTATTGATAGATGCCATTGGTGTGGTTGACGGCCCAGGTTGCGCTGTCAGGGGTGTTGAGGAGGTCGTTGCCGAAGGCGATGTATGGTTTGCTGTATCCTACATGGTTGAGTATGGTTGGCATGATGTCAATCTGCTGTGCGATGCAGTGGCGGCGCTCGGGCTTAATTTGTCCGGAGGGGTCGAAGATGATGAGTGGCACGCTGAACACGCCGAGGTCGGTTTCGTATTCGGCAAGGGAGGTGCGGTTGGTGTGGTCGGCTGTGAGCACAAAGATGGTGTTGTCGTACCACGGCTGTTTCTTGGCAGTCTCGAAGAAAAGTTTCAGCGCATGGTCAACGTAGCGGATGCACTTGTGCATGGCATTATCGTCGCCTGGCTCGTCCTTGTAGATGTGTTGATAGCGTTCGGGCACTTTGTAGGGGTGGTGCGAACTGGCTGTAAAGATGGAGGTGATGAAGGGCTGCTTCATTTGGCTCATCTGCAGAGCGTAGAACTGAAGGAATTCTTCATCCCAGATGGCCCACATGCCATCGAAGTCCTTGTCGCCGTTGAAGCGCTTGTCCTGGTTGTATTCGGTTCGACCAAAGTAGTCTTGGTAGCCTGTAGCTTTGGCAAATGCCTCGAAACCCATGGAGCCATTTTCTGCGCCATGGAAGAAGGCAGAATAATAGCCGACCTGCGTTAGTTCGCCTGCCAGTCCGCTGACTTTGTTCATGGCTGCAGGGGTGAGGAAGAATGGTTCGACGAAGCGTGGAATGCTTGACAGGATGGAGGGCATTCCGTCGATGCTCTTTCTTCCGTTGGCAAAGGTGTAGTCAAAGGTGAGTGATTGGCTGATGAGGGAGTCTGTGAAGGGGGTGTAACCTTTGTATCTGCCGCCTTGTAGCGTGTCGTTGTAGCTGCCGATGTATTCTTTTCCGTAGCTTTCCATGATGAGCACTACGACATTCTTGGGGTTGGCAATGATGCTGTCTGCCGGAGTGTGTATGGGACTGTACAGCTTGTCAAGTTCTTCGCGGGGAAAGAACTTGGGGTCAACGAAGACGCTCTTGTTGATGGAGCGAATCAGGGAGAAGGGTGTATTCAGGATGAGAGCAGCTTCTGCCGGTCGGTTGACGTACTGGTTGGCGTTGCTCAATGTGATGGGGCGGACGGCTGTGGTTGCTCCTCCGCGCATTCCACAGATGGTGATCGGAATATAGAGTCCGAAACAGACAAACTGCGTGATGTAGTACACGAGGCGGTCTTTGAGCGTGTGGAGCTTGAATTCTCCTGCCGGCTTGGCATATAGTGTGATGAGTCCTGCTATTAAAACGATGCCTGTCAAGACGAGATACCAGTGGCGGAATGCCTCAACTCCCATGATGTCAGCGATGTTGCCCTCGTTGCTGAATTCCTGAAAGACGGAGGTGGTGGTGCGGCGGCCAGTGTACTGGAAGTAAACAGCATCGGTAAGGTTGGCGATGATGCACAGCGAGTTGATGGTGATGTAAATCCATTTTGCCATGTTCTGCCACCAGTCTGTTTCCTTCACATGCAGCGGAAGGAGCATCAAGATGGCATACAGGGCATTGGTGTAAAGGATGGCAGAAGTGTCAAACATCCAGCATCCCTTGAATGCTTCCCAGAAAGAGAGTTTGTCGAATCCTTCCGACAGGACAGACCAGTTTTCGAAGAGATAGGCAAGCCTGCATAGGCCATAAACGATATAGACGAGCAAGAGGTTAAAGCCGAAAGCAATGGGGCTTGTAAAGAATGACTTTTGTAGTTGAATGCGCTTCATTGTCATGGGATTTTATCTGTTGACGGCATGGCGTCGGCGTTTATACTCTTCTATGCGCTTAGCGAAGGCTGCGTCTTTCTTGTTGCCAGGAGTGGGAGTGAATCGGATGGTTTCTGGCAGTCTCCTTGCTGCGTCAGTCAGCCTTGTCGCTTGGCTGTTCTTGACGATGAACAGCGAGTCGTAAAGCGTTTGTGTGCAGGCATCTACAGCAGTGATGAACAGGGTGTCGCCTGCAGTACGCAGTTTCTGATAGTAGCGGCTGCCCGAACCGAACCTGTCGAACAGCTCATCAAACTCGATGCGGTAGTTCTTGGGCGAGCAATGGCTGACCGTGTAAATGGGCGTTGTAGGCGTCCCGTTGTCCAGATGGTTCGTCATTCGGGCATAAGCATGCTCATGTCCCTGCAGTACGGCATCCACTTTGTGCTCTCTGATCAGCCCGTCAAACATCCACCTCTGTATCAGGTTGTTACATTTTCCTTGTATGGAGTAAAGCGGATGGTGCAAGACGACTACTTTCCATTTGGCTTTGCTTGCCTCCAGTTTCTTCTCAAGCCATTGGCGTTGTGTCAGTAAGTAGAAGAATTCGCGGTTGCTGTCCAAACAGAATAGCTGCGCATCTTTGTAGCGGATGGTGAATACCTGGTTTTCTCCCTCCATCGAGTCGAGATAGTAGGAGTGTGTGAGCGAGAAACGGCGTTCAAGTGTGCCGATGATTCCTTTCAGGTAGTCGTGGTTGCCAGTCACAGTGAGTATCGGTATTTTCTGTCTGATGGAATCCATGCTCTGGAAAGCTTCATTCCAGTAAGTATGAGTAGGTTGCTCAACCAAGTCGCCGCCACATACGAGGAAATTTATGTCGGGGTTGCTTGCGAGTGTCTTGCGGAGAATTTGATTTGTGATTCCACCCAATGTGTCTTGAACATCACCAATGTAGATAAAGGAAAACGACTGCTCTTCAAGGGGTTGCAGACAGAAGCCGTACCAGTCGGAATGCTTGTCTCCTGTGCATACACGGTAGCGATATGAGTGTCCGTCTTCCAGATTTCTTAGTCGAGCCACATAATAGGCAGCTTTCCCGCTTCTGGACTTGAATACTTCTCCGTAGGCATTGATGCGCTGTGTTTGATTTGTCTCTCTGTCCGTGAGTTCCACGAAGGCTGGCGAGACAGTTTCTCCACATGTCCAGCTGATATTCCTGTTCCATTCGCAGCTATCGCCAAATGTGAGCATGATTCTCTCTGGCATTGTAGAATTGCAGTATGGCTCTTCTTCTTGGTTGCCGAACCAAGTGTTCCAGCGGCTGATGCACCAAATAAGCAGTGCTGAGACGGCTAAGGTTGCACAGACAAGTAATATCGTGAGGCGAATCATGGGAAAGGATTATGTGGATCAGGTTATCCTACTTGGCTTCCGCCTTTGACAGGCTTTTCTACAGTGGTGACGCTGATGCTTCCATCGTAGTTCTCGGCCGAGAGTATCATTCCTTCGCTGACGAGTCCATTCTTGAACTCGCGTGGTGCCAGGTTGGCGATGAAGAGCACTTGCTTGCCTACAAGCTGCTCGGGTTCATACCATTGAGCGATGCCGCTCACGATGGTACGTCCTTGTGGGGTTCCATCGTCAAGCTTGAATTTGAGCAGCTTTTTCATCTTCGGAACGCGTTCGCATTCCTGCACGGTTGCTACGCGGATGTCAAGCTTTGTAAAGTCGTCGAACGCTACGGTTTCCTTCACAGGGGCAACTTCTGCATTGGCAGCCTCGTTGGCCTTGATGGTTGCTTCCAGTTTGTCCATCTGGAATTTAATGGTCTCATCTTCTATTTTTGAGAACAGCAGACTTGGCTTTGCCAGTTGCTTGCCTGCTGGCAGGAGGTCTGTTTTGCCCAAGTCTTCCCAGTCCAGTTCCTTCATACAAATCATTTCGCGAAGTCTTGCTGAAGAGAATGGCAGGAATGGCTCGAACGCAATGGCCAGATTCGCAGTGAGTTGCAGCGAAATATAGATGATGGTCTTCACACGTTCCGGGTCTGTCTTGATAACTTTCCAAGGTTCCTCGTCTGCAATGTACTTGTTGCCGATGCGTGCCAGATTCATCGCCTCTTTCTGAGCTTCACGGAACTTGAAGTTCTCAATGAGGTTTTCCAGATTGTCTTTCACGGATGCAAATTCTGCCAGCGTTGCTTTGTCGCCTTCTGTCAGTTCGCCACATGGTGGTACAATACCTTCGTAATACTTCTGGGTGAGCTGCAAGGCGCGGTTGACGAAGTTGCCATATACGGCAACCAGCTCATTATTGCAGCGTGCCTGAAAATCAGCCCATGTGAAATCGTTGTCTTTGGTCTCGGGAGCGTTCGCTGTCAGCACATAGCGGAGCTCGTCTTTGCGGTCTGGCATTTCTTCCAAGTATTCGTTCAGCCATACCGCATAGTTCTTTGAAGTTGATATTTTGTTGCCTTCCAAGTTCAGGAACTCGTTGGCTGGCACGTTGTCGGGCAGGATGTAGTCGCCATGTGCTTTCAGCATGGAAGGGAAAACGATGCAGTGGAAGACGATGTTGTCTTTGCCGATGAAATGTACCAATCGAGTGTCTTCGTCCTGCCACCACTTTTGCCATGTGCCCCATTTTTCCGGTGCGCTTTCGCAAAGGTCTTTCGTGTTTGACACATAGCCGATTGGAGCGTCGAACCACACATACAGGACTTTTCCCTCAGCTCCTTCTACAGGAACTGGGATGCCCCAGTCGAGGTCGCGTGTTACGGCGCGAGGCTTCAAGCCGCTGTCGAGCCATGACTTGCACTGTCCGTACACATTGCTGCGCCATTCCGGGTGGCTTTTCAGAATCCAGTCTTCCAGCCAGCCCTGATATTGGTCGAGTGGAAGGTACCAGTGTTTGGTCTGCTTTTTCACGAGGGCATTTCCGTTGATGGCATTGACTGGGTTGATGAGTTCCTCGGGCGAAAGGGTTGCACCGCACTTCTCGCACTGGTCGCCGTATGCACCTTCTGCGTGGCAGCGTGGGCATTCGCCCTTGATGTTGCGGTCGGTCAGGAACTGCTTGGTCTCCTCGTCGTAGAACTGCTCGGAAATGATTTCCACAAATTTCCCCTCATCGTAGAGTTTCTTGAAGAAGTCTGCTGCAAATTGGTGGTGTGTCTTGCTTGTGGTGCGGTTGTAGATGTCGAAGCTGATACCGAAATCAGCGAAGGACTTTTTGATAATGCCGTGGTAGCGGTCCACCACATCCTGTACGGTGCATCCTTCCTTCTTGGCGCGGATGGTCACGGGCACGCCGTGCTCGTCGCTTCCGCACACAAACATCACTTCGCGGCCTTTCAGACGAAGGTAGCGCACATATATGTCAGCAGGTACATATACGCCGGCGAGATGCCCTATGTGTACAGGACCGTTGGCGTAGGGGAGCGCTGCTGTTACGGTTGTTCTCTTGAATAGCTTCTTTTCCATAATCTGTATTTTATGTTTTTGGCGACAAAGATACAACTTTTAGCTGACATATCGGTGGCAAGGACTGACAAATTGCTTCATTCTGACAAAATTAAGTCGGAAGGGGAATGTTTGGGTTGATTGTCGTGTGTTGCTCATGCAGCTCAGCAGCGTTTGCCAACGTGAACATGGTGATTTGTTTTTCTCTCATAACCCGCATTTGAGGGTACGGTTAACTGCATATTATGCAAAAGGGTCGGCATGCCGACCCTTTTGCTGATTTATATTTTGATAATTAGAAGCTTACGTATGCTCCGAATGTGATAGCGTTAGTCACGTTGATGTCGAATTCGTTAGTCTTGACATCACCCTGCTTTGCGAAAGACCATCCGAGATTTCCAACGTGTGCAACGAGAGAAATTTTTTCGCTGATGGCATAAGAAAGACCTGGCTTGATAGAGATTCCCCATGTATTGGTGTTATCTTCCACTCCACTTTCGTGTCTGAATGCGTAGATGAAACCGCCGTCAGCGAAGAAAGAAACATCGCCGCACTTAGCAAACGTATAGCGAGCGTATGGGTTGATAGCCAATCCGTTGACGCTTGACATGCCTTTTCCGCTTTGGTGTGCATATCCAATGGCTACTGCGATGTCCCAATTGTCGTTGAGCTTGTAACCTATTTCAGGAATGAGAGTGAATGTGTTAGCTTTGTCTAGTTCATTTCCGTCAATGGTAGTCTTTGATGTATTGAAACCTACTTGACCTCCAGCCCAGAACTGAGCGTTTGCTGTGAGAGACACAATTGCCACAAGTGCAGAAAGAATAATTTTTTTCATAATAGTTTTTAAAAGAATTAATAAATCCTACTCTGTTAGATTTGTTAGATTTTTACTTTCAGCATGGAGTTTTTCGGAATCCCCTCCATCTGAAAACGTCGCAAAGTTATGAAGTTTTGTTAAAAAAACAAACAATATGCACAAAAATGCAGTCAATGGGACACCCTTTTGTACATTTTGACCCAAAAGGAGAATGAAAACAAAGATTTTCGCCTTTTTTGGTACATCTTGAGAAAAAATGCTTAATTTTGCATATTCTTTTGAAGTATCAAGGGACAATAATGCGAGAAAATCAACGGGGAGCTTTCCTTTTTTTCAAGCTGACGTTCCCGACTTATGTCAATCTATGGGAGATAAAAGTGAATACAAATATTTGACAAGAATTGACTATCCCGAAAACCTCCGCAAGCTGGAAGTGGAAGAGTTGCCTGCTGTGTGTGACGAGCTGCGGCGAGACATCATTGAAGAACTTTCTATCAATCCGGGACATCTTGCATCAAGCTTGGGCGTGGTGGAACTGACAGTCGCCTTGCATTATGTATTTGACACACCTAATGACAGGATTGTGTGGGATGTGGGGCATCAGGCATACGGTCACAAGATTCTGACAGGCAGGCGTGACAAGTTCTGCACGAATCGCAAGTTCAACGGCCTCAAGCCTTTCCCTCATCCAGACGAAAGCGAGTACGACACATTCTGCTGCGGACATGCCAGCAACTCTATCTCGGCAGCCTTAGGCATGGCTGTGGCTGCTAAATTGAAAGGTGAGAAAAGAAAAGTGGTTGCGGTGATAGGGGATGGAGCGTTGAGCGGCGGATTGGCTTTTGAGGGCATCAACAATACAGCGAGCACTCCGAATGACATGCTGATTGTACTGAACGACAACAACATGTCTATAGACAACAGTGTGGGAGGTATGAGACAATATTTGTTGCAGCTCACCACAAACTCGACTTACAATAACATTCGCTATAAAATATCCCGCAAGCTTTTCGATTGGGGCATCCTGAACGAGAAGCGGCGCAAGGGTATCATCCGTTTCAACAACAGCGTGAAGTCTGTGCTCACTCGACAGCAGAATATCTTTGAGGGAATGGACATCCGCTACTTCGGGCCGACGGAGGGCAACGACGTTGTGGAACTGGTGCGCACTCTGACTGCCATCAAAGACATGCAGGGACCTAAAATCCTGCACATTCACACCAAGAAGGGAAAAGGCTATGCACCTGCTGAGGAGAATGCGACTGTATGGCATGCTCCCGGGAAGTTCGACTACGAGTCGGGCGAACGTCTCGACTCTAACGACGGCAAGCCGTGTCCACCGAAGTTTCAGGATGTGTTTGGACATACGCTGCTCGAACTGGCGCAGCAGAATCCCAATATAGTGGGAGTAACCCCCGCTATGCCTACAGGATGCTCGATGAACATCATGATGAATGCGTTGCCGACTCGCGTGTTTGACGTGGGCATCGCAGAAGGGCATGCCGTGACATTTTCGGGAGGTTTGGCAAAAGACGGCTTGATGCCATTCTGCAACATCTATTCGTCGTTCATGCAGAGGGCATACGACAATATCATACATGATGCAGCAACCATGCGCCTCAATATGGTGCTATGCCTTGACCGGGCAGGTTTAGTGGGCGAGGATGGCTCAACTCATCATGGCGCATACGACCTTGCATTTCTGCGTCCGATACCAAACCTGACAATTGCTTCGCCGCTGAATGAACCAGAGTTGCGCAACATGATGTACACGGCACAGCTGCCAGAGAAGGGAACTTTCGTGATTCGCTACCCTCGCGGCAGCGGCAATACCGTAGATTGGAAATGTGATTTCGAGGAACTCCCTGTGGGCAAGGGACGCAAGTTGAAGGAAGGTGAAGGCATAGCCGTGCTGAGCCTTGGACCTATTGGCATTGAAGCGCAGAAAGCCATAGCAATAGCGGAATTGGAATCATTGCGTGCACATCCGGAAGCGCCGTTGAACATAGCCCACTACGATATGCGTTTCTTGAAACCGATAGATGAGGATTTGCTGCATGAAGTAGGACGGAGTTTCAAGAAGGTCGTAACAGTGGAAGATGGCTCATTGGCTGGTGGATTAGGCAGTGCAGTGCTGGAGTTCTTTGCCGAGCATGGCTATCAGATAGAAGTGAAACGCATTGGTATTCCCGACGAGTTTGTCACACATGGCACCGTTGCTGAGCTGAGACACGCCTGTCACATGGATGCCAAGAGCATAGCAGAAATACTGTCATGAAGATTGTGATTGCAGGAGCAGGAGCCGTGGGGACGCATCTGGCAAGGATGCTCTCGAACGACCATCAGGACGTGGTGCTGATTGATGCAGACGAAAGCAGGCTGCATCGGTTGAGCAACGACTTGGACATTATGGCGCTGGTGAGGCAGCCCTCGTCTATTCAGGGGCTGAAGGATGCCGAA
Organism: Bacteroidaceae bacterium; assembly: GCA_017507385.1. Lineage (GTDB taxonomy): Bacteria > Bacteroidota > Bacteroidia > Bacteroidales > Bacteroidaceae > Minthosoma. The sequence goes on along the minus strand of JAFWAX010000036.1, from coordinate 41,144 downwards.
GTGAATCGTGCAGACCTTTTCATTGCCGTCACTCCTAACGAAAGCGAGAATCTCATCTGTGCGATGCTTGCCAAGCAGCTGGGAGCGAAGAAGAGTGTGGCGAGGGTGGATAACTATGAGTACATGAAGCCCGAAAATCTGGAATTGTTCAAGCGCATGGGCATAGAGTCGCTGATTTATCCCGAACTGCTGGCTGCCGAAGATATTGCAGCGAGTTCGCGTTATAGCTGGGTGCGTCAGCTTTGGGAATTCAATGCAGGAGAATTGCTGCTGCTGAGCGTGAAAATGCACGACGCACATCCCATTTATGACAAGGAAATCAGCAATAAGGACAATCAGCTGGTGGGATATACATTGAAGGAAATCGGCATGAAGCATGGACATAACTTCCATGTGGTGGCCATCAAGCGAAACAGCGAGACAATCAGCCCACACGGAGACGAGAAGATTCTTCCTCGCGACCTGGTCTTCTTCATGACCACCAAGGAAAATCTCGAGGAAATCCGCCATTTGACGGGAAAAGATGATTATCCGGCGGTGGAAAACAGCCTGCTCATTGGCGGTGGAAAACTGTCTGTGCGTGCGAGCTGGAAACTGAATGCGATGCACCATGGCGTGAAAATGGTTGAGCCAGACCCCAAGCGCATAGAGAAATTGCTCTCGCTTGTTTCTCCAAAGACCATGATTCTCGAGGGTGAAGGCTACGACATGGATCTGCTGAATGATGAAGGCTATGGCAATACTGAGGCTCTTATTGCATTGACTGACAACGACCAGCAGAACATACTTGCCTGTGTGGCAGCACGCAGAAGAGGCATCCGCAAGACGATAGCGCAGGTGGAGAATCTCGACTATTTCGATATGGCAAATGATCTTGACATCGGCACCATCATCAACAAGAAGATTATTGCCGCCAGCCACATCTACCGCATGCTGCTGAAAGGAGATGTTGACAACGTGAAGATGCTTGCCATTGGCAATGCTGATGTGGCAGAATTCATCGTCAAGTCAGGTTCAAAAGTCACCAAGAAGAAAGTCATGGAGCTAAACTTCCCGAGAGGCGTGAACATCGGAGGAATGTCCCGTGAAGGAAAATCCATGCTCGTGAATGGTCAGACACAGCTTCAGGCAGGCGACAAGGTCGTTGTGTTCTGTATCGGCAACACATTGAAATTGTTAGACAAGTTTTTTAAGTAAAGAAAAGCCCCCGATTATCTACCAACGGTCATCAGGTCGCTGCGCAGAACGGTTTCAGGTCTTTCGGTCAACCGTCCACCGCACAACCGCCCCGCCGTCAAACCCAATTTTCAATTATCAATTCTCAATTCGTTAAATGCTCAACTGGAGACTCATAGCACGCATCATGGGATTCCTCCTCTTCGTCGAGGCAGGACTCCTGACCCTGTGCCAGTTCGTCAGCTGGATATACGATGAGGGGACGAAAGAGTTCGCCCTGCCCGTCCTGATAGCCCTGTTCATGGGAGGCGTGTGCGTGTTGCTGGGCCGAAATGCCGGCAAAACGATGGGACGCAAAGATGGCTACATCGTCGTCTCCTCCATCTGGATTGTTTTCACCCTTATCGGCATGCTCCCATTCCTGCTCGGCAATCATGTGCCAGATGTAGCCAGCGCATTTTTCGAGGCGATGTCAGGATTTACCAGCACAGGCGCAACCATCATAGACAATCTGGACACCATGCCTCGCGGCATCCTCTTCTGGCGAAGCCTCACCCAATGGATAGGCGGTATAGGAATTGTATTCTTTACCATAGCCATACTGCCAGCCTTCGGCATAGGAGAAGTCAAGCTCTTTGCCGCAGAATCCACAGGACCCATGCACGACAAGGTGCATCCGCGCATCTCCATCGCAGTCCGCTGGATAGGCGGAGTCTATATTGCCCTCACCCTGCTCTGCATCCTCTCGTTGACCGCCTGCGGAATGCCCATGTTCGATGCCGTCAACTACTCCCTCTGCACAACGGCAACAGGAGGATATGGCACGCATTCAGCCCTTCTGGGCGACTACTACCACTCTCCAGCCATCGAATACGTGCTCATCTTCTTCATGTTCGCATCGGGAGTCAACTACACATTAATATATTATACCATCCTCAAAGGCAAAATCAGAAAGTTCTTCATAGACATAGAACTGCGCACCTACCTCATCATCGCCCTGGGCGCATCGTTCATCTGTGCCATTGTGCTGATAATAGAAGACCCTGCGCATGGCATAGAGTACTCGCTGCGGCAGAGCCTCTTCACCGTCATCTCCTTGCAGACCACCACAGGACTTGCCACCGTCGATTACACTCTCTGGCCCGTTCAGCTCATGCCCGTCCTCCTCTTCGTCATGTTTGCAGGAGCCTGTTCCGGCAGCACCAGCGGCGGAGTCAAGTGCATACGTTTGAGCATCATCTATCGAGTGCTGAAAAATGAATTCACCCGCATCCTCCATCCCCGTGCAGTCATCCCCGTGAGAATCAACGACAACATTGTCTCGGCCAATATTGTACAGACCCTTCTGGGATTCATGGCACTCTTCGTCTGCGCCCTCTTCCTTGGCGCATTCCTCCTCGCCCTAAGTGGAGTCTCCCCCAATGATGTGCATCCCGATTTCGATTACTATGAAGCCTTTGGCATAGCCATGTCAAGCATCAGCAACGTCGGTCCCGGCATGGGGTATTACGGACCCGTCAACTCATGGGCCATACTCAACCCCTTCGCCAAGTTCGTCTGCTCCATCCTCATGCTCATAGGCCGTCTCGAAATTTTCCCCATCGCCATCCTCTGCACACGCGGATTCTGGAAGAAATAATTTAACGGGAGTCCGACAAATTAGCAGCTATTTAAATTTTTGTAGTTAAGGAGCTATTTTGAAAGGAGTTAAGGGAAGTTAGGGGACGGATGTTGTGCTGTTGGATTTTCGGACATGGCTTGGGGCATCAGGTATCGGCTTAACTTCTGACTTCTTAGCTTCTTCAGAACTTTGTAGTTAAGTAGTTATCGCTACGCTCGTCCTGCGGACAGAAGTTAAGCCGTTTGTTCTTTCAGACATAGCCTGCCGACTCCAGGTATTGGCTTAACTACTTAACTACTTTTTAACTTCTGACTTCTTAACTTCTCAGAAAGTTGAATCATTATTTCTGCTGAAAAAAGAAATTTACCCATCCAGGTGTCGGCTAATCGGAAAAAATGTACAAAAAATGATGAGTTGTCCACACCTCCCTTGTCGTTTCTTTATGAGTTTTAATACCTAATCCTCTTATTCATAGTGGCTTACGGAAAAACAAAAATGTCCACACCTCTTTCATTGCCATTCCTTCAAAACCATGTATATTTGTAATCGGGATATTTGATTTTCTCGCAGAAACACTGAAATCACAGAAAATGTGAGAAAGGGAACTTCTGCAATAAATACAGCCAAGATTCGACTTTTTATTTAACGTGAATTCGACGAATTGAAAGCGCATGAATCGATTTGAACAAAAATAAGATTCCCGTTGTTTCAGCATCCACCGTTCGCATAATATTTCAAACACCGCCTACGAAATATTTCAAACACGGTGTTTTAAATATTATGCGAACGGTGGACACGCAGGGAACGGCATGCTTTGTGCGAATTCGTCGAGCTTACGTTAATATAACAGCCGACAACAAAAAAAAGAGAGAATCATCCCTCTTTTTTTGCGCTTCAGGATGGGCTTGAACCAACGACCCCATGATTAACAGTCATGTGCTCTAACCAACTGAGCTACTGAAGCAGTCTTTTGCTTTCTTGTGGGAAAGCGGTGGCAAAGGTAGGGCTTTTTTTTGAATGTTTCATGTTTTCTGCTCATTTTTTTCTGAAAAATTAACGAATTGATAATTGTTAATTGACAATTGACAATTTAGCGAATTGAAAAATTGACGAATTGACAATTGACTGGGCGGTGTTTTGCGGTTGTGGATTATATTGTTTAACTTTGTACAGTTTTTTGGAAAGATTATAAAATCGCAAGAGTGATATGCGGGTTCTGATAGTCAATACATCTGAGTGCATTGGCGGTGCTGCCATTGCTGCCAGCCGTCTGATGCAGGCGTTGAGGAGGAACGGGGTGAAGGCGAAGATGCTGGTGCGTGACAAGCAGACTGACCGCCTGACGGTGCTGTCGGTGGGGTCGAGCTGGACGCAGCCTTTCAAGTTCCTGTGGGAGAGGCTGTGCATTTTTGTTGCCAACAACTTCAGCCGGAAGGGTCTGTTTCAGGTTGACATCGCCAACATTGGCTTTGACATTGTGAAGCATCCTGAGTTTGAAAGGGCGGATGTGGTGCATCTGCATTGGATAAATCAGGGGTTTGTTTCGCTGAATACGCTGGAGAGGGTGGTGCGCTCGGGCAAGAAGGTGGTGGTGACGCTGCACGACCAGTGGTATTTCACGGGGGTGTGCCATTATTCGGGCGACTGTGTGAAGTATATGGATGTGTGCAGAGAGTGCGGCTTGCTGGGTGGAGGTTTGCTGGGCGACTTGTCGCAGCGTGTGTTCTTGCGGAAGCAGCAGATTTATAGCGGTGCGCGCATCACGTTTGTGGGGTGCAGCCGATGGATGGCTGACATGGCGAGGAAATCGAGTCTGGCAAGGGGATTGCGTGTTGTGGATATTCCGAATGCAATTGATACGGACTTTTTCTGTGTGAGGGACAAGATGCAGTCAAGGGAGGAGCTATGCCTGCCGAAGGATATGTATCTGCTGCTGTTTGGCTGTCAGCGCATTACGGATGAGCGGAAGGGCTTTGACTTGCTGGCGGAGGCATTGCAGCTGATGAAGCAGCGTGACGAGCAGCTGGCGAAGAAGGTGGCGCTGGTGGTTGTGGGCGGTGACGCTGACCGTGTGCGCAGCAAGGTGCCGTTCCGAATGTTTTCGGTGAGCTATGTGAGCGACCCGAAGCGGATGGTGCAGCTGTATAATGCGGTGGACTTGTATGTGACTCCGTCGTTGCAGGACAATCTGCCCAACACGATCATGGAGTCGATGGCGTGTGGCACGCCGTGTGTTGGTTTCAGGGTGGGCGGCATTCCTGAAATGATTGACCATCGGGAGAATGGCTATGTGGCTGAATACAAGGATGCGGGGGATTTTGCTGATGGCATCGTGTGGGCGCTGAATGCTGACTATGACAGGCTGAGTGAGTGTGCGCGGAGGAAGGTGATGGACACGTACAGCGAGAGTGCTGTGGCTCGTAAATATATGGAAGTGTATGAAAATTAGCATCATCACGGTAACATACAATGCGGAGGCGACGGTGGAGCGCACGATGGAGAGTGTGGCGCAGCAGCGTTATGCCGACATTGAGCACATCGTGATTGATGGTGCTTCGAAAGACCGAACGGTGGAGCTGGTGAAGCGTTATGCGCCTGCTGTGGTGGTGAGTGAGCCTGACATGGGACTTTACGATGCGATGAACAAGGGCTTGCGTTGTGCTACGGGGGATTTCTTGTGTTTTCTGAATGCTGGGGACCGGTTGCACAGCAGGGATGCGATAGCTCATCTTGTGGAGGCTGTGGAGGCGAAGGGAGGTGCTGAAGAGGTAGGTGTTGTGTATGGCGACACGAATATTGTGGATGATGAGGGGAGGTTTCTCCGTGTGCGGCGTCTGACACCGCCCGAGGCACTGACGTGGCGTTCGTTCCGTGCAGGCATGCTGGTGTGCCACCAGTCTTTCTATGTGTGCAGGGAGATAGCGCAGCAATATGATTTAAGATACAGGTTTTCAGCGGATTTTGACTGGTGTGTCCGGTGCATGAAAGAAGGTGAAAGGACAGGGAAGAGGAATGTGTATGTGAGAGAGACGCTGACAGACTATCTGAGCGAAGGCATGACAACGGCCAATCATCGGGCTTCGCTCATGGAAAGGTTCAGAATTATGGCGAAACATTACGGACTCTTGATGACGATAGCTTGTCATATAGGGTTTGTTTTCAGAGCAATAGGTAAAAAGTAAAAAAGATTTTAGGTATTTATTATGAAGAAGATTCATCTTTCTAAGCCAGAGTTGTACTATACGCTTAGGAACTACAGCAAGCAGAAGTTCATGGCAGACCTGATGGCTGGCATCATTGTGGGCATTGTGGCATTGCCTCTTGCCATTGCCTTTGGCATTGCCTCGGGCGTATCACCCGAGAAGGGTATTCTCACTGCCATCATCGCAGGTTTCGCCATCAGTGCCTTTGGTGGCAGCCGTGTGCAGATTGGTGGCCCGACGGGCGCCTTCATCATTATCATCTACGGAATCATTCAGCAGTATGGATTTACAGGACTTGCCATTGCTACGGTGTTGGCAGGTGGCTTCTTGATTCTGTTGGGTGTGCTCCGGTTGGGCGCGATTATACGCTACATTCCTTATCCTATCATTGTGGGCTTTACGAGCGGTATTGCATTGACCATTTTCTCTACTCAGATAAAGGATTTGCTGGGACTGCACATTGAAGGAAGCGTGCCTGCCGATTTTATCGAGAAATGGATTTGCTATTTCCAGAATTTCAATACGATAGATTGGGCTACAGCTGCGGTGGGATTGCTCTCTGTCGCTATCATTGCTGCTATGCCGCTGGTCAGCAGGAAGGTGCCGGGTTCGTTGGTTGCCATTGTGGTCATGACGGTTGTGGGCATTGTCATGAATAACTATCTGGGCATTCACGTGGACACCATCGGCGACCGTTTCAGCATTAACCCGTCGGTGCCTGATGCGGAAATGCCTGCATTGAGTTGGGAGAGTGTGAAAGAACTGATTTCTCCTGCAATCACTATTGCTGTGCTTGGTGCCATTGAGAGTCTCCTTTCTGCCACTGTGGCTGATGGCATCATTGGTCATAAGCACAATTCTAATCAGGAATTGATAGGTCAGGGAATTGCCAATGTGCTGTGTCCGATGTTTGGCGGCATTCCCGCTACCGGTGCTATTGCACGAACGATGACAAACATCAACAACGGGGGAAAGACTCCTGTGGCGGGCATAGTTCACGCTGTCGTGCTGTTGCTCATCTACTTTTTCCTGATGCCTTACGCAAAGTACATACCGATGGCTTGCTTGGCAGGCGTACTGGTGGTTGTCAGCTATAACATGAGCGGATGGCGCACCATACGAGAGATGATTCACAACCCCAAGAGCGATACATTTGTGTTGTGGATGACTTTCATCCTGACGGTCATTTTCGACCTGACTATTGCTATTGAGGTGGGACTGGTCATTGCTTGTCTGCTCTGCATGCGCCGCATGGCTGAGACAACGCAGGTCAGCGTACTTACTGATAATGACGAGATTGACCCTGCTGCAGAGACAGATTTGGCAGACAATGCGGGTATAGAACACTTGGCTATTCCAGAGAATGTGGAAGTGTATGAAATCAATGGTCCTTATTTCTTCGGCATCGCCAACAAGTTTGAGGAAGTGATGGCACGGATGAAGGAGCGTCCCAAAGTGCGTATCATCCGTATGCGAAAAGTACCTTTCATCGACTCTACCGGTATGCACAACTTGACTAATCTGATTGAAATGTCGAAAAAGGAAAACATCAAAATCATCCTTTCGGGCGTCAACGACTATGTGCGCGGACTTCTTGCCAAGAATGGTTTCTTTGAACTTATAGGTGAGGAAAATGTTTGTCCTCATATCAACGAAGCATTAGAAAGAGCAAAGAAAATTCAATGAAACTCGCAGTCATAGGTGGCGGTGCAGCAGGTTTCTTTCTGGCAATAAATGCGAAAGAATTGATGCCCGAATTGGAAGTGGTCATTTTCGAGCAGCAGCACAAGGTGTTGTCGAAGGTGAAGATTTCTGGTGGCGGGCGATGCAATTGCACTAACACCTTTGCTGATGTGACCGACCTCAAGCAAGTTTATCCTCGAGGTGCAAATCTCCTGAAGCGGCTTTTCAAGCAGTTTGGGCCACTAGATGCCTATCGGTGGTTTGAGAGCCATGGTGTGCCATTGGTCGTGCAAGATGACCAGTGTGTGTTTCCTGCTGCTCAAGACAGTCAGGCTATCATTTCCTGTTTCCTTGGTGAAGCGGAACGGCATGGGGTTCAGTTGCGTCTTGGAATGAAGATAGACAATCCAGAAAAGCTCTTTGACGAATATGATTTTGTGGCAGTTACGATAGGCGGCATGCCGAAGGGAGAAGGTTGTGTGCCCAGTTTGTTTACTTTCAGCATCAATGACTCTTCGCTGACCGCCCTCATGGGAACTGTCGTGGAAGACGCTATTGTCTGCATTCCTGGAACGAAATTCCGTACACGAGGACCTCTCCTCGTCACCCATTGGGGAGTGAGCGGTCCTGCCATTCTGAAACTTTCCAGCCATGCAGCTCGACATTTGGCAGAATGTCATTATCGGTCGCCTCTGCTGGTCAACTGGACGGGCGAAAGCAATGCCGAAATTGTACATGCTTACATGGCGGATTTGACAGGGCAGAATGCACAGAAACTCATCGATAATGTCCATCCCTACAATCTTCAATCGCGTCTGTGGACATATCTGCTCGGCAAGGTGGGGTTGCAGGGGAAAAGATGCGGTGAATTAGGCAAAAAGAATCTGAATCGTCTTGTCGAACTGCTCACAAACGATGCCTATCTCATCGACGGTCGTGGCCAGTACAAGGATGAGTTTGTCACTTGCGGCGGAATTCCGCTCGACAGCGTTGACAAGCACACTTTAGAGTCGAAGGCTCATCCCAATCTCTTCTATGCAGGTGAAGTGCTCGACATTGATGGAGTGACAGGCGGTTTCAATTTTCATGCAGCATGGACAACGGCATGGGCAGTGGCAAAAGGAATTGAAAAGAAAGTGATGCAGGATTAATCCTCCGGCATCACTTTTTCATATTTCGTGGATGGTGCTCTAAAATTTCCTGACGGAGATGAGTTGTGTCGATGTGGGTGTAAATCTGTGTAGTGGCAATGGATTCATGCCCCAGCATGGCTTGGATAGCACGCAGGTTTGCGCCTCCTTCGAGCAGCGATGTGGCAAATGAGTGGCGAAATGTGTGAGGTGACACGGCCTTATGAATGCCAGCTTTAGCCACGAGTTCCTTAATCATCAGGAAGACCATGACACGCGTCAGCGGTTTCTTGCGGCGATGGCTGATGAACAGGAAGTCTTGGTGCTCGGCAGGGATAAGCAAACGGTTGCGGTCAAGCTTGTAGAGCTTTATTTCGTGGATAGCCTTTTCTGAAATCGGTACAAGTCGCTGCTTTAACCCCTTTCCCTCAACCTTGATAAACCCTTCGTCAAGATACATATTGCTGATTTTCAGATTGACCAGCTCGCTGACTCGCAGGCCGCAACTGAATAGCGTCTCGATGATAGCCTTGTTGCGCTGCCCTTCAGGTTGGCTCAAGTCAATCATCGATTCTATGGTGTCAATCTCCTCAACCGACAGCACGTCTGGCAGATGCTGGGGCTTCTTGGGAAACTCCAGCAGTTCAGTAGGATTGGCACTGAGCACATCGCCAATCACCAGAAAGTGGAAGAAACTCCTGACGCCCGACAAGATTCGCGATAGCGAGACAGGATGAATGCCTATGTCAATCATAAGCGAAGAGAATTGGTGCAAGTCTTCCAGCTGCACATTCATCAAATCCTTCCCCTCATCTTTGGCAAATCTCAGGAATTTGTCAAGGTCACGCATATAGGCGTCAATTGTGTTGGGCGAACAGCCCTTTTCCAGTTTCAGATACTGGTAGTAGCGTCTTATAAGTCTGTCCAGTTCCTTCTTCTCCATATTGCAAAGGTAAGAAAGAATTAGGAATTAGGGATAGGATGTTGTTTTTTAATTGTTTAATTTCGTGAAAAAATCACCTGAATGTCAAAATTCCCCATCACTCATTCCTCTTTACCTAATTAAATTCCCTATCTTTGCAAGAAAATCAGCATATCCATGAAAAAGAAACTTCTCATATTGCTTTCCGTGCTGGCATGGACATCAGCATGGGCACAGACAGAGCACCAATTCTCGGTGGCCAAGAATCTGGACATCTTCAACAGCATCTATCGTCAGCTCGACCTCTTCTATGTCGATTCGCTGGAAGCAGATAAAGTGATACGCGCTGGCATTGATGCGATGCTGGAAGAATTAGACCCCTACACAGTCTATTATCCAGAAGAAGACATGAGCGACCTGAAGCTCATGACAACAGGAAAATACGGCGGCATAGGCTCCATAATCCGTCTGCGGAAAGACTCTACCGTCATCATCCACGAACCCTATCCCGACATGCCAGCAGCAGAAGCAGGTCTGCAAGTGGGTGATGTGCTGCTGCAAATTGACGGCAAAGAACTGAAAGGAATGAATACCGCTGAAGTCAGCGAACTTTTGCGCGGCGAGCCTGGTACAACCTTTGTACTCCGTATTCAGCGGCCAGGCGAAAAGAAAGCCCGCGACTTCAAGATTACCCGCCGCAGCATCAAGAAAGCCCCCATCCCCTACAGCGGACTGAAAGGAACAGCAGGCTACATCAGCCTCAGCGAGTTCACGGAAGGCTGCTCAAAAGACGTGCGTAAAGCCATCATCACCCTCAAGGAAAAAGGAGCAGAAAGCATCATCATCGACCTGCGCAACAACGGAGGCGGACTCCTTAGCGAAGCCGTCGAGATTGTCAACCTCTTCGTTCCCAAAGGCATCAAGATTCTGGAAACCAAAGGAAAGATTCGTGCGGCAAGTGCAGCCTACACCACGCAGAACGAACCGCTCGACCTCGAAACGCCACTCGCCATCCTTGTTGACGGCAGCTCTGCCAGCGCATCCGAAATTGTGGCAGGTTCTCTGCAAGACCTCGACCGTGCAGTAATCATTGGCGACAAGACTTTCGGGAAAGGTCTTGTGCAGAGTCCACGCGAACTCCCCTACAATGGTAGCATCAAGCTGACTACGGCAAAATACTACATCCCCTCAGGACGCTGCATTCAGGCCATCGACTATAAGCAGCGCCGGCAAGACGCAGAAACCTATCGCACCACAGGCAAGAAAGCAGAAAAAACCGACAGCCTGAAAACCATCTTCCATACAGCAGGCGGACGCGAGGTCACCGAAGGTAGCGGCATTATGCCCGATGTAGAGGTGAAGCAGCACACCCCACAGAGTCCATCCATTTATCCCTACGCCATTTCGGGCGCCCTCGTGAACAACACCAACGACACCCTTGTCTCCACCCTCCTCATCTACCTCTCCACCGACGACGTGCTGATAGATTGGGGTACTCGATACTTCCAAAAGCACCCTTCCATCCCCGCAGTCAAAGACTTTGTGCTGACTGACGCCGATTACGAAGATTTCAAGAGCATGGTCAAGGAGAGCGGATTCAAGTATGACCGTATGAGTGAAAAACGTCTCCAAGACCTCAAGAAGACCGCTCAGTTTGAAGGCTACTACGACGATGCCAAAGACGAGTTCGATGCGCTGGAGAAAAAGCTCACGCACAACCTCGACCGTGAGCTGGATCGACAGAAGGAAGGAGTCCTGAAGCTGATGGCACAGGAGGTCATCAAGCGTTACCACTACCAGTCGGGAAAGATAGAAGAAGCCATCAAGAGTGATGTGCAGTTTGAAAGAGCCATTGCATTGCTCAATGACCAATCCGAATACAACAGAATACTGAGGAAGTAACTCCGCCCCACCTAATTCTCAATTCTCAAATCTCAATTCCTCAAATGTCCTTAAAAAACAATAAAATAACACGATTGAATCGTTACATGATGTTCGGCACACTCCTGCTTGGAATCCTCGTGTTAGGATGCGTCTTTGCATTCCTCTATCTCTCCTTCAATCCCGACAACCTCCCCACGCAGCCAGCTGAAGACACACCCATAGCCGACAGCGTCATCTTCGTGGTCAGCGATTCAACACTCCTCGAACCATAGCATGAGAAAAATCATCCTTCTTCTCCTCATCATCAGCGCGACAAGCATCAGCATCCATGCCCAGTGCCCCAGAGAGAACACCGCCTTCAAGGCAGGCGAGAAACTGACCTACGACCTCTATTTCAACTGGAAATTCATTTGGGTGAAATGTGGTGCAGCGCACTACACAATCAAGAATTCTACCTATAAGGGGCAGCCAGCCTTGCGTAATGACCTGCTTTTCACCAGCAACAAACGCTGCGACCTGCTCTTCACCATGCGTGACACCCTCATCTCCTACATCACGCCCCAGCTCGTGCCCCTCTACTTCCGCAAAGGAGCTCTTGAAGGGAAGCACTATACAGTCGATGAAGTCTGGTACACCTATCCCAACGGACGCAGCCATGTGGAGCAGCATTTCCTCAATCGCCATGGAGAATGGTCAGAGCATCATCACGAATCAGATGAATGCAATTATGACATGCTCTCCATCCTCTCCCTTGCCCGTTCCTTCGATGCCTCCCATTACACTGTAGGACAGCGCATCCATTTCCCTATGGCGACAGGCAAGAAAGTGGAAGAGCAGACCCTCATCTACAGGGGAAAGGAAGATTTTGAAGCCAATGATGACAATATTTACCGCTGTCTTGTATTTTCCCTGCTTGACTACGAAGAAAAAGGCAAAGACAAAGAACTGCTTCGCTTCTATGTCACCGACGATGCCCGACACCTCCCCGTCCGTATTGATTTCTACCTCCGGTTTGGCACAGCCAAAGCCTTCCTGAATAAAAGTGAGGAAGGAAAATAAAGAGAGAATCCTTCGTGGGATTCCGGCTCTTCAGAAATGTATCCTGTCTGGTGCAATCAACAAGGGTGATAACCTGACAGAATACATTCAGAATCCATCATTCGAAGACCTCTCAGCTCAAGGAGGGAACAATCCTGCTGGTGTTGCAGGTCCTCAGAAGGATTGTTAAGATGAGCAACGGAAAGTATCTAAGATTCTTGTGAAGTAAAATCATGAAAAGCTATAGAATCGATGTGCCCCACATCGACACGTCGATGTGGGGCAGACCGATTTTATAGGTATTCTCTCTTGGCTATTTTAATTCGTCTCATGCCGTATTTCAGCGAAAAAGGAAGCGATGTGTTGTCCATTCATATTTTTTTTGCTATTTTTGTAACCTAAAAATATAGGAAACAGAATCTTGACAAAATGGGAATTATTTATCCCAGGTTCGAGATAAGAAATAGACATGTCGATATGATGAAAAAAGACAGGAAAACATACATTGTTCCCCAAGCGGAAGTGCAGGAACTTGACAGCATTGCGCCTGTTTGCGTTTCAGGACGTAATGTGGGCTTAAGCCAAAAAGAAGCGACATCGGTCGAAGTGCTGATAGAAAGCCGTGACATGCCTTCTGGAGGGTTGATGGATAATGATCATCTTTGGTAGCGTTTCTTTTTCCTGCTATCCAAAGAAGAGGTATGCTACTCCGATGGCGGCTAATATGCCTGCTGTGTCAGCCAACAGTCCACAGGTGACTGCATGGCGTGTGTGGCGAATGCCTACAGAACCGAAATAGACGGCCAAGATGTAGAAAGTGGTGTCTGTGGAACCTTGGAAGATGCAGGACAGGCGTCCTGCAAAGGAGTCGGCTCCGTAGGTGGTCATGGTGTCAACCATCATGCCGCGCGCTCCCGAACCGGAAAGGGGTTTCATGATAGCAGTGGGGAGAGCTGCCACGAATTCGCTGTCGCCGCCGCATAATTCGACTATCCAGCTGATGCCTTGCATGAGGATATCCATGCCTCCACTGGCGCGGAAGACGCCGATGGCAACGAGAATGGCAACGAGATAGGGAATGACGCGTACAGCGGTGCTGAATCCGTCTTTGGCTCCTTCGATGAAAGACTCATAAACGTTTACTCTCTTTAACATGGCTGCGATGATAAAGGTGATGATGATGCCAAAGAGTATCACGTTGGCAGTCAGGGTGCTGACCGTATCGATGGTGGCTCTGTCCATTTGACTGAATGTCCAGATGATGGCGGCTACGATTGCACACAGGCCGCCGAGTGTGGCGAGGAGTACAGGCTTTAGCAGATTGATGCGTTGGAAGATGCTTGTGATTACGATTCCAACAAGGGTGGAAGCAAGCGTGGCGAGGAGTATTGGCACAAAGACATCGGTAGGCTGCATTGCACCCATCTGGGCGCGGTAAACCATGATGGATACTGGGATGATGGTCAGTCCTGATGTGTTCAGAACCAGAAACATAATCATGGGATTACTTGCCGTTGCATTGCGTTCTTCTATCTGCTGTGGTGTGAGATTCCCCATTGCGGCAGCTTTTTCATTGTTTTCTTTATTGAGCTGCTGCATGCTTTCCATCGCCTTGAGTCCCAAGGGGGTCGCTGCGTTGTCGAGCCCGAGCATGTTGGCCGCGATGTTCATGAAGATGTGGCCTGTGGCAGGATGTTCCTTGGGTATATCGGGGAAGAGGCGGACAAATAGGGGGCTGAGTCCTTTGGAGAGGGCATTCACCATGCCACCTCGCTCACCGACCTTCATCACTCCCATCCATAGTGCCAAAACACCTGTCAGTCCAAGTGAGATTTCAAAGGCGGTCTTTGCGTTGTCGAAGGTGGAGTTTACAATGTCGGAGAAAATGTTTGTGTTTCCCGTAAGGCATTGTATTGCAGCACATACGGCTGCCAATAGGAAGAATGCTATCCAGATGTAATTCAGTACCATGGTTTGAGGGGCATGAATGGTTGATGGGGCTTATTTGCAGAGTCGGCAGTCGTCGCATTTGTCGAGCTCGCCGCGGAAGCGTTTTTCTACTTTTACGTAGAACTTTTGGCGGAGAGGTTCGGACTTGATTTGGTCGATGACTTGTCCCATGAAGGCGTTCTTGAGCAGGGTGCGGGCTTCAGCTTCGGGGATGCCGCGCTGGCGCATGTAGAAGAGTGCCGCTTCGTCCATCACGCCGGTGGTGGATCCATGTGCGCATTTGACGTCGTCGGCGTAGATTTCGAGCATGGGCTGTGTGTACATACGTGCTTCTGGCGATGCGCAGAGGTTGGCGTTGGTTTCTTGCGAAGTGGTGTGCTGGGCATCTTTCTCTACATAGATTTTGCCTGCGAAGGCTCCGACAGCCTTGTCGTCTATGACGTATTTGTAGAGCTGGCGAGAGGTGCAGTTGGGCACTTCGTGGCGAATCAGCGTGTTGTTGTCGATGTGCTGCGATGCGCTGCCGATGGCGCATCCGTTGAGTGTGATTTCGGAATTCTCGCCGCGCAGATGTACGTCGCACAGGTTGCGTGTCTGTCCGTTGAGGAGGGTGATGCTGTTGTGCTTGACTGTGCAGTCGCGTCCTTCGTGGATATAGACATTGCTGAATCGTGAACAGAGGGGTGTGGTTTCTTCTATTTCGTAGAGGTCGAGGTGTGCATTGTCGTGGCAGAAAATCTCCATGACCTGAGTGGTGAGGAATCGCTGCTTGTCGGCTGCATGGTCGTTGATGATGACGGTGGCTGCTGCGCCTTGTTCCATGACAATGAGGATGCGGCGGTTCATCATGGTGGCTGCTGTGCCTCGAAGCCAGTTGTCAACCACGATGGGGTCTTCTGCTCGCTGATTCTTTGCCACATAGATGAGCAGGGCATCGTGTGCCAGAGCGGTGTTGAGAGCTGTGATGGCATCGGCGGAGTTGGCTATCTTGTGATAGTAGGGTGTCACGTCGATGGGGGCATCCTTTATATTATATATGTAGGGGGATGGCTTGACGGTGAGGGGCGATAGGGAGATGCCGTAGTTGGGGGCAAAGGCTGCATCGACATCCGTGTATCGGTAGCGCTCGACCTTCTTGGAGGGGAAGCCTGTGTGGCGGAAGGTGTCGAAGGCCTCGTCACGCACAGCGTTCATCACGTCGCAGCTTCTGCTCTTGATGAGGGTGGCGGCTTCGTGGTAGAGGTCTATGTATTGCTGTTCGCTTGTCATCTCAGTTCTTCTTTTATCCAGTCAAATCCTTGTTCTTCAATCTGCTGTGCGAGTTCTGCTGTGCCGCTTTTGACGATGTGTCCGTCGATGAGCACATGAACGAAGTCGGGGCGGATGTAGTCGAGCAGTCGCTGGTAGTGGGTGATGACGATGGCGGAGGTTTCGGCTGTGCGGAGCTTGTTGAATCCTTCTGCTACGATGCGGAGGGCATCGACGTCAAGTCCAGAATCTGTTTCGTCGAGGATGCAGAAGGTGGGTTCCAGCATGGCCATCTGGAAGATTTAGTTGCGTTTTCGCTCACCGCCCGAAAAGCCTTCGTTGACTGAACGGTTCATCAGCTTCTGGTCTATTTCGACCAATTTGCGTTTTTCTCGCATGAGCTTGAGGAAGTCGGTTGACTTGAGGGGCTCTTTGCCTTGTGCCTCGCGGCGTGCGTTGACGGCGGCGCGCATGAAGTTGGTCATGCTGACGCCTGGTATTTCGATGGGGGCTTGGAAGGACATGAAGATGCCTGCGTGGGCGCGCTCTTCGGGGGACATGGCGAGGAGGTCTTGTCCGTTGAAGGTGATGCTGCCTGCTGTGACTTCATAGGATGGATTGCCTACGATGACGTTGGAGAGGGTGGATTTGCCTGCTCCGTTGGTGCCCATGAGGGCATGGATTTCACCGTCTCTGATGGTGAGGCTGACACCTTTGAGTATTTCTTTGTCGCCTACTTTGGCGTGGAGATTTTCTATTTTTAGCATTTCTTCAATGATTCATTGTTTATTATCCTACGGTTCCTTCGAGGGAGACGCTTAGGAGCTTTTGTGCCTCGACGGCGAACTCCATGGGGAGCTTGTTGATGACTTCCTTTGCGTAGCCGTTCACGATGAGCCCTACTGCCTCTTCGGTGGAGATGCCGCGCTGATTGCAGTAGAAGAGCTGGTCTTCGTTGATTTTGGAGGTGGTGGCTTCGTGCTCTATGGTGGCGGTGTTGTTGTGGATGTCCATGTAGGGGAAGGTGTGGGCGCCGCATTCGCTGCCGAGCAGGAGGGAGTCGCAAGAAGAGTAGTTGCGTGCTCCGTCGGCGTGCTTGCCTACACGTACCAGTCCTCGATAGGAGTTTTGCGACTTACCTGCCGAGATGCCTTTGGAGATGATGGTTGAGCGGGTGTTTCGTCCGAGGTGTATCATCTTGGTACCGGTGTCGGCTTCTTGGTGGTTGTTGGTGACAGCTACTGAGTAGAACTCGGCTTGGCTGCCATCGCCTCGCAGCACGCAGGATGGGTATTTCCATGTGATGGCTGAGCCTGTCTCTACCTGTGTCCACGAGAGTTTGCTGTTCACTCCGCGAAGGTCTCCACGCTTGGTGACAAGGTTGAACACTCCGCCTCGTCCTTCAGCATCGCCAGGATACCAGTTCTGTACGGTGGAGTATTTTACTTCTGCGTTGTCCATCACCACAATCTCGACGATGGCGGCATGCAGCTGGTTCTCGTCGCGCATAGGTGCGGTGCAGCCTTCGAGATAGGAGACATAAGAACCTTCGTCGCATACGATGAGGGTGCGCTCGAACTGTCCGGTGTTGCGTGCATTGATGCGGAAGTAAGTGGATAGTTCCATCGGGCAACGCGTGTTCTTGGGGATGTAAACAAACGAACCATCGGAGAATACGGCGCTGTTAAGGGCGGCGAAATAGTTGTCTTTGGGTGGAACGACGCTGCCAAGATATTGTTTGACAAGGTCTGGGTACTCTCTGACTGCCTCGCTAATGGAGCAGAAGATGATGCCTTTCTCGGATAATTTTTCCTTGAAGGTTGTTTTGACAGACACGGAGTCCATCACGGCATCAACAGCTGTGCCTGACAGAGCTAACCTCTCTTCGAGCGGAATGCCAAGCTTGTCGAAGGTCTTCATCAGCTCGGGGTCAATCTCGTCAAGGCTTTTGGGACCTTCTTTGCTTTTGGCTGTGGGGTCGGCATAGTAGGACATTGCCTGATAGTCTATCTCTGGCAAATGGACATGAGCCCATGAAGGCTGTGTCTGAGTCAGCCAATAGCGATAGGCATCCAGGCGGAACTGGAGTAGCCACTCTGGTTCGCCTTTCTTCTGGGAGATGAGACGCACAACGTCTTCGTTGAGGCCTTTTTCTATGATTTCTGTATGTACATCAGTGGTGAAGCCAAATTCATACTTCTTCTCCGCCACTTGCCGTACAAACTCATTGGATTCACTCATCTGAATTATGGAATGGATTGATTTTCTCGACTGTCTTGTCAACAACGGGACGCAATCCGCATTTGGGGGCTGCGCCGTTTGCGACTTCGGCCGAATCAGTCACAATGATAATATCGGGGATAATAATATGGGTGGCTTGTTTCACCTTGTAAAAGAGGCTGGGACGCTCGTCCAGCTTTTCTGGTTTGAAGCCAGCATTGCTGCTGATGAAGTCATACAGATTCAATGCAACGCTGAGGATTAAGCCGTAGCTTACGGCGCCAATTAGCGCACCCAGTAAACGGTTGAGGAAATTGATGTTAAGCTTCTTGAAGAAAGTTGTCAGCAGCGAGGCTATCCATCCCAAGAGAACGGGGACAACTATCACAATGAGCACAAATGCAATCAGACGGCCAAAACTCGTGCTTGTGCCAGCTTTGTCGGCCAGCATGTCGCCACATTGCTGATAGAGCGTAGCGGCAATGACCAGTCCTAAGACTATGCCCAAGAAGTTAGCTATCTGCTTAAAAGCCCCCTGGCGAAAGCCGATAACGGCTCCCACCAGAAGAACTCCATAGATTAATATTTCCATTTTTCCTGCAGTTGTAAGATTGTACAGAGTTTTACGAAACGGACTTAGCCGTATGTCCTTACTCCTTTGGCAATCGCATAACTGTCACTTTACAGTTTTGTCTTTACTTCAATCTGAGTGTAGGTCTCGAGTACGTCGCCTTCACGTATGTCGTTGAAATTCACAACAGAAATACCGCATTCGAAATCGCGGCCGACTTCTTTCACATCGTCCTTGTAGCGTTTCAGTGCAAGAATTTCTCCTGTGTGAACTACGATACCATCGCGAATGACACGAATCTTGTCTGAACGATGTACCTTTCCTTCTGTCACCCAGCAGCCTGCAACAGTGCCGACCTTGGTGATGCGGTAAACCTGACGGACATCCACTTGAGCTGTAACCTCCTCCTTGAAAGTTGGAGCGAGCATTCCTTCCATCGCGTCTTTCACCTCCTCGATAGCATCGTAGATGATAGAGTAGAGGCGTATGTCCACACCGTACTGTTCGGCCAGACGTCGAGCTGCTGCTGATGGACGAACCTGGAAGCCGATGATGATGACGTTCTCGGAAGCGTGTGCCAGTTCGACGTCGTTTTCGCTAATCTGACCGACAGCCTTATGGATGACGTTAACCTGAATCTTCTCCGTAGAAAGCTTGATGAGCGAGTCAGAGAGTGCTTCGATAGAACCATCCACGTCGCCCTTCACCACGAGGTTCAGTTCCTTGAAGTCTCCCAGCGCAATGCGGCGTCCCAACTCGTCAAGTGTAAGACGTGTTTGAGTACGGAGTCCTTGTTCGCGCTTCAGCTGTTCACGTTTGTTGCAGATTTCTCGTGCTTCCTGTTCTGTATCCATCACGTGGAAGGTGTCGCCAGCTGTAGGTGCTCCGTTGAGTCCGAGGATAACAGCAGGCTCGGCAGGCAAAGACTGCTCGATACGCTGTCCGCGTTCGTTGAACATTGCCTTGATTTTACCGTAGTGTGTTCCTGCCAGAACGATGTCTCCTTGATGGAGCGTACCATTCTGCACGAGAACAGTTGCTACATATCCACGTCCCTTGTCGAGTGTGGATTCAATGACAGAACCAGTTGCCTTTCTGTTTGGATTTGCCTTCAAATCAAGCATTTCAGCTTCGAGAAGAACCTTGTCCATCAATTCTTCAACGCCGATTCCTTGCTTGGCGCTAATGTCTTGGCTCTGGTACTTTCCTCCCCAGTCTTCCACAAGGTAATTCATGGCAGCGAGTTGCTCCTTGATTTTTTCCGGATTGGCGGTAGGCTTATCCACCTTGTTGATGGCAAACACCATAGGCACACCTGCTGCCTGTGCATGAGCAATTGCTTCTTTGGTCTGAGGCATCACATCGTCGTCGGCTGCTACAATGATAATGGCAATGTCTGTCACCTGAGCACCGCGAGCACGCATGGCAGTAAAGGCTTCGTGACCTGGGGTGTCAAGGAACGTAATCTTTCGTCCATCCTTCATCTTGACATTGTAAGCACCGATGTGCTGTGTGATACCACCGGCTTCACCTGCAATCACGTTGGTCTTGCGGATGTAGTCGAGAAGAGAAGTCTTACCGTGGTCAACATGACCCATCACCGTGATGATAGGTGCGCGGCGCTCGAGGTCTTCCTCCTTGTCTGCCACCTCTTCTATGGCATTGGAAACTTCTTCTGACACATAGCTGGTTGTGAATCCGAACTCTTCTGCAACGATATTAATTGTTTCAGCATCAAGTCGTTGGTTGATGCTGACCATCATGCCGATAGACATACATGTTCCGATTACTTTCGTAACAGGCACATCCATCATGGTTGCAAGTTCATTGGCAGTAACGAATTCCGTTATCTTCAGCACCTTGCTTGCTGCATTCTCTGCTTCAACCTCTTCAGCCATGCGCTCATGGATTGCATTGCGCTTGTCCTTGCGGTATTTCACACCCTTCTTTTCCTGCTTTGCAGTGAGTCGAGCAAGTGTCTCCTTTACCTGCTTTGCTACTTCTTCTTCACTAAGCTCTTGTGGCTTAATAGGTTGCTTTTTCTTGTTCTTCTTACCTGAAGCCTGTTGCTGAACAGGTTTGTTCTTCTGCTGCTGAGGTGGTTGTGCACCATTAGGCTTTCCGCCCTGCTTCTTGCCCTGAGCGTTTTGAGCATTGTTCTGCTTAGCTGCAGCATCGATATCAACTTTGTTGTTGTTGATACGATTGCGCTTTTTCTTTTGCGAATTGCCTTGCTGTCCTTTCGCATTCTGTCCCTGTGCCTCACCGCCTTGTGTCTGCTGGCGTTCTTTGCGGCGTTCAGCCTTGCTCTTGCGGTCAGGACGTGTCTTGCTGTTCAGGCTGGACAAGTCTATGAAGCCTACCTGCTTGAACTGCACTCCTGCTTCGGCAGGTGCAGTCAAATGATACACACCATTTTCATCCTGCTCCAGTCGTTCAGCGGGAGAAAGCTTGTTCGCCTTTTTCTTCTGTTCTGGCTGTGCAGATGGCTGTTCTTCTATCTTTGCAGGAGCAGTTTCTTCCTGAATCTCTACAGGCTTCACTTCTGGCTTCTCTGCAACTGGAGCTGTTTCGGCTTTAGGGCTTTCAATCTTTGGTTCAGCTTTAGGCTCGGGCTTCTTCAAGTCATTGATGTTGCCCAAAATTTTCAGCTGTGGCTTTTTTGCAGCTTTCTCTTTTTCAATACGTTCCTTTTCCTCTCTTAAGGCCTGCTGACGTTCCTTCTTCTCTTGCAGCTCTTTCTCCTTCTGGTTTTGTATCTTTTGCTTGGTTTCGGCATTCTGTTTCATGTCTTCGCCAAACTCTTTTTTCAGCAGGGCATACTGTTCGTCTGTAATCTTTGCGTTGGGTGTTGCATCTTGCAATGCAGCACCTTTCTTTTGCAGGAATTCAGCCACAGTGTTAATTCCCACATTGAGTTCTTTTAATGCTTTATTCAGTCTTACTGCCATATATCCTTATTCAATGTAAATGTTTAATATCTGTTCCGTTTTCGCACCCCTTCCTCGAAGGGAAGTGTTTAGTGCTGAAAGACAGACACTAAACACATTACTCAACAAGTGCCATTTTATTCTTCAAATTCGGCTTTGAGAATGCTGAGCACCTCATCCACGGTATCTTCTTCGAGGTCAGCCTTCTCGACCAGCATGGCGCGCGGAGCGCTGAGCACGCTTTTCGCAGTGTCAAGTCCGAGACCCTTAATGGCTTCGATAATCCATGGCTCGATTTCGTCCTTAAACTCGTCGAGATAGATATCTTCCTCGTCTGGCTCTTCGCCGTTCAGTTCGCGGAACACGTCGATAGTGTATCCAGTCAGCATGCTTGCCAGTTTGATGTTGTCACCATTCTTACCAATGGCAAGGCTCACCTGATCGGGCTGCAGGTACACTTCTGCCTTCTTCTTCTCTTCGTCCAGCGTGATGGAAGAGATGTTGGCTGGGCTCAAAGAGCGCTGGATGAAAAGGCGGATATTTGAAGTGTAGTTGATGACGTCAATATTCTCGTTGTGCAACTCGCGTACAATGCCATGAATACGGCTACCCTTCACGCCTACACATGCACCCACCGGGTCGATGCGCTCGTTGTAGCTCTCCACAGCAATCTTAGCGCGTTCGCCAGGGATGCGTGCAATCTTCTGTACGGTGATGAGGCCGTCATTGATTTCTGGCACTTCCTGCTTGAGCAGACGTCTCAAGAAGTCTGGCGATGTACGAGAGAGGATAATCTTAGGGTTGTTATTCAGGTTGTCCACACGCAGCACTACTGCACGTGCAGTCTCTCCCTTGCGGAAGAAGTCGCCTGGAATCTGCTCGCTCTTAGGCAGGAGAAGCTCGTTGCCCTCGTCGTCAAGAAGCAGCATCTCGCGCTTCCACACCTGATACACCTCGCCGCTGACAATTGTGCCCACCTTGTCCACATACTTGTTGTAGAGGTTGTCGTGTTCAAGGTCAAGAATCTTGCTGGCCATAGTTTGGCGAAGCGTCAGGATGGCACGGCGACCGAATTTCGCAAATTCGATTTTCTCGCTCACCTCCTCGCCAATCTCAAAGTCCTCGTCAATCTTCTGCGCTTCAGAAAGGCAAATCTCTGCATTCTCGTTCTTCACTTCTCCATCAGCCACCACCACGCGGTTGCGGTAGATCTCGAAGTCGCCCTTGTCGGGGTTCACAATCACGTCGAAATTCTCATCCGAGCCGTATGTCTTCTGCAGCACGCTGCGGAAGCTGTCCTCAATCACGCTGACCAGAGTAGTTCTGTCAATGTTCTTTGTTTCCTTGAAGTCCTTAAAGGTGTCAATCAAGTTTACACGTTCTGAATTTTTCTTAGTAGCCATTATATTTAGTTGTTTTGTTTGTTCGTGGTTTGGTCTGTAAGATTCTAACCTACTTAAAATCAATGATATTCTTTACCCACTTCACATCAGCATAGCCGAAATTCATATCCACTTCCACTATCTGTGGACGCTTTTTGCCCTCCAGCTTCTGTTTTTCCTCTATGGTCACAACAAATCCGTTCTCGTCGGCAGATGTCAGCGCTCCCTTCATTTTCTTTCCCTCCGTTGTGAGCAATTCTACCTCATATCCGATAGAGTTGATATACTGCTGCAGCACTTTGAACGGCTGTCCGATGCCGGCAGAGCCCACTTCCAGTTCGAAGTCCTCCACGTCGCGGTCAAAATGCTCCTCTATGAACTTGCTCAGTTCACAGCAGTCTTCAATCCATACCCCGTCCTTGTGGTCAATCTCCACAGTGATTTTGTTTTGTTCGTCCACAGAAGCATCAACAAGGAAATATTCCTTGCCTTCCAGCCACTGTTCTACCAAATCCTTCACTTTGTTTTTGTCAATCATAAATTTATGAGTTACCGGTTATCATATAAGGTAAACAAATGAGGGAACTTTTCAGTCCCCTCAATCATTTCGATGCAAATGTACTACATTTCTGCCAACATGCCAAATTTTCCGGCATATTTTTGTCTTTTTTGCAGTTGTTTAACGGACAACATACTACGGAAAGACTGTAAAACCGCAAATTACCCTTCCTCCGTCACTTCACCAGCACTTTCTTCCCGTTCTGGATGTAGATGCCCTTGGATGGGGCTGAGACTGGGCGGCCTGTGAGGTCGTAGAAGCGTGGTGTGTCGGCTGCATTGATGTATGGATTCTTGATGTCGTCGGCAATATATTCTTCCAGAGGAAGTACGGTGCCCGAGAACACTTTCTGGAATTTCTCTATCTCAGACTTCTTGACATAGATGACGGCATCTTCATGCATTGCATAGAAAGTGTCATCACGCAGTTCTGCAGGGAAAGTTCCTCTGATGACAAGTGTCTCGATGGGGCTCCCCCGGAACACGCTTTCTTCAAATAAACTGACGCTTTCAGGAATGTCGAGGAAGTGAAGATTTTCACATCGCTCAAACGTATAGGCTGGGAAATGTTTGAGATTTTCTGAGAGTCTGACGGAGCTAAGGTTCTTGCAATCGCTAAACGCGCCGGACCCCATACGCATGATAGTGTTGGGCATATACACAGAAGCAAGATGAGAACTGTGTGTAAATACACTATTCCCAATCCTTTCCACACCTGCTGGAATGTTATAGACCTCTCTCTTTGAGCCTGCGGGATAGGAGTATATCCACGTCTTTTCCTTGTTGAAAAGCACACCATCCACGGAGCACATCCATGGGTTTTCCTCGTCCACCTCTATGCTTTCCAATGCTGTGCAGCCATGAAAAGGGTTCTTGCAGGCATCCCAGCCGGAGTAGTGCTCGATATCGGCAATAGTCTTAGGAATCTTCACCTTTGTCAGTGTCTTGCATGACGAGAAAGCCAGCCACTCCAGACGGTCCACGGTGTATGTCTCGTCTTGATAAAGCACCTTTTCTGGAATCTCCAGTTCCCCTTCCCATTGGCTGCCGTTAGTCACCATGGCTGTGTAATCGGGATAAAGACGGTATTTCAAACCTTCAATTTCCACTTCTGCTTTTACTCCATCATACTCTCTGTCATCAAAAGTGGGATAGTGGAAAATCAGTTCACCATTCAGTTCACAAGAGAGAAGTAGTAATGTAATCTCACCTGAACCGAAATAGGGAATCGTCAAAGTAAGCAAATCATATATACTGCCAATACCTTCAATCCAATGTCCCATTTCTTGAACATCAACAACCTTGTATATATTGCCTTCATACCCTACAGTCTTGGTGTTTTCTACCATCATTGTACCTCCAAAAGTGTCAATGCTGTCACCCACTTGGCAGTTGAAATCATAAAGCAGGCTTGCTGCGGTTTTTCCTTCTGGAATGAAATACACTCTCCCTTCCTCTTCATACATTGCACCTTCATACAACTCAGACAGCTTGTTGCGCCCCCCCTCAAAATATAGTTTTAGACATGAGATGTCACCAATAATCGTATCGCCTTGTAAATAATAATAATACCGCCCGTCCTTCTTTTTGTCGGGATTGGTTTCAGGTTGGTTCCCGCTATACGTCCACCGCTTGCCGTCCTGCACAAAAGGAATATTGTCGGCCTTTGCCGTAATGCTCAAACACAAACTCAAAATGAAAAGTAACAATATGTGTTTTTTCATGACGATTCCGTTTTTAGCTCTTTAGAGATTTTTGCAAAGTTAACACAATATTTTAAAAAAAACAAATGGGGGGTATTTTTTTACTATTTAACAATTTTTGTTATTTACAAGAATTTAATAGCGAAATAGCGAAATTGACAACGATACAGGAACATGAAGGTATTTCGTTACCCCATCTTTTAAAATAGCGTATCCTTTTCTTGCAAACACGGGTTTTGTTTTTATTTTGAAAGTTTGGAAATTTATTTTGAAACTTGGGAAATATATTTCTAAACTTTCAAAATAAATTTCCAAACTTTCAAAATGAAGAATGTGTGGGTGCAGACAAGAAGAGGATGCGGGTGAATGAAAAGATGATAAGATAGGAAACGGGAGATATGTAAGTAACGTGAGCGCTGCGTATTCACGCAAGGCTTGCTGTTCCTCGTGTGAGAAGACTCAGTGGCATGGTTGCTGCAGCGAACCTTGTTTCAGCGAAAGGCGATTGTTTGCTGTGCTTTCAATGTCTAACTTCACGGTCGCAAAGGCCTAACATCTCCTTTTTTTTCTGCTTTACAGCATATTTTTGTTATTTTATATAAAAAAGTGAAAATAAACGGAAAAAACTTCGTATTTTTGTGCTGAATTTTCATTTTACTAAACCTAATCTAATGTAATGCGCGATATTGACAGCGACATAAAGGGGTTGCTCGACTCCATGGAACCTATCACGCTTGAGCAAATGTCAGGCATTCGCTTGATGAATCGACTTGATACCAAATATGTGGCATCGAAGGCGCAGCTGGTGCAGCTGCTCGGACTGCTGCAAGACAAATATTATGTGCAGGAGACTTTGGAAAGACGCATTATTCCGTATCTGACAACTTACTATGACACGAAAGATCATGTGATGTATATCATGCATCATAATCGCCGTGCCAGAAGAATGAAGGTGAGGGTGCGCACGTATGTGGCGAGCGACCTGACGTTTCTGGAGGTCAAGAACAAGAATAATCATGCGCGGACAAAGAAGAAGCGCATAGAGGTGCCTTCGCAGGACGATTTCAGACAGACGGAGGGTGCGCACGAACTGGTGCAGCGCAAGACGGGACTGAACCTTGACCGGCTCAATCCTGTGGTTCGCAACAGGTTTGACCGCGTGACGCTGGTGAACAAGGGGAAGACGGAGCGGTTGACCATCGACTTCAACATTGGATTCCATAATTTTGAGACCGACAGAGACCATGGCACCGACCAGCTGGTCATCATCGAGCTGAAGCGTGACGGCAATGTCTATTCTCCGGTGTGCAACTTGCTGAGAGATATTCATGTGCACCCTACGGGATTTTCCAAGTGCTGTGTCGGCATGGCTCTTACTGACCCTGCTCTGAAGCAGAACAATTTCAAGCCCAAGCTCCGCCATCTGGAAAAAATCAATGGGCGTAAGTTCATAGACCATGAACTCTAAAAAACAAACAGATTATTATTAACTTTATCATAAAATCTAAAAACAAAAAATGGACACATTTAATGACTTTATCACCGTGTTGTCAAGCGACACTTGTCGAATTCTCGACCTCTTTTTCCGTCTTGTCATCAACACAGTATTTACTCTTATCATAGCTCGCAACTTCTACTTCCCGAAGGCGAGACGCCGCGATTTCTTCTTTACCTATATATTGGTGGGATTCTGTATCTTTATGCTGATCCATTTGATGGGCGACGCAAAAATCAAGACAGGTATTGCCATGGGTCTCTTTGCTATCTTCTGCATCATGCGTTATCGCACAGAGTCAGTTCCTATCCGCGAAATGACCTACCTTTTCCTGGTGATTGCGCTTTCGGCTATCAACGGCTTGGCATGGGCGGCAGATATTAGTCCGAAGCATCCGGAATTCATGGGACCGCTCATGACCAGTATGGGTGAGCTGATTGTGACAGACCTCTTGTTTGTGGCGGGTGTGTGGATTGCAGAGGCTAACAAGCTGGTGAAGAGCCTCTCAACCAAGTATGTCAAGTATGACAAGATTGACCTCATCAGACCTGACCGCCGCGAGGAGCTTATCGCCGACCTGAAGGAGCGCACGGGCCTTGACATTACCAATGTTTCCATCGGCTCTATCGATTTTCTCAAAGATATGGCGCTCATTAAGATTTACTACAACACAGAAGGGTGTGATGAAAACACTCAAAAAATGCCAAAAGACTATGAATAAGAAAATCCTCACTTTTGCCCTTTCACTTTTTGCCATCGCAGGTGCTCATGCACAGGGCGACGACTTCGGTATGGACTTCAGCGTGGGTGCAGAGAAGAAAATACGCAGCGGCATGGAAGTGTCTGTCGAGGGAAATGCACGAACACAAGACAAGACCCGCAAGATGGACCGATGGTCAATCGGTGCAGGCTTTGACATGAAAATCTACGATACTTCGGACTTTGACATCAAGGCATCGCTGAAGTGGGAATACATGTGGGTGTACAAGTTGAATCAGATTGAGAAGAAGTATGATGAAAAAATGATTCCCCACCCAGAATTAGGAGTCATCACGGTACCGGAGTATAAGGGATACAATGAAGAACTGGCATACTGGCGTAACCGTCACCGCACCAGCGTAGGTCTTACAGCCACATACGAGCCTAACAAGAGATGGAAATTCCAACTGAAGGAGACTTTCCAGTATTCGCATTACTGTGCAGACTCCACGACTCAGAACAAGTATCGTCTGGACGGAAAAGGCGAGCACTATTTAAAGGCGAGTGAAATGGACGACAAGAAGGCAAAGGACCGCACGATTCTTCGTTCCAGAATCACAGCGCAATACGATGTAAAGCGCTGCCCTCTCGACCCTTATGTGTCTGTGGAGTATGGCTGCGGCCTGAACTATACCACTAACAAGTGGAAGTTCATGGTGGGCACGGACATCAAGATAAACAAGCAGAATGTAATTGACGCTTTCTATCGCTATCAGACTGAGGACGATGACGAAGACCCTAATGGGCACATCATCGGAGTCGGTTATAAATATAAATTCTAACATTTTAGTCGCACATGAAAAAGAACATGATCCTGTCGGCAGCTGTCTTGCTCAGCGCTACGGCTTTTGCTGACGACTTCAATCTCTACTACGACTCCAGCGCTGGCAATACGGGAATCAAAATAGAATCAGTCGCCAATCTTCAGAAAATCACGTTTGAAGATGGTAAGATGGTAACGTTTACGACTGACGGAAAGACTCAGACGCTGAATACAGCCGATATCAAGCGGCTTTTCTTCTCGACTG
Organism: Bacteroidaceae bacterium; assembly: GCA_017507385.1. Taxonomy (GTDB): domain Bacteria; phylum Bacteroidota; class Bacteroidia; order Bacteroidales; family Bacteroidaceae; genus Minthosoma. Next base: position 12,643 of record JAFWAX010000036.1, on the reverse strand, counting down.
AAAAGACGGTTACGGCCATTGAAGGCGTGGAAGAGGGAGCTGCAGGCGAGAAGGTGTATGAGGTATTCGACCTGATGGGGCGTAAAATCAACATCGACCCTCAGACTGGCGAACTGCCAAAGGGAGTGTATATTGTTAATGGTAAAAAAATCCTTGTAAAGTAATAGAAGCATGCGTAAACTCATCTTAACTACAGCACTTGTTCTGGCATCTGCTTTGACTGCATTTGCACAGACAATCTACATCTGCAAGGATGGTGATTATACGACAAGAGATATTTCTGATGGAATGGAAATCAGTCTTGAGGAAGGGATTGACTCCATCACGTTCAGTGAACCACAGATGGAAAAGGTGGTCAACATCGTCTATGAGGGTTCTCAGGCAAGCGTGACCATCCCATCCTTTGTGCAGGGTGTGAGATGCTCCAGCGGCACCAGCTCGGATGTGGTGCTTGTCAGCACAAATCTTACGGACGAAATCATCTATAATGTTGTGGGTAGCAGCGATGACGGCTCACTCGTGATAGAGGGTGACTATAAACTCACCATTCGCCTTAATGGCGTGAACCTTGCTTCAAAGAAGGGTGCAGCCATCCATGTGAAGTGCGGTAAGCGCATTGCTGTCGATATGGCTGACGGTTCGGTTAACAACTTCTCTGATGCAGCAAACGGAACGCAGAAAGCGTGTATCTATACGAAGGGCCACTTTGAGTTTGAAGGTGGCGGCACGCTCAATGTGACAGGTAATGCGAACCATGCTATCGCATCTAAGGAGTATCTCCAAATCAAGAAGTCTGTGAAGGCCATCAATATTCTTAAGGCAGCTAATGATGCTATCCATGCTGGACAGTATTTCCAGATGAACGGAGGCGAACTCAACATCACGAATACGACAGTTGGTGATGGCATTCAGGCAGAATATGAGCTTGATGATAATGACCTCATCATTAAGGACGAGGAAAATACGGGAGGCATCGTCATCAAGGGCGGTGTGCTCAACATCACGATGGAGAACAGCGAAGATGCCAAGGCTATCAAGGCTGAGGGCGACATTGATATTAGCGGTGGAACATTTGTCCTCAACGCAGTCAGCAATGGCACGCGCGGCATTCAGACTGATGGTGACCTTGTGATTAGCGAAGACAACAATCCGACGAATATCACTATCTATGCTAAAGGTGCTAAGTGTACGCTGGCAGAAGATGAGCTTGACCCTCATCGATGCATGGGCATGAAGATTGATGGCAACATGACGGTCAGAGGAGGTACAGTCAATGTCTATAATACGGGCTCAAAGTCAAAAGGCATCAAGGTAACAGGTGTCTATCAAGTGACGGGCGGTACGGTAAACGCTGTTGTTGACAACGATTGATGGGTCTGTGAATATGTGAGTTTTGCAAATTCAGACAATTCTGGATAATTAGAGGGAGCATGTGTCTCCCTCTTTTTTTGTTTTTTTTTCTATGGGAAGTTGTTTCGGGAAGCGCATGTTTTTGGGGGATGGAACATTTGTTGACATAGGCTTGCTGTTGGGGGCAGCAAGGGATAAATTTGGATTTTTGGCGAAATTGTACTATCTTTGCAGCCATCAAATAATCATGAGATGTTTAAGTTAAAGAGAAATATACCTGTCAAGAGGTTGCTCGTGATGCGGTTTAGCGCCATGGGCGACGTGGCGATGACAGTTCCGGTGCTTCATGCGCTTGCTTCCCAGAATCCTCAGCTGCGCATTACGATGCTTACCCGCACTCGCTTTGTGCCGATGTTTGATTGGCTGCCTGCCAATGTGCAGGTGAGAGGCATTGAGTTTAAGGATAATGATGGTATTGCTGGGCTGACGAAAATCTACAAGAGTCTGCGAAAGGAGCATTATGATGCTGTGGCAGATTTGCATGATGTGCTGAGGTCGAAATACTTGCGTACCTGTTTTGCGTTGTCGGGTGTTCGTGTTGCGGTGGTGAAGAAGGGCAGAAAGGAGAAGAAGGAGTTGATAGGGCATGGGCAGATTCATCAGGCGCTGCAGCCGATGACAGACCGTTATGCTTGTGTGTTCAGAGAGTTGGGCTTGCAAATAGACTTGTCACAGTCAATGTCGCTTGATTTGCGTAACGAGAGTTTTTCTTCCATCTACAGATTGGCTGGCAGCAAAGGGGCTGGGGAGAAGTGGGTAGGCGTTGCGCCGTTTGCCGCTCATGCTCAGAAGATTTATCCCTTGCACCGAATGCAGAGTGTCGTGAACCAGCTTGCTGATAGCGGCTGCAAGGTGTTCTTGTTTGGTGCTGGCTCCAAAGAAGCTGAAGTGATGGCATCGTGGGAGAAGGAATATGTGCCAGCGGTTACCGTTGCAGGTAAGGCGCAAGGAGCGGTCATCAGCACTTGCGGAAAGCTTGATGGTTTGCGCTCGGAGATGTTGCTGATGTCTCGTCTTCGACTGATGATTTCCATGGATTCTGCCAATATGCATATTGCGTCTATTTTTGGCATTCCCGTTCTGTCTATCTGGGGTGCAACTCACCCTAAGGCAGGATTCTCGGGCTTTGGACAAAAGCCGGAAAGTGAGATGCAGCTTGACTTGCCTTGTCGTCCCTGTTCCATCTACGGAAAGACGCCTTGCCAATATGGAGACTTGCGCTGCATGGATATGAGTGCAGAGGCGGTTGTGGAAAAGGCTATCAGCATGCTATAAGGAACTTTATAATATATATTATATATAATGTGTAAGTATAACATCGTCAAAGGATTGCTTTGGATGGTCAGTCTGCTTCCCTTTCCTGTGCTTTATGCTATTTCGGACTTCTGGTGTCTGTTTGTCAGCCGTTTCTATCGGACGAAAGTGGTGCGCAGCAATTTGAAGAGTGCATTCCCCGAGAAAACGGCAGAGGAACTGCGGCTGATAGAGAAGAAGTTCTATCATCAGTTTTGTGATAATTTCGTGGAGGTGATTAAAATGCTTTCGATGTCAAAGCAGGAGATGATGCGCCGCATGACTTTTAGCGGTTTGGATGAGGCAAAAAAACGTCATGATGCTGGAATGAAACTGCATTTCTTGTATTTGAGTCACTTTGGCAATTGGGAGTGGATTGCTTCCATTGCGTGGCATGTGGAACCGTGGTGTAGTTCTGCGCAAGTGTATCACCGTATATATAATAAGGTGATGGATAAATTATTCTATCAATTGCGTGCTCAATACGGGGGAAGGAACATTGAGATGAAAGAAACCTTTCGTCGTATTCTGCAGATGAGCAGGGAAAATCAGAATTATTTGATAGGTTTCATCAGCGATCAGCAGCCCAAGTGGAGCAGTATTCACCATTTCGTACCGTTCCTGAATCATGATACTGCTGTGTTTACGGGGGCAGAGCATATTGCCAGGAAATTGGGTGCGTTTGCCATGTACGGGCGAATGTCGCGCCCTCGACGCGGGTATTACAATCTGGAAATCATTCCGATGGAAGACCATCCTGCCGCCTTGCCCGAGAATGTGCTGACCGACCGCTATTTCCAACTGCTGGAAGAAGATGTGCGTCGGCATCCTGAGATGTGGCTTTGGACTCATAAGCGTTGGAGCAGGACGAAAGAGGAGTGGTTGAGAAGGAATGGAGGCGAGACGGATTGAGTCTTGACGGGGGATGAAAAAAGCAACCGCGGCATTCTCGATGGAGATTGCCGCGGCTGTTTGTTCTTGAATATCCGAAATTATTTGCGGAGACCAAGTTTCTTGATGATTGCACGATAACGCTCGATATCCTTCTTCTTGAGGTAAGCAAGGAAACGACGACGCTGACCTACGAGCTTAACCAGTGAACGGTTAGTAGCGTGGTCTTTGTGGTTAGCCTTTACGTGCTCAGTGAGGTGCTGAATACGATAAGTGAGAAGTGCAATCTGGCTCTCGCAAGAACCTGTGTCGGTAGCAGAAGCACCATACTGTGCGAAAATTTCTGCCTTTTTTGCTGAATCCAAATACATAATAAAAGTATTTTAAGTTATAAATTAATATGTTATCCAACGAATCGGCATTCTTTCAGCGGAATAGAGGACTCGCAGGAAATCGGCTGCAAAGGTAGTGAATAAATTTTATATTGCCATCATTTTTCCTGTCTTTTTCTTTTGTGGACATGGAGATACGGCAAAATTCTTGATAAACCCGAAAAAATATCGTACCTTTGTGCCCGATTTTTCAAGAAACTTTATGCAAGACATTAGAAACATAGCTATCATTGCGCACGTTGACCACGGAAAGACAACTCTGGTTGACAAGATGCTGCTTGCAGGAAATCTATTCCGCGAGAACCAGCAGACAGGTGACCTTATTCTGGATAATAATGAACTTGAACGTGAACGCGGAATAACGATTCTGTCCAAGAACGTCTCTATCAACTACAAAAATACGAAGATAAACGTGATTGACACTCCGGGGCACTCTGACTTCGGCGGAGAGGTGGAGCGTGTGCTCAATATGGCAGACGGTTGCATTCTTCTTGTCGATGCTTTTGAAGGTCCGATGCCTCAGACGCGTTTTGTGTTGCAAAAAGCTTTGGAGATAGGACTGAAGCCTGTGGTGGTGGTGAACAAGGTGGATAAACCCAACTGTCGTCCAGAAGAAGTGTATGAGATGGTGTTTGACCTGATGTTCTCGCTGAATGCTACGGAGGATCAGCTGGATTTCCCTGTTGTCTATGGCTCTGCAAAGAATGGTTGGATGGGACCCGACTACAAGACTCCGACAAACGACATCACTTATTTGCTTGACACGATTCTCGATACAATACCTGCACCAGAACAACTGGAAGGAACACCTCAGATGCTGATTACATCGTTGGATTATTCTACTTATACAGGTCGTATTGCGGTGGGACGTGTGCACAGAGGTACGCTGAAAGCAGGGCAGAATATCACTATCGTTCACAGAAACGGCAGTACGGAAAAGACTAAAATCAAAGAATTGCATACGTTTGAAGGCATGGGGCATCGTGCGACGGAAGGCGTTAGCTCGGGTGACATTTGTGCTGTCATTGGATTGACAAACTTTGAGATAGGTGATACTATCTGCGACTTCGAGGCTCCCGAAGCATTGCCAACGATTTCTATTGATGAACCAACCATGTCAATGCTCTTCACTATCAACAACTCCCCATTTTTTGGCAAAGAGGGAAAGTTCTGCACGAGCCGTCACATTGGTGACAGGCTTTACAAGGAACTTGAGAAGAACCTTGCGTTGCGAGTTGAGATGAAGGAAGGATGCACGGATCAGTGGATTGTCAGTGGACGTGGCGTTTTGCATCTTTCGGTCCTGATTGAAACGATGCGTCGTGAAGGATATGAGCTTCAGGTCGGACAGCCTCAAGTTATCTATAAAGAAATAGGTGGCGTGAAATGTGAGCCTGTGGAAGAGTTGACTATCAATGTGCCAGAAGAATTTTCCAGCAAGATGATCGACCTTGTTACGCGCCGTAAGGGAGAGATGCTTAGCATGGAAGCTCAAGGTGGACGTGTCAATATCGAGTTTGAAATCCCGTCGCGAGGCATTATCGGTTTGCGTACCAATGTGCTGACTGCCAGCCAGGGCGAGGCTATCATGGCACACCGCTTCAAGAACTACCAGCCTTTCAAGGGGGAACTGACACGTCGAACAAATGGTTCGCTCATTGCTTTGGAGTCGGGCACAGCATTTGCTTATGCCATTGACCACCTGCAAGATAGAGGAAAATTCTTCATCTTCCCGCAAGATACAGTTTATGCGGGTCAGGTAGTGGGTGAGCATGTGCATGAAATAGACCTTGTTATCAATGTGACGAAGGCAAAGCAGCTGACGAATGTGCGTGCGAGTGGTACCGATGAAAAGGCACGTATTATTCCTCCCGTGGTGTTGTCGCTGGAAGAAGCACTTGAGTATATCAAGGCCGATGAATATGTGGAAGTGACTCCGAAAAACATGCGTATCCGTAAAATTATTCTTGACCATCTGGAGCGAAAGCGTGCTAATAGAGAGGACTAATTTGATAAACACGGACACAAAAACATGATATTTTCATGTCTGTTTTGCACAATAGTGGGTTAAAATGTGCACTTTTGTGCTTTTTGTGGCAATAATTTTGCATAAATTAAAGAATTATTTCTACCTTTGCACCGAAAACGTGTAATAACGGACTAATAAATAGAAAGTAAATTATTAACATTTTAAAATTTAAGATTATGTCTGAAATTGAATCAAGAGTAAAATCAATCATCGTTGAGAAGCTCAACGTTGACGAAGCAGAAGTAAAGCCAGAAGCAAGTTTCACTAACGACCTTGGTGCTGACTCATTGGATACAGTTGAGCTCATCATGGAGTTTGAAAAGGCTTTCGGTATCAATATTCCTGACGATCAGGCTGAAAAGATCGCTACAGTAGGTGACGCTATCGCTTACATCGAAGCTAACGCTAAGTAAATTATGGAATTAAAAAGAGTTGTTGTAACAGGTATTGGCGCACTTACTCCACTTGGCAATACTGCTGAGGAGACTTGGGAAAACATCAAGGCTGGTAAGAGTGGCGCTGGTCCTATTACCCATTTCGACGCTTCACAGTTCAAGACTCAATTTGCATGTGAGGTAAAGGGGTTCAATGCAGCTGATCATATCGATCGCAAGGAAATCCGCAAGATGGACCTCTATACTCAGTACGCTCTTGCTGCTGCCCAGATGGCTATTGCGGACTCAGGCATGGACCTCGAGACAGTGGACAAGAATGAAATCGGAGTTGTGCTCGGTGTAGGTATCGGAGGTATCAAAACTTTCGAGGAAGAAGCTGGTAACTATGCTGTCAACGGTCCTCAGCTCGGCCCTAAGTTCAATCCGTTCTTCATCCCTAAGATGATTGCGGACATCGCTTCAGGACAGATTTCTATCCAGTACGGATTCCGTGGACCAAACTACACAACAACTTCAGCATGTGCTTCATCTTCAAGCGCACTCGCTGATGCATTCAACCTCATTCGTCTTGGCAAAGCCAATGCTATTGTTTCTGGTGGCGCTGAGGCAGCAATCTGGGCATCAGGTGTAGGCGGTTTCAATGCAATGAAGGCTCTTTCTACTCGTAACGAGGAGCCAGAAAAGGCAAGCCGTCCTTTCAGCGCAAGTCGCGATGGATTCGTGATGGGTGAAGGTGCAGGTGTTCTGATTCTTGAAGAGCTGGAGCACGCAAAGGCTCGTGGTGCGAAGATTTATGCTGAGATGGTAGGTGCAGGTATGTCTGCCGATGCTTATCACCTTACAGCTACTCACCCAGAAGGTCTTGGTGCAAAGCTTGTGATGGAACGTGCCCTCAAGGATGCTGGAATGACGCCAGAAGACATTGACTATATCAATGTTCACGGCACATCTACTCATGTAGGTGACATCTCCGAATCTAAGGCAATCAAGGAAGTCTTTGGTGATGCAGCATACAAGCTCAACATCAGCTCAACAAAGTCTATGACAGGCCATCTTCTTGGTGCTGCTGGAGCTGTTGAGGCTATGATTAGCATACTTGCTGTTCAGAATGACATCGTTCCTCCAACTATCAATCATGCAGATGATGACCTTGATCCAGAAATTGACTATAACCTCAATTTCACTTTCAACAAGGCTCAAGAGCGTACAGTACGTGCGGCACTTAGCAACACTTTCGGTTTCGGTGGTCACAATGCGAGTGTAATCTTCAAGAAATACCAGTAATATGGTAATTTCAGATTTATTAGATAACATTAGGCTTCTTTTCGTTTCTGAAAAGAAGCCTTTTTTACAGATAAAAGCCATTTTAGGCTTCCTGCCACATAACATCAGGCTTTATGAACTCGCTCTTAAGCATAAGTCGGTGAACTACTACGAGCATGGTAAAGAGCATAAGGTAAATAAAGAAAAAAAGAACCTCGAAAAAGGAAACAAATCCCCTCTATTTGTATATGACTTAAAGAGGAGAAAGAAAGCAATCAGTTGTCAATTTGCTAATAATGAGAGGCTTGAGTTTTTGGGGGATGCCGTGCTCAGTGCTATTGTTGCAGACATTCTTTATCGGTATTATGGAAATAAGCAAGAAGGCTTTCTGACCAATCTGAGGAGCAAGATTGTGTGTAGAAATTCGCTTAATAAACTTGCTGCTGACATTGGGCTTGACGCACTTGTCAAGCATACAGGTGCTGTCACGACAGCGCATAACAGCTTCATGAATGGTAATGCCTTTGAAGCATTCTTGGGAGCAGTGTACCTTGATCGCGGCTACCGTTATTGCTATCGTTTCTTAGAAGAGAAAATCTTTGGGCATTATATCAATATTGATGAGGTGGCGCAACAGGAACGGAACTTTAAAAGCATGCTGATAGAATGGTGCCAAAAACGACAATATAAGTTTGAATTTTTCCAAAAAGAGGCACGTGAAGACCATAATCGCAATGTTCCTGTTTTCCATTCGTATGTGTGTATTGAAGGCATTCCATGTGGAACGGGGAACGGATACAGCAAGAAGGAGAGTGACCAGTCTGCGGCAAAGCAAGCTCTTAAGCGTATAAAGAGCGATAAGAATTTGCTGATAGGCATCAAAAAAGCAAGTGCCGGAAAAAGCAATCATCTGTCTGGAGAATAATCCATAATGCTGTAAAACATAGCGCTGAAAGCGTGATTCGTTATAGAATTTGGAACTTATATCATAATTATTCCGTAACTTTGCAGTAAATATTGTAAAGTAATGAATACGACTGGGATACTTAATAAGCTATACTTCTCCAAGCGCCAGAAACAGCTGGATAAGTATGCGACTCAAGCCAAAGAGATACAGTTGAAGGTGTTCCGTCGCCTCGTTCGTCAAGGCAAGAAGACGCAATGGGGGGATGAACATCACTATGACCAGATAGATTCTTATGAGCAGTTCCGTAAGAACGTGCACGTGAACACCTATGAGGAACTGAAGGACTATATCCACAAGATGCGCGAAGGTGGCGATAGCGTTCTTTGGCCTGGGGTTGTGCGCTGGTATGCAAAGTCTTCTGGTACGACAAATGACAAAAGCAAATTTATTCCTGTAAGTTCCAGAGGACTGAAAAATATACACTACAAAGGTGGTACCGACTGTGTGGTTAGTTATCTGAATGTCAATCCAAAGAGCAAGTTCTTCTCTGGCAAGGGACTTATCTTGGGCGGTAGCCATGCTCCCAATCTCAATACTCCTAACAGCCTTGTTGGCGACCTCAGCGCAATCCTCATTGAGAATATTCCCAATGCGGCAAAGATGATACGCGTTCCCGAGAAGAGTATTGCCCTCCTGAGCGATTTTGAAGAAAAGCGAGAAAAGATAGCTCAGGCGGCTATGGATATGAATATCACGAATATAAGTGGAGTGCCTTCGTGGATGTTGAGTGTCCTCAATCGTGTGATGGAACTGAAAGGAGTTGACCGTCTGGATGAGGTGTGGCCAAATCTTGAAGTCTTCTTCCATGGAGGTGTTGCGTTCACCCCTTATCGTGAACAATATAAGAACATCATTGGTCTTCCCAATATGCATTATATGGAAACGTACAATGCCAGTGAGGGATTTTTCGGCATTCAGAATGACCTGAGTGATCCGAATATGATGCTGATGATTGACTATGATGTGTTTTACGAATTCTGTCCGATGGACAATCTCGATGATAATGGCTATCCTGTTGATGAAGAAAAAGTTGTGCCATTGTGGGATATTAAGCCGGGCGTGAATTATGCCATGATTATCAGCACAAGTTGCGGACTCTGGAGATATATGATTGGCGATACAGTCAAGTTCTCACAGAAAGATCCCTACAAGTTCTGCATCACTGGTCGTACCAAGCATTTTATCAATGCTTTTGGCGAAGAACTCATTGTTGACAATGCCGAAAAGGGACTTCAGCAAGCATGTGTGGCAACAGGAGCACAGGTGAAAGACTATACTGCCGCACCGATATTCATGGACAGCAATGCTAAGTGCCGCCATCAGTGGATGATAGACTTCGCCAAGCAGCCAGGTTCAATAGACGAGTTTGCGGCTATTCTTGACCGTTCGTTGCAAGCCATCAATTCTGACTACGAAGCAAAACGATATAAGGACATTACCCTTCAGCCGCTCGAAATCATCGTGGCGCGTCCAGGACTCTTTGATGAATGGCTGAAAGGAAAGGGCAAGCTGGGAGGTCAGCACAAGATTCCTCGATTGAGCAATTCGCGCCAATATATCGAAGAGCTCTTGACGCTCAACTCCTGAATCCGCAGCTTTCAGTCTTGTGAGCATCCGCATTCTTAACGTTTTGAAAATGAAGTCAAAGAAATATTTTTCCATCTTTATCATTCACCTTTCATATATGGCTGTGCTTGTTGCATGGCTATTGACAGGGTGCGCTCGTATGGGAACTCCCGATGGAGGTCCTTATGATGAGACCCCTCCAAGAGTGGTACACACATCACCCAGATACGGTGCGGCGAATGAGAAAGATGTTAAAAGAATCGTTATCGAATTTGACGAAATCGTAAAGGTGGAAAATGCCATGGAGAAAGTGGTCATTTCGCCGCCGCAGATAGAACAGCCTGAAATAGAGGCGATGGGAAGGCGAGTGACCATCACATTGCTTGATTCGCTCAAGCCCGACATGACCTATACCATTGACTTCTCCGATGCCATCGTCGATAACAATGAAGGCAATCCCTATGGCGACTATGCTTTTACGTTCTCAACGGGCGAGAATGTCGATACTTTCCAGGTGTCAGGCCACGTGCTCAATGCAAGCAATCTCGAACCCATCAAGGGAATTCTTGTCGGACTTTACAAAGTGGATGACCAGCAAGGTGATTTGCCTGATTCTGTCTTCCGCACCATCCCCTTTGAGCGCATTTCACGCACCGATGGCAGCGGACACTTTGTGGTAAAAGGCTTGGCGAAAGGGAATTACCGTGCCTTCGCTCTGAAAGACCAGAACCAGAACTATATCTACGACCAGCCAGCAGAGATGGTCGCATTTTCCAGTCGCATCCTCACAACGTCAAGCCAGCCCGACATCCGTCCCGACACCATTTGGCACGACAGCATCTATTACGATTCTATCGTCATGACGCCCTACACGCACTACTATCCAGATGATGTGATATTGACGGCATTCGAGTCTGCACAGCAGAATCGCTACATGCTGAAGAGTGAACGGCCTATTCTTCAGCAGTTTACCATCTATTTTACAGCGCCAAGCGATACGCTGCCTAAGCTGACAGGACTCAACTTCGATGCGCACGATGCCTTCGTTGTTGATGCCAGCCAGCACAACGACACGCTTCATTACTGGATAAAGGACTCCCTCATCTACAACCTCGACACTTTGGAGATGCAGATTGATTTCTTCGAGACCGACACGGCAGGAAACCTCGTTCTGGCAGTCGATACTCTTCGGCTGGTGTCTAAGCTCACCAAGGCCAAGCTTGCCAAGCAAGAGCAGGAACGCTTTGAGGAATGGGCGGAAGAGTACAGGCAGAAAGTGAAGCGTGAACGCCGTGCTGCCGAAAAGGCAGAGAAGGAGGCTGCCGCTGCTGCAGATAATGGCGAAGAGGACGAATCCGGCAAAGATAAAAAAGACTCGAAGAAAAAGAAGAGCAAGGATGACGACGGAATCATCATTCCGCCTATGCCAGAAGAGTTCCTCGAATACAGAGTGAGCAACATGCAGGGCATGGCACCCGACAAGAATGTCGATTTCACTTTCAGCGAGCCGCTCGATTCCGTCGATCTCTCGAAGATACGATTCAGCATGAAAGTCGATACTGTTTTTGTTCCAGCCCGATACATCTTCCGTCAGGTGCCTGGCAAGATAAAGACCTATCGCCTTTATGCCGAATGGGAACCCGATTCTGTTTATCAGATTGAGCTCGATACGGCAGCTTTTGTCAACATCTACGGCAGCCGCAACGAAGCTCGGAAATTCGGTGTCAAGATTGGTTCTTTGGACACCTATTCTACTCTCTTTGTCATTTTGCAAGATGCCGACACCTCCGCCATTGTGCAGCTGCTCGATGGCAGCGAAAAAGTTGTCAAAAGCATCAAGGTGACAGATGGGAAAGCCGATTTCTACTTCATTGCTCCAGGCACTTACTACTTGCGTCTCTTCAACGATGCCAACGGCAATGGCAAATGGGATACGGGCGACTACGACACGCATCTGCAGCCCGAGCAAGTGTACTACTATCCCGACCCCATCGTTCTCAAGGCGCAGTGGGAAATCACTCAAGAGTGGAATCCAGCCAGCCTACCTCTCTCTAAGCAGAAACCTGCAAAAATTACCAAGCAGAGACCCGAGCGTGAGAGAGTGCGTCGGAACAGGAATGCCGAGCGTGAAAAGAACAAGAACAAATAATATCTCGAACTGGCGTATGTATAGAACGCGGATGCATCGGTGGTGTGTCCGCGTTTTTTTTGTAAGCAGCAGGCGTTTCTGTAAATCTCAATTATTTAACGTGAGTTCGGCGAATTTAAAAGCTGCATGAATCAACTTGAAAAAAGATTATTGGTGTCCGCTAAAAATCTGGAAGCGTTTTCAAAAACTTTGTTTTCTCGGACAGCCAAAATGCAAGGTGTATATATGCCCCATTACAGGGGAAAAGCAGCAGAATAAGGCTTAAAACGGCAAACAAAACAATCTACG
>JAFWAX010000035.1 GCA_017507385.1 Bacteroidaceae bacterium | reverse complement strand
TTTAGGAAACGCTTGTTCTATCCGTTGAACTACAAGGCCGCCTGTTTTGAAAAGTGCCACAAAGGTAGCCTTTTTTATCATTTCTGCCAATAATATTTTGCCATTTCATTTTACTTTCCGAAATTTGTGGCATTAATTACTACTATTTTAAACCTTAAAATTATATGGCAGAAGAAATGATAGTCAAGGAACTGGACCAAGTGGTGGTTCGTTTCTCAGGCGACTCAGGTGATGGTATGCAGTTGGCCGGAAATCTGTTCTCAACAATCTCGGCTACAGTAGGGAATGACATCAGTACATTCCCGGATTATCCGGCGGATATCCGCGCCCCGCAAGGCTCACTGACCGGTGTATCGGGATTCCAGGTGCACATCGGCGCAGAAAAGGTATTTACCCCGGGTGATGAATGTGATGTGCTCGTGGCGATGAACGCGGCTGCACTCAAGACTCAGTACAAGTTTGCGAAATCTACGGCTTGTATCATTATCGATACGGATTGCTTCCAGAAGTCGGACTTGGAAAAGGCAGCGTTCACGACAGACAACCCGATTGAGGAAATGGGCATCAAGAACGATGTGATTGCAGCGCCCATCTCGCAGATGGTGAAGGATTGCCTGGCAGACTCGGGCATGGACAACAAGTCGATGCTGAAGTGCCGCAACATGTTTGCACTCGGTTTGGTGTGCTGGTTGTTCAACCGCGACCTGACCATTGCCGAAAACTTCCTCCGCGAAAAGTTCGCTAAGAAGCCGGCTATCGCTGAAGCCAATATCAAGGTGATTCATGCCGGTTATGACTATGGTCACAATACACACTCCAGCGTGGCTCATACTTATAGAATTGAAAGCAAGACCGTGAATCCGGGCAAGTATATGGACATCACCGGTAACAAGGCGACGGCCTACGGTTTCATTGCTGCTGCCGAAAAGGCGGGCCTGAAGCTTTACTTGGGTTCTTATCCTATCACTCCGGCTACCGACGTGCTTCACGAACTGTCCAAGCACAAGTCACTCGGTGTGGTAACTGTTCAGTGCGAAGACGAAATCGCCGGTTGTGCATCGGCTGTAGGTGCTTCTTATGCAGGTGCTTTGGCAGTAACTTCTACTTCCGGTCCTGGTATCTGCTTGAAGTCGGAAGCTATGAATCTGGCAGTGATTATGGAACTTCCGTTGGTAGTGCTCGACGTTCAGCGTGGTGGTCCGGCTACAGGTCTTCCTACCAAGAGTGAACAAACCGACTTGTTGCAAGTTTTGTTCGGTCGTAACGGTGAAAGTCCGATGCCTGTATTGGCAGCCACTTCACCGACAGACTGTTTTGATGCCGCTTATGAAGCATCAAAGATGGCGCTTGAGCACATGACTCCGGTCATCCTCATGACTGATGCTTACGTGGCAAACGGTTCTGCGGCATTCAAACTTCCAAATCTTGCAGACTACCCTGCTATCAACCCGCCATACGTTCCAGAAGAGCTGAAGGGCTCATGGACTCCGTATCTCCGCGATGCTGAAACGGGCGTGCGCTACTGGGCTGTTCCTGGCCGCGAAGGCTTCCAGCACATCCTCGGCGGATTGGAAAAGGACAACAAGACTGGTGCGATCTCTACTGACCCAGAGAACCACGACCTCATGACCCGTTTACGCCAGGACAAGATAAACAAGATTCCTGTGCCAGACCTCGAAGTGCTTGGCGATAAGGACGATGCAGACCTTCTCATCGTAGGATTCGGCGGCACTTACGGACACCTCCATGCAGCAATGGACGAGATGCGCGCAGCTGGCAAGAAGGTTGCACTCGCTCACTTCAAGTACATCAACCCGCTGCCTAAGAACACTGCTTCTGTTCTCGGCAAGTACAAGAAAGTGGTTGTGGCAGAGCAGAATATGGGTCAGTTGGCTGGTTGGCTTCGCATGAAGATTGACAACTTCGTACCTTACCAATTCAACCAAGTGAAAGGACAGCCTTTCGTCGTGTCTGAACTCGTCGAGGCATTTAACGAAATCATCAACAAATAAATAGAAAGGACATACACTATGGCATATACAGCTCAAGACTTTAAGAAGGGACAGCCAAGATGGTGTCCTGGATGTGGCGACCACTTCTTCCTTGCTTCGCTCCACAAGGCGATGGCCGAAATCGGCATAGACCCTTGGAATACAGCCGTTATCTCAGGTATTGGATGTTCCAGTCGCCTGCCTCACTATATGGCAACTTATGGCATGAACACCATTCATGGACGCGCTGCTGCCATTGCAACGGGCTGCAAGGTGACCAATCCAAACCTCGCTGTCTGGCAGGTAAGTGGTGACGGTGACGGACTTGCCATCGGAGGCAATCACTTCATCCATGCAAACCGCCGCAACATCAACCTCAACATGATTCTGCTGAACAACCGCATCTACGGATTGACAAAAGGACAATATTCTCCAACGTCTCCCCGCGGATTTGTTTCTAAATCATCTCCTTACGGAACAGTAGAAGACCCATTCCGTCCAGCAGAGCTTTGCTTTGGCGCACGTGGGCATTTCTTTGCTCGTGCCGTAGCGACAGACGCCCCTGGAACTGTGGATATCCTGAAGGCTGCTTACAACCACAAAGGCGCTGCTGTGTGCGAGATTTTGCAAAACTGCGTCATCTTCAACAATGGCACACACGATAATGTCTATTCCAAGGAAGGGCGTGCAAAGAACGCTATCTATGTAGAGCATGGAAAACCGCTTATCTTTGGCGAAAACAACGAATTTGGACTCATGCAGGAAGGATTTGGCCTGAAGGTTGTCAAGATAGGAGAGAATGGCGTTACAGAAGCTGACATTCTTGTTCATGATGCTCATTGCGAAGACAATACGCTTCAGCTCAAACTTGCGCTCATGGGCAATGGCGACGGCTTCCCTGTAGCTCTCGGCGTCATCCGCGATGTTGACGCACCTACTTATGACGACAGTGTAACTGCTCAGATTGAGGAAGTTAAGGCAACAAAGAAATACCATAATTTTGCAGAACTTCTCGAAACAAATGACATCTGGGAAGTAAAGTAAGCAAAGAAGCAATCCTCTACATATATACTAAAAAAGCGGGACCCATTTGAAAGTCTCGCTTTTTATCGTTATCTTTGTAGCGTAAAAACGACGACAATGATACAGCAAACTGAATTCACACTTGAAGCAAGAAGCCGTGGCTTTCATCTCATTACGGGAGAAATACTTCGCCATCTTCCTCAACCACTGCCAGAAACAGGGATTCTCCATCTTTTCATCAAACATACATCATGTGCTCTTTCCATCAACGAAAATGCAGATTCTGATGTGCGCCGAGACATGGAACAAATCATGAACAGGCTGGTAAAAGAGAATGAACCCTACTATCTGCACACGCTGGAAGGCAGCGACGACATGCCTGCACATGCCAAGTGCAGCCTCATAGGTCCAGACTTGACGATTCCAATCACTCGCGGACGCTTGAATCTCGGCACATGGCAAGGCATTTACCTGTGCGAGTTCCGTGACTACGGTGGCGCTCGAAAAGTGGTAGCAACAATAATGGGCTAACGCAACGTTAGCCCATTATCTTTTGAAACTATTTCTGAAGTTTTTATACCCCTTCTTCTTCAAGGTAGTTGCAATAAACTCGTATAGCCGTTTCCACCATACGGATACAGGGACGCTTCTTATAATATTCGTCTGTTCGAGCCTCTGGAGTTGCAACTATCTGTATTTCAGGCATTGTACCATCAGCACGCTTTTGGTTAAGCCCCAAAAGTTCTTTGCAAATGACAGAACCCGTTTGTGCTCGGAAATCTGCCGCTAAACGCTGTACCACTTCGTAGTTTCTCTTTTTAAGATCCGGGTCTGGATAGTCGCCTTTCACCTCCATGCCTGCCAGCATGAATATGCCGCAAGCACTTCCGCAGGTCTCTCTCATACGGCCAATTCCCCCTCCGAACGAACCCGATATATGGGCCGCAAAGGATTCGTCCATTCCGTATCTATCTGCAAATGCGAGAACTACAGATTGTGCACAGTTATAGCCTTGCTTAAAGTAGCCAACGGCTTTTTCTACTCTCTTTTCTGTTTCCTGTGGAGTCATCTGTTCTTATACATGTCGTCATAGTACTTCTCGTACTCGCCGCTAGTGATGTTGTCCATCCATGCTTCATTTTCAAGATACCACTTGACGGTCTTTTCAATGCCTTCTTCAAACTGGAGTGAAGGCTCCCAACCAAGTTCTGCCTGAAGCTTGCGTGAGTCAATAGCGTATCGAGCATCGTGACCAAGACGGTCTGTAACGTAGGTAATAAGGTCTAAGTCAGCACCTTCTGGACGACCAAGCAGACGGTCAACAGTGTTGATGACCACTTTGATGATGTCGATGTTCTTCCACTCGTTGAATCCGCCAATATTATAAGTTTCAGCAATTTTTCCATGATGGTAAATGGTATCGATAGCACGTGCATGGTCAACCACATAGAGCCAGTCGCGCACATTCTCACCCTTACCATATACAGGGAGAGGTTTGCGATGACGTATATTATTGATGAACAATGGAATCAGTTTCTCAGGGAATTGATAAGGACCATAGTTGTTAGAGCAGTTGGTCACAATGGTTGGCATGCCATAAGTATCATGGAATGCACGAACGAAGTGGTCGCTGCTTGCCTTTGAGGCGCTGTATGGAGAATGTGGATTATACTTTGTTGTTTCCAAGAAGAAGTCTGTGCCATAAGCAGCATGATGCTCTGAACTTGAAGCAGTTGTCGTGAATGGAGACTCTACGCCCTCTGGATGCGTCAGTTCGAGTGCTCCATACACCTCGTCTGTAGAGATGTGATAGAAGCGTTTTCCTTCGTACTTCTCTGGCAGGCTCTCCCAGTAAAGCTTAGCAGCCTGAAGCAAAGCAAGTGTACCCATCACGTTGGTGCGCGCAAAAGTGAAAGGGTCTTTGATGGAACGATCGACATGGCTTTCAGCAGCCAAGTGAATGATTCCATCAATTTTTTCATCTTGCATAAGCTGATAGAAAGCATCAAAATCACAGATGTCCATTTTAACAAACTTATAGTTAGGTTTGTCTTCTATGTCCTTGAGATTAGCAAGGTTACCAGCATAAGTAAGCTTGTCGAGATTGATGATTTTGTACTCTGGATACTTGTTCACGAAAAGGCGAACAACGTGGCTGCCGATGAAACCAGCGCCACCTGTGATGACGATGTTTTTCTTGAATTCCATAATATTTGAACTATTCCTTTTTTCAAAATGTGGGTACAAAGTTACGATTAAGTGAGAGAAAAAACAAATATATTTAACGTTTTCCTATCATGAGCAACTTTAAGCACCCCAAATACTGCAAAAAAGAAGCCCGAAAAAAGAATTGAAGGACTGAAAACGTATTTTCCAGTCCTTCAATCTCTTCATTCTTAGCGCTATCCTATTTCGATGTTCTGGTTTTCTTTCACCTTCCCTTGTTCCAACTTCTTGGGAAGGTGAATAGTCAGAACTCCGTCATTCATGCAGGCGGATATTTTCAGAGTTTCCACATTCTCAGGCAAAGAGAGTCTCTGCTCGAACTTGCTGTAATTGAATTCGTGACGCAGATATTTCGTCTGCTCATTTTCATTCTTTTTCTCTGTTTTCTTCTCCATGCTGATGACGAGGTTTCCATCACTGGTAAGGACAACCTTGAAATCTTTTTTGTTCATTCCAGGAGCAGCCACTTCAACTTTGTAGCCCTTCTCCTCTTCCGAAACATTCACGGCAGGAGTCGTAATGTTACATTTGCAAGATGGCATCCATCCTTCGTTAATGTAGTCGTTGAGCAATGCAGGAAGCCATCCTTGATGGCGTGGCGAATAAGTGTTAGGCATCATTCATTTTTTTAAGTGATACAATTAGGTGAATTATTGTTCAGCTGTGTCAATCGACCTCTTTTACAGGCCCTGATTTCCAATTGCTGTTCATCATGTCAAAAGCACAAATTAAATACCTAACTGTCAATTTGTCAATCGTTTTTAAACTCTATTAAAACATCAAGCACACCATTTAAGCTCTATTAAACTTGGCTGCATTTCATTTAAATTCCATTAAACTTTCCCCTTCAGTTCTGTCATGCCCATATTGTCAGTCCTTGCTGCCAAACTTTCGTCTTTCCATATTTTGGCAGAGTTAGTTGCGTGAGATGAAACTTTTATATAACTTTGCAATTTGAATAGCGACACCAGCCGCTTTCGGAAAGATGCCTAAGCACATAAAAAATAGAGAGACTGCATCTCTATTTGATACAGTTCTCTCTATCTTAATTGATGAAAGACAAAACGTTAGCGCCTTCTGCCAAGCTTATGCTTCCGAACTGACACCTGCTTCATGTCCTTTCCCACGGAGTGTTCCACTGCGTTTGGAGAAGTTACGATGGCATATACAGGAGCACTTGAATCATCAAATGAGTCTATGTCACGTGTAGAAAGGCTCAGAGTTCCATCCTTAACAGTCCAGGATACGGCAGATGCCAATTCTTGATTCTTTGACACCATGTTGACGCTGTACTCTCTTCCTGGCATGATGACAAGATGTACAGGAACGTTTACTTTAACAGATGTGAACTCAGGTGTTGTAGACTTCTGTGCGTTTGCGCCGAGAGCGATGACTGCTGCGAGAGCGAGAGCAAAAAACTTTTTCATATTTTCAGTATTTAATTATTGTTTATAAAATGTTTTTTTGATTACGGTGGCAAAGTTACGGACTCTCCACATGAGATGAAAGATGAAAATCCCCAATCGAGAGGGGATTTTCTATAATGCGTATAGGGAAATGCTCTTAAACCTACAATCAACCTGCTGATTTACAAATAAAAAAGAAAACAAAAGACACTGCTATTAAGCGTACATAAAATAAAAAAAATGAAACGAATAGGTTTGCTTTCTGACACACACGGGTATTGGGATCCCCGTTTCGAGAAGTATTTTCTGGGATGTGACGAAATATGGCATGCCGGCGACATTGGCACATGGGAAGTAGTTGACAAACTATCTGAAATAGCACCCCTGCGAGCCGTCTACGGGAATATTGACGGCGGAGATTTCAGACATCGATTCTCAGAAGTGTATCGCTGGAAATGTGAAGATGTCGAAGTACTAATGAAACACATTGGCGGCTACCCCGGCAAATACGATGCCAGCATCCGGAAAGCTATCTACGCCAATCCGCCACAGCTGTTCATCTCAGGACATTCACATCTGCTCAAGGTCATGAACGACCCCACCATCCATTGCCTGCACATCAATCCCGGTTCAGCAGGCAGAACAGGATTTCATGCAGTCCGGACACTGGTACGATTCACGATTGACGGCAAAGACATCAAGGATTTGGAAGTGATAGAACTGAACGACCAGCCCAAACTCGTTGATTGGGCATAAATTCAGAATAAAAAAAGAGAGAAGCGCCTATTTAATATCTGTTAGACCAAACAATGTTCAACATAGTCCATCCACTTTAGCCAGCATCACATAAAAGCATCGTGCTTGAAAATTTGAAGTGAACCCCAAAAGTTTTGTCTAACTTTTGGGGTTCATTTTATGCGTAAGAAACACGACTATTCTGCAAGACAAGCCATCAACGATGGCTAATAAGGAATGAAACAGAAAAAATCCGCATCAGCAGCATGGAACAATGCTACATTTCCTATTCGTCTTCCTCAATGATAATCTTTGCTTTCCCGCCTTTCTGAACCTTCTCCTCAATGCTGTCCGTCACACAGATGGGTGCTTCTTTCTTGATGCTCTGGTCGAGCGATATGAGGGTTTCGGTAGAATCAACGCCGATGATGCCCTGAATCTTGCGGTTCAGGAGGTCCATGAGCTGTTCGTTGTCACGAGCATAGAGCTTGACAAGCATCGTATAAGGCCCAGTTGTGTAATGGCACTCCACAATTTCAGGAATCTTGCTGAGTTCATCCACAACACGCGCATACATGGAACCTTTTTCAAGGCAAATACCAACGTATGTACAAGTATTGTACCCCAGACTTTTGGGATTAATCATGTAGCCAGAACCAACAATTACATTAGTATCTATGAGACGCTGGACGCGCTGATGTATGGCTGCTCGCGAAACCCCGCACACAGCAGCAACGTCTTTGAAGGGAATACGTGCATTGGAGGAGATAATCTCCATGATTTGCTTGTCAAGTTTATCAATCTTTTCCATATTATTTTCAGTTGAATAATGTGATGAGCTGCTGTTGAAAGCCGTTTGCTTCAATCCATACAGCCATAGCATACAAATTGTAAACAAAAGTATGTCTTTTTTTTCTGTTTGTCAAACAAAAAGTGTAAAAATGTACAAAAAAGTAAAAAATATTAGAAAAGTGATAACAAAAATGGAATAAATGCACTAATTTTACAACATATAACACATTTTTATGGAAAAGAAGACATTGGTGCTTGCCAGCAACAACGCTCACAAGCTGGAAGAGATACGCGCTGTTTTGGGCAGCATGTATGAGATAAAGGGGTTGAAAGACATAGGTTGTCATGACGACATACCCGAAACGGGAAATACGTTTGAGGCCAATGCCTTGCAAAAGGCGCTGTATGTGAAAGAGCATTTCGGAATGGACTGTTTCGCAGATGATTCAGGCTTGCAGGTCGAAGCGCTGAATGGTGAACCAGGCGTGTATTCTGCTCGCTATGCAGCCAAGAACGGGAAAAGCGTCGGAGACAACAAGGACGATGCCAACATGGATGCGCTGCTTGAGAAGCTCAACGCCATTCCACCTGTTGCTATCGCCGAGGGGCCTTTGGCTGGCTCAGAAGGATGGAAAGCCTGTTTCCGAACCTGCATTGTCCTGGTGCAGGAAGAGGAAAAATACTATTTCGATGGAATAGTAAACGGCCATATCATCCGCGAGAAACGTGGCGACGGCGGATTCGGCTACGACCCAATTTTTGTTCCAGAAGGATATGGAGAAACTTTTGCCGAATTAGGCACAGAAGTGAAAAACGGAATCAGTCACCGTGCACGCGCTGTGGCAAAACTGGCGGAGTTCTTAAAGAAAGAAAAGTAAAAAGTGCCCCAACTGGCTTAATTGTCAATCGCCAGCCATCAATTGTCAATTATTCTTCTTACCTTTGCACATCTTAAATAAAAGTAAATGAGAAAATTGCTATATCTTCTTCTGCTTCCCCTGTTGCTGACAGGCTGCAAGGAGAAAAAGTATGCACCAGCGGCATACATTTCGCCAGCACCTCAGTTCTGCGAAGACTCTGCCTATGCTTACATAGCGGAGCAGTGTGCTTTTGGACCACGCGTAATGAACACTGCGGCTCACGACTCATGTGGAAACTATATCGCACAGAAATTCAGCAGCTTTGGCGCAACCATCTACAATCAGCATGCCGATGCGAATCTCTATGACGGCACGCCTATCAAGATGCGCAACATCATTGCCGCTTTCAACCCTGATGCAACAGCCCGCATCATCATCTCTGGCCACTGGGACAGTCGTCCATGGGCAGACTACGACCCAGACCCCACCTATCACCATACTCCTATTGACGGTGCCAACGATGGTGCCAGTTCCATTGGTGTCATGCTGGAACTGGCTCGGCAGCTGCAAAAAGACGCGACGGAAAAAGGCGACTCAGCCCTTTTTGTACTAAACCCATCACTTGGAATAGACTTTATCTGCTGGGATGCAGAGGATTGCGGCACACCACAATTCGATGCCAATGGAAACCATGAAAGCACATGGTGCTTGGGCAGCCAATATTGGGCAGGGAAACGACACATAGATGGCTACACTGCCCGATATGGCATCAATCTCGACATGGTCGGGAACGGCAATTCCGTCTTCTACTGCGAGCAGATTTCGATGGCTTATGCCCCTTCTGTCGTGAACAAAGTTTGGGCAGCAGCACACCGCATAGGATACGGAAAGTATTTCAACTACGAAAATGGAGGAGCAGTGACAGACGACCATTTGCAGGTGAACCGCGGAGGCATTCCCTGCATAGACGTCATCGCTACCGACACAAATACGGGCGGGTTCCCTGCCACTTGGCACACAATGGATGACAACATCAAGAATATCAACAAAGAAACACTCAAAGCTGTTGGCCAGACAATGCTTGAGGTAATATGGACAGAGAAGTTTTAAAGGATATGACGATAGAAGAAATACAACAGGAAATCATTGAAGAATTTGAAGGTTTTGATGACTGGATGGATCGCTACCAGATGCTCATCGACCTTGGCAGCGAACAAGAACCGCTCCCTGTTCAATATAAGACAGAAAGCAATCTCATCGACGGATGCCAAAGCCGTGTATGGCTCCAAGCAGACCTCACGCCAGAGGGAACAGTGCATTTTCAGGCAGAAAGCGACGCACTGATTGTGAAAGGCATAGTGACACTGCTCATCCGCGTGCTGGACAATCATACGCCCGACGACATCCTGTCGGCCGACCTTCATTTCATCGAAGACATCGGACTGAAAGACCACCTTTCGCCCACACGCAGCAACGGTCTTGTAGCCATGCTCAAACAAATGAAACTATATGCTATGGCCTTCAAGGCTAAAAATAGTATGTAATATTTATTAAATAATGTGTAATCAACCAGTGCGAGGCGGACGACCATTACACATGATGAATTGCCAACCCCAAAAATGAAAGACTTCTACAATCAAATGGGCAAGTATTTTGCCCGATACAAAGGCTACATCATTGCCACGTTCATCATGAATATATTGGCAGCATTGTTCAATGTATTCTCCTTCTCCATTCTGCTACCTATCTTGCAGATTCTCTTCAAGGTAGATACACAGAGATATGAATTTATAGAATGGGGAACTGGCGGCTTCAAGGACTTGCCAGCCGTGGCACAAAACAATGGCTACTATTATTCCCAGATGCTGGTGGACAACTATGGTCCTGCCACCACCCTGCTCATGCTGGGCATCATCCTGGCCTGTCTCACTTTGCTGAAAACAGGCACTTACTTCGCAGGTTCCGCATGCCTGATGCCACTCCGCACAGGTATTGTACGCGACATCCGTGTGGATATCTACAAGAAGATACTTTCTTTGCCTCTATCCTTTTTCTCCGAAGAGCGCAAGGGAGACATTCTGGCACGTGTCAGCACCGACGTTAACGAAATAGATGCCAGCATCACTTCGTCGCTCGACATGATTATCAAGAACCCCATCTTCATCCTCACCTACGTAGGAACCATGTTCTTCATGAGCTGGGAACTCACCCTCTTCACCTTGCTCGTCGTGCCCCTCTTGGCAGGCGGCATTGGCCGAATAGGCAAGAAACTGAAGCAGAAGTCACTCTTTGCCCATTCAAAATGGAGCGACGGCATCAGCCAGATAGAAGAGACACTGGGCGGACTTCGCATCATCAAGGCATTCATCGCAGAACGAAAGATGGAAAACCGCTTCATGAAGGTAAACAACGAATATCGTGACGCATCCATGCGCGTCGCCATCCGTCAGTCGGCAGCACATCCTGTAAGCGAGTTCCTCGGCACCTGCATGATTGTCGTCGTCCTCTGGTTTGGCGGCTATCTCATTTTCTCAGGCAACAGCCCCATTGATGCCAGCGGATTCATCTACTACCTGGTGATTCTCTACACCACCCTGCAACCCATTAAGGACCTCTCAAAAGCAGGCTACAGCATTCAGAAAGGACTTGCTTCGCTGGAGCGCATCAACAAGATTCTGGCTGCAGAAAACACCATCAAAGAACCCGCATCTCCCCAAGTGGTGGAAACACTCAAGGATTCCATCGTAATGGAAAACGTAAGTTTTGCCTACACCGAAGGCCGCACCGTGCTTGATGGCATCAACATCACCATTCCCAAAGGGCAAACCATTGCCCTTGTAGGCCAATCAGGCTCAGGAAAGAGCACCCTCGTAGACCTCATTCCACGCTATCACGATGTCACAGCCGGCTCCATCAAAATAGACGGAATTGACGTGCGCAATCTCTCCATCCAGTCACTTCGCGGCATCATCGGCAACGTAAACCAAGAAGCAATTCTGTTCAACGACACCGTTTTCAACAACATTGCTTTCGGAGTAGACAATGCCACACAAGAACAGGTCGAAGCAGCAGCAAAGATAGCCAACGCTCACGATTTCATCATGGAGATGGAACACGGATATCAAACTTGCGTTGGAGACCGTGGCGGACGACTTTCTGGTGGACAGCGGCAGCGCATATCCATCGCACGCGCCATCCTGAAAAACCCGCCTATACTCATTCTGGACGAAGCCACCTCCGCCCTCGACACCGAAAGCGAACGACTGGTTCAGGATGCATTGGAGAAACTGATGAAATCACGCACAACCATCGCCATTGCCCATCGCCTCTCCACCATCAAAAATGCCAATGAAATATACGTGCTGCACGAAGGGAAAATCGTTGAGCGAGGCACACACGAGAGCCTCATCGCCCTTAATGGATACTACAAGAAGCTGAACGACATGCAGGCATTGTAAACCCTTTACTCTGCCAAGTTTCTTACCATCCTGTATCTTGCACCGCCCAACGCCTTGACAAGCCCTTTCATCTCAAGGTCGAAGAGAATCATGCTTGCACGCGAATAAGGAATGTTTGAGTCGATGACAATCTGATTAATATGTTTGTCATCGACATTTTTTAATGCGTTCACCAATGCTGCTTCTTCCTCATTCAGTTCCGGAAAAAGCTCTTGCTGAACAACCTTTTTATGAGAATCCTCTGCCAAAGGATTATGCCATCCCATCGTCTCAATCAAGTCTTCCACATTTGTTAGCAGCGTTGCCTGATGCCGCTTGACAAGGCTGTTGCACCCCGCGCTGCATTCGTCATAAATACGGCCGGGGAAGGCAAACACATCACGGTTGTAATTAGAAGCCAATTCTGCTGTAATCAGCGAGCCTCCCTTGGCAGAACTCTCCACAACAATGCAAGCGTCACATATTCCTGCAACGATGCGATTCCGATGCACAAAGTTCATCTTGTCAGGCTTTGTCCTTGTCGTGTATTCCGTCAACAGGCCACCTCCATGACGCACCATATCTGCCGCTGTTGTCCTATGCATGGAAGGATAGATGGTGTCCAATCCGTGAGCAAGCACTCCCACCGTATCCATTCCATTGTCAAGGGCAGAACGGTGTGCACAAATGTCGATTCCGTATGCCAAACCGCTGACAATGAGCGTGTCAGGATAATACCGCTTAAGCTCCGAAATGAACTGGCGACATACTTCACGCCCATATTCAGAACATTTTCTTGTACCTACAATGCTGATGACACGCTGTCGGTTAAGGTCTGTATCACCACACAAGTACAGCACAAGAGGGGCATCCTCGCACTCTTTCAATCTTTGCGGATACTCGCTGCTGGCTAACGTAAGGGCCTTGATGCGGTTTTTCTCTATAAACTCAGCCTCCGCTTTAGCCTCATCAATGACCTCATCCATACGAGTCAATGCGTCCTGAAGGCGTTGGCTGGCATGAGGTATCATCTGAAGAATATCTTTTCGGTGAGCAAAGATTTCGCTTGCCGAACCCATCGCATCAAGCAAAATCCGTGCATTTAAAACGCTCAGTCCTTTCAGTTTCGACAGCGCAATAGAAAAGATAATCTCCTGATTCACCATCTTTTGCAGAGTTTCTTTATAGATAATCCTTCATGATTTCGTCCAGTTGTTCACTTTCCTGCAGCTTTCCATTAATGAGACATACCGTATCCACTTGAGCGCGTACACAGATCTTCATGTCGCTCAATCGGAAAATGTCCTGCATGAACACATAGCGCACACCATCTTTCTTCAGGTTCAGCTTAGTCACATACTCGTCTCCGCTGGTGAGCGGCACCTTAAACTGCATCGTCAGACGCGCTACAACAGCATCGGTTCCTTGTTCGTGCAGCTGAGCGAAACTAATGTTATGTGCATGCAAGAATTCGTGGCGACAATGTTCGAGGTAATGCTGATAGTTGGCATTGTTGACAATGCCCTGCAAGTCACACTCATAGTCACGCACTTTGTCTTTGTGTTCAAAAATATAATTAGCCATGATTCAACGGAGTTATTGTTTGAAATGCAAAGTTAAAACAAAAAAGTGAGGAATGTAGGATGAAGACAGGAGAATTTGCCGTATCTTTGCACCATCATTCAAAAAAACAGAATCTTATCAACTTAAAAACAGAAAAAAAGATGGACAAGTTAAGCTATGCGCTTGGCCTGGGCATTGGCCAGCAGCTCAAGCAGATGGGACTCAAGGGAAGTCTTGTGATGGAGGATTTTGCAGCATCAATCACTGACGTGCTGGAAGATAACGAACTGAAGGTGAACAACCAAGAAGCTCAGCAAATTGTGAATGCTTTCTTCCAGAAGCTGGAGGCAGAACAGAATGCGGCAAAAGCTGAAGCTGGCAAGGCAGCAAAGGCTGAAGGCGAAAAGTTCTTGGCTGAAAACGCGAAGAAAGAAGGTGTGACTGTGACAAAGAGCGGCTTGCAGTACGAGGTGCTGACAGAAGGCACTGGCAAGAAGCCAAAGGCTACTGATACCGTTCGCTGCCACTACGAAGGACGTCTGCTCGATGGCACCGTGTTCGACAGCAGCTACAAGCGCAACGAGCCAGCCGACTTTGGACTGCAGCAGGTCATCGCAGGTTGGACAGAAGGTGTTCAGCTGATGAGCGAAGGAGCTAAATACCGTTTCTACATCCCTTACCTTCTCGCCTATGGAGAAGGAGGTGCAGGCGACATGATTCCACCATTTGCAACACTCATCTTTGATGTTGAACTGATCAAAGTACTCTAAGCACCCTTTTTCTTCTTAAAATCGCTGTGGGGCACATCGGTTCGTCGGTGTGCCCCACATCTATTTTTATCCTTTTACAGCACCATATTGCTGTTTTCTTCAAACAACAATGATTAAGACCTCAGCTATTGATTTTGAGGCACCCACTCCCCTTCTATCTTCTTCCCCACTTTGAGTTTATCGCCCGAGAGGTCTATCTCAAAGAGATGAGGCACTCGGATGTAGCGGCCATTGACATTCTTGTGGCTGTGCACAGACATGAGCCAGCTGCCGTCGAGGGCTCGGAAAAGCATACCGTGACCAAAGTTCGGAGGCGTGATGGGCTTAGGTTCATGCACCCACGGACCATCCAGCGTTCCACTCTCGGAATAGGCCACTCCCTGCGTATAGACATCGTCTATCCACGAAGTCCATATCATGCCCAGCCTGCCTGTGGCAGTACGGAAAAGGTAAGGTCCGTCTGTCACCTTGTTGGGACGCACCCGTCCATCCTCCACCTCTCTGCTCCATGGCGAATCAGAAGCGCGGAACAGCAGCTTCCCTTCTCCAAGTGAACCGCTGAGATCGGGCTTGAGTTCTATCTTTTCCATCGTGCCATCCCAGTTCTGCAGCCATTCGCCACAGTAAATCATGTAGGGCTTCCCGTCCTTGTCCACCCAGAATGTTCCATCCAGCGTAGGCTGCTTCTCTGGCAGATAGGTAGCGTCAGCCATAGGACGATAAGGTCCTTCAGGCTTGTCGCTGACAAGCACATGAGAGGCACGCCGCGGAATGACATTGCCCCTGACGGTGTCAATCTTGATGGCTTCATTAGTGAACGTGGCAAAGTAGTAGTATTTCCCCTTATACTGATGCAGTTCCGCTGCCCAGATTTGCGGACGTCTGCCCATCCAAGAGTTAGGGTCTGTCTGCGCTACCTGGTAAGGACCCGTCCAATTGTTAAGGTCCTTGCTGGTATAGAGCATTCCACCCGTTCCAGTCATGTAGTAAGCCTGTGTGGCAGAATCCGCCAAAATACATGGGTCGGAAAGGATAATGCTGTCGCGAGCAACAGTCCTTACCCTCGTCCGGCTGCGGTTAGCCCTTTCTTCGCCTGTTCCGCTGAAAGTCCGCATCCCATCTTGCTGATACACCCTCACATAGTCAATTTCATACCTCATAGGCATCGCCCCATCGTCAATCTGTCCTCCGTTGTCACCCCCGAGGGCAAGATTGAGCAGCAGATACTGCGGCCGCATGAAGGGGTTAAGATGCTGCCCTATAGAACCGTTGACAGTCTGGCTGAGCGGAATTTCATTAAGCAGTTCATCATCGAGATAGATGCGGATAGACTCAGCGTTCCAGTCCATGCGCCAGATGTGGAACTTCTCAGCCCATTGCAGGTCCTTCTCTGTGAAATGGCTGAACGGAATGGCCTTAGAGTCCCACACAGCGCTGTATTGCTGGTTGTTGCCCCACGCAGCATTCGCCAAAATGTGGGGAACGCCCTTGATGCGGTAATACTCCATCACATCAATCTCTCCGCACGAAGGCCATGGCATATCCTTGCCCAGCAGCCAGATGGCAGGCCATGCGCCGCCGCCCGTCGGAATCTTGGCGCGCACCTCCAGCCGTCCATACAGAAAGCTGAACGAGCGGCGTGTAGTGAGCGAAGAAGAGGTATATTCGATAAACTCCCGTTCGCTGCGCCAGTCTCGCCTCCCCTCAATCTTGTATGTCGGGTTGTTGCGACGCTCCTTCTTTGCTTCGATAACCAGACATCCGTTCTCCTGCCGTGCATTGTCTTCCTGATACCACTGCGCTTCATGGTTGCGCACAAATCCCTGTTCAGCCTCCCACACCTCGCGGTTGTAGGGACCATCAGAATTGAATTCTTCGCTCCATACCAGTTTCCATTCATCCTGTGCCGCCATAGGCAGCATCTGCATGCATGAGCACAGAAGCGTTAGCCAGAATATTTTCTTTTTCATAGTCAAAAGATTGTTGTTTAGTAAGTTTGTGTTGTACATTGTTGGCAAAGATACAGCTTTTTATACTATTGTGCAAAAGACATGATGCAAAATTGAGGAGGTGGAATCCTATTCAACACATTTTCTGCCTTGCCACATATCTGATAGAGAATGAAAACCATACAAATTTCTTCATAGTCCATAAAAAGGGAAAAACAAATTAAGGTCGCAACTTGCGACCTTAACAAAGAGCGTGGACAACATTCGAAACCTCCTCCTTGTGACTTCATCGAACTTGGCGTAGCAATGCTCAACAGTGTGCTGAAATCAGAGACCGCTATCTATGTAAATAACGTGAGTTCGACGAATGAGCATCTATTCATATTCAGCATTATTTATATTGAAAAAAGAAAGAATATGCCTTTCTATAAAAACCGCACCCCTCGGGTCCGCCATGGCGGACCCGAGGGGTGCGATGCGTCGTACCCGAGGGGTCCGGTCAATTATTCTTTGTCAGTTTGATAAAATAACGCGAATTTTATCTTTGTTTAAAACAGCTGAGTGGTTTTCCGAATGCTCCACAAAACAAAGATAAAGAGAATATTTATCTTTCTCAGAAGATTACTTTGTGTTTTACAGAAAAAGATGTAATTTTGCAAGGTCTCACCTTAATAGACGAAACTTTTTGAAGTCGTACAATAGGTGAACAAACTACATATTAGAAGGCGTTACTGACGCTTTGTTTTTGGCATCTGAAACACCACTTTCAAACTTGCAATCGAAAACAAAAGCATAGGTGATGCTCATGGGAGTGTCATATAAACACATCCCAAGTGTGCAGAGGGTATATGCCCTCATGCACACTTCTCGGGTGTTCTATATACTCCAACGTGGGTGTCTTAACTCTGTCCTGTTATTGCAATGGTTGTGGTGACCTCAGATGCGACAGGCAGAAGTTAAGCACCCTTTTTTCTGTGTAGAGAGTTAATAACCTAAAACAAATAACAAAGAAAAAAGTTAAAGAAATATTGAGTCTTTGACATCCTTGATTTGACTGATTAACCAGAATTACGACCTCAGGAACACATCAGTTAGGCAAGCAATTGGATGTTTACGCTCATACGGGCGTGGACAGTTGGATTGTTGTCTGATGTGGGCCGTCGTAAGCCTTGGTTAAACACATCTTCTGCCACGCCCTTTTTTCAAAACGAAGAGAGGGCTTTTTCATGGCTACAGTAAAGAAGGATATCAACGAAAGTTCAGAGAAGATAGACAAAGTCAAACGCATTGTAAAAGACCGTGCATTGGCGTTGGAATATAAGACCCCAATACCACAAACACCATTGTCTGATGGTATATTGTGGAAGGATTTACAATTCTCGCAACCCCAAAACACAGTCAGGATAGGAACGGTGTTCAGCGGTATCGGTGCTATAGAACACGCTTTTCAACGTCTTGGGTTGAAACATCAGATTATGTTTGCAGGCGATATTGAACCTAAATGTAAAGCAAGTTATTTTGCAAACTATGAGATAAATGAGAAAGATTGGTTTACTGATATTCGAGACTTTGATGCCCGACGATATAAAGGCAAAGTAGATTTTGTCATTGGCGGAGCACCGTGTCAGGCCTTTTCGATGGTAGGTCATCGTTTAGGATTTGAAGATGCTCGTGGAACATTGTTCTATGAGTTTGCTCGTGTCGTGAAAGAGACACGGCCGAAAGTCTTCCTATTTGAGAATGTGCGTGGATTGCTCAATCACGACAAAGGACGTACTTGGCATGTGATGTACGACATTTTCAATGAACTGGGATACGATGTGAAGTTTCGTGTGCTGAACAGTTGTGACTATGGTATACCTCAGCATCGTGAACGTGTCTATTGTCTTGGATTTAAGAAAAAGAATAGTTTTGAGTTCCCTGCTCCAATAGAATTGGAATACAAAATGTATGACTTCTTGGAGGACTATATCGATACGAAGTATTTCCTCAAAGAAAAAGGCATTAAATTCGTGACCAGCCACAAGAATCACGACAAATCCTACACTCAAATCAATGGTGAGATTCAACTTTGCCAAAAGCGCAATCAGCAATTTAATTGGCATGGCGATTTTGTATATCATCCTGATTCAGAATTAACACCAACAGATGAAGCGTTTGATGAATTCGTTTTTGATGTTAAAGATGTTGAGGAGAAATATTACCTCTCTGATAAAGTTGCAAAATACGTCCTCGCTGGTGGAACAAAGAACTTTAAAACTTCAACAAAAACAGACCTTGATGTTGCACGTCCTTTGCTTCAATCAATGCACAAAATGCATCGTGCTGGAGTCGATAACTATGTAACACACAAAGGAAGAATTAGAAAACTAACACCAAGAGAATGTCTTCGTTTGATGGGATTTAAAGATTCTTTCAAAATAGTGGTGTCAGATACAGCAATGTATCAACAAGCCGGAAATAGTATTGTGGTAGATGTATTGATTGCTATTCTGAAACAAATGGATATAACTAAATATGGGAAGATATGATTATTGAAGGAAACAAGTTTGAGTTTGTCGACACAATAGAAAATCCTATATCTGTTGCTGATAGTTGGGTCAAATCCCCAAATAAACTGGGAGGTGGCAATGGAGAGGCAAAACTCTATGTGGGCTCTAAAGATAAGATTGAATATTTCTTTGGAGGACAGGGCTTTACTGTCCCTTGTTTTGTCGTAAAAAAGGACTTGTTGGCATATATGAACGCTATAAAGGAAGAGTATTTCCATCCTTCACAAAACTATCGTGGAAAAGGAGAAATGCGTGCATTGTGGTTTGAACGCATGGCAAAGATAAACGCCTTACCCGATATTATTACATTTCATATCAAAGAACAGACACAAATAGGAGGTGTTCGTGGTTATGTAAATTCTTCCGATGATGTTTATCAACTGATTCGAGAAATTTCTCTCCCATTAGTGAGTTACATTTCTGCCATGCATTTAATATACAATGGCCACCCTATTTATTATTGGAAATTGTTTGCGGATTTTCAAGAGATAGAAAAGCGTAAAGCGTATATTGAAAATTATGGTATGTCATCTTTGCAAGATGATGATGACGAATGGATTGTTTGCGAGGAAAAACCAACTCGTTCCGCTTCTATGAGATATACTCGAGAAGGGCAAGACGAGTACAGGAAAAAACTATTAGAAGAGTGCCCATTTTGTCCCATTACAATGATTAATGAAGAATCTTTACTTATAGCCAGCCACATAAAACCGTGGGCAGTCTCCACATTGCATGAAAAAAAAGACCCCAATAACGGGTTCATCTTATCTCCTTTATATGACAAACTCTTTGATAGGGGTTTTATAACTTTCAGTGATGAGAAACGTGTTTCCATTTCCAATTGGCTATCAAGACAAGTGAAAGAAAGAATTGGAATTAAAGAAAACCAATTCTTTCAATTTCTACCTATAAATTCAGAAAGAGCAAAATATTTGGAGTATCATAGACAAACTGTTTTTAAAGGATGATATTATAAGTGAAATCCTTTTAGACGAAAATGAACGAATTCACAAAAAAAACTTGTTAGTTCGATAAAAGGACTATAATGGAAAAAGCATACGAAGAGAGCAACTAAGAGACATAAATGGTTGTTTAGATTCCGAACAACCTTTCAACATGATGCTATTGAGTGTATAATTCCACTCCATGAATTAAAAAGCCTCAAGTCAAAAAAGAACTTGAGGCTTTTTCTTTTGTGCCCATATTCAATTCTTTTGAATTGATGCTTCATTCTGAATTAAAATGCGTACCATTGACTTCGTCGAAGGTGCTTGCGTTCGGAAAAACTCAAATAAATTTGGTTTTTCTCTCACTTAACCGTACCTTTACATAAGGTAGGATGCACCTCTACAATAAAAACAAATATCTTTGTTTTGTATTGTGTTCGGTTTTCACTACCTTTGTACCCAAAATTAAACTACTGAAACAAAATGGAATACAATTTTAGAGAGATTGAGAAGAAATGGCAGCAGAAGTGGGTCGAGGAGAAGACCTACAAGGTTGTCGAGGATAAGAATAAGAAGAAGTTTTATGTGCTGAATATGTTCCCTTATCCAAGTGGGGCTGGTCTGCACGTGGGACACCCTCTGGGCTATATCGCCAGCGACATCTATGCGCGCTGCAAGCGTCTGCAGGGCTTCAATGTGCTGAATCCTATGGGATATGATGCTTACGGACTGCCTGCTGAGCAGTATGCCATTCAAACAGGACAGCACCCTGAGAAGACTACTTTTGCTAATATTGACCGCTACCGTGAGCAGCTGGACAAGATTGGTTTCTGCTTCGATTGGGACAGAGAGGTAAGAACTTGTACGCCTGACTACTACCACTGGACTCAGTGGGCTTTCCAGAAGATGTTCAACTCTTTCTTCTGCAATAAGTGCCAGTCGGCGCAGCCTATCGAGAAACTGATTGAGCATTTTGAAGAGAAAGGCACAGAGGGGCTGGATGTGGCTCAGACAGAGAATCTGACGTTCACTGCTGAGGAATGGAAGGCGATGGATGAGAAGCAGAAGAGTGATGTGCTGATGAACTACCGCATTGCTTTCATGGGCGAAACAATGGTGAACTGGTGTGCTGGACTTGGCACGGTGCTGGCGAATGACGAGGTGGTTGATGGTGTGAGCGAACGTGGCGGTTTCCCTGTGGAGCAGAAGAAGATGCGTCAGTGGTGTCTGCGTGTGAGCGCTTATGCTCAGCGTCTGCTGGATGGTCTGGAGACTATCGAATGGAGCGACTCTATCAAGGAGACTCAGAAGAACTGGATAGGACGAAGCGAGGGTACTGAGGTTGAGTTCAAGATTGCCGACTCTGATGAATCGTTCACTATCTTTACGACTCGTGCCGACACAATGTTTGGTGTGACTTTCATGGTGCTGGCACCTGAAAGCGAACTGGTGGAGAAGGTGACTACAGCTGAACAGAAGGCGGCTGTAGAAGAATATATCAAGTATGTAAAGGGGCGTACGGAGCGTGAACGCATGATTGACCACAAGGTGACAGGTGTGTTCTCTGGTTCGTATGCCATCAACCCTTTCACTGGCGAGAAGAATCCTATCTGGATTTCAGAATATGTGTTGGCAGGTTATGGTACGGGTGCCATCATGGCAGTACCTGCTCATGACAGCCGCGACTATGCGTTTGCCAAGCACTTTAACCTGCCTATCATTCCGCTCATCGAGGGAGCAGATGTATCAGAGGAGAGCTACGATGCCAAGGAGGGTATCGTGACCAACTCGCCTCGCAAGGACGTGAAGCCATACATTGACTTCAGCCTCAACGGACTCACCGTGAAGGAAGCGATTGCAGCCACGAAGAAGTATGTGAAGGAAGCAGGACTGGGTCGCGTGAAGGTGAACTATCGCCTGCGTGACGCCATCTTCTCTCGTCAGCGCTATTGGGGTGAGCCTTTCCCTGTATATTACAAGAACGGCATCCATACAATGATTCCAGAGGAGTGCCTGCCTATCGAACTGCCTGAAGTGGACAAGTTCCTGCCTACTGAGACTGGTGAACCGCCACTGGGCAATGCTACTGTCTGGGCTTGGGACGAAGTGAACAGGAAGATTGTGGAAAACAGCAAAATAGACAATGCGACAGTATTCCCTATCGAGCTTTACACGATGCCAGGCTTTGCAGGCAGCTCGGCTTACTATCTCCGCTACATGGACCCACACAACGCTGAAGCACTGCTCAGCAAGGAAGCAGACGAGTACTGGCAGAATGTGGACCTCTATGTAGGTGGCAGCGAACACGCTACTGGTCACCTCATTTATAGCCGTTTCTGGAACAAGTTCCTTTTCGACCTTGGCATTTCTTGCAAGGAAGAGCCTTTCCAGAAACTCATCAACCAAGGCATGATTCAGGGACGAAGCAATTTTGTCTATCGCATTAAAGATACCAACACTTTCGTTTCTTTCGACAAGAAGGATGGCTATGATGTCACTCCGCTCCATGTGGACGTGAACATCGTGAGCGCTGACGTGCTCGACATCGAATCTTTCAAGGCATGGCGTCCTGAGTACGAAACAGCTGAGTTCATCCTTAACGACGAAGGCAAGTACATCTGCGGATGGGCCGTAGAGAAGATGTCTAAGTCAATGTTCAACGTGGTGAACCCCGACATGATTGTAGAGCGATTTGGTGCCGACACCCTTCGCCTCTACGAAATGTTCCTCGGACCTGTCGAGCAGAGCAAGCCTTGGGACACTAACGGCATTGACGGTTGTCATCGTTTTCTGAAGAAACTATGGAAGTTCATGACTACAGAGGACGGCAAGATTGCTGCCACCGATGATGCTCCAAGCAAGGAAGAGCTGAAGGCGCTTCACACCCTCATCAAGAAGGTGACAGGCGACATCGAACAGTTCTCCTACAACACATCTATCGCCGCTTTCATGGTGTGTCTTAATGAATTGACCAAGCAGAAGAGCGCCAGCCGTCAAGTGAAAGAGGATCTGACCGTCCTGCTCGCTCCATTCTGCCCACACCTTGCCGAAGAGCTCTGGCAGCTGCTCGGACACGACACAACCGTTTGCGACGCTCAGTGGCCTGCTTTCAACGAGGAATACCTGAAGGAAGATGCTGTCAAGATGATGGTAGCCTTCAACGGAAAGGCACGCTTCCCTATGGAGTTCCCTGCCGACATCAGCAAGGAAGAAGCTGAGAAAGCTGCACTGGAGAATCCTCAGTCTGCCAAATGGATGGAAGGGTTCACCGTTGCAAAGGTCATTGTCGTTCCAGGCAAAATGATCAATATCGTTCTGAAAAAATAAATATATTTCTCGGAGGAGCCAGAAGAAACAAAGGGAGATAGAGGACATTTGACGAAAAGTCGCAGAGCATCGTCCTCTACCTCCCTCTTCTGAACAGCAGATGCCTCCCCCGCCTCCTTAACTCACAAAACTTGCCCAGCAGGATTAGCTATTAGACTATCATCTAACTACTTAACTTTCTAATTATCCCCTATGACAAAGCGTCTCCTCCTTCATGAACTGAAAGACTATGCCCTCATATCATTGGGCGTAATTCTCTATGCAATGGGAGTCACTATCTTCATGCTCCCATACAACCTCACCACGGGCGGTGTGGCAGGTATCGCTTCCATTATTTACTACGCCACAGGCATCGAGGTGCAAGTCACCTACATCATCATCAATGCCACCCTCCTCGTTGCAGCCATCAAGGTGCTCGGCTTTCGGTTTTGCTTCAAGACCATCTACGCCGTCTTCTTCATGACCTTCATTCTGTGGCTGTTGCAGCGTATCATCGAAGTGCCCAATCCGGCCAACCCTTCTGAAATGATACTGCCCAAATTCATAGGCGAAGAGTCCTTCATGGCCTGTGTCCTCGGCGCCATCCTCTGCGGAGTGGGCGTAGGCGTATGCTTCGAAAGCAACGGCTCTACAGGAGGGACTGACATCATCGCTGCCATCGTCAACAAGTACAAGACCATGTCGCTGGGCTCAGTCATCATGACATGCGACATTGTCATCATCTCCTCATGCTACTTCATCTTCCACGACTGGTACCGCGTCATCTACGGCTTCGTCATGCTCTTCATCTGCTCCACCACCATCGACTACTGGATGCGCCGACGCCACCAATCCGTACAGTTCATGATATTCTCGCGCAACCCTGAAGCCATAGCCGACGCCATCGTCAAGACACACCACGGCGTCACCATACTCGACGGACAGGGATGGTTCACACGCACCGACCGCAAAGTCATCGTCAGCGTAGTACGCCGGCGCGAACAGTTCATGATACAGCGCATGATTAAAAGCATCGACCCATACGCTTTCGTCAGCATGACCGATGCCAGCGGCGTGTGGGGCGAAGGCTTCGACCAAATCAAAGTGACCGAAAAGAAAAAGAAAGCAGACAAAAACAAGAAGAACGCCGTGCTCGTCTGTGTCACCAACAACACTACCAAGATTGACACCGCACAGCAGAAACTCGGCGACTACTACGACATCCGCTCCCTGCTCCAAGTAGGCTGCGACACCCGCAAAGAGTTCTATTCCATCATCCTCGGGCAAGAACCACGAAAGCGAGTCTCCTTCATCAAGAAATTCTTCGGATTCGACGCCTTCTATCTTGCCAAGGACGGTACTGTCACACTCGTGCAAGGCAGCTACGACCAGACAGAATATGACATCACACAGCATTCCGACCTCGATGCACTGCAACGGTATCTGGAAAAAGGAAGAGGAAAGAAAAAGTGAAATCTACACACTCTTACTCCTTCAACAAACGTGAGTTCGACGAATTTATGCCATCATTTTCACAGCTGCGGTTGTGGGATAATAAACGATTAATTGACCGAACCCCTCGGGTATGGCACATCGTACCCCTCGGGTGCGTCATGGCGTACCCGAGGGGTACGATTTTATAGGAAGGCATACTCTTTCTTTTTTCAATAGAAAAACCTTGAATTTGAATAAATGCTAATTCGTCGAACTCACGTCCAACAAAAAACGCACCCCTCGAGTCTGACATCATAGACTCGAGGGGTGCGCTGTAAAAAACTTTATTTTTCTGTCATTGTAATGGTCGCTACAGGAAGAAGTATGTCGCCGTTATTGAAAGTCCATCCGCTCGAAACAGATGTTTCAATCTTACCTACCCTCAATTTCCCGTCTGCATCCGTATATAAATATTTTCCTGACTTGTTGAAATTGGGGATTAGAGTTCGGTGCTGAAGTACGATGTTCGCCTCTTCTACCGTCATCAGCCGCCAGCCAGTGATGCCATCCACAGCACACTCAGGCAATGCTGCCTCGATGGCTTCCAATGCTGCATCAGCTGCTGTTTTATCAGCATAGTTCATGGTCTTCGGTTTGGGTGAAAGAAGCAAAACTTCATTTCCATCAACAGAAAGAACATAGCAACCTTGATAACTGCTGCCAACAGTTGGAATCTCACCAACGGCAGGCGTCTCATTTTCAATGTTTTCTCCTTCTCCGCCTTCATTTCCTGCATCACCACCTTCCACTTCAGTGCTTCCACTCTCATTGAATTCAAACGAGATGTTTTTCTCACCCTTCCATGCAGAACCGGTGATTGTTCCATCCAATGTGACACCAACAGCTTCTGTATAAGTACCTTCGATATTGATTTTATATCCTTCCTCCAACTGTTCCGCTGTGTTATAAGTATAGCTGGATGTACCTCCTGCCTTAACGACATTTACAGTTATTGTAGCGGGGCTATCAGAAGGCGGAAGCAGATATTGCGAGCTGGCAAGTTTCCATGTTCTGGTGTCTGTTTCTTTTGCCAGCGGTACAGTTACCGCTCCTGTCTCTCCTGCAAAGTCTGTACCAATCAACTTATTCCACAACGGAGAGATTGTCACTGATACGGCTGTGGCAGCAGAAGGGATTCCTTCCAGAACAACATTTTGCAACAGCATGACCTTTCTTTCCATGGCAAGTGTTAACGTATTGATGCCGCCATCGACAAGTGTCACATTGCTCTTTGCAACCATCAGATCTGCATGGCTTTTACCTTCTTGCAGCTTTATTTCCATAGAAGGAGTGGCATTGGCCTGAGACGGCAAGCTATAATTGTCAGAAGAAGCTCCGCCAATGGCGAGAACCGAATAATTTCCCTCAACCAGCGGTATGCTAAGATTCTGATTCTCATTCACAATAGTCTGAACTGCGACACATTTCTGCCCACTAAAGACATATACATGTATAGGGTAGCTTACTCCTTCTTCCTCGCTTGTGGAAACGGTCATCGCACGTACACAAAGCATGGCATTTGCCGAATCCGTATAATCTTCCAAAGAAACAGCTTTTTCGCAAGCATAAAAGCACAATATTGCTAATCCTAAAGCAATTCTAATCATTTTTTCCATCTTTCTATTATTATTAAGGTTATTCTACTACGCTTTCTGAGAAGTAGTATTCTCTTAGAGGCTTGATGACGGTTTCGCCTTCTATGCTGATTTCTTCACTGAGCCTGATGTCTTGAGATGATGCACCAACCTTCACGATAAATTGTCCGGATGCGATGTTCCATTGACGCTGGCCGTTGTTGCTGTAGTAGCCGAATTGTTCAACATACATTTTCGTTTTCACTCTGCGTGTCTGTCCCGGCTCAAGGCTGATTCGCGCAAAACCTTGTAGCTGGATAGGGCGTATATTGGTGTTGCCATCGGCTGGCGACAGATAGATCTGGGCAATCTCGTCTGCCTTGACGGTGCCTGTGTTCTTTACGTCGAAAGAGAGGGTGATGGCTTCGTCATCGGTATAGACATCCTTTGCCACATCCAGATTAGCATACTCGAATGTGGTATAGCTCAATCCGTAGCCGAATGGCCATGCCACGCGTGGATCTTTTTCTGTGCTGTAGTTGTAGCAGATGGATTCGTACACTTCTGTGTTAGGATAGCTGACGCTGAGCTTGGCCGATGGCGACACGTTGCCATAGAGGATGTCGGCAACGGCATTTCCGCCCTCTTCGCCCGGATACCATGCCTGGATGACTGCTGCACAGCGTTCGGCAAGGCCTGACACGACCTGTGCGCGTCCGCCGAACATGACGAGCACAACGGGCTTGCCTGTCTTGAGCAGTTCTTCAACATACTCTTCCTGCTTTCCCGGCAGACGGAGTCCCTGACGATCGCGATTCTCGCCGCAGAGCATGACGTTTTCGCCTACAGCCGCGATGATGACGTCTGCCTGCTGTGCCATGGCGAGGGCTTCAGCCTTGTCAGCTTTTTCGCCAGAATCGACCTTGCGATGCAGAACGGCATACTCCCATGCGCGTTCGTCGCCTCCTACTGTGTATTTGGTCTCAATCTCTTCGGTCCAGTCGCATCCTCGAGAGTACATGATGCTGGCTCCCTCAGGCTTGCGTGCTGTCATTCCCTCGAGCAGACTCACGATGTCTGGATGCTCCAGGTCTTCGGTGATTCGCTTCCAGAAATAGGTCATGGCAGGGAAAGAGTAGTCGCCGCACATGGCCCACATGGAGTTGGCGTTTGGTCCTGTCACGAGGATGTTCTTGGCATCTTTCAGCGGCAGGATTCCGTTGTTCTCGAGCAGCACCACCGACTGTGTGGCAATGTCGTAGGCTGTCTGCCGCTCTTCTGGTGTGTCCAACACGATTGTTTCGTTGCTGTACAGGTAGGGGTTTTCGTCGAAGAGGCCTGCACGGAACTTGTGTCGCAGCACGTTCTTGACTGCACGTTCCAGCACTTCAGGCTTCACGAGTCCCTGATCGATAGCTTTCTGCAGGTGGCGATAGTTGGCACCATGAGGGAAATCGACGTCGTTTCCGTTGTTGATGGCTGCTGCTGCCTTCTGCACCACATCGCTGTAGCCAGGCAGCTGGTCGATGGCTGTGTAGTCGCTGACCACCATGCCGTCAAATCCCACATAGTCACGCAGGATGTCTTGCAGTATCTCGCTGTTTTCCACGCAGTTGGTTCCATGTACAGCATGATAGCCCGGCATCACCACTTTACTGCCTGTCAGACGAATCATGGCTTCGTGAGGCAGAAGAATCTCTTCTATCATCTCCTTCTCGTCGGCATCGCCACCGCCTCCATAGCCGAGATAATGCTTAGAACAAGCGCCTACGCCTTTCTTGAGGTCGCCTTGCTGAAGACCGCGCACGAAAGCTGTTCCCATCACAGCAGACAGGTAACCGTCTTCGCCATACGACTCTTCAAGACGATTGAAGCTGGGATTGCGGCACACATCGACCATGGGCGAGAGTGAAAGCACGCCACCCATCTTGCGCATGCCTGTTGCTGTCTGATAAGTCTTCAGTTCCGCCAGTTCGGGATTGAACGAGCAGGCTTGTCCAATCTGCTGCGGATAGATGGTTGCGCCACGTGTGTTGATGCCTGAGAGCACCTCCTCGTGGAAGAGGGCAGGGATGCCGTTGGGCGTGTTGTTCATCAGCCAGTTCTGCACGGCTGCCACACGGTCACGAAGCACATTCGGGTCTGTAGGCTTCTGGCTGGCATACTGTGAGAAGTGGCCTAATCCGTAAGGGATGAGCTTGCGGCATTGAGCCGTGTCCAAGTTGCCCTCGCTATCGAAGAGGTCATCCATGTAGCTGCTTCTCAACTGAGCGATACGTTCCTCCATCGGCATCTTTTCGTAAAGTTCATCTACTTTGCTGTCGATGTCTGCTACTTGCTGGCTGCAGCTTGCCATCATCGCAATTGCACCTATTAAGAATAATTTGTATTTCATGTGGTTAAAATTTTTAAATGATGTCTGTGAATGAATTTCTTTTCGTTATATCCTGAACCTCATAAAGATGTGTATGATTGTCTGGTTTAACATCCAGCACGAGATGCTTCATCGGATGTCCGCCCCATGTGCTGTTGTTGAGGTAGCGGAATCCAGCAGAGAGATAGAGCCTTTCGGCTGTGGGATTGCCGTAGTCAACCAGCAGTCCTACTTGCTGAATGCCTATGGAACGCGCCTTTTCGGCTGTGGCTTTGAGCAGCCGAGATGCGATGCCTTGCTGGCGGTATGCGGGCAGAACAGCAATCGAGTCAAGGTATAGCTCACCGGCCTGTGTCTCGTCGTCCATGCAGGAATGGTCTTTTTGCAGATAATCTCTTGCGCTTTCGATAAAGGCTCGGCGCAGGGTGTGTAGCTGTCCACCATCGTAAGCTGTGGCGATGCCGACCACTTTTTTTCGGTGCATAGCCACCAAGGTGTTCTTGTAGCTGTACTGCGAATCTTCACGTTCCACCAATGTTGTCATCATCTGTTCAAACTCCTTTAATCCAGTGCCTTCTCCGCAGAAATGCAAGCAGCATTCTTCTGTCATTGCCATCATTATCAGCCGTGCAATCTCGGCTGCCTGTTCTTGTGCTGCTGCTTGAATCTGAATCATGGTTTTTGTTTGATGCAAAAGTTGATTGGGGTCGTTTGTGCTTGATGTACAAAATATTTTGCTACAAATATATACATTCTTTCTGGAAATGTTGAGGTCATATTGCCAAAAACCTTTGATAAACAAAACAAAAAACTAAAAAACGTAAAAAAACATAGTTATAAAAACTGAAAATGAACATTTTATGTAAAATTCTTGCTAATTTTGTGCCCAAATGAAGATGAAGAACGGTCATACAACGAAGTGCCTTGTGCTGATGGTTGCCGCCATGCTGCTAATGGCACCGTTTTGTCGGGCGCAGCAGATAAAGACTGACGCCCAGTTGGACCGTGACATGACAGGAGACCCTGTTGTCTCTTATTCCAAGTTCTATACAGGCATGGTGGCGTATGATGGCGAGATGATTCCCAGTTTCCTCTATAGCGATTTCTATGTCTTTAAGCCGCTCGTTTTCAAGAATCCTTCACAAGCTCGGAAATACTACAAGATAGCCAACAACATCAAGAAAGTGTATCCGCTGGCTTGCGAGATTCAGCAAACGGTCAACAGCACCATTGCCCACATGGATTCTTTGCCTACCAAGAAGGAGAAAGACGCTTATCTGAAGCAGCAGGAGAAGGACTTGAAGGCAATCTACTACCCTAAACTCAAGAAACTTACCTTTGCGCAGGGGAAGCTACTCATCAAGCTCATTGACAGGCAGTGTGATATGACGGGCTATGAGCTTATCAAGAAGTATATGGGCGGATTCAAGGCTGGATTTTACAACGCCTTTGCATCCCTTTTCGGTGCCAGTCTCAAGAAAGAGTATGACCCTGAAGTGGATGACCGACTGACGGAAAGGGCTATTCTGCTGATAGAGAGCGGACAGATGTGAAATTTTACTATCGGAATGAAAAACAGGAAACTGAACATAACAGAAATGGGACGCATGAATGTGGAGGAATTCAAGGCGTCGGAGAAAATGCCGCTCGTTGTCGTGCTGGACGATGTGAGGAGCATGTACAATGTGGGCAGCGTTTTCCGCACGGCCGATGCTTTCCGTGTTGAGGGCATCTGCCTTTGCGGCATTACGGCTTGTCCTCCTCATCCTGAAATACACAAGACTGCTCTTGGTGCAGAGGATACCGTGGCATGGCAGCATTTCCCCACAGCGCTTGAAGCTGTGCAGCACCTCAAGGAGCAGGGCTATATGGTGTTGAGCATCGAGCAATGCGAAGGCTCTACGCTGCTGCAATCTTTCTCCCCCATCCTTTCTGAAGCAGAGAAGAAGTTTGCCATTGTGCTTGGCAATGAAGTGAAAGGTGTGCATCAGGAGGTTGTCGATGCTTCTGACGGATGTATTGAAATTCCTCAATTTGGCACCAAGCACTCCCTCAATGTCAGCACCACTGCAGGCATCGTCATTTGGGAATTTGCCAAATATCTCCTCATCTGATTCTTCTTCATTTACCTCAAAATCGGAGTGCCCCACATCGGCACGTCGCTGTGCCCCATATCGATGAAGCGGTGTGGGGCACAGCGTTTTTGTATATGTTACAAAAGTTTTTGTGTACGTTTCATCAGCAAAAGCAAATGAACAAAGAGAATTTTCGAGAAAAAAGGGCGTTATTCAGTCATGTTGCATCTGATATGGTGAATGAAACACATATTTTTTTCTTTTTTTAAAAATAATGTGTAATTTTGCAGTTACATCTAAACAAACTATCTATTATAAACTATCTAAACTCATATTGCAACACAAAACCAACCAATGAGAAGAAATGTTTTTACTGCAATGTTGCTGTTGTCTGCCATAGGCGCAACGGCACAGAATCCCATCATCCGTGACCAGTTTACGGCTGACCCCACGGCTCGCGTATTCAACAACAAGGTGTATCTCTATCCATCGCACGACATCAATCCTCCTGTTGGACAGCGGCAGGACTGGTTCTGCATGGAAGATTACCACGTTTTTTCATCAGAAGATTTGACCGAATGGACTGACCATGGCATGATTGTTACTCAGAACAAGGTGCCTTGGGTAAGACCAGACTCTTATTCCATGTGGGCGCCTGACTGCGTTTACAGAAACGGAAAGTACTATTTCTATTTCCCATCTGCTCCAGCACAAGGCGGAGGCTTTGCTGTTGGTGTAGCCATAGCAGACAATCCAGAGGGGCCCTTCATTCCTGAACCAGAACCCATTAAGGGCATCAATGGCATCGACCCATGCGTGCTTCTGGCATCTGACGGCAATGCTTACATCTTCTGGGGTGCAGGACGCTGTGCTAAACTCAAGGATAACATGAAGGAACTTGCTGATGATAATCCAAAGGAAATCGTCAAGTGGGGTAACCGCGAAATGGAGATGGTGGGTGTAAACTGTCTTAAAGACCTACCTAACCGTCAGGCAGAAGGTCCATTTGCTTTCGAGTATAATGGCAATTATTACCTGACCTATCCATACGTGAGAGAGAACACAGAAGTTCTTGCATACGCTATGAGCAAGAATCCAATGGGTCCATAC
The DNA here is from genome assembly GCA_017507385.1 of Bacteroidaceae bacterium. Taxonomy (GTDB): domain Bacteria; phylum Bacteroidota; class Bacteroidia; order Bacteroidales; family Bacteroidaceae; genus Minthosoma. The sequence continues at coordinate 9,137 of JAFWAX010000035.1, read as the reverse complement.
GAATACAAGGGGCTCATCATGGCTGAACACGCCAACGGCTGCTGGACAAACCACCACAGCATCATCAACTACAAGGGTCAGTGGTATCTGTTCTATCACCACAATGCTTACTCACCTAAGGATGACAAGCGTCGTTCTGCCCAGATTGAGAAGCTGTACTTCAATGCTGACGGAACGATTCAGGAAGTGAAGCCTACCTTGCGTGGCGTAGGCATCAGCAAGGCTACCAAGCGAATTGAGTTCGACCGCTACAGCAAGGCAAGCAAGGGTGTGGAAATCGCATATCTTGACACGCTGAACACTTTCGAAGGATGGGAAGCAGCGCTTCCATCTAAGGGCAGCTGGATTTCTTATAACGATGTGGATTTCACAGGATTGGACAACAGCTATATGATTGCCAACGTGATGGCTCACGAGAACACAGCGTTCACCATCAGAGAAGGCAGCCCCAAGGGCAAGGTAATCGCTCAGGGCAAGATTGTCTGCAAGACAGAAGGTGCACGTCCTCGCGATTATAGCGGTCGCTGGATGAATGTGACAGCCCCTGTACAGTATATGCCAAAGGGCGTAGTTGACTTGTACTTCTGCTGCGACGGTGCTGCTGTGCATGTGGACTGGGTGCAGTTCAAGAATCGTGAAAAGTACTACTCTCCTGCTACTGCAACAGCTGCAAAGCCCGATGCCGACGGCTTTATCCGCCGCTGGTTAGTGCTGGAGCCTATCAATAAGCCCAACCCAACAAACACCGTGTTCACTGACAGCTATCTGCGCGACGCCTTTGGCAAGGAGTACTTCAAGGGACAGTTCACAACACTGCCTGTTGACGGACAGAAGGTGAAAGTGGAAAAGCAGACACTGAAATGGCATGCGCTGGACAGCGAAAAGTACAACCTCAAGCTGTTCCGCTTCGCTGAAGAAAAGAGCGAACAGGTGTATGGTGTGCTCTTCTGGGCTGTAACTATCATTGACTGCGAGGAAGAAATTAAAGATGTACGTTTGGCTGTAGGTTCAAACTCTGCATCTATGTGGTGGCTGAATGGCGAAGAAGCATTGTTGCTTTCAGGCGACCGCCGCATGGTGAAAGACGACGGAATGTCACCACGCTTGACACTGAAGAAGGGTCGCAACATCCTTCGCGGTGCCGTTATCAACGGTCCTGGCATGAGCGACTTCTGTGTTCGTTTCATCGACGAAAAAGGACAGCCAGTAAAGAATATTAGCATTAACCACAAATAATTTAAAATAAGGAAAGAAATGAAAAATCTTCGCAATATATTGAGTGCCGCAACCATGCTGATGGCACTTTCATCTCAAGCACAAGTAGGACAACCATATATCCATGACCCCTCAACCCTCGCCGAGTGCGATGGCAAGTACTACACCTTCGGAACAGGCAGCGGCGGTCTGATTTCAGAGGACGGCTGGTCATGGAAAGGCGGAGCCGTGCGCCCCGGTGGCGGTGCAGCCCCCGACGTACTGAAAATAGGCGACAGATACCTTGTCATCTATGGCGCAACAGGCGGTGGTCTGGGCGGTGGACACAATGGCCGCATCCTGACCATGTGGAATGAGACTCTTGACCCTAACTCTCCCAAGTTCAAATATACAGATGCTATCGAAGTAGCTGCATCCGACGGACTTGAAGACAACGACGCCATCGACCCGGGATTGCTGCTCGACCCCACAACAGGACGCCTGTGGGCAAGCTACGGAACCTACTTCGGAAACATCCGTCTGATTGAGCTCGACCCCAAGACCGGCAAGCGCGTGGCAGGCAACGAACCGCTCGACATCGCCATCGACTGTGAAGCTACAGACCTCATCTATCGCGATGGATGGTACTACTTGCTGGGAACTCATGGCACCTGCTGCGACGGAGTGAACTCCACATACAATATCGTCGTAGGTCGTTCACGCCAAGTCACAGGCCCTTACATCGACAACGTAGGTCGCGACATGTTCCACGGCGGCGGCAAGATGGTCATAGCTGCTGGCGACCGCGTGTGCGGTCCCGGACACTTTGGACGCACCGTGATTGACGAAGGCGTAGAAATCATGTCATGTCACTACGAAGCTGACTTTGAGCAGGGCGGACGTAGCGTGCTCGGCATCCGTCCGCTGCTTTGGAAGAACGACTGGCCTGTTGCAGGCGACCGCTTCAAGGAAGGAACCTACGAAATCGAGTCAGAGCGCCGCGGCTACGCATTGGAGCTGGCTGTAGATTTCGTTCGTATGAAGCAAGAGCGTCAAGCATGGTTCAGACAAGAGCAGAACACACCTATCAAGCCTGTGCCAAACCAGACACTCGAAGAAGTCATTGACACATGGCCAAAAGGCGACATCCCTGCACGCATCGGCGACTACATGTTCCGCCCTCACCAGAAGTGGACCATTACCGCTGTTCCTGAAGCTGGCGGTTACTTGAGCAATCCTTACTTCAAGATTGTCATCGAAGGAACCAACCGCGCACTCGCTGCAACCGACAAAACCGAAGTGACAACCGTTCCCGAGTTCACAGGAGCAGACGAACAGCTCTGGCGCATCGAGCAACTCACAGACGGCACATTCCGCATCATGCCAAAGGCAATCCCAGGACGCAAGGGCATCAACACCAAGTTTGTCCTCTACTCCGCAGGAGACAGCACACCAACACTGGCAGAATATGACTTCAATTCAGACAATTCAAAATGGAACTTCCGCAATCACTAATCAGAAAGATGCAGAAAACCATACATTGAAAAGTCTTTGAAAATCAGTATAGGGGGATTATGTGCATATCATAATCCCCCTTCATCATCTAAAACATGAAAAAAACATGGCAGAATCACCAATGCGAGTAGGCATCATAGGCGCAGGATGGATAGCCGAGAAGTGCGCCATCACGCTGAATGGGTTAGAAGGGATTGACTGTTATGCTATTGCCTCACGTTCACAAAAGAAAGCCGATGCTTTTGCTCAGAAATGGGGAGTACAGAAAGCATACGGTTCCTATTCCGAACTCATACACGACAAGCAAGTTAACCTTGTTTATGTTGCCACACCCCATTCGCACCATTACGAAGTTACACGACAAGCAATCCTTGAAGGCAAGCCCTGTCTGGTGGAAAAAGCCTTCATGGCCAACCACCGCCAAAGCCAGGACATCGTGCAGTTAGCGAGAGAACGCCACGTCTTCATAGCCGAAGCCATCTGGACACGCTATCAGCCTGCCGTTCAAATCATTCGCCAACTGATAGCCGACAACAGAATCGGAACTCCTCGGCTTATCACAGCAACACTGGGTTACAGCATGGGTGACAAGCCACGCATCATGCGTCCAGACCTCTGCGGCGGCGCATTGCTCGACTTAGGTGTCTATGCAATCAACTTTGTACGTATGTTTTGCGACAGCGCTATTGAAAACATTGAATCGCAGTGTGTCAAGTCCGACACAGGAATGGACCTCAGCAATGCCATCTCGTTGCGTTTGGCTAATGGAGCGCTCGCCAATGTACAGTCATCTGCCTGCTGTGTAGGCGACAACATCGGAGTTATTGCAGGAACAGATGGAAATCTGATAATCGATAATATCAACAATCCTCAGAATATCCGTGTCAGTACACACGACCGTGTTTTTGTAGAAGATATACCTGTACCTCAGCAGATTACAGGATACGAATATCAGTTCATTTCCTGCAAGGAAGCCCTTGCCCAAGGGTTGCTGGAACCTATCCAGATGCCACTTGAAGAGACACTCTACATCATGCAGCTCATGGATGAATTGCGTGCGAAGTGGGGAGTTGTCTATCCTTACGATTAACGGGAATTCGATATATTAAAGCTGCATAAATCAACTTGAACAAAATAAGATTCCCGTTGTTTTAGCATGTCAGCTTGCCGGCATCAGTTACGAAAGTTGATGATTCGGCTTTTGAGAAAAGTCCTGTTTCAGAAAAGTGATTGGGCCTTAAATGATCATGCGGTGAGTCCTTTAACGCATCTCCTACTGATAACAATGTATATTTAATGTGAGTTCGACGAATTCATATCATCATTTTTACAGCTGCGATTGTTGGATAATAAGCGAATATTGACCGTACCCCTCGGGTTCAACGCATCGCACCCCTCGGGTACGCCATGGCGTACCCGAGGGGTGCGATTTTATAGAAAGGCATATTCTTTCTTTTTTCAATATAAATAACGATGAATTTGAATGATGCTAATTCGTCCTATTCACGTTAAATATCAAGCTTGTCATTTTACTGTCAGCAAGAGTTTCTTCAGGTCTTTGTTCTGCGAACTGGTGCCATAGAAGATTTCAAAATCACCATCTTTCTGATGCACCGTATTAGTTTCTGGATCAAAGAATTCAAAAGATTTTGGAGTGAGTTCCAACTTGACATTGACGGTCTGACCGGCTTTTACTTCTACGCGCTGGAAGGCACGAAGCGACTTGAGTGGACCTTCTGTATCAGAAAGGTCGCGGATATAGACTTGTACAATCTCTGTACCATCGCGTTTTCCGGTGTTCGATACAGGAACTGTCAGCGTGTAGCTGTCGCCATGCTTGGCTATCTTTCCATCGCCGATGCTGAACTGTGTGTAGCTCAAACCGTAGCCAAAAGCAAAGAGCGGGTCGTCAAAGTAGCGATAGGTGCGTCCTTTCATGGAGTAGTCTTCGAAGTCTGGCAGCTGGTCGGAGGACTTGTAGAAGGTGACAGGGAGCTTTCCTGATGGGTTGACGTCGCCAAAGAGCACGTCGGCAATGGCTTGTCCGCCTTCTTGTCCGGCATACCATGCCTGAAGGATGGCGTCGCAGCTTTCTGTCTCGGGGAGCAGGGCGATGGCTGAACCGGAGCAGTTGACGAAGATGACGGTTTTGCCTGCTGCTTTGAGTGCCTTGAGGAAGTCGCGCTGCACTTTTGGCAGTTCGATGTGGGTGCGGTCGCCTCCTTTGAATCCATCGATATCGACTGGCATCTCTTCGCCTTCCAGAGCTGCTGCAATACCACCTACAAAGATGACCTTGTCAATGCCCTTCAGCTGATCGATGACTGCTGCATAGTCGATGGGGAGTTCTTTTGCCACATTGATTTTCATGTTGGCTCCCCAAGTCTTCACGAACTTGAAGCGTACTTCTATCTTATATGACTTGCCTGCCTCGGCATTGATGACGGTGCGGGTTGGTGTTGTTCTCCATGTATGGTACTTCACTTTCTCCACACCATCTATATAGAGGGCAAAGTCACCGCAGCTTTCCATGTTGACTACATATTCTCCTGCTTCTTTGGGCGTGAACACGGTTTCGTACTTTGCAGAGAAGTCTTCGAGGTTCACTCCTGGAGCGAAGTTGTGCATGCCTGCTGTGGTGACAGCAAGGGGGGTTGTGTAGAACTGGGTTGTCACGGGCTTGCCTTCCATCTCTGTGTTGTTCCAGAAGGTGCCCTTGAGTCCTTTCTTACCGTCGATGGCGCAGTATGTATTCATCAGGCAATCCATGACCTTGTCGTAGGTGCGGTCGCATCCAGGTAGATATACGAGTGACTTTTGCTTTGTCTTGATGCCATCGAGGATGGTGATGGTGCGGTTGGGAGTGCCGTTATAGTTACCCCACATCAGCGGCTCGTCGTCTGCATTCGGACCTATCACAGCAATTTTTTCCTTGTTCTTTTGCAATGGCAGAACGTTGTTCTTGTTCTGGAGCAGCACCATGGTCTGACGTGCCATGTCAAGGGAAATCTGCCGATGTTCCTTGCAGTCCATCTTTGAATAAGGAATCTTGGACCACTCTACAAGCGCGGGGTCGTCCATTTCGCCTAAGTCGAAACGTCCTTCCAGCAGGCGTATTACATGCTTGTCCACTTCTTCTTCTGTGATGAAGCCTCGTTGTACGGCTTCTGGAATGCTCTTGTAAGCATAGCCATAGCCGCATTCCACATCGGTTCCAGCCAGTGTTGCCTTGGCAGAGGCATGAGCTGGAGACGAAGATGTCTTGTGGGTCTCGTAGAAGTCGCTGATGGCTCCGCAGTCGCTCACCACCAGATACTGAAATCCCCACTCATCTCGCAGGATCTGCTGCAAGAGGCGTGTGCTGCCGCAGCAGGGGTCGTCGTCCAGACGCTGATAGGCACACATGACTTCTCTGACTTTGGCATCTTGCACTAATGTCTTGAAGGCTGGCATATAGGTTTCCCACATATCGCGGGGCGTGATGTCTGTCAGATTCACGGTGTGGCGTGTGTATTCAGGACCGCTATGTACAGCATAGTGCTTGGCGCATGCCCATAACTTACGATACTTTGCATCCTCTGGTCCTTGCAGGCCACGCACAACCTGAGTACCCATCACACTGGTCAGATAGGGGTCTTCGCCATAAGTCTCCTGTCCACGTCCCCAGCGAGGGTCGCGGAAGATGTTGACATTGGGTGTCCATACTGAAAGGCTGTGGAACTTTTTATCTTCTTCCCCATTTTTCACTCTCTGATTGTACTGTGCGCGGAACTCTGTGCTTGTAGCATCGAAGACCTTGTAGAGCAAATCGGGGTTGAAGGATGCGGCCATGCCGATGGGTTCGGGGAATACGGTTACGTTGCCCATATTGGCTGCGCCATGCAGGGCTTCGCTCCACCAGAAGAATTTCTTGATGCCGAGACGGGGAATTGCGGGGCTCTCGTCGAGCATGAGCTGGGCTTTCTCTTCGAGTGTCAGACGCGTGCAGAGGTCGGCTGCCCGTTCTTTGGGGCTGAGCTGGGGGTTCTGATAGGGCAGGATTTGTGCCATCATGGCGGCGCTGGCGGTAAGGGCCAAGGCGAGGGTGCAGAGTTTCTTCTTCATAAAACAGGTTTTGAGTTTGATTTTGCTGGAAAGGTCTGGAGGAGGTCTGGGGAAGTTAAGGAGAAGTTAAGAGTAGTTAAGTAGTTATCGCTACGCTCGTCCTGCGGACAGAAGTTAAGCCATTTGTATGCCAGATAGGCGCATCAAGTATCGGCTTAACTACTTAACTTTTTAACTACTCTTAACTTCTTATTAACTCCTTAACTGCAATTGAACTACTTGCAAAACTTTAATTTTTTACATTCGCTCTGGCATTTCGATGCCGAGGAGACCCATGCCGAGACTTACCACTTTGGCTACGGCTTGGGCGAGGGTGAGACGGAACTGCCGCAGCTGTGTGTCGGTCTCGCCAAGGATGGTGTAGTCGTGGTAGAACTGGTTGAATTCCTTGGTAAGCTCGTAGCAGTAGTTGCAGATGCCTGATGGGCTGTAGTCGGTGCCTGCCTGACGAATGGCTGCGCCAAACTGGTTGAGCTTCTGGATGAGCTCGGTCTCCTTGATGGAGATGGAGATGCTGGCGGGAAGCTGTGCCGGTATCTCTATGCCTTGATCTTTTGCCTTGCGCAGGATGCTGGCAATGCGGGCATAGGTGTACTGGATGAAGGGTCCTGTGTTTCCGTTGAAGTCGATGCTCTCTTCGGGGTTGAAGAGCATGTTCTTGCGTGCATCGACCTTGAGGATGAAGTATTTGAGGGCTCCGAGTCCGACTTTTCTTGCCACTTCCCGTGCTTCGGCATCTGGCATGGCGGTCTGCTTCACGCGGTCTTTGCTTGCTTCGTAGGCATCGGCTATCATGGCGTCCATGAGGTCGTCGGCATCGACTACGGTGCCTTCGCGGCTCTTCATCTTGCCGTTGGGGAGTTCGACCATTCCGTAGGAGAAGTGGACGAGGTCTTTGCCCCATGAGAAGCCTAATTTGTCGAGGAGGATGGAGAGCACCTGGAAGTGGTAGTTCTGTTCGTTTCCGACCACATAGATCATCTTGTCGATGGGGTAGTCCTGGAATCGCAGCTTGGCTGTGCCTATGTCTTGTGTCATATAGACGGATGTGCCGTCGCTGCGGAGGAGGAGCTTCTCATCGAGTCCTTCGGCATTGAGATTTGCCCACACGGAGCCATCTTCGCGGCGATAGAAGAAGCCTTTTTCAAGTCCTTCCATGACTTTCTCCTTGCCTTCGAGATAGGTGTCTGATTCGTAGTATATCTTGTCGAAGCTGACTCCCATCATCTTGTAAGTCTGGTCGAATCCTGCATATACCCAGTCGTTCATCTTTTTCCAGAGTGAACGCACTTCGGGGTCGTTCTGTTCCCACTTCACGAGCATATCATGAGCTTCCTTGATGAGGGGTGCTTCTTGCTTTGCTTTCTCTTCGTCCATGCCCTGTGCGACGAGCTGCTTGACTTCTTCGCGGTAGTGCTTGTCGAAGGCTACATAGTAGTCGCCAATCAGGTGGTCGCCTTTCTTGCCTGATGTCTCGGGAGTTTCGCCATTGCCCCACTTCTGCCATGCCAACATAGACTTGCAGATGTGGATGCCACGGTCGTTGACGATGTTGGTCTTCACCACCTTGTTTCCGTTGGCTTCGACGATGCGTGCCAAGGCTGCACCAAGAAGGTTGTTGCGCACATGACCCAGATGGAGGGGCTTGTTTGTATTGGGTGAAGAATACTCTATCATGACCAGCGGACTGTCTTCTGTAACAGGCTGGAAACCAAACTTTTCTTCTGCATTTATCTTGTTCAGAAGTGTAATCCAGGGAGCATCGCTGATGACGAGGTTCAAGAAACCTTTTACGACATTGAACTTGGTCACTACATCGCTTACATTCTCAGACAGATACTGCCCTATCTCGTTGCCGACCTGTTCGGGGCTCTTGCGAGCAGCCTTGCCAAAAGGGAAAACGACCACCGTGAGGTGTCCTTCAAACTCTGCCTTCGTCTTTTGCAGCTGCACCTGCTGAGGTGTAGCGTCCATACCGTAGAGCGACTTCACTGCCGCCTGTACTCCTGCTATGATTTTTTCTTCTATAGTCATAATAATCACAATTTTGACTGCAAAGTTACAAAATTTTAGTGAAGTGAAAAGAAAGAACACTCGTTATATGCTCCGAATCTCTCAAAATAGCGAATTAAAAAACGAAACATCGGGGGTGATGGAGCTTGTTATCACTTCTTTTTTAGAGTGATTGGAACTTTTTTCTTCAAGTTGACATCTTTTCTCTACATACTTGCCGTGCGCATAATATTTAAACCACCGTCTGCGAAATATTTCGCAGACGGTTTTTTAAATATTATGCGCACGGTGAACATGCAGGGAGGATAGCG
>JAFWAX010000034.1 GCA_017507385.1 Bacteroidaceae bacterium | reverse complement strand
CTCTATCTTCGACGCTAAGGCTGGTATCGCTCTGACTGACACCTTCGTTAAGGTTGTTAGCTGGTACGACAACGAGATCGGTTACTCTAACAAGGTTCTCGAGCTGATCGCACACATGAAGAAGGTTAACGGCTAATCCAACAATCCGTTATAACATTATGGCGCCCGAAGGTTACCCCTTCGGGCGTCTTTTTTGTGTATCCCTCCCTAACCGCCTGGATTTTTGTCGTTTGCTTTGTTGTTTCCCTATTTTGTCGTAAATTTGTGGCAATTCCGTCACCACAGCTGGCAGAAAGTTGACGAGCGCACAGGTGCAGAGATTCCCGAAGAGGACATTACCAACGGTGCCGACGACAACACTGGCGGCGGTGGAACTACTCCAGGCGGTGAACTTGAAGGGTAAAGTCTGTAAACGTTTTATTCCTTTTTGCTGTCTGAATCCATGCTGGTTTCAGGCAGCACTTACCAAAATAAAAAGACATGGCAACAGAAAGTCAACTTGAAATTTACAGGATTGTTCTTGGTAAGAGAACATTCAAGGAAATTGTCAGAGAAAAGAACAATATCCCAACAGAGGAGGAAAGGACGGATGAGAATCTGTTCACGTTGTTATTTCAAAACATTTTAAGTAAACTAACCCAAAATGCAGCATGGACTTCGGATAGAACGAAACTGGGGTTAGCCCTTTTCTCGAATGATGGAGAAGCCGTTAATAGGGGTCAGCCGAAAAGAGGTGGGGGTTACGCATAAAGTTTAGCTAATCTAAATAAGAAGAATTTCACATCGGATATACCTCTGAGCATAGCTCTAAATTGCTTAATCTTGGCATTGAAGCTCTCAGCAAAAGCATTCGTAGAGCGATTATTGAAGAAGTTTAGTATCTCCTCATAGTGTTCATAGATTGTTGCAGCAATGATATTGAAACTCTTGAATCCTGCAATATCTACCTTGTTGTACCATCGTGCTAAGGATAGTCGTGCTGCATCCTTATGACTATTCTTATTATATATCATTCTTAGAGAGTGCGATAGTGAGTAAGCCTCTTTAATGTCGGGATATAGTAAAAACAATATTCCAGCTCTTTTCTTCTGCAAGGGAGTCCACTTATCAGGCGACTTAAACAATAGATGACGACTGCGAGCAAGCAATTGTTTGCGAGTATCGCCATTGTCCAGGATTTCAGGTTTATACTCTTTATCTAAAATCTTAGCCTCTTCACGAGCATCGTTGTCTGCCTGTATTGCATCCCAGCGATGAGCAATGCGCATCTCCTGTAGTGCCTCGCAAGCTAATTTCTGAACATGGAAACGATCTATGGTGCGTTTAGCATTACGAAAACACCTGCGCACGATAAGATGCATACTGTTTGACAAATCCATAGTCACCTCCTCAACGATATCGCGTACCTCATCGGGGATAAGTTGCAGAGTCTTAATAATATTCTCCGATGCTACGCCCTCGATAATCGCTACTAATGTGCCTTTGCCAGCATTGCGCTCTGGGTTGGTTACAATAGTGTAAAGCTCGCCGTTAGACATTGATGTCTCGTCAATGCATAACCGCTTACCAATATTCTCGGGAAAGATGAGCCACTCATCAGCGTGTGATAATTCACTCCATTGACGATAGCCACTTAACACCTCTTTATATTATCGCTCGAAGGTATCTCCGTTTATATGATAAAATCTATCAAGCGAATGGCAGGTCGTAGCCATCGTCTCCATACAATTCTTTTAAAAAAGCCGCAAACTCTCGTGAGTAGCGGGTGCTTTCAGACTTGTAATCAGAGTACGGAAAAACAATGCACTTACCAGTGCGTTTATCTAACCATCTACGACGACGCACTATCAAATCAACAGCCTTATCTCGAATTGGAAAGTCGCGCATTGTGACAGCATCGAGAAAACCTTTTGACTCATAATAATCCACAGAACTTATAGATTCTGGGATCTTCTCTTCAAGATGTATAGCTATACGCTGAGAATCATTTTCAACCTTTACAACATTAAAGGCTGTAAGCATATCGGCTGGTAGCATCAAGTTTACCAGTGAGAGTAGTATATCTGTATTCATAACACAAAGATACTACTTTTTTTATTTCCCCCACCTCTTTTCGGCTGTCCCGAAATGATGATAATATAAAAACAGAAGTAGACGATTTCGCCTGCTTCTGAAAACTTTCCCGTTTTTACGGTTTGAGCCATGCACTTTGTGGTTTCACAATCAGCCTGGCATTGTTATATGCCATCTTGAGAGTAAGGCAAGTTCTGGCTGTATAAGTGTCAGGACTTAACTTATAGATAGCAAGTGCCAGATCAGGATTGGGAGAACCTGGAGTGAGGTTCAATGGTAGGAGCAATTGAATATGGTTGTTATAGAATTGAGGAACAGCCAGCTTATAGTTGGTTTTAACTCTTTTCTTCACTTCCTCAATGGCTCCCTCCAGTCTTCTACGCCTTTCGTTCTCATCCAATGCTTGAATGTGAACAGGAAAACGTGCAAGGTTATCGCCTATGATATGGTCTATCTGGGGAATTAACTTGCAACTAGGATTGAAAATCAAATCCTCTGGCTTTTGGAAGAAGTCTGCAATCTCAGGGTGGTTGTCTGGAAAGATCTTCAAGAACTGTATGTCACTTTCTTTCACAAAAGCTTTGAAACAGAACTGAGGATTACTTTTTCCTGCCTTTGGCTTTTTATATGCCTCAAAGAGTGCATATATCGGTTCAAGGTTTTTTGTTACCAATCCAGTGTTGAAACAGGCATGGTCATTCTTAGTTGTGTAAGAAATCTTACCTTCTGACTGTACTTTCCTAAAAGTATGTTCTAGGTAGTTCTTTAGAATGGAATAAGTTTTCTTGCTAGCATCTGAGAAATCCCAATCTTCTGGATCTGCCAGTTTCTCAGCCAAATACTCAACCGCCTTATCGTAGGACGGGAAGAAGGCAAACGTAAAGAGTGCCGAAACAAAAGTTTTTTTTGTCATAGTTGTAAATAATTTATGTTAATAAAAAAGGACCCTCAATTTTCTATGAGAGTCCCACGTATCTTTCTTTTGTTTATTTTACTAGTTTGTGGATAGACCCACATGTCTATATGTTAAATATTTATTTACGGGTACAAAGTTACACAAAAAAATGTTTTCAACCAAATCTTTCTATAGTTTTTTGTTTTATTTCACAAATAAAAGATTAATTACAATATATAAGTATTAGAAAAGAGGTTCGTTTCATTGAATTGAACCCCGAAAGTTAGACAAAAAACTTTCGGGGTTTATTATGTCAAAAAGGAAGAGACATGGTTATGAAGAATGCTTGAAGTACATGCACCTGATTAAAGAAGGAAGGTCCATTCATTCTATTCATGTGGAGTACGGAATAAATGGGGAACGCCTTCATGTATTATGGAACCAGTATCAATTACAAGGTAAAGCAGGCTTGCTGAAAAAGAAGAATATCAAGGCAGATTATACATTAAAAAAGGAAATCGTACTTGATATTGAAGAAAACCGCTTAACTTTGCACGCAGCTTCGCTCAAATATGGAGCCAGCCCCCCAACGAATATCAGTATGGTTACAGCAATACAGAACGGGCGGCTTGGCAGCTTTGAACAGTGCTAAAAGGCGAGGACGACCACCAGGTATGGGAAGAGTTCATCTTGACATTTACGATGACCGACTCACTGTAACATCCCCAGAAGGAATGTACAATGGATTGCTGATACAGGATTTGGACATCAAAGATGTGTCGTCTGAAAGGCGCAATCCCATACTTGCAAACGTGATGGCTCAACTTGACTATATGGAGAAACGAGGTAGCGGGCTCACACGCATCTGCAATGAGACCAAAGCCTTGGATGGTTATAAAGACGAACTGAAGCCTATGTTCAAATCTACTCCGACCCAATTCCAGACCATCATCTTCGCCTCTTCCGACACTCCGAATGTCGGAGACCATGTCGGAGACGTGTCGGAGATGAAACTCACTGAGCGTCAGCAGAAAATCCTCAATCTCATCAAAGAATCTCCGACAATAACCGGCAAACAAATGTCGGAGACTTTGTCGGTGAGCCAGCGCACCATCGAACGTGACCTTTCTGCTTTGCAAAAGAAGGGTGTTCTGAAGCATGAAGGCAAGGATAATGATGGAATGTGGGTCGTTGTCTGAGATAACAAATGATGTTGAAAAGTATTCTATAGAGATATCTCTTTATATTACGTTATAATTTAAATACTTAATCTATCCAAATAGTAGTGAAATGTTATTTCCGCTCAACTCTTACAAATTTAGAAATAATAATTCACCCGAACTGGTGGAGTAGCAAAGCATGCAGAGTGATGCTAGTGGATGTAGCCAAATAAATTAATTATATGGACAAGATAATTCAAACATTGTTAGAACATTCCGATATTTTCATAGAGTGTTGGAACTTCTTCATAACAATAGTGGGAGCAGCCATAACTCAGTTACTATCGTTGAAGATTGGTACTGTTGGTGCAACTCCATTTTTGAAAATGTGGTGTCCTAAAAAAAGCAAGAATTGGTATATGCGTGTTAACTGCATTTTGCTTGTCATTATAGGTGCTACTATGTCTTATATCATTTTGGAACCTGACTCTATGAAGACAAGCCTGTGTGCAGGTCTTACATGGTGTGGCACTCTACAATCATTAGGTTTATCAGTAAATACAGATAGCAATGATTAGTTTATTATTATCCTTTGCGCTTGGCATATTAGTTATAGTGTGTCTCGTGCTGAAAATGAAAGGACGACACTTATCACGGTCTTGGGATATTGCTATTTGCATCGTTATTCCAATAGTGTGTTTGCTGACATTTTTATCTATTATAGTAGAAACTACTATTAGACGAAATGCTAGTGCAAGAGAATTGGAAAAATTGTTGTCTGTTGTAGAATTGAGTCTTAATAGCAATAGAGTGTTTACTTCTAATGGTGAAAAAGCTAACTGCTTGGATTCTTTAAGACAATATTCTGAACGTGTAAGTTCTATTGCCTATGACGATTCGCTTATATCTCTTGTTGCAGGACAAGATACTTGTATACAAAGGCGTGTAGCTCAAACAGACAACGCAATATCGCAAAGTATAAAGTGGATTTCAAGATTAAATGATCTCTGCGATAAGAATATTGGATTTACCCAAAAAGAGGTGGATGACGTCAATATAAAACTTATAGGACCTGGATCAGATAAAACTAAAATAGTAAATATTGCATTAAAATTTATAAACCCTCAGGAGCATGTAATTTGTGCTTACGTGCAAGTCATAACTCCTGTGGGAAAAACATACTCACAAGCATTTGAATTTAATACAAATACCAATTGTTTTAATATCCCAACAACTGGTGAGAATGATGTAATAGAGTTGGGATATATCTGCCAGTTTAACGACCTAAGAATTTTTAAATATATTACATATGCCAAATAACATACAAGAAGCTTTGCAACTCATAGAAGAGATAGTTGCACACGATAATTCGAAAGGATACTGGATGGTCCGTACCGATGATGGAAGAAACTATTCTACATTTGTTGAGAACAATTTTGTGGCACTTAACGTATTGGACTTACCAACTGCTTTTCTGCACCGAATTGTTGAAGAATACCAATCGGTATCTTCCAGAATAAGCCAGATTAGAGAGCATATTTTGCAGTTACATAATAATGGTACAATTAATTTGGCCAATCGTAATGGAGATGTGGAAGCATCTTCTGTATCAAGGTTGGCTAAACAGATATACAGCCTATGCTTCGGTATGAAGTGTGGTGATATTGTAATCATACCAGACAAAGGAGCTAATCGTTTATGTATTGGAAGAATTGCTGATGAGCAATTAGCCGTGGATAGAAACTTAAATGGACACTTCACATTAGTACGACAAGTTGAATGGATCAAGGAAATTCGCAAGTCTCGTTTGGATCCATGTTTATATAAGGCACTCGGAGCACATCAAGCTGTTTGCGACATATCCAGATATGCTGAGTATATCGAGCGCAATTATAATAGTTATTTCGTCGTAGATGATAAGTTCCATTACGTTTTGACTGTAAATGCAGAATCAATTAGTGCTTATAAACTGACACGAACAATTAACTCACTTCTTGAAACAGTTCGAGACATATCAAATTCAAAAGGTTTGAATGTCAATGTCGAGGATATTCAATTCTCGATTAATGTGAATAGCCCAGGTAAGTTCAGTTTTGTTACTACCGCAAAAAATGCAGCTCTCGTTATGGCAGTTGCAGTGGCTTTGTTTGGCGGTCGCATCAGTTACGATAGCTTTGATGCTTCAACGAATGGTGGTTTTAGAACGCTGGTTGAATGCGTAAATGAGTTCCTTGACCAGGATCTGGAGAGAGAGCAGAAGGCTGCACTCTTTGATAGATATATCAATTCCTTGGATCTGCAATCCGTTGAGAATATCAATAACATGGTTGATGAAGAAGATAATGATGACAATGAGGGTAATGATGAAGTAGCCGACAGGCATGAAGAATGATGAATGTTGGCTTGCTAATTTTGCCCTCCTATAGTTCATATTGTAAAGATGTGGACCTATTCTATAAACATAGTTGACAAAACAACTGTGAGGAACGCTGCCACCCCAAGTGTATCAAGACGTTACTTCGGAAGATTGTAAGAGAGAGTTGTTTGGAAAACTGGCAGCAAGTAGGAGCATACTGAGGGAAAGACGAAAAAAGGAAGCGTGAATACGAGTAACGCTTCCTTTTCAAAAATTAACCTTTTGGTGGGTATGCGGATGATTGAACGTTACCAAGATGTGTTTTTGTTGCCTGATGCAGGTCTTTGTGGTAACGCCTGTTGCTCCTATTTAATACACTTTGGAGAATAAGGCTATTATGCATCATTTTGCAAAGAATGTAAATGATACTTTTGCAATAATACGATTTCAGATGACTTGGACAAAAAAATGATGAGGTTCTTGTTTGCCAACAAGTACAAGAAAAAATTATATATAAATGATAGCACTTATGATTCATTTCATTAAAACAAACCGCGTCAGTTGCAATCTAAATGGATGCCTTGGATGGGGATATGAAGGATGTGCAAAAATTTTTAGAGGAATCATATAAGGTTAATGTGTTTGATGTATTCAACGAGAATTTTCATGAATATAAACTTCTTTGATTGTACTTCCGAGTTGAATCCGTATATTGTTAATGTAAGTTAAAATCGTTAAATCTGCACGATTTTGTATTTTCAAAACATCCTCGACAGGACTTTTCTACCGTATTATATGCAACTTGCTTATTATCAGGATGTGCTACAAACGTAGTCTGCAATAATCTGAATGATGTGTACCTCCACTCCAATCCTTCAATAGGAAGTAACGCTTTTGAATCTAACCATCAACTGCACTTGGTGCTGGACGATGCAACTGGAAGTGCTTCAACACGGAGAACGCCAACACCTTTGAAAGCGCATCATACATCCGCGAACTTGCTCCAGGGAAGTATGGAACCATCATGCTGCCTTTTGCGCCCAGAAGCGACAAGTACGTATTCTTTAGCGTTGCATCTGAAGAGGATGGCGTGCTGACATTCGAAGAAGAGGATGAACCTCAGGCCAATACGCCATACCTGTACAGGCTTCGAGTGGATGCGGAGAATGCCCCAATTGCATCAGAGGGGACTGTGAGCATCTCGTCCGCGATGCCAGAGCCTGACGAAAACACGGAATGGAAGATGGTTGGCTCATTCACAGCTCAAGTGATTGACACGGAGAGCGATGCCGAGAAGAGCTACTATGGCTACACTTCCAGCGACAACAAGCTGCACATGGTGACTAAGAAGATGACGGTAAAGCCATACAGGGCATATTTTACTTCCACCAGCAGCTTCGATAGCCAGCTTCTCATTCGTGTACGTTCCAAGGAGGAGGTAACCAGCATCAAGTCAACAGATGTGGAGGGATGGGATTCTGAAATGTTCTACGATCTGAACGGCCGTCTTGTAGAGAATCCTGCACATGGCATCTACATCCAGAATGGAAAAAAGGTGATATTAAAATAATGTTCAACTATATATAAATAAAGGAAAATGAAAAAAGAATATGTAAAACCTGCAACAGACATCGTGGAGATGGAGGTTGAGTGCATGATGATTGCAGCTTCGAGGGTGTCCATTGGCGAGCCCATTGAAGAGCTGGAAATCGAGATCAAGGAGCGCCGCGGCATCTGGGACTAATAAACTGCCTTGATGTCGAAGACAGAAAGAACTGGCGCAATACTTGCCGAACAAAAAGAGGGCTGATTCCTTCGTCGGAATCAGCCCTCAAATCTTTATACCGTTTGACTCAACAGATTGATTATCTCACAGGTGAGATGATATAGGTATAGGTGTAGTCCTTGTATGGCATCTGATATTCTTGGCGTGGCCATGCTCCCCAAGAGTTCACGCAGCCAACACCCATTGAACGTGCTGCGATGTGGAGGTCTGTGAATGGACGTTCGATGAGGTCACCGCTGTGATACTGTCTCTTTTCACGAGCTGGCTGGAGGTCATCTTCCGTATAATTGAGAGCCTGACACTCAAGAGGTTGAATGCCTTCGAACTTCAATCCTTTACCTTCGGCATTGGTAATTTCCCAATAGCGGACACCTGTCTTTGTACCGTTTTCCTGTGGACGAACATATCCCCAGAACTGCTCTGCTACCGTTTGCTTCCAAATGCCAAGGTTCTGTCCGCTGTTGCGGTCGATGTAGTTCTCGTGAGGTCCTTTGCCATAGTATTCAATCTGCGAGAATTCCTTTGGCATACGCATCTGCATACCGTAGCGCATGAGCTGCGGCTTCTCTTTTGCGTCTGGATTCACCGTCAAATCTTGAGTAACAACAAGCTTGCCCTCTGGGGTCATGATGTAAGTGAGCTTCACAGATGCTTCAAGCTGGCGGATGTCATATTCTGCTGTCACCACATAGTTTACGCCGTCCTGCTTAATGTCGAATGCCTTTCTTGAAAGGCGAGGATGCTGCCATGCTCCGAGACGGTTCTGCAAGCCTGCACCAAAGTCGTTGTCTGTAGCTGCACGCCAGAAGTCTGGAGTCAGCTGAATATCGTCGGTCATCATTGGAACATTATCCACATCGATGTATGCAACATAGCCCGAATGCTTGTCGAATGTAACTTTCACACCATTAGCAGAAAGAACAGCGTAAACAGCACGGTCGTCAAGCTGAACAGCTGGCATCTCCGTCTGTGCAGTCACAGCCTCAACTGTTGGGAATGTGTAAGGAGCCACCTCAAACTGGTTGTGCGCAATCACATCACCTGCCTTCTGGAGAGGAGTGTCATAAAGCAAACGGAAGTTCACGTTGAGCAGAATTTCCTTGCCTTTATTGTCCTTGTCAGCAACAGCTTTTGCTACGGCTTCGATGCCTACAGCTGTACGCTGCTGTGGCTGAATGTTCAGGTCTGCGACAGGAAGGATTCCCTTGCTGATGCTTTTGCCGTCCACCAGAATTTCATAATCCATGAAAACATCGTCGAGCGACTTGAAGAAGTTCTCGTTGTAGATTTCAACCTTGCCAATCTTGGCATCTGCCAGCGTTGCCCAAATATTCTGATAGAAGTACTGAATCTCATACGCATGAGGATTGGGCACACGATCAGGATTGATGACACCGTTACAGTTGAAGTTGTTATCTGATGCAGGGAAGCGGCCATAGTCACCTCCATAAGTCCAAATCTGCTTGCCTGTAATCTTGCTGGTGCCACGAAGTCCCTGGTCAATATAATCCCAGATGTAGCCTCCTTGATAGTTAGGATACTTGCGAATCATTTCCCAGTATTCCTTGAAACCACCTGCTGAATTACCCATCGTGTGAGCGTATTCGCACTGGATAAGAGGACGTGGGTTGTTCTCTCCGCAATATCTCTCGCAATGACCATAATCTGCATACATCGGACAATAGATGTCTGTCTTGCCGTTCTTTCCTGACTGCTCATACTGACATGGACGAGATGGGTCGTATGCCTTCACGAAATCATAAGAATCCTCGAAGTTCTTTCCATAACCAGCCTCGTTACCAAGTGACCAAACGATGATAGAAGGATGGTTCTTATACACATATATATTATGGCGCTGGCGCTCAATGTGCATATCATGGAAACGGGCATCCTTTGCCAGTGATCTTTCGCCATATCCCATTCCGTGACTCTCGATGTTTGCCTCGGCTGTAACATAAATGCCATAGATGTCGCAAAGTTCATACCAGCGTGGATCGTCTGGATAGTGACAGGTACGGACAGCGTTCACATTCAGCTGCTTCATTACCTGAATGTCCTGAATCATGCGATCAACAGAAAGCACATAACCTCCGTCTGGATCTATCTCATGACGGTTCACACCCTTGATGAGTACAGGCTGTCCGTTCACGAGCATCTGCTGATTCTTGATTTCCACCTTGCGGAAGCCCACACGCTGAGGAACACTTTCGATGAGTTCATTAGCTGCGTCAACATTAGGTGCCTCTTCATAGAGAGATATATACATATTATAGAGATTAGGCGTCTCTGCAGTCCATTTCTCGGGTGCATTGACATCAAAGTTCCATTCGATGTCAGCATTTAGAACCTTTTCCTTTCGAGAACAAACCTTCTTGCCTTCACGGTCTTTCAGCAACACTTCGACATACTTGTTCTTGGCATTCACGGTGTTAATCTTCACATTCAGTTTTCCATCCTTGTAATTGTTCACAAGGTCGGGCGTGATAAACACATCTTCTATATGTGCTTGTGGACGTGCATACAAATAGCATTCGCGTGCTATACCGCACAAGCGCCAGAAATCCTGATCCTCATTCCAAGAGCCATCACACCAGCGCATAATCTGCATAGCTATCAGGTTGTCCTTTCCTGGAGTGATAAACTTCGTGATGTCAAACTCAGCAGCAACTTTGCTGTCTTCGGAATATCCCACGAACTTTCCATTCACATAAACCGTGATGTTTGAAGTTGCAGAACCGATGTGCATGTAGATTTTATCTCCTTTCCAGTCAGCTGGCACCATGAACGTGCAGCGGTAAGAACCGACATGGTTGTTCTTATCCTGCACAGCTGGAGGGTCAATCACCCAGTCGGAACGCCAAGCATACTGGTTGTTCACATAGATGGCATCACCATAGCCATTCATTTCCCAGATGCCAGGCACAGGCATTGTTCCCCAATTTGAGTCATCATAATTCAATGTGTAGAAATCAGCAGGACGCTCATTGGCATTCTCCACCCAGTTGAATTTCCACTTTCCTTCGATGGACAGATAGCGAGAAGACCTCGCTTTAGGATTGTCCTGAGGTGCCTGAGATTTCTCGGCAAGCTCCATGCTTTCATAAGCAAAGAAATTTGCCGCATCCATCTTGCGATTAATTTCGTTGACAGCAGGATCACACCACACAGGAGTCTTTTGAGCCTGTGCAGCCATTGAACCCATTGCCAAAACTGACATGATTAAATGTTTAATTTTCATAGTTTAAGTATAGTTTTTATAAAGTTTTGGTATAGTTTTTCATCCCAGAATGCACTTCTTGATTTCCTCACACACTTCCCTCGCCCATATCACATCATTTCCGGCATAGATATGGATTTTCTTCGCTTTCTCATCCTTTGTCGAGACAACAACATAATAAGCATTAGCCACATAAGGCAATGCTGCATTATGGAACGTGACATCAGCCACACTTTTCTTGCTGACAACCATGCCATCGTACACGAAGAATCCTCCGCCGTCCATTCCGCCCGCATCATACACCAGCACAGCGCCATCTGGCTCATTGCCTCTCGACGCATCCACAACGACCACAACATCGGGATTACCGTATCTATCCAGCACATCCTGCCACACCTGTCCCTCTTCAGCATTCCTTGGAACAGAACTTTCCACTTTGACGTCCCCAACAGGAGAAGCCGACAGGACAGACGCAGCCGACAAGATAATCTTTTTCATATTAGCCTTCAAGGTTACCCTCAATAGTGTTAGTAAAATTTCTTTGTGTACAAAGGTAACAAAAATTAAAGAGAAGAGCAAATAAAATTCCTTTTTTATGCTTTTCACTCCCCTTCTACTCACATTCCCCTTTATTTAACTTCGCCATTCGGCAAGCAATGCTATTTCGAGCAGACAAACAGGAACTTAAACATCACACACTCTCTATCCCCCATGCGATACACCTTTCATCGCAATTACCCCACACGGCTCATCGTAATTACGATACACCTTTTACCATAATTATGCTTGTTCTTGCAAAAAACAAGCATTCCCTTGCGAGAAAGGCTCGACAAATCACCTGTTTCATCCAACCTTTTATGCCAATGCAACACGACCCCAACAAGCATCTGCACGCAGCAAAAGCACAACTTGGACAGACAAATCCCAATTGAAAAATTGCAGAGAATGCGTTGCAGAGAGTGCATATCAACTGCGACGAGAGTAACAATAGCAAAGTTTTTCACTTTTTTCACTTTTCGTTTGCCTCATATAAATAAAAATGCGTATCTTTGTATGTTTTTACACTTGTGTGAACATCCCCACACATTGACAATGTGCAAAACTTACAACAACTTTAATTAATATTTTATGGCTAACATGAAAGAAAAGCTCTTTTCGGAGTTTCAAGCGCCCACCACTCAAGAGTGGCTGGACAAAATCCAAGTGGATTTGAAAGGCGCCGACTTCCAGAAGAGAATGGTCTGGAAGACCAATGAAGGCTTTGACGTACAGCCTTTCTATCGCCGCGAGGACCTCGCTGACCTCAAGGCTGTTAATTCTCTCCCTGGAGAATTTCCTTTTGTACGCGGTAACAAGAAAGACAACAACCTTTGGTTCGTCCGTCAGGAAATCAACGTTGAATGTCCAAAGGCAGCCAACGAGAAGGCGCTCGACATTCTGAACAAGGGCGTTGACTCAATCGGCTTCAAGGTTCCAGGAAAGAACATCAGCAAGGAATTCATCGCAGAGCTGCTGAACGGCATCATGCCACAGTATGTCGAGCTGAACTTCAAGACTTGCCAGCGCCACAGCGTTGAATTGGCAAAGATTCTCGTTGAGTACTTCAAGGAAAAGAACTATCCATTGGCAGAGCTCAAAGGCTCCATCAACTTCGACCCAATTTCAAAGATTCTCTGCAAGGGAAGCGACACATCTGCACTCGTGGCAGAAGGAAAGACTCTCATCGAAGCGCTTGCAGAACTTCCTGGATACAAGTGCATCTGCGTCAACTCTGTATCACTCAACAACGCAGGCGCATACATATACCAAGAACTCGGCTATGCGCTGGCTTGGGGTGCTGAGTACCTGAACATGCTGACAGAAGCAGGTGTTGAGGCAACAGAAGCAGCAAAACGCATCAAGTTCAACATGGGCGTTTCCGACAACTACTTCATGGAGATTGCAAAATTCCGTGCCGCACGCATGCTCTGGGCACAGATTGTAAAGCAGTACGAGCCTAAGTGCGACTGCGCTTGCAAGATGCATGTATGCGCCATTACATCTGAATACAACCAGACAATCTTCGACTCATACGTAAATCTGCTCCGTTCACAGACAGAAGCAATGTCTGCAGCTATCGCAAACGTTGACTCTATCATTGTCACTCCATTCGACAAGCCATACGAGACTCCAACAGACTTTGCAGAGCGCATCGCACGCAACCAGCAGCTGCTCCTCAAGGAAGAGGCACACTTCGACAAGCTCGTCGACGTAGCAGGCGGCTCATACACAATCGAACATCTGACAGACGCCATCGCAAAGGAAGGCTGGAAGCTGTTCCTCGCTGTTGAAAACGCAGGCGGTTTCCTCGCAGAAGTACTCAACGGAAACATACAGAACGCTGTCAACGCTTCTAACGACAAGCGCCATGCTGACGCAGCTAAGCGCAAAGAGTTCATCCTCGGCACAAACCAGTTCCCTAACTTCACAGAGGTTTCAGAGGGCAAGGAACCAGTTCAGTGTACTTGCTCTTGTGGCACAACAGGCGACATCGCAACACTCAACAAGGCACGCCTCGCTTCAGAGTTCGAGTCACTCCGCCTCTCTACTGAGAAAGCAGCAAAGCAACCTGTAGCATTCATGCTCACCATCGGCAACCTCGCCATGCGTCAAGCACGTGCTCAGTTCTCATGCAACTTCCTCGCTGCAGCAGGTTACAAAGTCATCGACAACCTTGGATTCAAAACAGTAGAAGAAGGTGTGGACGCAGCTCTCGCAGCAAATGCTGACATCGTTGTCATCTGCTCTTCAGACGACGAGTACGCAGAATACGCAATCCCAGCATTCAAGTACCTGAACGGCCGCGCTATGTACGTAGTAGCAGGCGCTCCAGCATGCGCAGAAGACCTCAAGGCTGCAGGCATCGAGAACTTCATCAACGTTAAGTCAAACCAGCTCAGCACTCTCAAAGAGTACAATGCTAAACTCGGTATCTGATTATGGCAAGAAAAGATTTTAACAACATAGACATTTATGCTGGCATTCAAGAGAAGAACGGCCAGCAGTGGCAGAAAGAGAATGGCATTTCCGCAAACTGGAGAACTCCTGAGCAGATAGACATTCAGCCTGTTTATACAAAAGAAGACCTTGAAGGAATGGAGCACCTCGACTTTGCAGCAGGTATCCCTCCATATCTCCGTGGTCCTTATTCAATGATGTACCCATTCCGTCCTTGGACAATTCGTCAGTACGCAGGTTTCTCTACAGCAGAGGAGTCTAACGCGTTCTATCGCCGTAACCTGGCATCTGGACAGAAGGGACTCTCCGTCGCATTCGACCTTCCGACTCATCGCGGATACGACCCAGACAACGAACGCGTAGTAGGCGATGTCGGCAAGGCAGGTGTATCTATCTGTTCTCTCGAGAACATGAAGACTCTCTTCGCAGGCATTCCATTGAACAAAATGTCTGTATCCATGACAATGAACGGAGGCGTTCTCCCAATCCTTGCATTCTACATCAATGCAGGTCTTGAGCAGGGAGCACAGCTCGAAGAGATGGCCGGTACAATCCAGAACGATATTCTCAAGGAATTCATGGTGCGTAACACATACATCTACCCACCAGCATTCTCAATGAAGATTATCGCTGACATCTTCGAGTTCACTTCACAGAAGATGCCTAAGTTCAACTCCATCTCCATCTCAGGTTACCACATGCAGGAAGCAGGTGCAACAGCAGACATCGAGCTGGCTTACACACTTGCCGATGGTATGGACTATCTGCGCACAGGTGTAGATGCAGGTATTGACGTTGACGCATTCGCTCCACGCCTCTCATTCTTCTGGGCAATCGGCATGAACCACTTCATGGAAATCGCCAAGATGCGCGCCGGCCGTCTGCTGTGGGCAAAGATAGTAAAGAGCTTTGGCGCAAAGAATCCAAAGTCACTTGCACTCCGTACTCACTCACAGACATCAGGATGGTCTCTCACAGAGCAAGACCCATTCAACAACGTTGGTCGTACATGTATCGAAGCAATGGCTGCCGTACTGGGGCACACTCAGTCACTCCACACCAACGCGCTCGACGAGGCGATTGCACTGCCAACAGACTTCTCTGCCCGCATCGCCCGCAACACTCAGATTTACATCCAGAATGAGACAAAGGTTTGCAAGCAGATTGACCCATGGGCAGGTTCTTACTACGTTGAGACACTCACCAACGAACTCGTGCAGAAAGCATGGGAGCACATTCAGGAAATCGAGAAGCTCGGCGGTATGGCAAAAGCCATCGAGACAGGTCTGCCAAAGATGAGAATCGAAGAAGCCGCTGCCCGCACTCAAGCTCGCATCGACTCTGGCACTCAGACAATCGTCGGCACAAACAAATATCGTCTCGACCACGAAGATCCACTTGACATCCTTGAAATCGACAACACAGCAGTTCGCCTCCAGCAGGAAGCTGCGCTCAAGGAACTCAAGGCAAACCGTGACGAGGCTGCCTGCAAGGCTGCGCTTGCAGAAATCACCAAGTGCGTTCAAGAATTCCAAGACGGAAAGAAGAGCGAGAACAACCTGCTCGACCTCGCAGTCAAGGCTGCAGGCTTGCGTTGTACACTTGGAGAAATCTCTGACGCATGCGAAGCAGTTGTAGGTCGTTACAAAGCAATCATCAGAACAATTAGCAACGTGTACAGTTCAGAATCCAAGAGCGACAAGGCCTTCGAAGAGGCTTGCGCTGCAACTGAGAAATTTGCTCAGGCAAACGGCCGCCGCCCACGCATCATGATTGCAAAGATGGGACAGGACGGACACGACCGTGGAGCCAAGGTTTGTGCTACTGGTTATGCAGACTGCGGTATGGACGTGGACATGGGTCCTCTCTTCCAGACACCAGCAGAAGCAGCTCGCCAGGCAGTAGAGAACGACGTTGACGTGCTCGGCGTTTCTTCTCTCGCTGCAGGTCACAAGACTTTGATTCCACAAGTTATCGAAGAGCTGAAGAAGCTCGGCCGTGAAGACATCCTCATCACAGCCGGCGGTGTTATCCCTGCTCAGGATTACGACTTCCTCTACAAGGCAGGTGTAGCAGCCATCTTCGGCCCTGGTACTTCTGTTGCTTATTCTTGCCGCGAAGTGATGAAGATTCTCAACGAAGAATAATTCACACATTATTTATATATGAAGAGGGCTGCGCTATATTGAAATTGCAGCCCTCTTTGCGTTATGCCCAATTCCCCACCCTAAAAAGCACTTTAACACCTATAAAATCGATGTGCCCCACATCGATGAAACGGAGTGCCCCACATCGACGCATCGATGTGGGGCACTCCGTTTTACAACCAAATTGCGGCTCAGACTTCCGCTATTGATTCTCCATCAGAATCCATAGTTAAGTCCCAGCTTGAAATACTCCTTAAACTGAAAATATCCCAATGTGCTGTCATAGTAACGTTTATCTCGGTTGTCATCAAAACGCCAAATGGTATATACTTCACATGAAATATATTTGTTGAACTGGAAATTAAAGACATTCTCCCATTCCGATTCCACATATTCATGAGTTGTGAAGAAATAGAAACGGGACTTCCACGTGAGATTTTTCACAATTGTCAGTTTGGTGTTTACTTCCACCTTGGAACCGAAGTCTTGCTGAAAATCTTTCCCCCGCATATTATAGGAATTATGTATCGTCTCCTCATCATCTCCGATGTAACGAATTTTATACGTGAGAGGGAGAATGGCTGCAGAAAAAGTATTGCCATTCTTCAGCGACGGCTTAAAGTCAACACCAAGAGAAACAAACACATCCAATGGCGACAAGAAATTAGAGAAAGTACGTCGGTCATTGCTTCTGTAGCTTGGCAGAAACTGAGTGGTCGCTTCCGTTGACAATGTATAATTCCAGTTATTGATAGCTCGAACACCCAATTTAGAAAACAAACGGATTTTGTCATTGTTGGTCAAAAAGCGGTGGATTGAATCGGAAGAAGCTGTAATGAATCCAAGGCGCAGATCCAATGAATTCTCCCAGGTGACGCCTTTTTGATTGTTGTAATTAGCATTAAGCGTCAATTGTGTATAAAGATCCACATTGTTATTTCCTCCACGCCACCATTTCTCTGACACGTAATTCTGCATAAACTGGAATTTGAATTGCCCACTCGTAGTCCAAAAATTAGGTTTTTCAATCTGGATTTCCACATCTACATCATCCACAATCTCAGCAACATCCTTAATCTCATCCGTTTTCTGATAGATAGTCTCCAAATCATCCGGCTTTGCATTTACGACAGGTTCTGATATAACCAAATCTTCAGACTCCACCTGCGAATCATAATATCGGAAAGCAGAAGGATTGTTCACATAGGCTTTCAGCAAAGCATCATCGATTCCTGCATTCAAAACACTTCTATAGTCCATCACATCAGACGTTTCCACAGAAGAAGAACCTGGAACAGCATAATCCAAATCCAAGCTTTCTTTCAATGCAGAGCTGTAATAGATGCCTGGGCCTATCAACTTGAACATATATGGCGACATCGCCACTTCAGACTCATCCATAGCCGCATCGCCCTTTTTGACAGCATCCCATGACAACTTATCTCTATATTTTTTCAACACAGCAGAAGCCTCCTGATTGTATAACTTCAGGTTATCCCTGCGCTGTGCTTGAACAGACAAAAAACAAAAATTTAATAAGACAAAAAACAAATAATATGTATGCTTGCTCATAAAATCCTTAACTATTTTTGTGCAAATTTAGAGGTTTTTGACGATTATTCATAGCAATGAGGATATTTTCACAGATAAAAATTTCCTATTTACAAGAAAAAGAACTAAATTTGCACTCCGAATGAGTGTATAACCAGTACTCATCCGTCAAAAAGAAACAACAAACTAAATTATAAACAACTAAATTTTCAACAACTATGCCAAACGGTAAGAAGAAGAAAAGACACAAGATCTCTACTCACAAGCGTAAGAAGAGACTGAGAAAGAATCGCCATAAGAGCAAGTAAAGTTGAGAAACTTCACTCCGCCTTATGGACGGCAGAACAAAGAGCATACCCTATCTGAGAGTCCCTGCTAAAGGATGTCTACAAAGGTGTGCTCTTTTTCTGTATAAACAAACTTAAACATAAAGGTAAGCAAGAATGACCAGCGAACTTATCATCGATGCTCAGCCTAATGAAGTAACCATCGCACTGCTCGAAGACCAAAAACTCGTTGAGTTTCAGAAAGAAGGGCACGAGACCAAATACTCAGTAGGCAACATCTACGCCGGAAAAGTTAAGAAAATTATGCCGGCACTCAATGCATGTTTCGTCGATGTGGGCCATGAACGCGAAGCATTTCTGCACTACCAAGATTTAGGCAAGCAATTTCTCTCTTTAGAGAAGTATGTGAAACAGGTTGTGAGCGATCGCAGAAAACTCGCACCTATGGCAAAGGCGACAAACAAGCCTGCGCTGGAGAAGATAGGAAGCATACAGGACGTGCTCGAATTGGGACAAGAAGTGATGGTACAAGTCACCAAAGAGCCCATCAACACAAAAGGACCGAGACTTACAGGCGAAATTTCCTTTGCAGGAAGATTTTTAGTGTTAATACCTTTCGCCGACAAAGTAAACGTAAGTTCTAAAATCAAGTCCAAAGAAGAACGTACACGCCTGAAGCAGCTCATACAGAGCATTAAACCTAGAAACTTCGGAGTCATCGTCAGAACTGTGGCTGAAGGAAAAAGAGCCGCAGAACTCAACAAGGAACTCAACCTGCTCGTTGATTCATGGAACGACTGCATAACGAAGATTCAAAAAGCTACAAGTCTGCCAGTACTTGCGCATGAAGAAACTGGCCGTACTGTCTCCATGCTGCGCGACTTATTTAACCCTTCCTACGAAAGCATTCATGTCAACAACGAAGAAGTTTTTGCGGAAGTGAAAAAATATGTCAGCCTCATTGCCCCCGAAAGAGAGTCTATCGTAAAACTCTACAAAGGGAACGTACCAATTTTCGACAACTTCGGAGTGACGAAGCAAATCAAATCGGGACTTGGACGTACAGTCAGCTACAAACATGGTGCCTACCTCATCATTGAGCACACAGAAGCACTTCATGTCGTAGATGTCAATTCAGGAAACCGCAATCGCGGAGTTGACAATCAAGAAGAAAACGCCTTCGCGGTCAACATGGGAGCAGCAGAAGAATTAGCGCGCCAACTTCGCCTCCGCGACATGGGAGGAATCATCGTGATTGACTTCATTGACATGAATAGCGCAGAGCACAACCAAAAGCTCTACGAACACATGACACAGCTGATGAAGAACGATAGAGCCAAGCACAACATCTTGCCACTCAGCAAATTCGGACTGATGCAAATAACCCGGCAAAGAGTACGTCCAGCTATGGATGTACACGTAGAAGAGGTTTGTCCGACATGCTTTGGCAAGGGAACTATTAAATCGTCAATCCTATTCACAGACTCTCTGGAAAACAAAATTGATTACCTTGTCAACAATCTTGGTCACAAGAGATTTAAGCTCTATGTCAATCCATACGTAGAAGCATTTATAACCAAGGGCATCATAAGCCTATATCGTAAATGGCAGATGAAGTATGGTTTTGGCGTAAAAGTCTATGCAAGCCAAGAACTCGGTTTCTTGCAATACAAGTTTATCGACACAAAAGGTAATGAGATAAACATGATGGAAGAAATCGACACAAAATGAATTGCATAGATACACCTGAGCAACTTCACGTTTTCATGAGACACAAATTAAAAAGGAGGGGGAACAAAATCCTCCTCCTTTATTTTATATTGCACTATACATAAAAACAAAAAAAAGAAAATCTAAGATTTTCTCTTCACCCTCGTAGCGCCTACGGGAATCGAACCCGTGTTCCATGCGTGAGAGGCATGTGTCCTAGCCGCTAGACGAAAGCGCCAAGTCAGAAAAGGAGCGGAAGGAGGGGGATTCGAACCCCCGGTACGGTAACCCGTACGTCAGTTTAGCAAACTGGTGGTTTCAGCCACTCACCCATCCTTCCGGAACCTTAGTTCTGAATCTGCAAAAACGTTGCTCTACGAATCCCTTGCTATGGGGATTCCCCCGTCAATTGCGGTGCAAAGGTAGAGTTATTTTTTCGTTCTCGCAAACATTTTCAACAAAAAATCGTAACTTTGCAGAAAATAATAGTCAACATATCCTGATAAACAATGAATATGCATACAAGACAGGAAAAAATTGAAGCGTTCGGGCGCCTTCTCGATGTCATGGACGACCTTCGAGAAAAATGCCCCTGGGACAAAAAACAAACTAACGAATCATTGCGTCCCAATACTATCGAGGAAACTTACGAGTTATGTGATGCTCTCATCAAGGATGACAATATCAACATTTGCAAAGAATTAGGCGACGTACTACTCCACATCGTCTTCTATTCAAAGATTGGCGAAGAGAAAGGCGAGTTCGATGTGGCTGACGTATGCCATAAACTCTGCGACAAACTCATTTTTCGCCATCCACATGTTTATGGCGACGTGATTGCCAATACTCCCGACCAAGTACGGCAGACATGGGAGCAGATCAAGACCAAGGAGAAGGATGGCAACAAGACCGTGCTTTCAGGAGTACCCGAAGCTCTCCCCTCCCTTGTCAAGGCATACCGCATTCAAGACAAGGCGCGCAATGTTGGCTTCGACTGGGAAGAACGTCGCGATGTATGGAAAAAGGTAAAAGAGGAAATCACCGAGTTTGAAGCAGAAGTAGAACTGGCTTACAATAACGCCGAAACTGACGATGCCAAGGAAACAGCCAAGAAGCATGCTACAGAAGAATTTGGCGATGTGCTATTCAGTCTCATCAATGCAGCCCGCCTCTACAAAATCAACCCAGACAACGCTCTTGAGCATACCAACCAAAAGTTCATCAAGCGTTTTAACTATGTAGAAGCCAAGGCAAAAGAAAAAGGTCAGGACTTGAAATACCTAACCTTGGAACAAATGGATGCTTGGTGGAACGAAGCAAAAGCACTTGGTTAATCGTAAACCAGCAAGCATTTAATCGAAGTAATTAGGTTTACGATTTCGTGCTTCGTCAAGGCTTACCATGCCGAACTCCCCGCTTTCTCTAACAGAACGGAGTTCGGCATATTTCTTTTCCAACTCATTAACCAATTCTATTCTGGCTTCGGGATTGAGCAAGCGGGCACTGACGGTGACATTCTGCGAAGCATCCTTCATCCAGAGGACCGGTCCATGATAGACAGGAGCAATCTTGAGTGCGGTATGGAGTTCGCTCGTAGTGGCTCCACCTATCATGACGGGAATGTCAACACCTCGTTGTTCAAGAGCCCGTGCCACATTCACCATCTCTTCCAACGACGGAGTAATGAGTCCTGAAAGTCCGATAACATCAACGTTTTCTTCAAGAGCTTTCTCCACAATGGTTTCAGCAGGTACCATAACACCCAAGTCTATGATTTCGTAGTTGTTACAAGCAAGAATAACACTCACGATATTCTTGCCAATGTCGTGCACATCGCCCTTGACTGTTGCCAACAGCACCTTACCTGCCTTCCGAGCCCCCTCCAAACGGCTTGCCTCAATAAGAGGTTGCAGAATATTCACGGCTTTCTTCATTGTCCGTGCCGTTTTCACCACCTGCGGCAGAAACATCTTTCCGCTTCCGAAAAGTTCGCCAACAGTATTCATAGCATCCATCAGCGGTCCTTCGATAATCTTCACAGGATTGTCGTACCGTCGGGTAGCTTCGTCCAAATCCACTTCCAGATAGTCACCAATACCTTTCACCAATGCATGTTTCAGTCGCTCTTCCATAGTTCCGTTCCGCCAGTCGCCAGCATGAGTCTTTGGCAAAGCTCCACCACTTTTAATCACCTCTTTCTCAGCATCTTTTTCCGCTTTGATCCGAGCAGCAATTTCAATAAGTTTTTCCGTTGCATCTGAAGTACGGTTGAGCAACACATCATCTATGGCTGTCAACACTTCGTCGGGAATGTCGCTATAAAGCACTTGTGTGGCTGGGTTCACAATACCCATGTCTTGCCCCACAGCAATGGAGTGGTAGAGGAACACCGCATGCATCGCCTCACGGATGTAGTTATTGCCTCGGAACGAGAAAGAAAGATTGCTGATTCCGCCCGACACGTGAGCACCTGGCAGATTCTTGCGAATCCACTCCGTTGCACGAATAAAGTCCAATCCGTAATTGTTGTGCTCCTCCATGCCCGTGGCAACAGCTAAGACATTGGGGTCAAAAATGATGTCGAGCGGATTGAAGCCTACTTCATCCACCATTAGTCGGTAGGCACGTTCACAGATTTCTATCTTGCGTTCAAAAGTGGTTGCCTGTCCCTGTTCGTCAAATGCCATCACCACCGTTGCAGCACCCAAGTGTTTGATTTCACGAGCTTTCTCGAGAAACTTCTCTTCGCCTTCTTTCAGCGAGATGCTGTTGACGATGCTCTTTCCCTGCACACATTTCAAGCCTGCTTTGATGACGTTCCAATCGCTGGAATCAATCATCATCGGCACTTTGGCAATATCAGGGTCACTCATCAGGAGATTGAGAAAAGTGACCATCTCATGCTTGGCGTCGAGAAGTCCATCATCCATGTTGATGTCGAGCACCAACGCTCCATCCTCCACTTGTTTTCGTGCGATGGAAAGGGCTTCATCATAGTTTTTCTCATTGATAAGACGGAGGAACTTACGTGAACCTGCCACGTTGCAACGCTCGCCGACATTCACAAAACGGCGTTCAGGTGTGAGTTCCAGCAATTCCAAACCGCTCAGCCACATACTATTAGGCTTTTCAACAGGGATGTGCGGCTTCTTGCCTTCCACTATTGTCGGATAAAGCTCTATGAACTTCTCAGTTGTTCCACAACAGCCACCAAGAATATTGACCAAACCCTCGTCCACATACTCCCTCACTTGCTCCGCCATCATATCAGGCGTTTGATCGTAGAGCCCCAGAGAATTAGGCAGCCCAGCGTTGGGGTGTGCCGAGATATAATAAGGCGCTTTCTCCGCCAATACTTTCAAAAATGGTTTGAGTTGGCGTGCCCCAAACGAGCAGTTCAATCCAACAGAGAAGATGTCAGCATGCTGCACACTTGTCAAAAACGCCTCCAGGGTCTGCCCCGAGAGGGTACGTCCAGCCACGTCGCTCACAGTAATGGACAGCATCAGAGGCACACGCTTTCCTGTCAGATCCATCGCCTTTTCCGATGCATAGATAGCAGCTTTAGCATTCAGGGAATCAAAAACGGTTTCGATAAGCAGCGCATCCACTCCGCCCTCGATAAGCGCAGCCATCTGCTCCGTGTAGGCATCAACCAATTCGTCATAGGCAAGGCTTCGCAAAGCAGGGTTGTTCACATCGGGCGAAATGCTCAGCGACTTATTCGTAGGTCCGACATCGCCCAACACGAAACGCGGCTTCATCGGAGTTCTCTCCGTATATTCATCTGCCAACCGCCGCGCAATCCTCGCACCTGCCAGATTCATCTCGCGGCAATCATTCTCCATACCATAATCAGCCATCGACACACGTTGAGACGAAAAAGTACATGTCGTGATGAGGTCAGCGCCTGCCTCAAGATACTTGCGATGGATGTCAGCAATCACATCGGGGCGAGTCAGGCACAGCATATCGTTATTGCCCTTCATCTGTCCAGGCACATCTCTGAATCGTTCTCCCCTGAAGTCACCCTCCGTTAGCCCATACTGCTGAATCATCGTGCCCATCGCACCATCCAAAATCAGAATGCGCTCCTTTATTACATCATACAGCGTCATAGTCTCACCTTCTTTGCTCGGTCCATTTCCCTTCTGTCCTCCTTCTCCTTCAGCGTCTGCCGCTTGTCATACTCCTTCTTTCCCCTTGCCAGCGCAATGCTCAATTTTGCCAGCCCCTTTTCGCTGATGAACAGCCGAACAGGCACGATGGTAAAACCTGGCGCTTTCGTTTCATTCTGCAAGTTGCGAATCTCCTTCTTGTTCAAAAGCAGTTTGCGTTCCCGGCGCTCCATGTGATTATTGTACGAGCCTTCCAGATAATGCGCCACATACATATTCTTCACCCAGATTTCGCCATTGTTAATGTAACAGTACGTATCCACCAAGCTCGCCTTTCCCGCACGAATACTCTTGATTTCCGTACCCGTCAGCACAATGCCAGCCGTAAAGACATCGACAAACTCATAGTCAAACGACGCCCTCTTATTCTTGATGTTTACTTGCTGATTCTTCGCTATCTTATTCTTTCCCATTATCTTACATATACATATCCAAATGCTCAACAATCATCTTCGCCACCGCTGGAGTCACCTCTTCCTGATGCTCGTCCAGAAAGTCATCACCCAACTCGTTCAAATCCTCCAGCTGCTCATAGAGCGCCATAAACTCCTCATCGTCCATGTCTCGCGAGAGTTCCTCCTGGTGCTTGTGGTACTCCCTCTTGGCTTCATACAGCAACTTTGAAAAGTCCTTCATTTCCCACTCCTTTTTCACCACCATCGGAAAAGGTCCTTCCAACACATACGGCGCATAACCATTCAGAATCAACTGAATAAAGCCACCCTCCATCACCTCGTCGAGCACATAACGGTAGCAGAGCACCGCATGCTGCTCTGCACTCAGCATCTCCATGTTATCGGCCGTCAATACCCCACCAATAGCCGCCAAATAGCCGTCAGTCACCCACTGGATGAATCCGATACCATCCAACGACTCATATCTTTCGTGTGCCAGTTCCCTGTCCAAATGTACCATAATCTTCTTTTTTTAGATTTGCAAAGTTACGATTAAGTGAGAGAAAAAACAAAATTATTTGAATTTTTCCAATAGATGCCGCTGTTGCGAATGCAAAAACTGCATCAGCCATATAAAAAACTGCCGCTTAGCCCACCTATATGTTCAGTCTCCCCCTATCCTATTCCATATCCCCATACTCACTCATCAACCACAAGGCTCACGAACCCTTCGGATTTGGTTCGTGAGCCTTGCCACTAAAGTATCTCCAGCATCTATTCCTTTTTAGAGCCGACTCGCTCTTCAAATCGTGC
The DNA here is from genome assembly GCA_017507385.1 of Bacteroidaceae bacterium. GTDB lineage: Bacteria > Bacteroidota > Bacteroidia > Bacteroidales > Bacteroidaceae > Minthosoma. The sequence continues at coordinate 59,112 of JAFWAX010000034.1, read as the reverse complement.
TTTCACCCTCTGAGTTTTCCTTTTGCTTCCACAATAAAGGAAACTGCCGATGAAAACAAGCAAGATAAAGAAAGCGGCAACATAAGTCCAAGTATGTGTGACACGCGAGGTTGCCGTAATGGTATAGTCTTGAGGAATAAGACGTTCGCCTGTCAGCGGATAGTGGATGACGCCATCCTTGACGACTCCTGTACCGGCATAAACCACCGTGCCCGGCATCGTGAGCGAATAAGGTACAGAGAACCAGAAAATGTTCATGTGCTTGGACAATTCTTCTTCCAAAGCCTTTCCACATGGCGTTTCCTCATCAAAAAATATTGCGTAGGCATCTGAGTTGAAAAACTTTTCAAAGCGCTCACCTGGATTCACAAGCAGAATGTCTCCCGTTGTGCTCAAAAGATAGTTCGCCAACGAATCATGAAGTTCCACAAATTGCGCTTTCTCTATAGGAGGATTCTGAATGGAGTCATAGTTATCTACCATAAAGTCAAAGCAAAGCTTGAAGAAATTATCATTAATCCATTGTGTCACAAATGGTTCCATCTTGCTTATTTTCTCAGAAGCCTCTGCACCGCTGAGCCCTTGCAGCAGATTGGGCTGACCTGTAAACCAGTAGCTAACCACCTCTTTATCTGCATAGTTAGTTGCCGGAATCTTGAACGTATCCCCCACACAGGTAAATGTTTCCGTATAAGTATATAATGTATAGAACAAGCGATTCTTTTTCTCCAATTTAGCCATCGATTCAAGACGCGTTCCGTTTAATTGCAATGGTGTCTGCTGGCACATCTCCTCCACAGAGTCGAATCCTCTCATAAAGGTCGTAGTCACAGTATCTCCATCCGTATGGGTATGTGTGTTCATAAAGGCATTCGTATTCAGGCACTCTGGCACAGGGTATGCCCAGCTCACCTTGCCGCTTCCCCAGAGGGAATCACGCATTTCCTTTGGCATAATGGTGGTGTAACTCACTTCACGTTCGCAACTGCCATCCTCGTTAATAATGGTGTGCATCCGAACATTGGGTTTATCGCAAGAAGCGATGAACACGGCTGACATCAAAAGTGCCAGAAACAATCTATTTTTTCGCATAAATCATTTGTTTAAATTGAGTGTAACTAATTGGTTTTGATTGACCTGCCTGCAAGCGACGTGTATATACATTCTCGAGCGTTCCGCTTTTCGGGAAGTCAGTCATATAAACATTAACATGTTGAGCATTGGATTCCAGAGGCTGGTTCACATAGATGAAAAGCCCTATCAGCCAGATGGCAGCAGCCGAAGAGATGATGCGCAAAGCAATCAGCACGGCATGCTGTTTGGAAGCCTTCACAGGAAGGGGCATTTCCCTGTCAGGCAGGTTCCGCATGATACTTTCCACCATTTCCTCTGGATTTTCCAGTTCAGGCATCTGCCCCTGAAGCCTATCAAACATATCATCTATCTTATTCATAACCTAACAATTTTAATCGTTCACGAATCGTTTGTCGGGCCACATACAGGTTGCTTTTCACCTGCTTGCTGTTCAAGCCCGTTACTTCTTCCACTTCCGAAGATGAAAGTCCTTCCAGTTGAGCGAGCGTAAATACCAGCCGCTGTTTCTCACTCAGCCCTTCAGCCATCATCCTGACAAGCGCCACCCACTCTTCATTCTCCAACGCCCGATGCACATCCACCCCATCGGCAACCCTCCTCAGCACTTGCTCATCTCCAGGCATCATCACCACACGTCTCATGCTCTTCAACCTGTCCAGGCAAAGGCGCGCAGCAATCGTGTAAATCCATGTAGCAAGACTCCTCTTCCTGTCATAATCCTCCATGCTCTGCCACACACGCACCATCGTCTCCTGCACCATGTCCTTCGCCTCTTCCTCATCACACAACATCTTCAGCGCCAACGAAAACACCATCCGCTGATACTTCAGCACCACGCAACGAAAAGCTTCCTTTTCGCCCCGCTGGCATCTAACCACTATGTCTTCGTCTATCTTTATCATTTTTTCGATGTTGTTTGACTATTATACGATTGAAAACAAGAAAAGTCAAAAGGAATATGGAAAAAAATCATAAGGCGCAATCCAAGCCGCTCCACAGCCTCAATTACGCTGCACCCTCCATCGTAATCACGCTACACCCTTCATCGCAATTACGATGCACTCGCTGCTTCTATTGGAAGAATAGATACCAGATGGCAGCGGCAGACAAGATGCCAATCACAAATATCATTGCCAGCATGGTATATAAAGCACGACGAAATGCTTGTGGCTTTTCTTCTGTTGGCAGCTGTTCTTGTGGGTATTTTTCTTTGATTGCCATAATTTAAATTATTTTCATACAAAGTTATGGATTATTACCAGAATTTAAGAAACTGTGAGCAGAAAAATCACTACCTTTGTATCGAAAAACATGTAAAGGAAGATGAAAAAAGATTGTAGGATATATCATTTGCTGTTAGGCATGGCGTTTGTCGCAACATTTTTCTTGGCGGCATGCAAAGGACGGAAGGAGGCTGAACTGCTGAGCTTCTACGAAGTGAGCAAGACCGAAGCCCTTAGCGTTCCATTTGACGAGGAAGGCAAGGAATTTGCCATGCTGCGCGACTTGGAAGCCAGAAAGATGGATGTGAAAGTGGACATGCCATTTGCAACGGCCGTGAAAGCCGACTGCGAGAAAGCTGCCGACAAGATTAATAGCCAGCTGGTGGAGATGCTGCTGAAGAAGCCAGGAAATCTTACAGCCGAAAAGGCCGTTGAATGTTTCATGCAGGACGTGCTGAATGAGTTCAAGCGCGAGAAGATTATCAGCATCTACTACAGGCACCTGAAAGGACATGCAGAATACGGCATGGAGAATGTGCTCAATTACAGATTGGATGATGAGGAGTTTACAGGTGGAGCACATCCCTACACCACCACTACCATCTTGAGGTTCAACATGCTCACAGGCGATTTCATCTCTCTCGACCAGATTGTTCCCTTGGCCAAGCAGCAGAAGCTGAAGGAACTGCTGCTTGCCAAACTGATGAAGGACAAGCACGCAAGCACGATGGAGGAGCTGAACCAGCTGGGCTTTCTGGACATAACAGATATGTTTGTGAGCAAGAACTTCTCGCTTGGAGAAGACAGCATAGAATTCTACTACAACGAATACGAGATTGCCCCCTACGCCTATGGCCCCTGCATCATCCGTCTTGGATATGAGGACATCCACAAACTGGGCATATAGCACCTCATACAGCACCCGTCATTCATGCAGCAAAAGCCCCATCATCGATGTGCCCCACAACGACCGAGCGTTGTGGGGCACATCGACTAAGTGCTGTGGGGCACACCGATTTTGCGGATATTTCTCAAAACTTTTTCAGTTCCGTGTAAAGCCGTTGGACAGGAAGCCCCATGACGTTGAAGTAGGAACCTTCGATGTGTGTGACTGCCACATGCCCTATCCACTCCTGTATGCCATAGGCTCCAGCCTTGTCATAGGGTTTGAAATGGTCAACATAATAGGTGATTTCCTCGTCTGTCAAAGCGGAGAAATGCACCTGAGAGACGGAGGCAAACCAGACTGTCTTTTGCTTGGTTGCTATGGTCACACCTGTGATAACCTCGTGTGCATGGCCAGACAGCTGATGCAGCATGGCGATTGCTTCTTCACGGCTAGCGGGCTTTCCCAGCACTTGCCCTGCATCATACACGATAGTGTCGGCTGTGATGACCAGTTCTTTGTCGGCTATCGTAGAAAGATAGGCTTCAGCTTTTTTCCCTGATATGTAGAGGGCTATTTCCTCGCCTGCCAATCCCTCGGGATAGCTTTCGTCTATTCCTTGCAATGTGCGCACTTCAAAAGGAATGCCTAATGCGCCCAGCAGCTCTTTGCGGCGGGGGGAGTTGCTGGCTAAGATGACTTTGTATCCTTCTACCAGCCGAAGGCTTTGCTGTTTTGCATCCATTGGTCTTGCGCTTTCAGTATTTGTTCTACGATGTCGCGAACGCACCCTTTTCCTCCTTCTCTATGGGAAATGTAGGTGCAGATTTCTTTGATTTCGGGTGCTGCATCGGACGGGCAGCAAGGGAGTCCGCAGGACCGGAGCACCTCATAGTCGGGAATGTCATCGCCCACGTATGCGATTTCCTCGTCTGCCAGCGAGTATTTTTCCTTCAACTCGCTGTAAATCTTGATTTTGACAGATGCACCCAGATACACATCTTTCAGCCCTAAGCCTTCGTAGCGCACACGGACGGCTTCGGTCTTTCCGCCTGTGATGACTGCCAGAATGAGTCCGCTCTTGACGGCATGCTGCAGGGCATAGCCATCTTTTATGTTTACGGTTCGCATGGGGTCGCCATCAGGGTGCTGGGGGATGGTCTCACAGGACAGCACTCCATCGACGTCTAAAAAGACGGCTCGTATCTTTGTCAGGTCATAGTTTATCATGATGTATGCTTTTGCTTAAGAGTTCGTAAATATGCTGCAAGTCGGGGGTGTCGGACAGGAGCTGCATCTGCTTGCCGATGACGTTTTCGTCCCATCTGACTGCAGGACCAGTCTGAGCTTCTTGTGGCGTGAGTTCATGAAGTTTGCGGGCTGTCTCGTCTATCAGCGGAAGCATCACTTCAAAAGGCATGCCGCCATGCTCGTCCAGAAGCTTTTCTCCAAGCCGAAAGCAATGGTTGGCGAAATTGCAGCAGAAAACGGCTGCCAGATGCAGATACTTGCGGTTTTCGCTGTTCAGCTCATACACTTTGCCGGAAATGTCTGACGCCAAGGATTTCAGCAGGTCGCGGTCATCGGCATGAGCAGCCTCGATGAAAATCGGGATTTCCCTGAAGTCCACTTCACGCTGTTTGGAAAAGGTCTGCATAGGATAGAACACACCGCGTCGCAAAGCTGGGATGATGTCCATATCGATACTTCCTGCTGTATGTACAAACAGTCTGTTTTCTCGTCCTTTCACCAACAATTCAGCCATGTCTTTCAGCACAGAATCTTTTAACGCAATCATATATAAATCTGCATCTTCAAACACCTCATCTATAGATGTAGTATAAGTACACCCAAGTATATCTGCAAGAGTCCTTGCAGATGCTTCTGTACGGCTATAAATCTGTACAATCTGGTGACCAGAACGAGAGATTGCCTTTCCGATATTTGTTGCGAGATTCCCTGCTCCAACCAAAACAATATTCATCGCGATCCGTTTTTGAAGTTTGCGACCCTGAAAACAGGCGTCATCATCATTCTTCTGTGGGGAATGGGCCAATATGAACATTCTCCCATTTCAAATCTTCCTCATTTTGTGGTTTGCGTTCGATGGCAGGATAACCTATGCCAATCACACATTCCGCTGTAAGATTCTCGGGGTATCGCAACAGGAAACGAAGCACATTGTCTGAAGGTTCGCCATTCTCCATGAAACGATTGCGAATCTGGCACCAGCATGAGCCAAGTCCAAGGTCGGCAATCTGATACTGCATGGTGACAGCAGCCAAAGACGCATCTTCGCACCAGACATCAGACGCTTCTCTGTCACCCAACACGACAATGGCTATCTTTGCCTCGGCAAGGAACTGGCTTCCCATTGGTCTGCACAATGACATTTTTTCAAGAAGCGACTTATCATCAACAACAACAAAATGCCATCCTCGCACGCTCTTGCCTGTTGGCGACATGAGAGCAGCACGAAGTATGGTCTGAAGGTCTTCTGCTTTAATCTCCTGATCCGTAAACTTCCGAATGCTACGGCGCTTTTGTACTAAATCTCTAAAATTTCCCATTACTTGAATTACGTATTGATGTGAATTTCGTGTAAAGTTAGAAAACTTTTGCCATTCAAGAAGAATCTTTGCAAGATAATTCTTATCTTTGCAATAATATTTTACATTAAAATTAGAGAAAACTCTAATACATCACACAAATAGCACAGAAGAACATCAGCAGACTTGTACCAAGCATTCACATGACAAAAATAATAAAAACAGCAGGAATCGTGTTAATCAGCCTCATTACAGCAGCAGGAATTGGCGCTGTATGGCTGTATAATAGCGGTTTTACGCTCGACAAGCCAACATACATCTACATCGACAGAAATGACAACATTGATTCTGTAGAACACAAAATAAAAGAAACATGCCACCCACAAAGCATGAGGGCGTTTCAAGCATGGGCTATCCTGCTGAAACTTGAAGATCGCATAAGAACAGGGAAATATGAGGTTACAGCCGACATGATGATGATGGATTTGGTGCGCAACATCCGCAACCACAACGAGTTGCCCATCAGGATTGTTGTTCCATCTGTCAGAACGATGCCCGAGATGGCGAAACGCTTATCTCAGCAACTGATGATAGATTCGGCCGAAATAGCCAATTACATCGATGAAACAGCCCATTTGAATAATTGGGGCTACACACAAGCTACCCTACCCGCCTTTTTCATACCCAACACCTACGAAGTATATTGGGATATGTCTGTAGAAAACCTGTTCGAACGGCTACAGAAAGAAAATCATGCCTTTTGGAACGAAAAACGTCTCGCAAAACTGGAAGAAGCAGGGAAATATGCAGGAAAGGAATTGACAATAGAAGAAGTTGCAACACTTGCATCCATCATCGACAGCGAAACTGCAAATAATGCAGAAAAGCCAACGATTGCCGCTCTTTACATGAACCGACTACGTATAGGAATGCCTTTGCAAAGCGACCCAACCGTGAAATTCGCTACACAAGACTGGGGATTAAGGCGAATCCTGCATAAACACCTTGAAATAGATTCGCCTTATAACACCTATAAGAACACAGGACTTCCACCTGGACCTATCTGCGTACCCAGCATTGCGGGTATAGAGGCGGTACTGAATCACGATAAAAACAACTATATATATATGTGCGCCAAAGAGGACTTTTCTGGCACTCACAACTTTGCCACGAACTATGCCGAGCATCAGAAAAATGCTGCTCGGTATGTAAAAGCCCTGAACCAAAGAGGAATACGCTAAGTACCCTCGTGGATAGGCAAAAACATAACAAAAAGGACTTTCACCAAAACAAGAAATTTGTTCAGATTAACTAATATAAAAATTATGAAAAAAATTATCTTACCTTTACTAATTCTCGTATCAGCAACACTTTCCGCACAGCGAGTACGGAGAGAATATACGCCATCGCCTGTAGCAGGTACAGCATGGAATGCTCCAAGCAACATGAATCCATTCATTCCTGGATATTTTGCAGATCCAACAATCCGTAAATTTGGAGACACTTATTACTTATATGCAACAACAGACGGAACAGGAAACGGATATGGCCCTGCACAGGTGTGGGTGAGCAAGGATTTCGTCAACTGGAAAAACTTTGTCATGAACTGGCCAACAACAGAAGTGGTGTGGGCTCCCGAGGTTGTGCAGCAACCCAATGGGAAATATCGTTACTACTATTGCGAGCCATGCAATATAAATATTGGCGAAAGCGATTCTCCTGTAGGACCATGGAAAAACATTCTCGGAAAAGAAGACGCTGTGATGGTTCCAGACCGATATATCCACAATGTCATTACACTTGACCCTATGTTGTTTGAAGATGAGGATAAAAGCCAATATCTTTACTTTACCACCTGGGGAATTTATGACGGATTTGGCTGCGGTGTGGCAAAGTTGAAAGATGGTGACTTTGACCTCAACTCTCTTGCTGAAAATGTGACGAAGGATGCAAGACGATGGAACGAAAATCGTCCATTCCCTATTGCTGCCGATGAATTCTTCACAGAAAAAAGACTCATTCCAAATACAGAACTGAAAGACATCTTCGAGGCTCCATTCATTTTCAAGCGTAATGGAATCTATTATTTCACTTACTCGTCAGGAAGTTGCCATACAGACACTTACAGAGTTCAATATGCAACATCGGCCGTTGGTCCAATGGGACCTTTTGAATATAAAGGAGAGATTCTTACCACCAACGAAGACGAAACCGTACATGGACCTGGTCATCATTCTGTTCTGGAAAAAGATGGGAAATACTACATTGTCTATCACCGACACAACAACCCCAAATCTGTCCATGGATTCAACCGCCAAATCTGTATTGACGAGATAACATTTGACGAGCAGGGCAATATCAACCCTATCACTCCAACTCACAATGCGTTGAATGTAGATGTGTTCAAAGACTCAAAAAACAAGAATTTGGCACTTGGGGCAAAAGTAACCGTTTCCTCTTATTATGACGATTGGTTCAAACCAGAATATGCTGTGGATGACAACAACGCCACACTCTGGAAGGCACGTCATACAAACTGGGGAACAAATGCACAGCAAAGCAAAGAAGAATGGATTCAGATTGACCTTGGGAAAGTACAGAAATTCAACGAGATATGGACTCAGTTCGAATATCCAACCTTCTTCTATCAGTACAAGATAGAAACATCTACTGACGCTGCATCATGGACAATCTATGCTGACCGCACAGAGAACACCATGCAGGGGTCTCCTATGATTGACAAAAAATCGGTTAAAGCACGCTACATACGCATCACTATTCTCGACACCCAGAAAAACGGCCATATGCCAGCCATTTGGAATGTGAAAGTATGGAAGAAAGCACCAGAACTCCCTGTCATTACAGCAGAAAGCAACGATGCTTATCCTGGTATGCATAAGAAAGATATTGAAGCACAAGAAAGAGCTTCTCAATCACCATATATTATTGTTAGCGCTGACCTCATAGCACAGAATGCAGAAAAGCCATTTGATGTTACTGAAATTAACACACTTAGCAGAGACAAAGAAAACGCCGTCACATTCAAGGCTAACAAACCTATACGCATGCGAGTGAAAGATGGCAAATGGGGAATGTTCTTCAACGGAACACAAAGCCTGAGCAGCAACATCCCACTTCCAAAGAACTTCCGCTATAATTCTCCTTATACCATTTCGGCTTGGGTGCTAAGCACTAAGGTTGGTCCCATCTCTACTGTCACTTCGCTGTCATCATCACGCGCAGACCTCGCTAATACTGAATTCCGTTTAGGAACAGACCCTTCTACTGGACTCATCAACCATAATGGCTCATTTGAGAGCAGTGGCGCTCCACGTGACATCCAAGAAGGTGAAGGGAAATGGCAATTCTGGACCATTACATTCGACGGATGGATGGAGAAGGTATATCTCAACGGTAAACTGCTGAAAGAGAAAAACAACTTTCTCATGATTCGTCCAGAAGGTCGAATCACCATCGGTGCTGATGCAGCAGGAACAAACAACTTCATGGGATATATCAATTCTATCATGATTATTCCAACATCAATTTCTGCGGAAGACATCGAAAAGCTATACGATTTCACTAACAAATTCGACACTCCATCTCTTGGTGATGACGATTTTGAGGAAATTGACCCAGACAGCAAATTTGTACTCTCTCCCGACATGAAACCCACTTTTGAAAAGAAAGAAGAATTCACATTATCTACAAATACTGCAAACTTCAATGATGACCCACTCGAAAATGGCGGAGAAATGTACCACGAAGTAACAGGAGATTTCGTTGTCATGGCAACAGTTGCAGATATGGAAGGACTAAAGAACCGCAATGTCACAGGATTCAACGAGGGTGGAATTCTCATCGAAAACAATGGTACATACTATCAGTTAGGAGCATTCCCACTATACAATTGTGGCAACATGCTTACGGTTTTAAGCAGAAGAGGACGTCCACAATATCCTAACTATAAGGGATATAACTATGACCCGTTCATTCAGTTTGAACGCCGTGGAAATCAGCTGTTTGCTCGAAGCAGTAAAGATGGAAAGACATGGAATAACATGCCAGGTTCACCTATTGAAGTAAGTGCTCCGACTCTCAATATTGGTGCATATCAAACCACTTATTCAGAGAAATCTTCATGGGTAAAACTGAGTGATTACATCATCTACGAAAAGTCTGAAAAATAGTTTTATTGATTCTCTATGGCCATCAACCGAAACATTCTCAAGTGGATACAATTCTTCTGCATGGCAGCAACAACCATTGCTGTGCAAGCTCAACGGCAAGAAACAGTCTTGCGAGAAGGCTGGAAATTCTCCCGTGCTGAAGGACTTGACACATATACCCCTGCTCAAAATTCTTACAACGACAACAAATGGCAAACAGTCCAAGTTCCTCACGACTGGGCCATTAGCGGACCTTTCAACAAGGACATCGACAAACAAGTTGTTGCTATTGAGCAGAATGGAGAGAAAGAAGCAACAGAAAAAACAGGACGCAGCGGTTCCCTGCCGTGGGTTGGCCAAGGATGGTATCGTACCACCTTCACAGTAGGAAAAGACTACTCTCGAGCAATTCTCAACTTCGATGGAGCAATGTCAGAACCAGAAGTTTATGTAAATGGGAAGAAAGCTGGAGAATGGAAATATGGCTATACTCCATTCCTTGTGGATGTCACCCCATACATCCACAAGGATGGCTCTGCCAACACGCTGGCCGTTCGCCTTCAGAATGTGGAAGAAAGCAGCCGATGGTATCCCGGAGCTGGTCTTTTTAGGCCCGTCACACTTATCACAACAAGCGACTGCCACCTATCGGAATGGGGCATCAACGTAGAGACGGAAAGATTGAACAAGGCTGAAAAGACAGCCACCATAAAATTGTCAGCATCCCTGAATGGGAATTTCGACAACAACGTCATCCGCTTCTCCACCAACAATCGCACGATAAACGTATCTCCCACATCTACAGACATTTCAGGCGAAGCCTCGGCTATAGCTGAATTGACGATGGATAATGTGGAATACTGGTCACCAGAAACCCCTAAGCTCTATGAACTTACCGTCAGCATCATTGCTGATGGAGGCAAAGGAAGAGTACTTGACTCAAAGACTGTAAAATATGGTATAAGAACGATTGAGGTGCATGAAGAAGGTGGATTCATGCTGAACGGCGTAAGCAGGAAATTCAAAGGCATATGCCTTCACCACGACCTTGGCATGATTGGCGCGGCAGTCAACAAGGCTGCTCTCATACGCCAAATAGAGCTGCTGAAGAGCATGGGATGCGATGCCATCCGAACTGCCCATAATATGCCGAGCCAGATGCAGATGGATGTTTGTGATTCACTTGGCATGATGGTGATGGCTGAAAGCTTTGACATGTGGATTTATCCCAAATGCAAGAATGGCTATGCGCGCTTCTATAAGGATTGGTGGAAACGAGACATTCTGAACCTCATTTATGCCCATCGTCTGCACCCATCTATCGTCATGTGGTCTATCGGCAACGAAATCCCAGAACAAGGTTCAAAGGATGGCAACAGAATGACACGCGAGATGCAGGACTTCATCCGAAAAATTGACCAGACACGCCCCATCACAGCTGGCATGGACCGCATAGACAATGCCATCGCAACGGGTTATGCCCAAGTGCTCGACATTCCAGGCATCAACTACCGAACACATCGCTATCATGCAGCCTACGAAAAGTTGCGACACGGATTCATTCTCGGCAGCGAAACAGCATCAACTGTCTCTTCGCGGGGCGTATATAAGTTCCCCGTCCAGCGTGCTGACGGTAAAGCGTACGATGATGGTCAATGCTCCAGCTACGACATGGAGGCCTGCTGGTGGTCGAACGTTCCCGAAGAAGACTGGCTGCTGCAAGAGGATGAGCCATGGGTGATTGGCGAATTTGTTTGGACAGGCTTCGACTATCTGGGCGAGCCCACTCCATACGATGAATACTGGCCCAGCCGCTCTTCTTACTTTGGCATCTTCGACCTTGCAGGATTGCCAAAAGACAGGTATTATCTCTATCGTTCACATTGGAACAAGGAAGAAGAAACCATTCATCTGCTACCCCATTGGACATTCCCCGGCCGCGAAGGCGAAGTGACACCCGTCTATTGCTATACCAACTACCCTACGGCCGAACTCTTCGTCAATGGTAAGTCGCAAGGAAAAATCACGAAGAGGACAGACGTGAAGAGAGGCGGTGGTAAGGACGGAAGAATAACCGATGTCAGCGACCCTGCCATCGACCGCTATCGTCTCCGATGGAACAATGTAAAATACGAACCAGGAGAACTGAAAGTTGTTGTTTTTGACGACGAAGGCAAAGAGGCTGGCTACAAGAGCGTCAAGACGGCAGGCGCAGCATCAGCGATTCTGCTGACAGGAGACCTTGGAACTTCCATCAAAGACCTAAAGGCAGATGGAGAGGATATGACCTTCATCACAGTCAACATACTTGACAAAGAAGGTAACCTCGTGCCTGACGCAGACCAACAAATCACAGTCAGCGTAACAGGAGCTGCCACATTCAAAGGAATTTGCAACGGTGATGCTACAAGTACAGAGGTTTTCACGAAGCCAACCATGAAAGTCTTTCACGGGCAACTTGTCATAGGCATTCAAAGCAATGGCAAAACAGGCAAAGCAACAGTAAAGGTGCATGGCAAAGGTTTGAAACCTGCAACAACCACCGTGAATGCCCTATAGTCAAGTCGAACCCATCATACCGTACCCCTCGAGTACGCTTCAGCAGACCCGAGGGGTACGGGAATCCCAAGTCGAGGGGTGCGATGCATCAATATGGAAAAGTTTTACACATATATTATAATACGGTCAAAATAATTATGAATTATGGTTTTGCAAAAGTGGCAGCAGCTATTCCTTCTCTGAAAGTGGCAGACTGCACATATAACACCCAACAGATTGAAAATCTGATTAATCGGGCAGAAGAGGAAAATACTGAAATCATAGTATTTCCCGAACTGTGTATTTGTGGATATACATGCCAAGACCTTTTCGGCCAGCAAATGCTCCTTCAACAGTGTGAAAAGAGTCTTTCAAAACTCATTGACTTCACTCGCTCTCGGAAGATTATCGTCATTATCGGTATGCCTATCGCAAAGGGGGCGCTCCTGATGAATTGCGCAGTTGCCCTACAAGCAGGAAAAATCCTTGGTGTTGTACCCAAAACTTACTTGCCAAACCATCAAGATTTCAACGAACAGCGCTGGTTCTCCACACCATCGGCAATTGATGATTCCACAATCAATCTTTGTGCCCAGACGGTTCCATTTGGCTCAAATCTGATTTTCCACACATCCAGCGCCACATTTGGAATAGAAATAGGCGAAGACCTTTGGGCACCAATCCCTCCCAGTTGCAATCTGGCACTAAAAGGTGCTGAAATCATCTTCAATCTAAGTGCATCCAACGAACAAATCAGCAAACACCAATATCTGCAATCGCTCATCAGCCAACAAAGTGCTCGTTGTTTAGCAGGCTATGTGTATAGTTCCTGCGGCTTCGGAGAATCTACTCAGGATGCTGTTTTTGCAGGAAATGCTTTCATCTACGAAAATGGAGCGCTTATTGCTCAAAGCCAACGTTTTTCCTTAGATGAGCAATTGATTATTTCTGAAATTGACACAGAGTTTCTGCGTCACGAACGATATGGAAACACCGTTTTTTCCGAAAACATCCGATGGCAAAACTCCTGCACCCATACAAACATACAATGTCAAGCCATAACACACACCAACAACTTCAGACTCACACGCTCTGTCCATCCTCACCCATTCGTTCCGTCCATCCGCCTGAACGAACGATGTGAAGAAACCTTCTCCATTCAGACAGAAGGACTGGCAAAGCGAATCGTCCACACTCATGCCCAAAGCATCATCGTGGGAATTAGCGGTGGACTCGACTCCACTTTAGCCTTGCTCGTATGCGTCAAGACGATGGACATGCTCAAACGTTCACGCAAAGACATCATAGGCATCACCATGCCCGGCTTCGGTACGACAGACCGCACATACAACAACGCCGTGAGCCTGATGGAGTCGCTTGGCATCACCATCAAAGAGATCAGCATAAAGGATGCCTGCATACAGCATTTCAAGGATATCAACCACGACATCAACGTGCATGATGTCACCTACGAAAACGGACAGGCGCGCGAGCGCACCCAGATTCTCATGGATGTTGCCAACCAGTACAACGGTTTCGTTGTCGGTACAGGCGACCTCAGCGAGCTGGCACTCGGATGGGCCACCTACAACGGTGACCACATGTCGAACTATGGCGTCAATGCCTCTGTTCCCAAGACTTTCATAAAGCACATCGTCAAATGGGTGGCAATGACTCAGGTGGACGAAAAATCGAAAGCCACGCTACTCGACATCATCGACACGCCTATTTCGCCAGAGCTCATCCCTGCCGACGAGAACGGAAACATCAAACAGAAGACTGAGGATTTAGTCGGACCTTATGAACTGCACGATTTCTTCCTCTACTACTTCCTTCGCAAAGGATTCAGCCCTTCTAAAATCTATTTCCTTGCACAGCAAGCCTTCATTACTCCAGCCAAGCCTATTGAAAGCGCGATGGAAGTAGGTATCTATGATAAGGAAACCATACAGAAGTGGCTCAAGACTTTCTGCAGACGCTTCTTCTCCCAGCAGTTCAAGCGCAGCTGCCTCCCCGACGGGCCGAAAGTGGGCACCCTGTCCCTCTCGCCACGCAGCGACTGGCGGATGCCGAGCGATGCAAGCAGTTCCGACTGGCTGGCCGACTTTGAAAATGAATCGGCATATTAAGTGGACAAGCATATTAACAACAAAACCAATTACATACAATGGCAACAGTAGATGACAAAAAAGTAATCTTCTCGATGGTTGGCGTCAGCAAGACCATACAGCAGAACCAAAAACAAGTATTAAAGAATATATACCTCAGTTTCTTCTACGGAGCAAAAATCGGAATCATCGGTTTGAATGGTTCCGGTAAATCCACCCTGATGAAGATTATCGCTGGGCTCGACCAGCAGTTCCAGGGCGAAGTGGTGTGGAGCCCCGGCTATACCGTTGGCTATCTGCCACAGGAACCTCCGCTGAACGAGGAAAAGATCGTCAAGGAAAACGTGATGGAAGGAGTGCAACACGTGTATGACGCACTTGCTGAATATGACCAGATTAACGACAAGTTCGGGCTTCCTGAATACTACGAAGACCCAGACAAGATGGAGAAACTCATGACTCGCCAGGCCGAATTGCAGGACATCATCGATGCTACCGATGCTTGGAACATGGATTCTAAGCTTGAGCGCGCGATGGATGCCCTACGCTGCCCTCCTAGCGACTGGAGCGTAAAGAACCTCTCAGGTGGTGAACGCCGCCGTGTTGCTCTTTGCCGGCTGCTTTTACAGAAGCCAGACGTCCTCTTGCTCGACGAGCCCACCAACCACCTCGATGCCGAATCCATCGACTGGCTCGAGCAGCACCTGCAGCAGTATGAGGGCACAGTCATAGCCGTCACCCACGACCGCTACTTCCTCGACGACGTGTCAGAGTGGATACTCGAGCTCGACCGCGGCGAAGGCATCCCCTGGAAGGGCAACTACTCCTCATGGATCGAGCAGAAGAGCAAGCGCATGGAGCAAGAAGAAAAGACCGCCTCAAAGCGCCGCAAGACACTCGAACGCGAGCTGGAATGGGTGCGCATGGCTCCCAAAGCACGACAGGCAAAGGGAAAGGCGCGTCTGAACTCATACGACAAAATGCTGAACGAGGAGCAGAAGCAGAAGGAGGAGAAACTGGAAATCTTCATTCCGAATGGCCCACGCCTTGGCAACAAGGTGATTGATGCGCAGGGCGTTGCCAAAGCCTTCGGAGAGAAGACACTCTTCACCGACCTCAACTTCAACCTTCCTCCCAACGGAATTGTCGGCATCATTGGTCCTAACGGCGCAGGAAAGACTACCCTCTTCCGCCTCATCATGGGCTTAGAAAATGCTGATGCGGGCACGTTCGAGGTGGGCGAAACCGTCAAGCTCAGCTACGTAGATCAGCAGCACAAGGATATCGACCCTGAAAAGAGTGTCTATCAGGTGGTGAGCGGAGGTAACGAAACTATCCGCATCGGCGGACGCGACATCAACGTGCGCGCTTACCTCTCTCGATTCAACTTCAGCGGCGCCGATCAGGAAAAGAAGTGCGGCGTGCTCTCTGGCGGCGAACGCAACCGCCTCCATCTCGCCATCGCGCTCAAGCAGGAAGGCAACGTGCTGCTGCTCGACGAGCCAACCAACGACATCGATGTGAATACGCTACGCGCACTCGAGGAAGGTCTCGAAGCCTTTGCCGGATGCGCCGTTGTCATCAGCCACGACCGCTGGTTCCTCGACCGAATCTGTACGCACATCCTCGCATTCGAAGGCGACGGCAACATCTTCTACTTCGAAGGCTCCTATACAGACTACGAAGCCAACAAGGCCAAGCGTCTCGGTCTTGAAGAGCCTAAGCGCATACGCTACCGCAAGCTCATGGACGAATAAAGACGAGGCTGACTGAAAAAGGATGCCTATCCATATAAAGCATACCCCTCGACTACACAAGTCACAGTCGAGGGGTATTTATTTTTTGTTGCCGAAGTGGATGAGGTTTCCCGAATGTCGAAGATGTAAAATAGCCAGCCCAAGAATACTTCAGCACGCAGGAAACCTTATCACACAATCAGCATTGCGATAGTTTGAATGAAGATGATGAGGAACACCATTGCGATAGGATAAACTGTTGCGTAAGCCACGCTCGGGATGTTGCTGTCCACCATCGAGTCGGCAGCTGCAAGACCAGGGGTACTTGTCATGCCGCCAGTAATGGTGCCAAGCAAGTCGAGAATGGAAATCTTGAACACCCAGCGTCCAACGATGACAGCCACCAGCATGGGCACGATTGTTATGGCTGCACCTATGCCGAAGAGCAGAAGGCCACTTGTCTGGAATGTCTCTACCAGAGTCTTTCCTGCCGAAGTTCCCACTTCTGCCAAGAAGAGCAGAAGACCCAGTTGACGCAGCAGCTGATTGGAAGGACCAGACATCGACCACAAGATGGGACCAGTCTTTCCTATTGCGCTCAAAACCAGAGCCACGATAAGCACGCCACCTGTCAATCCAGGCGAAAATGACATTCCGTCGCCAAAAGATATGTTCATCTGTCCGAAAATCACGCCAAGCACAATACCCGTTGCGATAGGGAAAAAGTCAGTATCCGACAGCAGCTTGGCATTATTGCCAATCATGCAGGCAAACCCGTTTAGACCTTCCTTCTCGCCGACAACCATCAGCTTGTCGCCAAACTTCAATTCCAAGCTTTCCGAAGGTGTGAGGTCGATACCGCTTCGGCGCACCCTCGTTATCGTGCATCCAAAATTCTGATGAAGCTTCAGCTCGCCAATTTGCTTGCCCACCACACGCTTCTCCGTCAGCAGCAGCGATTGAATATCTTGGGTCTCGGCAAGAGGCAACTCGCCCTCTTCGCGTTCGCCCAGCAGCACTTCTGCCTGCGAGAGCGATTCGTTCGTCCCCACACATTGCACCCAGTCACCCTCGTTCAGCGTCGTCATTCCCATAGGGATGAGAATCTTGCCGTCCGACTTCATCCTTGAGATGATAGAACCCGTCATCGCCGAGAATCGCAGCTCTGCCAACGTGCGGCCAAACACAGCCTCGTTGGTCACCTTGAACAGGCACGTCTGCAAGTCGGGAAACTTGCTCCGCCTCTGCGTGTCAAGCATCCGTGCCTCCTTTTCCAAGTCTATGCGCAACACCTTGGGCAAGAGCTTCACAAACAGAATGACGCCAATCACGCCAAATGGATAGGCAATACCGTATGCGATAGATGCCAGCGGAGAAGCCGTGCTGTCAATCGCCACAGCCAAACCGGGCGTACTGGTCAGCGCGCCGGCAATCAGTCCTACAAGGCTCGCCGTCTCGATGTCGAATGCAAACTTCAGCCCCACAGCCGTAAGGGCAGCCGAGCCAATGAGAAGCAGCGTGATGATAATCAGCGATTTTCCTTTATTTCTGAAAGAATCGAAAAAACCTGGTCCAGCCTGAATACCAATCGTGAAGATGAACAGAACCAGTCCGAAGTTGCCCAGTTCCTTAGGAATAAACACCCCGTAATGGCCAAACAGAAGCGCAATGAAGATAACGGCCGACACGTCGAGCGACACTCCTTTAACCTTGATTCGTCCCAGCATGAAGCCCAGAGCCACGATGACAAAAAGGGCGAAGTATGAGGATTTCAGCAAATCTGCAAACATAAAAACAAGTGATGCGGTTATGTGTATGATACGTAGTATTAAGTAAAAGTGATACAAAATTACGAGGTTTCCGCCACATACACAAATTTTCACACCACAAATGACATTCCGATATGAAACCCAATGACCGATTGGGGATAATTTCATTACAGGATATAACATAATTTCGTTACAAGGTACAACATAATTTCGATGAAGGAGACAACGTAGTAACGATACAGAAAACGCTATAAAATCGATGTGCCCCACACCGACTTATCGATGTGGGGCACATCGACATGCCGTTGTGGGGCACACCACTTTTCAAGATTTTCATCTGCTTCAAATACAAAAAACTGCCGCCCAATAGACTCTCTATTTTCAAGAGAAACAAACAGGGGATGCTCACCACGAGCACCCCCTGTTAATATCATAATCATGTAAAATCCTTTTATGAGAGGAATCCAAGCATGACACCTGCAGCAACGGCGGAACCGATAACACCTGCAACGTTCGGACCCATAGCGTGCATGAGCAGATAGTTGCGAGAATCTGCCTTGAGTCCCTCCTGATGAGAGATGCGGGCAGCCATCGGAACGGCACTAACACCTGCATTACCGATAAGCGGATTGATTTTCTGTCCTTTGGGCAAGAAGAGGTTCATGAAATGAACGAACATGACACCGCTGGCAGTTGCTACGACAAATGCACAAGCACCAATGATGAAGATGAAGACAGTATTCCATGTGAGGAACTCTGACGCCTGAGTAGAGCAACCAACTGTGAGTCCGAGGAGCATAACGATGATATCGTTCAATGCGCTTCCTGCAGTCTTAGCCAAACGGGTAGTCTTAGTTGATTCCTTGAGGAGGTTACCAAAGAAGAGCATACCGAGCAGCGGCAAACCTGATGGAACAATAAAGGTTGTGATGAGCAAACCAACGATTGGGAAAAGCATCTTTTCTGTCTGGCTAACCTGACGAGAAGGCTTCATCTTAATCTTGCGCTGTTCTTTTGTAGTGAGGAGCTTCATGATACTTGGCTGGATAACTGGCACAAGCGCCATGTAAGAGTATGCACACACAGCGATGGCACCCATGAGATTAGGACACAACTTACTTGCCAAGAAGATAGCTGTTGGACCGTCTGCACCACCAATGATGGCAATACCAGCAGCTTGGTTCGGCTCGAAGCCAAGAGCAAGCGCAACCATGTATGCACCAAAGATACCGAACTGGGCAGCAGCTCCAATAAGCATCAATTTAGGGTTGGCAATCAGAGCCGAGAAGTCGGTCATGGCGCCAATGCCGAGGAACACAAGAGGAGGATACCATCCCTGACGAACACCTTGATAGAAGATATTAAGCACGGAGTGATCCTCATAAAGACCAATCTCAAGACCTGCATCCTTGAATGGGATATTTCCCAAGATGATACCAAGGCCTATCGGAATAAGGAGCAATGGTTCAAAGTCCTTAGCGATGGCAAGCCAAATGAAGAAAGCTCCAACGGCAATCATGATAACGTTGGCCCATTCTACATTGGCAAAGCCTGTATAAGTAAGGAAGTCTGCAAACTTTGTCCCTATAAAATCCATTGCAGAAACACTTTCGAGTAACATCATAAAACTTACGATTTAACGATTTACAATTTAGTTTTTTAGTTACCCGATAGTGATGAGGATTGCGCCCTCCATAACGGTGTCGCCCTTAGCAACTTTGATTTCCAACACTTTACCGCCACGCTCTGCGTCGATATTGTTTTCCATCTTCATTGCTTCAAGTACAACAACTGTTTCGCCTGCCTTAACTTCTTGACCCACTGTAACCTTAATGTCATTTACTGTACCAGGAAGTGGAGAACGGACAGCGAGAACTCCAGCTTCAACAGCTTCCAGAGCTTCTTTCGGAGCTTCAACAGTCTTTACAGGTGCTGCAACAGCACGAACAACTGGCTTAGGCTGAGCAACAGGCTTTTCCAATTCTACATCGAACCCGATACCATTGACCTCTACCTTTGCAATGTTTTCTTCAATGCTATTGATTTTCACATTGTAAGAAACACCTTTTACTTTATAATTATATTCTTTCATAAAATTTAAGTTTTTGAGTTGCGAGTTTTCAAACATTCTCTACAACTCTGCAGCTTCATGGCTTGGCTGCGGATGAATGTTTATTTTTTCAATTCTACTGCTTGATGATGGGGTGGAAGAACACGAAGTTCGTGACTCTTGTCAGCCCATGTTGTATGGGCCTGCTGGATAGTAAGGACACCTGACTCAAGGTCGTGAGTGCCACCAAAGTACTCGTGAAGAGCAAGACCGATAACAGCAGTATAGGTCTCCATATCGATGCCTTTGGTCTCTGTTGTACCCTGCTTTGCCATCTCAACCACCTTGGAAGCCTGATTGTGAACGGCACGGATAGCACGAACACGAGCAAGCATAGATGCACGGTTCATTGCCCATCCAAATATGTGGAAGAACACGAAAAGCAGAATGAGACAGAGGAAAACTACACCCATGCACATGAGCGTCATCGCAATGCCATAAGGGTCTTTCTCCTTAAACTCCTGAATCTTCTTGTTTTTCAAGATTTGGTTTGGAGCATTAGGAGTGACTTTATCCTCTGCAACAACTTCCCATTCAGTTCCATCAATGCGAGCATAGCTTGAACCAGCAGGAAGTGCCTCTACACGTATAGAGTCGAGCAAGTCAACTGCATTTCCGTCAAAAAGATAGACGGTGAAAGGCTCACCAACAGGGAGGTTAAAGTTCAGGTGGAGAGTTCCACGGTTCACATTCCCATCAGCAAAGAACGTAATGCGCTGCTTTGCAGAAAGCGAAGTGCGCGGGTCGCCTGCTGGAATTTCAGACATGAGCTTTTCTCTTTCTGGAGCAGACAGGCTCTCGTCAAGCACCGCCGGATTGATTGTCAAGAAACAGTTTCTTATGTTATGTGTTGAATAAGAAGTGTTTTCTATCTCAATCCATGAAGCAGGCTGACCATATTCATCTACATAGCTTGCATTTTGAGAAGAATCGCTGCATACAGGAGAGTACACATAGACTTCATTGAGCTTCAAGTCACGTGCCCCCTGAGCAAAAACTGCTGTCGAAGCTACAAGGAGTGATACTATTGATAATAACTTTTTCATTATTAATTCTATTTAGGGTTTTAGGCAACGAGGAATCCTCGGACTGCCAGTTCGCCGCATTAAAGTGGAATATTGCCGTGCTTCTTAGCAGGATTAGTAAGTGACTTATTTGCAAGCTGTTCGAGAGCACGGATAACACGGAAACGAGTATTACGTGGCTCGATAACATCATCAATGTAGCCATACTTAGCTGCATTGTATGGATTTGCAAAGAGCTTAGAATACTCTTCTTCTTTTTCAGCAATGAAAGCCTTAGCATCACCACCTTCTTCCTTAATCTGCTTAGCCTCACGAGCATAAAGTACTGCTGCAGCACCACTTGCACCCATCACTGCAATTTCAGCAGATGGCCATGCATAGTTGATGTCGCCACGCAACTGCTTACAAGACATCACGATGTGAGAACCTCCATAAGATTTGCGGAGAGTAACTGTTACCTTTGGCACAGTTGCTTCACCGTAAGCATAAAGCAGCTTAGCTCCATGAAGAATAACTGCATTGTACTCCTGTCCTGTACCAGGGAGGAAGCCAGGAACATCAACGAAACTAACGATTGGAATGTTGAAAGCATCGCAGAAACGAACGAAGCGAGCACCCTTACGAGAAGCGTTGCAGTCGAGCACACCAGCAAACTTAGATGGCTGATTAGCTACAATACCTACAGAACGGCCATTGAAACGTGCAAAACCAACAATGATGTTTTGAGCATAACGTGGCTGTACTTCGAAGAATTCGCCATTGTCAACTGTTGCCGCAATGACTTTGTACATGTCGTATGCTTGATTAGGATTGTCCGGAATAATCTCATTAAGCGAATCCTCAAGACGATCGATTGGGTCTGTACATTCAACGATTGGAGTCTCTTCCTGATTGTTCTGTGGAATGTAAGAAATAAGCTGCTGAATCATAGCCATAGCCTCTTCTTCTGTAGCAGCAGTGAAGTGTGTTACACCAGACTTTGTTGAGTGAACTGATGCACCACCCAGACTTTCCTGATCGACATCCTCACCTGTAACTGTCTTTACAACAGCTGGGCCTGTGAGGAACATGAAAGAAGTATTCTCCATCATGAGCGTGAAGTCTGTCAGCGCAGGTGAATAAACGGCACCACCTGCACAAGGGCCAAAGATACCTGAAATCTGAGGTACAACACCTGATGCCATAATGTTACGCTGGAAAATCTCAGCATATCCAGCTAACGCATTGATACCTTCCTGAATACGGGCACCACCAGAGTCATTAAGTCCAATAACAGGAGCACCTACGTTCATGGCCATATCCATGATCTTGCAGATCTTCTGTGCCATCGTCTCAGAGAGAGAACCTGCATTCACAGTAAAATCCTGTGCAAAGATAAAGACGAGACGACCACCAATTGTACCAGATCCTGTTACAACACCATCACCAAGATACTGCTTCTTCTCCATTCCAAAGTTTGTGCAGCGGTGAAGCTTGAACATATCATACTCTTCAAAGCTACCTTCGTCAAGGAGCATTGAAATGCGCTCACGAGCTGTAAATTTTCCTTTAGCGTGCTGTTTATCAATGGCTTTCTCTCCGCCACCAAGACGCGCTTTCTGTCGGAGCTCAATAAGCTCCTGTATTCTTTCAGTCTGTTTACTCATAAAATTTATTAGGTTAAAAAACTAAAAATCAAAATTCTCTAAAACAGAAGAACAATTTCACTTTTAGTTATTTGTTTTTAATAATTCTACTTCTGTGGCTCACAAAGTTCCGTTAAGATTCCAGCTGTAGATTTTGGATGCAGGAACGCAATAGACATCTGTTCTGCACCTGGACGTGGAGCTTTATCAATAAGACGAACGTCCTTATTCTCTGCTTCCACAAGAGCCTCTGCAACACCATCTTCAACAGCAAAAGCTACATGATGTACACCTTTGCCTCCTTTTTCCAACCACTTTGCAATAGCAGATTCTGGTGATGTTGGTTCCAAAAGTTCAATCTTAACTTCACCAACCTTAAGGAAGGCTGTCTTAACTTTCTGGTCTGCTACTTCTTCTACAGCATAGCACTTCAAACCAAGGACATTCTCAAAATAAGGGAGCACTGCTTCAATACTCTCCACACCAATTCCAAGGTGATCAATTCTCGAAATTTTCATAATTATTTATTGTTAATTCAACTAAAAATGACAAAACACAAACAAGTAGCACCTACAAGTGCTACAAAACCATACAAATGTAAGGCTTTTAATTGGTTAATAAAAGCAAAATACGAAAAACTTTTTTATCTTCGCTTAAATATTGACATTACTTCTAAAATAACCCTCGATTTCAGAAGTCAACAAAGCATAATCACGACCATAGTCCTTTATGACGTTCCCGTTTTCAAGCAAAGTAATTCTGCTGCAAATATCCAGCGTATGCGTCAAATTATGGGATGACACAATGATGGTAGAACCATACTCTTTCCCATATTTCTCAAGCAAATACTTCATCGAAACCTGAGATGTGGGATCCAGAAAATTGAAAGGTTCATCAAGAATCAACAACTGGGGATGATGAAGCATTGCTCCTATTATGCCGACCTTTTGCTGATTGCCCATCGAAAGATTACGAATCAGCGTATTGCTGCCCATCACTTCTCCATTCATGAATTGGTCAAAAAATTTCAGCCGTTCATTGAGATTAGAATCTGTAAGTCCGGTTACTTTTGCAAGGAAACGAAAGTATTCCTCTGGAGTCAGATAATCTATGAGAAAACCTGTATCAACAAACGCACCCGTATATGCTTTCCAAGCTTCGTTTTTAGACGTGTCAATTGAAACTTCGCGTCCATCTATGACACCAGAAATCACCACATGTCCTGTATCCGCTTTGAGGAGATCCAATATTACACGAAACAACGTTGTCTTACCAGCGCCATTATTCCCGACAAGACCTATTATCTCGCCACTGCGAACCGCATAATGAGGTATATCCAGAACTTTTTTACCTTTAAATTCTTTAGTCAGATTTTCAACCGTTAAATTCATGATTTATCTTGAGTTACGAAATGCATCCATATTTTGATAGCGTCGTTTCATAAAACGCTGATAGATATTATTCAACCACAACGGATGAAGAATTGTGCCTATCACCCCCATTGTCAACATCACTATTGCGGCACATGTCTCACCGAAAAATTCCACCAGTACATACATGATTAGCATGGGGAGGAACATAGCTGCAGCCGACATCAACATCTGTACTTTCGTGTTTCTGCCAGACCGTGTAAGTTTCTTGTTCAAATGGATTGAAGAATCATTATAGACAGCTAATTGAAACATGAAAGGGAAAACCACTCCTGACGTGAAAAACGCACAAGCCAACATTGTCAAAACGGGCATTTTCCCCTCACCTATAGGCATTAGCAAAAATAAGACCGGAATCAGCAGCACGGCGCACTGAAAATAATACTTCGCTTTTAGTAAAGATAGGATGGTCTCCTTGTGCACCATCAGTCCATCCAAATAATTACCTTCCGCACACATGATTGTCGTCAGCGTCATCACACCTAAGCAAGAAAAACAATACACACAGATAAAAACTCGCATAAAAGGAAGTTCATCATATATGTCTGAAAAAGAGAAAAGACCACACAACATCAACATACACAACCCTCCATTAATGAATAATTTACGAATGACCAAATTACGCATCATGGATTTAATTTCCAACTTCATGTATTCACCAACAACTCCATATCGATCAAGGAATTTCATATTGCGAGTCTTTACCGTACCAACATGTTCCATTCTCGAAATTTCCATATATACAGCCACTTTTTGTAAATAATAATTGGCAGCATACATCACAGTTATTAACCCAATCAGCAACAACCAACACCACGCCTTCCAATGGCAAAACCCACGCATCAAGTGAATAGAACCATCAAACAGCCATTGATTCTCATTGTCATAAAAAAATCCCAGATATAAACATAGCAGATAAAACAAAAGCGGACAAAAGCCCCACCACAAATTGCGGTTCATCAATGTCCGCCAAAATAGATACCAATAACTGTTTAGAACAAAAAGCAGCCACCATCCCAGCAAAAAACCAGCAAACCCGCCAAAACCATAGAACTGAGGTACAGAAAGAAAGCCAAAAGGAACAAAGAAAAAAGCCCAAAACAGATTGTAGAACTGCAACCCGATGCGCAATAAAAAAACATGGAACAAAAAACGACTCGAAATGTTTAGCAGCTTATATTGTTTCACATTCTGAGCAGGCGTATCCTGCATCATAAATCGAGAAACAAAATCGAGAACGAGAAACCACAAAAGTCCTCCATCAATCCAGTCAAATGCCTCAAGAGAAGAATCCTTAAAAAAAGAATGGAAAGACACACCGAGCACCATAAGGTAAACAGCCCAAAATGCAATAATAAAATAACTTATTATCTTCATTATCACATTTTTATCAAACATAGGATGTCGACGAACTTGACACCGCTGATTATGTGCAATCAGCTTATACAACAAAAATGCCCGTCTCAAATCCATAGCACTCTCATCTGAGGTCTATTATATCAACACCTAGATATTCTTTCCGGTCAAACTGAAATGTCTTATCCGAAAACTTCTGATTCTTCTGATAAGATTTACATTGGATTTCCACCCCAAAATCACCTTGTGATGATTCCAGCTGAATCAATACTGGATAATAAGTTTTTTTATCTATACGAATCACCGCTTTCTTATACTGAGATGTTTTATCACCCACCATGATTACCTCATGCTCTTTTGCAGTTCCCTTACCTTTTTTCACGTCGTATCCTTTCTTATAAAAAGAAAGAAATGCATACGGATTCAGCTTTGACATTTCGGCCTGAGATGGAATCGTGATATTCACCTCTTCATTCCTCCGTACATAATTCCACAACGTTTCACCATCAAACCATATAATATTCTCTTCCAAATGGAGGACAAATTTATTCTCTTTCGACTTAATGTAACCCTTTGACAATAAATCCTCTGTTTTTATAGTAAAATCCACCTTCATGCCACCTGCCGCCTTAAGTGCTGCAGAAGCCCTATCCAGTATCGTAACAGCATCTTGCGCAGAAACAAAAACAGAAAGAATGGAGAATATGAACAAAAACAGTATCTTTTTCATAAAGTTATCGGATTGAGAATAAAGAATATATTTCACAAACATTATTAGAGAATCAATCATGCCAAAGTGTTCAATAATCCTTCAAGCGTCAGAGGATCCTTGATCAGCACCTCACGAGGTTTGCTGCCCACTTGTGCACCTACAACCCCCATCTTCTCTAACTGATCCATAATCTTGCCAGCACGGTTGTATCCAATAGAATAGTTGCGCTGAATCATCGATGTGGAACCGCTTTGATTGTTTACAACAAACTTTGCCACTTCTGCAAACATCGGATCAAGATGACCCTTGTCCACCGTTCCAACACCAACGCCGCCATCTCCTTCTGCATCTGCCACCTCCGGCAGATACATGGGATGCAAGAAAGATTGCTGCGTAGAAATGAAACGACATATATCATTTACCTCTGGAGTATCGACAAAAGCACACTGCACACGAACAGGTTCACTGCCTTGTAAATACAGCATATCACCCTTACCAATCAATTGATTAGCCCCCGAACGGTCAAGAATGACACGAGAGTCCATCATTGAACTAACCTTAAACGCAATTCTCGTCGGGAAATTCGTCTTGATAGCACCACTGATGATACTTGCTTGAGGACGCTGTGTTGCAATAATCATGTGAATACCGACGGCACGCGCCAGCTGCGCAATGCGGCAGATTGGGAGTTCGACTTCCTTGCCCGCCGTCATTATCAAGTCACCAAACTCATCCACAATTACCACAATATATGGCATGTATTCATGTCCGTGCTCTGGATTGAGAAGGCGGCTCTTGAATTTTTCGTTATACTCTTTGATGTTTCTAACATGCGCCCTTTTCAGCAAATCGTAGCGAGTATCCATTAGCACACACAGCGAGTTCAAAGTTTTCACCACCTTCTGAACATCTGTGATAATACAATCGTCCTCTTCTTCCAAACGTGCCAAGAAATGATTCTCTATCGGGCTATAGATGCTGAATTCCACCTTCTTGGGGTCAATCATCACAATCTTCAATTCCGATGGGTGCTTCTTGTAAAGAAGCGATGTCACGATTGCATTCAATCCAACAGATTTTCCCTGACCTGTCGCACCCGCCACAAGCAAATGAGGTGTCTTTGCCAAGTCAAACATAAAGACATCATTGCTGATAGTTTTACCCACCGCACATGGCAACTCCATCTTGCTTTCCTGATACACGCGGCTATTGTTGATGCTCTCCATTGACACTATACACTTTTTCTTGTTCGGCACCTCTATACCGATTGTTCCCTTGCCAGGAATCGGGGCAATGATGCGGATGCCCTCTGCTGCCAATGACAATGCGATATCATCTTCCAGATTTCGGATTTTGCTAATGCGAGTACCTTCTGCAGGAACTATCTCATACA
This sequence comes from Bacteroidaceae bacterium, assembly GCA_017507385.1. GTDB lineage: Bacteria > Bacteroidota > Bacteroidia > Bacteroidales > Bacteroidaceae > Minthosoma. The sequence goes on along the minus strand of JAFWAX010000034.1, from coordinate 31,388 downwards.
ATGTAATTGTAGGGCCAATCGTTGCCTTGATGCTCGCAATCTCAACTCCAAAATTTTTCAGCACATGAATGATTCTATCCTTATTCGCATTCTGCTCCATCATATCGATCTGAGGACCCTGGTCATCAGCCTTATTCAAGAGACTCAGCTTCGGATACTTATAGTGTTCCAAATCCAGTTTGGGGTCATAAGGAGTATTTATATCTCCACGTACAATCTTCCCCGTTCCCTGAACTGTTTCATTCACTTCTATATTCATGTCCGTAGTAGGGGCATCATCAAAATTCAGTGTTGGCTGCACGACAGGAATCTCATCCGCAACTTGTGGAGTATTTACAACAGCTTTTTCTTCCGCAACCTTCACTGGTTCCTGAGAAGATATATCCTCAAACTCTACCACATTGGGGCCTGCATCTTCCATTTCCACAAACTCCTCTTCGGCTTCATTCTCTGCATCATCCTCCACCTCACATGTACTTTCTTCCGCATCTTCTTCCTCCTTGTTGACAAAACGCTTCAAGCGCGAAGGATTCACCTTTCTCAAAAAATTCAGTCTCAATGCGTTTCTGATAATGACAATCGTTCTCGTACTCAGATAAACAAGATATATTACAGCATAAATCAATAGAGCCGCCATCAGACCTGGCATGCCAATCACCTGAGTCAAAATTCTTACCACATGAATGCCATGATTCCCGCCAAGTTTCACAAACGAATCATCAAACACGGGGAACAGATAATCACATGCCGCGAAAAACACACTCAGCCACAGCATCAACAAAGAGAAGAGAATAAACTTACGAACTAACGTAAACTTAAAGATACGCATCATTCTCAATCCCAATATGATAAGATAAGGCGGTATCAAAAATGATGCTAACCCAAACAGGTCATTCAAGAAATAATACGCCGCAATTGCTCCCCAGGCTCCACACACATTCCGATATTGCAAACTCTTGTTCAATGGGTCGCTCGTCTGTTCCAGCAAACTAAAGTCTGCCTCGCCTGTAAACAAATACGACACAAAAGCCACCAGCAGAAATATGGAACAAACCACTATTAGAAAGCCTATGCCAAACGATAGCATTTCCCACTTCCCAAATCCTCCAAAGAAATCTCCCGCAGTAAGCTTTTCTTTCTGCGCCGCTGCATATTTTTTGCTATTCTTATTTTTTGAATTTCCTTTATTCGTAGCCATCCAAAGGTCTTGTATTTTTATCAATTAGAAGAAAATGAAAACAATGCAAAGATAAGTAAAATTTTTGCTCACACAAAAAAAGAACAGATAAATTCTTAAAAGAATGAGTTTTTTGCAATCTTCATCTCCCATACGACATCACCGTCTGCATAATATTTAAAACACCGCCTGCATAATATTATGCGCACGGTGTTTTAAATATTATGCAGACGGTGATTATACAACATAAAAAACGGGGGATTTTTTTACCAGATAAAGAATCCCCCACGAACGGCTCTACTTGTATTTTTCCAAAGCCCGAAGTTCCCTACCCCGATTCAGCTTAAAGTAAGCTTCACGAAGTCCAGAAAGCCAAAGATTTTGATTGTTTTCGTCAAATTGGCGAGCATGCTCAAAAGCTGTACAAGCCTGTTGATAGAGATAATCAATTTCCTGCTTGTGCTGAGCATAATCCGGATGAGAAATAGGTGTATCGAAATGGGCATAAGCAGCCTGAGCATCATGCAGATAGATATTTCCGATTGCAGAATAAGCCTGAGCATCATCCGCCTGCAGCTCAATACATTTGCGGAAGGACACAAGTGCTTCATTATACTGAGCGAGAAGCATCTGTTCTGTACCAGCCATATACCAATAGTCGCGCTTTTCAGGATAGAGTTCTACCATGGTCATTATTTTCTGCAAAGCATGATGGTAATCTTTCTGCTCATTATAATGTTTGATAAGAGTCATGAAGAAATATTCGACATCGGGATAAGAGATGAATCCCGTTTCCAAGAGAACAAGCATGCGAGTGGTATCTTGAAGTTGCGCAGCTGACTTAGAACCAAGCTCTAAAAGTTGCGGCTTCAAATGCTCTACAGCAAGACTCTGCTCAAGATAATTCATAACACCTTGATGATTACCAGAAGCATAGGCGCTAAGAGTAGCCAAAGAAGCTACTTCTCGCATATCATCAGGATCCGTAAGAAGGGAACGACCATCCTTGTCTGTAAAAACAGGCGCAGTTTTTGTTTGTGCATAGAGGTCGAGGAACTGATATGCCTTTGCATAATCTTTTTTCTTATAATGGTATTTCCCGGCGTTAAGCACATTTTTGCGATAGGAAAGCATGGGCTGAGCAATAGTGTAACGCAATCTTGGCTTTGCCTTTTTACCCATAGCTTGGCGTTCGCGAACAAGCGCTTGCTCTATACTATCACAAGCAAGTCCCGTAGTGTAAAGCTCGTACACATAATTAAAATAAGTAACTGTGTCGGGCTTCGAGTTGAGATAAATTTTCCTGTTTTCAGCAACAATCAGCGCATTCAGAGCATCCATCTTGCATTTATACAGCTGTGCATCAACAGCTGCTTCTGGATACTTTTTGATAGCTCCATCTATTTCCTGTTTTGCCCGAGCATAATTCTTGGACTTCATGTTAGTACGATAGGCCTTGAGAACCGCAGATGACTTATACTCATCTACTTCTTGAGCGCCATTTTCTGCCTGCTGGGCAAAAATCGCCGATGTTGTCATTAATAGGGCAAAAAAGATGCCGAATGTGCTTTTTTCCATTTTTTGTTTAAGAACGGGAATTGCACCATCTCTTCCTGAGATGGTGCAATCAAGTTAATTATACAATTGTATATCAATCAATTAATCAACCCATTTCACATAGCAGAAGTCTTGACGATGTGGGAGTTCTGCACTCTTTGGATACATACGGCATGCCACCTTAAAGCTACCTGCAGTAGGAAGCACATGAGTACCCTCGAATGTATAGAGATTTCCCTCACGCTTTACAACCTCGAGAGGTTCCACCTGACTGATGTGCTCACGGCCTTCTTCATCCTTGAATACGGTAACGAGTTCCATGCCTACTGCATCATCAAGTCCCTGTTCATCAACGACGTACTGAATCTTGTACTTCTTACCAGAGAATACATCTCCCTTGAGGACATCTTCTCCCTTCTGGCAAGATATAACCTTGATATTATCCCATCGTGATGCAACAAGTTCCTTCCATGCAGCAATTTCTTTAGCCTTTTTGTAGTTATCGGCAAAGAGCACCTGACGACGCTCAGCCAGTGGGCAATAGAACTTAGTGTAGTAATCGTCGAGCTGGCGCTTCATCGTGTAGTGCGGAGCAATCTGCGCAATAGAATTCTTGACGGTCTTAATCCAGCCCTCTGAATATCCCTTAGAGTTCTGAGCGTAGTAGAGTGGAAGAATCTCGTTCTCGAGCAGAGAGTATATAGTAGCAGCGTCGAGTTGGTCTTGCTGCTCCTGATTCTGGAACGTACGCTTCTCTGTCAGAGCCCATCCAGCACCTTCACGATAGCCTTCGAGCCACCATCCGTCAAGGACAGAAAGGTTGACAACACCATTCATAAGTGCCTTTTCGCCAGATGTACCAGATGCCTCCAAAGGACGTGTAGGTGTATTCATCCAGATATCCACACCGGTCACAAGACGACGAGCCAGCTTCATATCATAGTTCTCGAGGAAGATTATCTTGCCAAGGAACTCTGGACGACGGCTAATCTCATAAATCTTCTTAATGAGTCCCTGACCGCCACCATCAGCAGGGTGCGCTTTACCTGCAAAGAGGAACTGAACTGGATAATCAGGATTGTTAACAATCTTTGCCAAACGATCAAGATCGCTGAAAAGCAAATGAGCACGCTTGTAAGTTGCAAAACGACGTGCAAAGCCGATTGTCAATGCATTAGGGTTGATTTTCTCAACAATAGAAACAATGCGAGATGGATCGCCCTGATGCTTCAGCCAATCTTCTTTGAAAGCTTTCTTGATGTATTCAATCAGCTTAGCCTTAAGTGCCAAGCGAGTGTTCCAAATTTCCTGATCTGGCACATTGTAGATACTTTCCCAAATCTTCTGATTTGACTGATCTGAAAGATGTGTACCATCAAAATACTTTGCATATACAGATTTCCACTCAGAAGCTGTCCAAGTAGGCATGTGTACACCATTTGTCACATAGCCGACGTTGTGAAGTTCTTCTGGGAAGTAACCCTTCCAAATTCCATTGAACATGTCCTTAGACACCTTACCGTGAAGCCAGCTAACGCCATTTACCCATGAACAAGTGTTGCAGGCAAAAGTTGACATACAGAAACGCTCACCCTTATCATCTGGATTCACGCGACCCATACCCATGAATTCATCCCAGCTGATACCGAGCTTAGATGGATACTGTGACATGTACTTGCCGAAAAGAGCCTCATCGAAATAATCATGTCCTGCTGGTACTGGAGTGTGTACAGTGTAAAGCGAAGAAGTACGTACAACCTCGAGAGCCTCATTGAATGTCATGCCGCTCTCAACGAACTCAACCAAACGCTGTACGTTTGCAAGAGCTGCGTGACCTTCATTACAATGGATAATGTCTTTCTTTATTCCGAGCTTGTTGAGAGTAAGGATACCGCCGATACCAAGAAGGATTTCCTGCTTAATACGATTTTCCCAATCACCGCCATAAAGGGCATGCGTAATAGAACGGTCATACTCAGAATTCATATCATTATCTGTATCAAGCAGATAAAGCTTAACACGACCCACATTCACACGCCACACGAGTGCATGAACAGTATAGTTGTTGTAAGGTACATCTACAACGACCTGCTTGCCATTCTCATCAAGTTCACGTTCAATAGGAAGAGTTGGGAAAACCTGAGCTTCATAGTTTGCGACCTGCTGTCCTTCCATTGAGAGTGTCTGAGTGAAGTAGCCATAGCGATAGAGGAAGCCTACTGCACAGAAATCAACGTTAGAGTCAGAAGCCTCTTTCACGTAGTCACCAGCAAGAATACCAAGACCTCCAGAGTAAATCTTAAGCACATGGCTCAATCCGTATTCCATACAAAGATAAGCAACAGATGGACGAGTCTTATCTGGCTCAACATCCATGTATGCACGGAACTCCTTATATACCTTATTGATACGATTGATAATCTTCTTATCCGAAGCTATTTCCTCAAGCTTCTCATAGTTCATGCGGCTGAGGAAAAGTACAGGATTCTGCTTAACGTCATGCCAAAGCTGGGCATCCATGTCATGAAAAATGTGGCCTACCTCATTGTTCCAAGACCACCACATGTTATGTGCTATCTCGTTCAGTGGCTCAAGAGCTGCAGGAACGGATGATTTCACACTGATTTCATGCCAGTTAGGCATGTTAGCATTACTTGCCTGAATTCTCATAGTTTTTGTTATTGAAATGGTTTTTAATTTTTCTTATTATTCATTCGCTCATCGCGTTTTGCAAGAGCTTTATCGTATGCTTCATAGTAATAAGCAATGAAATGTTTCCAAAGAGCTTTTTCTGCAACTTTAGCAGCATTCTTACGAGCAGCGTTCACCTGTTTCTTATCAAACTGAGTAAACTTCAAGATAGTATCACGAATACCATCACTAACCTCGTCAAAATTATAGTCGGAACGATGAATGGTCTTCACACCATCTTCAATCTCACTCGTGCCCCCCTTAAGGCTGTTTGCCCAAAGTCCAAAGCCAGCAAGATCAGTCGTAACACATGGCACATGGAATGCCGCAGACTCCATAGGAGTATATCCCCAAGGCTCGTAATAAGATGGGAAAACAGTCAAATCGTTGCCTATAAGAAGATCATAATAATGCATATTGAAAATTCCATCATTACCATCAAGATAGCATGGAACAAATATAACTTTCACCTTGTCTTCTTTCCTATTATGGATATCCAGCCAATTTAACTGTCCTAACACCTTGTCATTCCCCTCATCATGAAGAACATGGGTAATGCGAGAATCTCCCAAAGGCATGCCATCTGACTCATTTCGCTTCATGGCCTGCTTCAAATCCTCGCGAGCCTCTTTCATCCAAGCCGGCACCATTACAAATGCCAAAACATCTTTTTCCAAACGAGCATCCCAACGCAAACGATTAAGCGCATCAATATAGACATTGATTCCTTTATTCTGATACTCATATCGTCCACTGGTTGTAACAATCACAGTATCATCACCCAATTGGCTCCCCATCAGCGTATTGGCCACTTTCAGGAGTTTCTCTCTTGCTTGTTTTCTGACATCATTGAATTTAGATGCCGGACATGGAACAAAGTCATTCTCAAACCCATTCATCAGGATTACGTCTGATGGTTTATCAAGAAGTTCTGTACATTCCATTCCTGTGATGTCACTTACCGTCGTGAAACAGTCAACATTCCATGCAGCCTGCTTCTCCACAGAGTGCTTTGCCTCCACATTCAGTTCAGAAGCCATCTGGTCTCCGTTATAAGCAGAAAGATAATCATACAACGGTTTGTTATTGCCTGCGATAGAACGTCCAATTGTTGTTGCATGAGTTGTAAAAACAGTTGCAACTTCTGGAACAAACTTCTTCACATAGAGAGCAGCCAAACATGTCTGCCACTCATGTGCCTGAAATACGACGTTATCGCCTTGTGTCAATCCGAAGAAATTATAATAACTCTCCACTATTTTCCCCGCAGCCCATGAGAACATGAGGCTTTCGTCATAATCACCGTATGCATGGAGAGAATCTACCTGATAGTTTTCCCAAGCCCATCCAAAAATTTCATTTCTTTTTTCAAAAAAAGGTTGGAAATCCACCAGTATTGCTATTGGCTCACCTGGAATCTGCCAACGACCTATGCGCAATGACAAACCATCACACTGTGAAGCATGCTTCCTCCATTTTGCCAATAATGTTTTGTTTTCTTTGAATAAAGGATTCTTTTTCCCCTCCCAAAAATCAGGGCCAATGAAAAAGACTCTATCTGTAAATTTTTCTTGAAGTGTTTTTGCACGCGTGGACAATACTGTATATATACCACCGACTTTATTGCAAACTTCCCAGCTAGATTCAAAAATGTAACAAGGTTCCTTAAAAATCTTTTTAGCCATAAAAAATACCTAACAAATAGCTTAACCTAAAAATCAAATCGAATGCAAAGTTATTGATTATTTCCGACTTGAAAAAATTTTAAGCCGAAAAACACTCTCACCTACAGAAAAAAGATAAAACACCTCTTTTTACAAATACAGATGCTATATAGGCATTACAACAAAACTTTTTTCTCGATTATTTCATTCCAACATCGCCCAAAAATCATCTTCCGTCACAATGGGCACTCCCAAACTTTGAGCTTTCTCCAATTTCGAAGGCCCCATATTGTCGCCAGCAAGAACAAAAGAGGTCTTTTGGGAAATGCCACCCACATTCTTGCCTCCGTTCTGCTCAATGATAGCTTTATACTCATCACGCGAGTGTTTCTGAAACACACCTGAAATGACAATGCTTTTTCCTTCCAACTTATTAGTTTGTGCCGAAAGCTGCTCTTCCGAAAGTTGCATCTGCACCCCATAACTGGCAAGTTCGTCCACAATCGCCACATTCTTGGAGTCTCGAAAATATTTCACCACCGATTCTGCAATAACCTGCCCCACTCCATCGACTTCCATCAGCTGTTCAACAGTAGCATTCCGCAAAGCATCCATCGTCTTGAAGTGGCGAGCAATAAGCTTAGCTGTTGTCTCTCCCACAAAGCGTATGCCTATGGCAAAAACCACACGTTCAAAAGGCACTTGAAGTGTGGATTTCACGCCATCCACCACCTTTTGAGCGGACTTCACACGCGTCTTATTCACTCCACAAATATCAGAAACTGTTAATTTATAAATATCTGAAAAATTGCGGATTAATCCACGCTGGTAATAATCATCTATCGTTTCAGGACCAAGACTATCAATATTCATAGCCTTGCGAGAGATAAAGTGCTCAATACGTCCTTTTATTTGCGGCGGACAAGCACTGTCATTGGGACAATAATGTGCTGCTTCACCCTCAAAACGTACAAGTTCTGCACCACATTCTGGACAGGTTTTGACAAACTGTACTTTTTGCAAACCAGGCAGTCGCAAGTCTCTATCAACACCAACTACTTTAGGAATGATTTCACCCCCCTTTTCCACATAAACCATATCGCCAATGTGAAGATCCAGTTCCTCCATCACATCTGCATTATGAAGCGACTCACGCTTCACAATCGTTCCAGCCAATTGTACAGGCTCCATGTTCGCCACTGGCGTTACAGCTCCTGTTCGTCCCACTTGATAAGTCACTTCATTCAGTCTCGTGCAAGCTCTTTCCGCCTTAAATTTATACGCAATGGCCCACCGGGGGCTTTTCGCCGTATAACCAAGATGCCGTTGCTGCCGTAAAGAATTCACCTTCAACACAATGCCATCTGTTGCAACAGGCAGCTCTTTACGTTCTTTATCCCAATAATTGATGAATTCCAAAATCTCCTCAACACTCTTGCATTTCCTCATCCCCTTAAAAATCTTAAAGCCCCACGATGCCGCCTTCTGCAAGTTCTCATAATGGAAACCATCATTAGGAACCTCATCACCTAATAAATAATATAAGTATGCATCCAAGCCTCTCTCTGCCACCACCTTTGAACTCTGCGACTTCAACGTACCGCTGGCTGCATTACGAGGATTGGCGAACAACGATTCCTCACGCCTCGCCCTCTCCTCGTTCAATTTCTCAAACGAAGTCCAAGGCATTAAAATCTCGCCACGAATCTCAAATTCATGCGGATAGCCACTACCCTCTTTCAGCCTCAAAGGAATGGAACGAATCGTTCTCACATTGTTAGTCACATCATCACCCTTCACGCCATCACCTCTCGTGACCGCCTGCACCAACTCACCATCCACATACGTCAATGAAATGCTCAATCCATCGAACTTCATTTCCGCACAGATTTCAAAGTCTTCACCTTCAAGGCCTTCCTTCACACGATTGTAGAAATCCCTTACTTCGCCCTCATTATACGTGTTTGACAACGACAGCATCGGATACTTATGCGCCACAGCCTTGAACGACTGGTTCAAGTCGCTACCCACCCGTTGTGTCGGCGAGTTAGGGTCAGCGTACTGCGGATAGAACAACTCCAAGTCCTCCAGATGATGCATCATCTGGTCAAACTCAAAGTCCGATATTGTCGGCTGATTCAACACATAATAGTTATAGTTATGCTGTTCCAACTCCTTCCTGAGTTGCTCAATCTCTTCTTTAGGTGTCATATTCTTATTTGTTTCGTTCTCCGTTGCAAAGTTACACTTTTCTTGACGAACAAACAAATTTTTTCCTCCCCTAAGTCCTTAACGTCATAATAGCGGCAAAGTATATAAAACAAAAGACACTCATCCGCAAAGCGAACAAGTGTCCTGATAAGTCTTGACAACAGAAAATTCCGTTGTTGCATTTGTGATTTTTAGATGAGTGGCATGCCTGCCTTGGCACATTCCTCACGCATTTCGGCTGGCCAGATGGAAGCCTGAATTTCTCCCACATGAGCTTTGTGAAGAAGCACCATACAGAGACGGCTCTGTCCGATTCCGCCACCTATAGAAAGAGGCATTTCATCTTTTATTAACTTGCTATGAAAGTAGAGGTTAAGCCTATCTTTCTTATCTTCAAGTTCAAGTTGTCGAAGCAGCGCTTCCTTGTCAACACGAATACCCATAGAGCTGAGTTCAATACTGCGGTTCAACACTGGATACCAGATGAGAATATCGCCATTCAACCCATTATATCCGTCTGCATTGGGAGTGCTCCAGTCGTCATAATCAGGAGCGCGGCCATCATGCTTCTCGCCATTTGACAACACGCATCCAATGCCCATAATGAATACTGCGCCATACTTCTTGCAGATAGCATCTTCTCTTTGTTTAGGAGACAGGTCGGGATACATCTGAAGCAGTTCCTCCGCATGAATGAAATGAATCTCCTCTGGAAGGAAAGGCTTGATTTGCGGATAGGATTCACACACCAGATATTCCGTTCTGATGATTGCCGCATAAATGTCGGAAACAATCTTTTTCAAAAAAGCTATATTGCGGTCTTCGGGGCGAATGGTGCGGCACCAATCCCACTGATCCACATACAGCGAATGCGTGTTGTCCAGTTCCTCGTCTCCTCGGATGGCGTTCATGTCTGTATATAACCCATATCCTGGCTGGATGTCATATTCTGCCAGCATCAGACGCTTCCACTTCGCCAAAGAATGGACAACCTCTGCCACTTGGTCACCCATATCCATTATGGGGAATGACACGGGACGCTCCACTCCGTTGAGGTCATCGTTGATGCCAAGGCCACGGAGCACAAACAGGGGCGCTGTGACACGGCGCAAACGGAGAGCCGTTGACAAATTCGCCTGAAAAAAATCTTTAATCTGCTTGATACCTTGCTCCGTCTGTATTGGGTCGAGCAACTGGCGATAGCCCTCGACCTTGATTAACTTGCTCATAAATGCAATGATGAATTTATCAATTTTGAAAAAAGGTTGCGAGTAAAAGTTCTACAACCTTGCGGTCTATTATCTTTGTGCTGCAAAGTTACAATTTATTTTCAATTTAATCGTTTTCGCCAACAAAAATAATTGCAAAATGTAAGAAAACAGCATTCTTTTTCTTACACTATTCTATTTTTTAGGCATTTTCAATAACCTTTATTCCGTTTTAGGGTCATTTTCATCGCCTTGTGTCAAGAATCCCATTCACATCCCCCGCATGGGCATGCCACTCTTGTTTTTTTCAAGTTCATCACTCCTGCCCTACCTACACACCGTCTGCATAATATTTGAAACACCGCCTACGAAATATTTCAAACACGGCGTTTTAAATATTATGCAGACGGCGAAGCCTTAAGGACGCGTGCTCAATACTCTTTAAATTGGATAATTTTAGGCTCTAATGCGTCCATTTCACCATGTTTCACATTTTAAATTTATCCATATAGTTTTTTTTTTGTACCTTTGCACTCGTTTTGCATAGTACAAAGATAAACAGAAAATCGTACAATGAAAGATTTCAAATTGGAAGATATCATAGAAGACAGTCAAGTGGATGGCAAAATCAGCTTTATTGCCAGCATTGACCATGTCATCAGAGGAAATATTGAGCAGGAGATTAAGACAGAGGATTTCATTCCCGTGCTGCCACTGCGCGGCATCATGCTTTTCCCAGAGACGATGGTACCGATTTCGATTGGGCGCTCATCGTCACTCAAGCTGCTGAAAGATGCACAGAAGGCAGACACCCCCATTGCAGTGTTCAGCCAAATCAACGACTCTACTGACGAGCCAGACTTCAATCAGCTATATCACACAGGCGTTGTGGGGAAAGTGCAGAAAATCATCAAACTGCCAGATGGAAGCCAGACGGCAATTTTGCAAGGCTATCACCGCATCCGCTTGATAGAGCTTAGCTCAAATGGCTCATACAACGTCGGACGTGTGGAGAATTTCCCTGAAACAATGCCAGCACGCCATGACCGCGAATACATGGCTGTGGTGGACGCATGCAGGGAAACAGCCATCAAGCTGATGAAAACCAACGAGCAAACGATTGGCTCGGCATTTGCGCTCAACAACATGACCGACCGCAGCGCAACCATCAATTTCATCTGTTCAAACCTGAATATCAGCAACAAAGAAAGAATTGCGCTGTTGGAAGAAACCCATCTCTTCGACAGGGCATATCGACTGCTTGGCATTCTGCAGCGCGAATATCAGTATGTTTCATTGAAAATGGACATCCAGATGCGCACTCGCGAAGAACTGGACAAGCAGCAAAGAGAATATTTCCTGCGCCAAGAAATCGAGAACATCCAAGAGGAACTTGGCGAGAAAGGCTCTGACGACATTTCCAGAATGCGTGAAGCGGGAAAGAAGAAGAAATGGAACGAACAAACGCAAGCATTATTCAACAGCTCTCTTGAAAAGCTTTCAAGACTCAGCAGCCATTCTCCTGACTATCAAGTAGAATACACATACATTCAGACGCTGCTCGACTTGCCTTGGGGCGAATACACTAAAGACAACCTGAACCTCGGCAATGCCGAACGAGTGCTGAACAAGGACCACTATGGCATGGAAGCAGTCAAGGAGCGTATCATTGAGCATCTGGCTGTGCTAAAAATGAGAGGAGACTTCAAAAGCCCCATCATCTGCCTGTATGGTCCTCCTGGCGTAGGAAAGACATCGCTGGGCAAGAGCATTGCAAAAGCGATGAAGCGTAATTATGTAAGGATGTCGCTGGGCGGATTGCACGACGAATCAGAAATTCGTGGCCACAGAAAGACGTATGTGGGCGCAATGGCCGGTCAGATTATCAAAAACATCAAGAAAGCAGGCAGCAGCAACCCCGTATTCATTCTCGACGAGATAGACAAAGTAGGACAGCAATCCAATCACGGCGACCCGTCTTCTGCTCTGCTTGAAGTACTCGACCCGGAGCAGAACTCTGCGTTTCACGACAACTACCTGGATACCGACTACGACTTGTCGAAGGTGATGTTTATCGCTACAGCCAACAACATCAACACAATACCAGGTCCGCTGCTTGACAGAATGGAACTGATAGAAGTAAGCGGCTATCTCGCCGAAGAGAAAGTGGAAATCGCAAAGCGGCATCTTGTTCCCCAAGAGCTTGACAATCTGGGCATGAAAGACAGCGGCGTGAAACTGTCGAAAGCAGCCATCGAAAAAATCATCGAGGACTACACGCGAGAATCGGGTGTACGCGATTTGAACAAAAAGATAAACAAAGTGCTCCGCAAAGTGACACTCAAGTATGCGAAGGATGGAGTCCTTCCCGAGAAGGAGCTAAGCGCAGCTGACATCAGAGAATATCTTGGTACTGAGCCATATAGCCGCGACAAATATCAAGGAAACGAGCATTTTGGCGTCGTGACAGGTTTAGCTTGGACAAGTGTTGGCGGCGAAATCCTTTTTGTGGAGACATCTATTGACAAGGGAAAAGGCGGCAAGCTTGGACTCACAGGCAATCTGGGTGACGTCATGAAGGAGTCGGCTACCATTGCGCTGCAGTATCTGAAAGAACATTGTGACATGATGGGCATTGAACCAGACTTCTTCGAGAATCACAACATCCACATCCATGTGCCCGAAGGCGCCACGCCTAAGGATGGTCCATCGGCTGGCATCACGATAGCCACCTCATTGGCAAGTGCCATTACGAAACGAAAGGTAAGGAAGAACATCGCCATGACAGGCGAGATCACGCTGCGCGGAAAGGTGCTTCCCGTAGGCGGCATCAAGGAGAAAATTCTCGCAGCCAAGCGTGCTGGCATTACAGACATCCTCATCTGTCAAGAGAACAAGAAAAATATAGACGAGATTCCGGCCAAGTATGTGAAAGGCGTGAAATTCCACTATGTGGACAACGTGAAAGACGTGCTTGATTTTGCCCTGATATAACAATTTGTTATCGCATCCATAAGAACATGACGTTTCAGATTCAACATAAAGATTCTGCCTCAGATGCTCGTGCCGGCATCTTACACACAGAACATGGAGACATACAGACTCCTATCTTCATGCCAGTCGGTACACAAGCGACGGTGAAGGGAGTGCATCCCCACGAACTGATGGACGACATCAAGGCGCAGATTATTTTAGGAAACACGTATCACCTCTATCTACGCCCAGGCCTGGAAGTCATCGAAGCGGCTGGAGGCCTTCACAAATTCAATGGATTCAGCAGACCGATGCTCACAGACAGCGGCGGGTTTCAGGTTTTCTCACTGGCTGGCATCCGAAAAATCAAGGAAGAGGGAGTAGAATTCAGAAGCCACATCGATGGAAGCAAGCACTTCTTCACACCAGAGAAAGTGATGGACATCGAACGCACCATAGGCGCAGACATCATTATGGCCTTCGACGAATGCCCTCCTGGAACCAGCGACTACAATTATGCAAAAAAATCTCTGGATTTAACAGAACGATGGCTTGACCGATGCATCAGCCGTTTTAATGAAACGGAACCTAAATACGGCTACCAGCAAAGCCTCTTCCCCATTGTACAGGGATGTACATACAAAGAATTGCGGAAACGTGCAGCTGAGAATGTGGCTGAAAAAGGAGCAGATGGCAACGCTATTGGTGGATTGGCGGTAGGCGAACCAACAGAAGTGATGTATGAAATGGTAGAGGTCGTCAATGCCATTCTTCCACAAGACAAACCTCGCTACCTCATGGGAGTAGGAACTCCCATCAATCTGCTTGAGTGCATCGAAAGAGGGGTTGACATGTTTGACTGTGTCATGCCAACCAGAAATGGACGAAATGCGCAGATATTTACCAAGCACGGAACAATTAATCTACGCAACAAAAAATGGGAAATGGATTTTTCCCCACTCGACCCAGAAGGAACTTCCTACGTTGATACCGCCTACACAAAAGCATACGTACACCACTTGTTCAAGGCCCAAGAATTGTTAGCCATGCAAATCGCATCTATACATAATCTCGCCTTTTACCTGTGGCTCGCGGGAGAAGCAAGAGCACATATCGTGGCTGGCGACTTCTGCGCATGGAAAAAGAAAATGGTGGACGAATTGGGCAAAAGAGTGTAATCGATCATTTCGCGAAAAACCGGCATCATACATTATATATAATATAAGTATAAGAAACTGAATACTCTGGAAGTATTAAGAAGCATGAAAAATAACGGCAAGAATTATACGATTGAAAATAGAAGCACAAAGACTGAGAAAACGTCTTTCGCTTCACGTTCTCAATCAGCCACGAAAACATCGTTTTTCCAACGAATGACAAGGCACGTTCCCTTGTCAAGGCTTGACCGTTATATCATCGGCAAATTTCTTGGTACATATTTTTTCTCTATTATATTGATTATCAGCATTGCCGTAGTGTTCGATTTCAACGAGAACATTGACAAATTTCTGAAATACAATGTATCGATAGAAGAAATCATATTTGATTACTACCTGAATTTCATCCCGTTCTATTCCAATCTTTTCAGTCAGCTATTTGTATTCATTGCTGTCATTTTTTTTACCACGAAACTTGCTGATAATTCGGAAATTATCGCAATGCTATCCACGGGAACAAGTTTCAGGCGCCTCATGCGTCCTTACATGATTTCGGCAGCCATCATTGCATTGCTCAATTATGGACTTGGCTCTTATGTCATTCCTGTGGGAAATGTCAAACGAGTTAAATTTGAGAACAGATACAAAAATAGAGGGAAACAAGATTTAAGTGCTAATGTCCAACTGGAGGTTGACAGTGGAGTTATCGCTTATTTCGGACGGTATGAGAATAGCCATAAGATGGGATTCGAGTTTACGCTTGACAAGTTTGAAAACAAGAAACTGGTCAAACATCTACAAGCAATGACCATACAATACGACACACTTTCATACGAGCCATACCATTGGGTTATTACCAATTATCAAACCAGAGATTTACAAGGAAGAAAAGAAATTATTCAAAGTGGCAGCAAACTTGACACCATCATCAAAATCATGCCACAAGACTTGCTGGCTTCACGCGATATGGAAATGACTCTGACAACCCCAGCACTAAAAACATACATAGACAGGCAAAAGTCCAGAGGATTCGCTAATATCCAGAAGTTTGAAGTCGAGTACTGGAAACGCGGAGCTACCTCATTTGCAACATTCATACTAACCATCATCGGTGTATCCATCTCTGCAAGAAAGAGAAAAAATGGAATGGGTATCGCATTAGGCATTGGGCTGGCGCTTATCCTCACCTACATCATGTTCCAGACAGTTGTTTCAAGCCTTGCCATCAATGCGAACTTCCCCGCCCCCATTGCGGTATGGATACCTAATGCCGTGTTTGCACTTGTAGCACTCTACTACTACAAGAAAGCACCAAGATAATAAATTATTGATTAACAGAATTAAAACAAAACTATAGTGTATTTCGACGAATTAAACATATCTGATGAACTTCTTGACGCTCTTGAGGCGATGAACTTTGAAGAGTGTACCCCCATCCAAGAGCAAGCAATCCCCAAAATCCTCGAAGGGCACGACTTGATGGGCATCGCACAAACTGGCACAGGAAAAACTGCCGCCTATTTGCTGCCTGTGCTTGACGAACTTAGCCAAGGGAACTACCCTAAAGACTCTGTCAACTGTATCATCATGTCCCCCACACGAGAACTCGCACAGCAAATAGACCAGCAAGTGGAAGGATTCGCCTACTACCTCGACGGTGTATCGTCCGTTGCCGTATATGGCGGAAATGACGGCATTCGCTTCGAACAAGAACGCAAAGGATTAGAACTCGGCGCAGACATCATCATTGCCACGCCTGGCCGACTCATCAGCCATTTGAACGGAGGACATATCGACTTAAAGAAAGTATCCTTTTTTATTCTCGATGAAGCAGACCGCATGCTCGACATGGGATTTTATGACGACATCATGAAAATTGCGAGCTACCTGTCTGAAGAAAGACAAACCATCATGTTTTCAGCAACAATGCCAGAAAACATACAAAATTTGGCGCGAAACATCCTCCATAACCCTGTCGAAGTCAAAATTGCCGTTTCAAAACCGGCTGAAAAAATACATCAACTAGCATATTTATGCCATGAAGGCATGAAAGATAAAATAGCAGAGAATGTTTTAAGCGACGAGTCACTTGACCGTGTCATTCTTTTTGCATCTTCCAAAATGAAAGTCAAAGAGTTAAGCCTCAACTTAAAAAGAAAAGGGTTTAATGTCGGAGCCATGCATAGCGACTTGGAACAGAAGGAACGCGATGAAATCATGTTAGGTTTCAAGAACCGGCGCATCAGTATCCTCATCGCAACAGACATCGTCAGCAGAGGAATAGACATAGACGATATCCAATTAGTTATCAATTACGACGTTCCACGCGACCCGGAAGATTACGTTCATCGCATCGGACGTACAGCACGAGCAAATAGAGAAGGACAGGCTGTCACCCTCGTCACCCCTCGTGACTGGCATCACTTGCTCAAAATAGAAAAACTCATTGAAAAAGAAATAGAAAAACCAGACCTGCCTGAAGGATGCGGAGAAAAGCCACAAATGTCATCAGGAGAAGCCAAGCCCCAACGACACCATTACGGAAGAAAAGGTAAAGCCCATCCGTCCAAAGGTAAGAGTAATTCTAAATCAAGCAAGCAACAAAACAAGTCTCACAAACCTAACAAACAATCACAAAAAAAGTCACAATAAATTAAAAATTCGCCTTTTCAAGCAACTTTCAGCTTTTTTAACTTGTCTAAACAACAGAAAGTTTGCCGACTTAACAAAAAAGGACTAATTTTGTAAAAAATTCACGATTACACATATTTTCCAACAGCATAATGAAGAAATTCTTATTTTTCATCATCACTATACTTTCAACAACCTTTGGCCATGCCCAGAATGGCATTAACACACCTTATTCCCGCTACGGATTCGGCATACAATCTGAACGGGCAATGGGATTCAACAAAGGAATGAGTGGAGTGGCACAAGGTTTCCGTGACGGACAGCAAATCAATATTGCCAACCCTGCTTCTTACTCAGAGGTGGATTCTCTTACTGCATTATTCGACTTAGGACTTTCTCTGCAAAACGGAAACTACAAGATGGGGAATCTGCAACAGAACATACGCAATACCAGTTTCGACTATTTCGCATTTCAGTTTCGTGCAGCAAAAAACTGGGGTGTCACGTTAGGTATCATGCCTATCACAAACATCAAATACAACTTCACATCTTCAGCCGAAACGCTTGCAGGAACAGAAAATGTCACATCCTCCTATAGTTTCAATGGAGACGGAGGTTTGCGCGAAGTCTTTCTGGGAATGGGCTGGCGTCCATTCAAACCCCTATCTATAGGTTTCAACGCCAGCTACCTGTGGGGTGATTATACCCACAACATGACCATGTCATTCAGCGAGACATCAGCATTTAGCATGGCACGTATCTATTCTGCTGAAATCAACTCCTACAACTTACAGGCAGGACTTCAATACATCCAGCCCATCAACAAAAATGACAAAATTGTCATTGGTGCGACATACACTCTGGGACATGATGTAAACAATGATGCTTATCGCAAAAACGAGACCCTCAACAATGCGTCAATTGAAACCGAATCTACAGATACGATCAAGAACGCATTTCAACTTCCACACTCCATTTCAGCAGGTATAACCTACTATCGTTCAAACAATTTACGCATTGGAGTTGACTTTGAACTTCAAAAATGGAGCGATTGCAAATTCCCCAACCAGCAAACAAATTTATCAGGCAGCAACACCTCACAAACAGATTATTACCTCGCATCGAAAGGCCAGCTGAACGACCGCACAAAATTGGCTGCCGGATTCGATTGGATTCCTAACCCATCGTCACCTGACAGCTATTTCAGCCGATGCACTTACAAGGCTGGTGCCTATTATTCAAAAACTTACGCAAAAGCAGACATCACGGGAACTGTTACAGACAAACCATACGAGTTTGGCATTTCTGCCGGTATAACATTCCCCGTTGCAAACAAACATATTTATTATAACATTCCTCGAATCAACTTCTCCGTTCAATGGGTGCATGCAAACATCCCATACCTGAACGCTACAACCATGCGACAAAGCGCCCTCAAAGAGAATTATCTAAAATTCTGCATTGGCGTATCATTCAGCGAACGATGGTTTGAAAAATGGAAAGTACAATAATCAGAGACTTACAGACGGCTGAATAGGGAAATCCCCATTCAAAAAAGCAACTTACCCATAAAAAAAAGGAAAGAAACCTTCAATTTGCAATTCCCTTCTATTATCTTTGCATACAAATCAACACAAAATCGAAAATTCTAACTATAACAAATTATGAAAAAAATTCTTTTGACCTTCACAATGGCTTTAGTCTCAGCTGCCGCTTCGGCACAAGACCTCAAGGGAACAACCATCTACGATCGCATTGGCCACGGACAGGATTCTATTGACGTTCTTGGAAGCTTAAGCCTTTATCAAGAATCATTTAAATCACAAGAGTACCTTGAGGCTCTTGAACCATGGGAATTTGTATTTCAGAAAGCACCGCTTTCAATGATACGCGTGTACACCGATGGCGCTTGGATGTTTGAAACACTCATCCAGAAAGAGACTGATGCAGCCAAGAAGAAAGAATATTTTGACAAGCTCATGAAGATTTACGATCAGAGACTTGCAAATCTCGATGCGCTGAACTCTTTCGCCACTCCAAAGACAACATCCACAAAGGGCAACATCATCTGCCGCAAAGCGTACGACTACTACTATTTCTGCCCATCCATGGATAGTGAAACTGCTTACAAGATGTTCAAGGAAGGTATCAACGACATGGGTCCAAACACAGAAGCATTCGTACTTTACGCATTCATGGACTGCTCATACCGTCGCTACATGGCCAACAAGACCAACATTGACATCCGCCAAGAATTCATCCAGGACTATATGCTCACCAACGACATCTGCGACCGACTTCTTGAACAGGCAAAGGAATACCCATCTGAAACCATCCCTGCTGATCCAGAATCAGAGGATTCAACAAAATGGGTAGAGCAGATCAAGCTTCATCCCGAAGCAGAAAAAATCATTACTGCTTACCAGCCCACACAAACTCAGGCAAACGACCTGTTTGTATCATCTGGTGCAGCCGACTGCGAAGCACTCGAAAGAATCTATTCTGCACAAGTTGAAGCCAACAAGACCAACCTCGAGTACCTCAACGCAGTACTTGCCATCCTCAACAAGTTCGAGTGCGACAAGTCCAACATCTACTATACAGCAGCCGACTACGCTTACCAGATCAACAAGACTCCACAGGCTGCCATTGGTAAGGCTTCAAGACTGCTGAAAGAAGACGATGTAGAAGGAGCAATCAAGTACTTTGACGAGGCTATCGAGCTTGAGACCGACGAAGCCAAGAAAGCGAAATACTCATACATCGTGGCAGCGCTCATGTTCAAGCAGGGAAAGATTAGCCAGTGCCGTCAGTACTGCCGCAAGTCTCTCCAGTTCAATCCATCCAATGGTGATGCCTACCTTCTCCAGGCAAGCTGCATCGCACGCATGGCTACAGGCGACCACCTCCAGAAGAGCTACTACTACTGCCTCGCAACAGACTACTGCAACCGCGCAAAAGCTGTTGACCCTGCAACTGCAGCAAAGGCAAACCGCCAGGCAGCAACTTATGCTTCATACTACTATCCAAAATCTGAAGCATTCTTTGCAGGCATCAAGGCAGGACAGAAAGTTAACGTAGCAGGAGAAACCACAACACTTCGCCTCCGCTAAGCACACATGAAAATGAGAATCACACAAATAAGTAGCGTTGCAGCAGTCATCATGGCTGCTGCAACGTTATCTCTCCAATCGTGCAGCGATGATGACAAAGCCATCGGGCCAGACATTGGAGTGCGTGATTCTTTGCCCACACTCCAATCCTTAGGAGTCAGCACACTCATCAGCGACTCAGGCATCATCCGCTACAAGATAATTGCAGAAGAATGGTTTATCTACGACAAGAAAGACCCGCAGTACTGGTCTTTCGAGAAAGGCCTTTTCATTGAACGCTTCAACGAGACCTACGAAGTCGATGCCTTCATCTCATGCGACACCGCCTATTTCTACAACCAGAAAAGTCTCTGGGAACTTCGTGGCAGAGTGCTTGTCAAGAACCTGAAAGGGGAAACATTCAAGACCTCCCTACTCTTTTGGGACCAGCGCGCCCACCGAATCTATTCTACGGAATTCATGGAAATCGATGGGGAAAAACACAAGCTGTCCGGCTATGACTTCAACAGCAATGAAGAAATGACCGACTATGTCATCCATTCATCCAAAGGTCAGTTCCCCGTCGAAAACAGCATGCAAAATCCACCATCTTCCCCTGGCGTCATGACACGAGAAGATAGCTTGAGAAGAGAAAGAAAAATCAATCCTTTATAGGAAAAACATCCTCCAAATCGATGTGCCCCACAACGGCATTGCGATGTGCCCCACAGCGTGTTTTCGTTGTGGGGCACATCGATTTTAGGGCTATTAAAGAACTCCTGCTTCACTCATCCCTCCGCTTCATCCTCTTCTAACTCACTCGACATCCTCTCATTCACCAGCCATCAGCGAAAAAAAACTCAGAGCACAAGGAAAAGACTGTTTGGAAATACATAAAAAGGAAAACAATGTGAAAAAATCTTACCGAACATCATGTTAAAGTGAGTTTTTTTTTGTACTTTTGCATGATTTTGCGATTTCGTGTATGAACGACACTGAATTTCGCATGATTATGTCATCAATAACGAAAAAATAAACAATAAAAAATAATAAAAAAATGGCAGCATTACAAAAAATCAGAAGCAAGGGAGTACTCCTTGTTACAATCATTGCCGTAGCACTCTTCTTCTTTGTTGCAGGAGACCTTTTCAGAGGTTTGGAAAGCATCTTCCAGAACTCCAGCCAGCAGATTGGAGAAGTCAACGGCAAATCCGTTTCAATCCAAGAGTATCAGAAAATGATTGATGACCTTGAGGGTTACTATGAGATTGTTCAGCAGAAAAGTTCTTTCAACGAAGACGAGCTGAACCGCATCAAGGACGAGGCTTGGCAGACTTACATTCAGTCACAGCTCATCCAAAAGCAGTGCGAAGAACTTGGTTTGGCAGTTTCTGACGATGAAGTTTCAGATGTCGTAAGAAGCGGCTATAGCCAGATGCTCCAAGTGCCTGTATTCATGAACCAGCAGACCAATCGTTACGACTTCTCTATACTCAGCGGATTCCTTTCTGAGTACAAGAAACTGAAAGATGCAGGTACACAGATTCCTGAAGCTTACGAAGAAATCTACCAGTACTACCTTTTCGCACAGCGTCAGATTCGTGACCAATTGCTCACTCAGAAATACCAGGCTCTTCTTTCTCAGAGCTTCCTCTCCAACCCTGCAGAAGCAAAAATGGCATTCGACAGCCGTGCAGACGAGGCAGACATCCTTCTTGCTGCAATTCCTGTATCTTCTGTAAAAGACGACGAAGTGATTGTTTCTGACGAAGAAATCAATGCCAAGTACAATGCAGAAAAAGAACAGTACCAGCAGTATGTCGAAACTCGTGACATCAAGATTATCGACATCCCAGTTGTTGCAAATGTTACTGACAAGGTAGCTACTGAAGCAGAAATGGATGAAATTGCCACTAAATTGGCAGATGCAACTAATAGCACTACCGCTGGCAATGTCGTAAGACAAGCAGCTTCTCTCATTCCTTACTCAGACATCTACAAAACAGCTGACGCATTCCCTGCAATGATTGCATCAACGCTGGATTCAGCAGTTGTTGGCAGCGTGAAGCCTGTAACATACGACGCATTGACCAACACATACAATACTTACAAAGTGATTGGCAAGACGGTTCAGGCTGACTCAGTACTCTTCCGCCAGATTGGTGTTGTAGGCAAAGATGCCGCAGACATCGCCATCAAGGCAGACAGCATCATCAACGCTTTGAACAGCGGCGCTAAATTTGGCGACATTGCAAAGAAATACAATCAGGTTGGCGATTCTGCTTGGATTGTTTCCGACCAGTTCCAAAACGCTTCACTTGATGCCGACAACGCTCTGTTTATCAGCACGCTCTACAGTATGAAGGCTGGCGAGACAAAGAAATTGAAGTTCGATAGCGGCGCAACAGTCATACTCCAAGTTATGGAGACAGCAAATCCTGTTACCAAGTACAATGTTGCAGCAGTAGTCAAGGAACTCAAATTCTCTGACGAAACTTACAACAAAGAATACAACCAGTTCTCATCATTCATTGCCGAGAACCCAACACTTGCACAAATCGAAGAAAATGCCGCAAAGAATGGCTACAACGTGCGTCCAATCAATGATTTGACAAACTCCGCTCACAACATTGCTAACATCCGCGCAACTCGCGATGCTTTGAAGTGGGTATTTGACGAAGCAGAAGTTGGCGACGTTTCTCCACTCTACGAATGTGGCAACAACGACCGACTCCTCCTCGTAGCACTTACAGGCGTCAACAAGGCAGGCTACCGCTCAGCCGACAAGATGGCGGAAGTCCTCAAAGAAGAGCTCATGACCGAGAAAAAGATTGAGAAGATTTATGAGTCTGCTAAAAATGTAAAGAATATTGAAGACGCAAAGAATGTAAAGGATGTCATCATCGACACAGTTAAACACATTTCGTTTAGCGCCCCAACATTCATTGCAGCCACAACCACTTCAGAGCCAGCAATTGGTGCAGCTGCCTTCAAGACGGCAAAAGAAGCATTTGCAGGCCCAATCAAAGGCAAAAACGGTGTTTACATGTTCCAGATGCTCAACAAGACCAAGACATCAGAACAGTACGACGCAAAGTCTGAACAGGATGCAGCAGCAATGAACAACTACCGTTACGTTTCTAACGCAATCATCAACACGCTCTATCTTAAGGCTAACGTAAAAGATAACCGTTACAAGTTCTTCTAAAAGAACGACTATTCATTATTATATATAAAGTGAACTCCAAAGTTTTTTGTCCAAACTTTGGGGTTCACTTCTGTTTTCAAGAACAGCTACCCCAAAAAATAGAAACCATTTCCACAAAATCTTCAAGCACAAATCCCTCTTTCCACCCATAATAGCACATTAAATTAACGATAAAATCAAAAAAAATTTGGTTACAACAAAAAAAAAACATACATTTGCACAATAAATGTATTTTTATGGCACAAAACCTATCAAACATAATCAAAGTCCTTCTAATTGCCATTTGCCTGATAATACCATGTGGAATGGTGGCACAAGAAAATTCTTCTCTACCAGAAATGGAGCAGAACCAGATTGTTGTCACTGTTAGCAGAACCCATTTACAGGTAAAAAACGCAGAAGGAAAAGTTCTGGAAATTTTCAGCCTCATAGGCGAGAAAGTATATACACAACGTATTGAAAGTGAATCAAGAACATACGAATTATCTCAATTGCACAAAGGATATTATATCGTCAAAATAGGTAAGTTCACACGCAAAATATACTTGCACTAAACAATAATTTAGCAGTAGCGTATAAGTGAAAGTCGGTTTTCTCCTGAAAGATACACTGTACTTTCACTTTTCTTTTTATAAGATTAAACCATTCTCCGCCCAATTTGTCAAACTACAAGAAAGAAAATAATGGCAAAAATAGACGAACAAGACATATTAAACAAGTTACAAAATCCTCTCACCAGGCGACGGGCCTTCGAGAGCATTGTAAACGTCTATTCACGCCAACTGTATTGGCAAATACATTACATCCTGCAAAACCATGACGACACCGATGATGTGCTGCAAAACACTTTCATCAAAGCATGGAAAGGAATTGAAAGATTCAAAGGGGATTCGGCGATATACACATGGTTATACAGAATCGCTCATAATGAAGCAATTACATTCTTAAAGCAACGCAAACAATTATATTCAATCGACGACGAAGACTTTACCGAGCAAGCAACTTTTGAAGCAGATGAGTATTTCGATGGAGACGCAACACAAAAGCTCCTGATGCAAGCCGTGTCCACACTGCCAGCCAAACAACGGCAAGTGTTCTGCCTCAAATACTTCGAGGATAAAAAATACGAAGAAATTTCCGAATTAGTTGGCACCAGCATCGGTGCGTTAAAAGCATCATATCACATTGCAGTGGAAAAAATAACGAATTTTATCAAATCAAAAGAATAAAAAAAGCATTAGGATTAAACCATCACAAAATTAGATAGTCTAACTAACAAACTAAAAACCAAAAAGTATGAGTAAAAAAGATAACCGAATATTGAATCAGGAATGTGGCAGATACCCATTTAAGGTTGCTGACGAATATTTCGACAATCTGACAGCTCGTATCATGGCACAGATTCCTGAAGAATCCACTGAGAAAGAGACAAAAGTGATAAGCATACAACGCAGCCGTCGCAATCTCTGGATTAGCACCATATCTATTGCCGCATCACTCGTGCTCGTTGCGACGATTGCAATCAAGTTCATTTCATTACCATCATCAGCTCCTATTGAAAAACAAACTGCTGACGTTTGGCTTGACAATGACTACAACGAGGCGTTGATGACTTATACAATGGCAGACAACATGGACATCTACTGCTATTTGGCTGGAGGCTTAGAAGAATAAGTACTGAAACAACACAAAACAATCATTATGAGGAAATACATATTGACCATTATTGCCTTATTCTTTTGCCTTCTCATCAATGCGCAAATGCCAAACAACACATGGCGTAACAAGGATACGCGCAAGCCTTTTACCCCAGAGTTGTACATGAAGAAACTGAATGAATTTGTGACTCGAGAGGCAAAACTGACACCAGAAGAATCAGAAAAGTTCTTCCCGATTCTCATGGAAATGTTTAGCAAACAATTTGCTTTGGAGAGCCAGCAAAGAGAAGCTTTACTTAAAGCCATGAAGAATCCGAACATGAATGAGGACGAGTATGAGAAAGTCATCGCTAAAGTCTTGAATACAGAAGTGGAGATGAAAAAAATTGAACAAACTTATTACAAAAAATTCCACTCTGTCCTTTCATGGAAAAAGGTCTTTGCTGTAAGAACTGCCCTCAACAAATTCAGAGTCGAAGCGTTAAATCAATTCCAGCCAAACAGAAGCAATAATAAGCCGCAATTCCCGAACTGGAATAACAATCGTCCCAAAACCCCAGAGAGGAACAATAACAGATTCCCATTTTTAAATAGAAACAACAACTGATTCTCATAACAAAGGGAATATCATACGGCTTACGATTTAGGACATGGCGAAGACCAAACTCTTCATCATGTCCTATTTATTATCTATTTACAAGAAATACAACTATCTATTCAAGCTCATTTGCAGATTTATCATGTTAATCTTTCTGACAACACATTTAATTTTGTTTTTTTTCATTAACTTTGCAAACAAGATAATTAAAACAGAAATGAATCTTTAACACGAAACTAAAAACTTAAAATATGAAGAAATTTATTATCACTATTTTTGCCGTAGCTTTTCCGTTTATCCTCCAAGCACAAAGTGAAGGACTCATTGCACGCAAAAACACCAAGAAGACAGAACAAGAAATGAGCATCTATACTGCTTCCGGAGCCATTCCTGAAGTAGATGGGAAAGTGATGTTCAAAGACATCATTGCTGCGGCTGGAAAAACAAAAGATGAAATATTCACAAAATTAGCTCAATGGGCAAGTTTCCGCTATGAAGCCAACAGCGTGAATGGCGTCTATACCGATGCTGACTTTTTCAAGAACATTGAATATGCACAAGTTAAACTGGCAGATAAACAAAAAGGGGAAATCCAGTGTCAAGGTGCAGAAGAACTCATATTCTCCATCAAACCACTGGCAAAGAACTTTACACAAGCATTTTATCTGCTGAACCTTGAAGTGAAAGACGGACAGGTTGCATTCAATCTTCACACGCTTTCATTCAATGTCGACCAAGGTTCAGGAGAATTTATACGTGTTACTGCAGAGAACTGGATTACAGATAAGGAAGCCCTTACTAAAAAAGGAAAACTCAGACGTATTCCAAGCAAATTCCGCATTAAGACCATTGACCTTGTTACAGAACTGAAAAAGGAAATCTCTGACGCTATCAATCAATAAGATCTGATGATTAAATAAAGAGACACAAGTTTAATGCTTGTGACTCTTTATTTTTCCATACTTATATCAAGCATGAATCAAGAAGAAATCGACAAAATTATTGCTGAGGCCGTTGCTGAAAGTAAAAAGAAAAGGCCGTCTAAATGGAGCAAAGGCAAACCTGGAAAAGACATCGTAACCACAACTCGCAAAGTACTGAATTGGAGTTTTATGATTGGCTTCCTTTTTGCCATCATCATCTATTTTGCTTTTCCTGAACAAAAAGTACTTTTTTACAGCATTGGCTTCGGTTCGATTATCCTTAAGCTGGTTGAATTTTATCTTCGATTCATGTTCTAATGCAGCATAGAAGAATTTCCAGTCATTCATTTAATCGCCCCATAAAATGAGAATAGCCATTTCCATGCTATTGATGGTATTCGCTCTTGCTGTGAATGCCCAACGTATCATATCCGAGTTGGAGACCAATTCGGATTTATCCATGGATTCACGTCCCGAACCAGAATCCGAGTCCACTTCTGAAAAGAAAAAAACGAAAGTCATTCCACATGACATCCACGCATGGAATATAGATGAAAAATATGGGAACATAACGGAAACACAAGTTGACACCTTGCACCACATGTTCATGAACACAGACTTGCCAGAAGGAATTGAAGGTCACTACAACTCTCTTGGCAACGTCGGTTCGCCACGAATGTCACGCATATTCATGGAACGTTCCACCACTTCAGATTTCATGTTTACTGACCCCTACGACATGTTTTTCGTGACAACGGAGAAATTCAAGTTCTACAACACCAAATCGCCATTCATGAACATCACCTACAATTGGAATGGCTCGAAAAACAACGGCTCAGACCATGTAAAAGCAACGTTCACAAACAATGCAGGAAAGAAGTTTAATTTCGGTGGAATATTTGACTACATTTATGGACGTGGCTATTATGCCAATCTCTCAACATCCTTCATGAACGCATCTGCTTGGGCTTCATACATTTCCGACAAATACAACTTCCATTTCTATTATCAGCATAATTTCATGAAAAATGCTGAAAATGGTGGTATTGAGGATGAAGGCTATATCACTAATCCAGAATCCATGTCGAAAAACTACACCTCTAACGACATCCCAACAATGCTTTCCAACACATGGAATCGCCAAGAACACGACATCGCCTTTTTCAACCACCAATACCGCTTCGGATTCTATAGAGACGAGGAAGTCGATTCTGTCACGACCCGGCAAGTATTTGTTCCCGTCAGCAAAATATTCCATACCATTAAGTTTCAGAACATGAAACGTAACTATCGAGCATATACAGAAAGAGAGAATTATCACTCCTATACATACTTGCCAGGCGACACGACACAAGACCGAACCAAAAACTTAGCAATAAGAAGCCACATCGGACTATCACTGTGCGAAGGATTCAACAAGTGGGCCGTATTTGGAGCCAGTGCATACATCGGTTACGAGCACAAGAGATATACACAACCCGACTCTACACAATACGGAGGTGTTCACACCAATACAACTGGTATCATCGGAAAGCATAATTACAACGAATACAATGTCTTAGCTGGTGGACAGATTCTTCGGTCGCAAGGTACAACCATAAACTACAGTTTAGATGGAGAAATCTCTGTTGCTGGTACCAATATTGGTGATTTCGAGATAGATGGCAAGGCAAAAGTAAACATTCCTGTCTTTGGAGATACTGCGCAAATAGCTCTAAATGCCTACATTAAAAACAAAACTCCGAGCTTTTATTTCCGAAACTACCACAGCAAACACGCATGTTGGAATCTTGAGCTTGAAAAGGAACTTAGACAACGGGTAGCAGGAACGATATCAATTCCACACACACTAACAAAAGTAACGGTAGGCATTGAAAACATCAAGAACTTCACCTATTTCCAAAACACAGGCGTTTTGATAAATGGCGACACTAACAATCCTATCATTACCAACAACATAGCTCCGATGCAGAGCGAAGACAACATACAGATTATCAGCGCCAACCTGCGTCAAGACTTCAAGCTTGGCATATTGAATTGGGAAAATGATATTACCTATCAAACATGCACCCATAAAGATGTTGTTCCCCTCCCCACTCTATCCCTCTACACAAATATCTATCTCCGTTTCAATATAGCCAAAGTGCTCAAAACTGAATTTGGAGCAGACATGAAGTATTTCACAGAATACTATGCGCCAGACTATTCTCCTGTAATGGGCATGTTCATGAATCAGAATTCTCTGAAGAAGACGAAAATAGGCAACTATCCACTCATGTCAGTATATGCCAACTTCGATTTAAAGCGGACACGCTTCTACGTTATGTATCATCATGCAAATCAGTCAGATGGTCGCTATTTCTGGGCTCCAGGCTATCCCATGAACCCTGCCAGCATCCGGTTTGGCTTGAGTTGGAACTTTTACGATTAACCTTTTCAAAGCATTATACAGCGCACCCCTCGAATCCTATAAATCGGGTTCGAAGGGTGCGCTGTTTCATAGTCGAGAGATCCGTTTTTCAAAGCTCTCTTTGCCGGCAGAACATACCACTAAATTCCTCATCAACATTTTCCACGGGATCATCAAAAATGCCAAACACACTTGAACCGCTGCCTGACATGCTGGCATACACTGCGCCAAGATCGTACATCTTATCTTTTATCGCCGCTATTTCCGGAAATTTAGAGAACACGCTTGGCTCAAAATCGTTCACAACCACATCCTTCCATGTCTCGATTGGCTGTGCAAGCAATTCAGGCAAACTTCTTTCAGGACTGCGAACCTCCACTTTGGCATAAGCATCTTTGGTTGAAACAAATATATCTGGTTTCACCAACACCAGCTGCTTATATTTCAAATTCAATTCAATAGGATGGAAAACATTGCCTATTCCCGTTGCAAACACGGGCTTGTTCTGAATAAAGAAAGGGCAATCAGCACCCAAACGAGCACTATATCCTTCCATTTGTTCTACCGTAAGCCCTAAATGGAAACGCTCGTTTAAGGTCTTTAGCGTAAACGCAGCATCTGACGAACCTCCTCCAAGACCTGCCCCAGTCGGGATGTGTTTATAGAGCACGATGCTTACTGGCGGCAAGTCAAAATCCTGCTTTAACAATTTATAAGCGCGAACCACAAGATTATCTTCAGGAGAACCGTCAAACACAGTACCTGTCACTTTCAGCCTATACCCTTCTGCAGGTGCCTCGCCTTCCAATTCCTTAATCTCTATCGCATCTTGCAAGTTTATCGGATAAAATACCGTCTCCAAATTATGGTAACCATCTGGACGTTTCTCCACCACGTTCAGACCAATGTTAATCTTTGCATTAGGATATACTATCATAACTCTATCTTAAATTACTTCAAATAATGTTCTTTGTAAAATCCGTTCAAGGACATACCTCATTCTGTCTTGCTTGACGGAGACAAAGATACAAAAAGAGAGAGACAAAACAAAATGTCTCTCTCTTTTTTTCTTGAAAAGCTCTTTTTCCATCTGTTCTGTTTACACTTATACCATTTACAGGCTCAAATAACATGCCAGCTTTCACCGCCCCCTTATATAAAGATCGACAAAAAGACATCTAAACACTCCTTGCTATACTCAAACATCATGTACAAACCTCCACAAGAAAGGAAAAGAGCGAACAATGACATTTGTAACATTTGCGCCCCAGAAAGAGAGAAAGAACGCAACGAACGTCTGAGAGGAAACCGCGATGAGAAACAAGCATTCCAAAGAACAAGTTCTACCTCAACTAAAACAAAAATGAGAGTTGAGACCCCAAATTCCTCAAAAGTCACAACAATTTGCCAACAAAGAGGTTATGATTATAATTTTTTTCGTAATTTCGTACCGATTTGTCTAAATAGACATAAATTGACATATAAGAAAGTGTCTCAAATTCGTTGAAATCGCCAGTTTGAACAAATTATACACGAGACACGGAGCAGCTCATATACGTGGGCTGTCTTTCCGTGCGTGTATAGGAGTGTTTGGCGATACTCAACGAATTTGCAAGGAGGGCAGCCCACTTTCTATTGCAAACATTGTAGAATCTCTCCAATTGTCTGCCTACGGAGAACTTTGTAAAAAATGAAGACGGTTTTAATGGCATTGCTTATATTGTTCCTATACAATATAAATGCTTTGGAACAAACATCTATTGTCTCTATTGGAAAGGCTGTAACTCAGTGTAATGATTTTACTTTCGCAAAAAATATGCTCATTGGTGACGGACTTACTTATGATGAGAACCAGAGCAATGAAAACTATGCAAGTTTCTATAACTCCAAAGCACAAGAAGTTGAATTTGAGCATTTGAATGACTCCATCATCAAAAAGGATGTAGCAAACAAATACGAAGAAAACAATACTGATTCTCAAGAACAGAAAGTTGTCTTTCCCTGAAAAAAGTTGACTCATTAAATCTTAAACAATGGGTAGTTACATTCTTCAAAGGGAAAAGTATTTGAGTAAAGTTGTAGAACTCCGCTCCGAAGGCATGGGTTATGGTGGAATTTCTAAAATTATTCCCGTTCCAGAGGAGACAATTCGCCGTTGGTGTGTTAAATTTGCACCCACAACCCAACAAGTTCACAGCACGATGAAGAAATCAGCACAGACAAAAGTTTG
>JAFWAX010000033.1 GCA_017507385.1 Bacteroidaceae bacterium | reverse complement strand
GTCTATCTGCAGGAAGATGATTGCCTGGTCTGGGGTTGAGGCGAGGCGGTAGTCTGCGATGATGCGGTCTATGGCTGAGGATGGGATCATGGTCTTCAGGTAGGTGATGAGGTGGCTGCTTCCTGATGGTGGTGGGATGAGGTTCTGAGGGATGACGCCTGGGGAAGCCCGATCGGGTCGGGCAGGACGGGTGAAGGATCCTTCGCTGCGCTCAGGATGACAGTGATGGCGATGTTCCGGATGGTCGTGGAAGTATTGGCGTGGGGTGCGGTGGTAGCCGCAGGATGATTCGTGGTCGCAGCGGCCGACGGTTTCGTGTAGTGGCCTGCCGTCTGGATCGACGTAGAGGGTGAAGCAGCGTTGACGGCCACAGGCAGGGCAGGTGTGGCGGCTGCTTGGATTGGTGTATTTCTGAAGGGTGTAGTAGTGTGACATGGCGGTCATTTTTGTTCTGTCCCAGGTGTCCCATTTGTCCCGGGTGTCCCATCGGCTGGGACAGTGGGACAGGTTGGGACACTTGGTAGTGGTGTATGGATGAGGCGATCTACTTTGGACTTACTGAGACCGAGGTAGGCTGCTATTTCTCTGGTAGATTTACCTTGGGATTTGAGTTCATGAACGTTACGATGCGTAGATGTTATTTCTTTTTCCGTGCGTTCTTTGAGGTGTTCTTTTTCGGTGGAGAATTCTTTGAATTCGAAGTGGACGAAGCCGTCGGTCTTTTCGATTTCATAGACTATGACGTTGGAAGAGTCGTAGCGGAATTCTCCAGCTCGTACTTTGAGTTGCTTTACATACCTTAGACGGCTGTCTTTTGCAGATTTGCCGATGGCGAAGACGCTGTCGAAGAAGTTGTAGAGTTTCTTGGATCCTGCAAGATCGTTCTGTGTGATGGGGCTCATCAATGATCTTTTGGGAGTATGTGCAATGATGAGTAGGCTCCAGCCATATTTCTTTTTTAGGTTCATGAGTTTCATCATAAAGAGTCCGGCATCTACGCCTTTGTCTGATGAGTTGCATAGATAGGTAAGGTTGTCGATGATTATGATGTTGCATTTCATGTGCTGGGCAGCAGCTTCGATATGGTGGAAGATTTTAGTTTCGTAGTCTTTCACATCGAGGGTGTTGGGATTGATTTCTGCGCGATAGAGCAATTCTGGGAATATGTGCATTACTCCGGTGTCAATATCGGTGTAGCGCATCTGGAATTGTTTGTCTGTGAGTTCGCAGTCAACCAGGAGGACAGGACGTAGGGTGGCGATAGTGTCGGCCATCTGTACGGCATAGATGGATTTTCCAAGGTTGGAGTCTGAGAAGAGGCAGCAGACTTCGCCTTCGTACCAGAGTTCTTGATATAGTTGTCGTGGGTTCGGACGCATGGCTGCTTCGGCTATGGTGCGGTTAGCCGTGCGAATGGTGAACATGCCGATATTGTCCGTCTCATGAGAGGATTCGAGTTCAGCTATTATAGCTGTTATTGGGTCGTTCATCGTCTGCCCTCCTCGATTTCAATTATGTCGCTTTCTTTATAGCGGACTTTCTTGCCAAATCGGATCGGCACCAGATAGTTTTCTTTTTCCCATCTCCATAGAGTGGATCTGTCAACTCCAATGCGTTCTGCTACCTGCTTTTTGGAGAGAAGGCGATCTTTTTTAGTTGTTTCGTATTCTTCAATTTTATCGGCGATGATATCGCGGATGATGTGGCTGAGGTCTTCTTTGTTTACCACATATTGAATTATCGGTGTGTCTTGTTCTCTTGTCTGTGCATGTATGCTTGGTTTCATGGTTTGTCTGAAATCCGCTGGTGCTCTTGCTCGTCAGAGCCCACGGATTGCGACCAATGTTCCGATACATCGAGCAGCCGTCCGGATTTGGTGTTGCAAGTGTAGCGAGAAGTTTTGATTTATGCTACCATGAGGCATTGACATTCATTGTGTTGCTAATGAATGTCAATGGATGCTGATGTTTATTGTTGTGTATGATGTTATTTTAAGAGAGTTTTGATTTCGTCCGTTATGGTCTTAAGGGTTTCCTGGTGCTGACGGAAGTTGCGGGAGCTGCCGATATAGGAGTCATAGTTGGCTCGCTTTCCTATGTTGGGGAATTCCGCTACAGCGATTTTATATGGTGGTCTCTCAATGACTTTGGCTTCGATTGCTGCCTGGATGTAGAGAAAGGCTGGTACTCCTGTGCGACTGTTGATGTTTTCGTGGAGGTACCGGAGCAGAGAGCTGCTGTGTTCTTTATTGTAGATACAGGTGTGGAATCCTGCTGGCTGAGGTTTAGTGTAAGATAATAGATCGGCTGCGATATTTTTGCGTATGATCTTAAAGACATCTTGTGCAAAGTATATCAGTTCTTGGTTGCCTGTGGAATTTATTATCTGTTCGGAATGTGATATCCATTGGCTACTATGCAGGATAATTTGATCTTTTTCGAGGGATTTTAACCTGGTTACATAATCAGAGTGGAGGTTCTGAAGCCAGCGGGATCGGGTTTTCAGATAGGTGTTGCTGTCTATATTGTTGGTTTGGTTGTCGCATAGTGCATCTGTGATCCTTCGGATGTGTTCTGTGAAGAGCTGAGTATTGGCTTCTTGGTCTATAATGGCTCTGTCAGGATAAGGCACTCCAAGGCGGTCTTGGAGTGCTTTGCGTTTCTGCTGATATTGTATCCCCCATAGGTTATAATATATGTCCATTCTCATGCTTTTCTGATTTTAAGGTTCTGGTCAGCTTTGTATGAGGGTTGGCCAAAGGCGGTACACATGAGGGCGAAGCGGTCTTTTAGTTCAAGCTTGGTGTAACGGGTGACGGCTCCGCTACCTTCTTTGTGAAGTCCTGCAGCATACATATTTACCTGCACTTTGTTCATTATGTCTACATGAGTTTTTCTGCAGAGTTTGCTGCTTGCGATGTCATGTATTGCTTTGTATGTGTTGTCCTTGATTGTGTCGTCGTATATTGGGACTTTTCTGTCTATCTTGCATACCCTGAGCAATGTTTTTATTTTGGCATTATAGCCGCTTTGGCCACATGGGTATTTAGTTATGGGGAAGTTGAATTTTGTTCTTTTAACTATCTCAAGGGCGAAGCGTACTAGTGGTGTCTGGACTTCGATGTTTGTTTCCTGGCCATCGCGAGTCTTATCGGGAAGATAATGAATGTATGCGATCCCTTCCGGAGAGACAGCGACGTTTTCCATAGACAAAGATTGGAAGTCTCCGATTCTGCAGCCGAGGGCACATTGAAGGAGAAAGGCGTCTTTGACTTCCTGAAGATCTTCAGACACCTTCGTGTTAAGTACTTTCTGCAGTTCAGCACTATATAAAAAGTATGGTTCATCGAACATTGTGCGCATGACGGCTTTCTTTCTCTCGGTTCCAATCTTGCGAAATGGAGATTTGATGATTTCGTCTCTGCTTTCGAGTTCGTTGAAGAATGTCTGGAGTTTCTTTAGGTGAGTTGTTACAGTGTTGAGGTTGAGGCGTTGTTTGGGCTTGTTTCTCTCGTTGCACTCTTTGTAGAGTTTCGGGTATTTGTCAACGTATTTGTATTCGTCGAAGATGAACAGACGGAAGTTGAGAATGTTTTCTTCGGTGAATTCTGCCGGTGCCATTTGCGACATGCCGTTGATTGTGAGATAACGATGGAGTTTTGTCAGTACGGCTCTGTAGTGTTTGTAACGAAGTTCGCATATGATTCCGTCTCGGAAGGAGTCGTCAATGAATCTTTCAAAACGCTGCAACAGTGTCATGCCAGCTGCTTTGCGTTCTGCCTGCTTGGGGTTCTTTAGGTCAGCAATTTCCTTTTCGAAAATATCGCTTGTCATGTCGAGACCTTTTTCTTTCATGTTGGCGTAGGCTTCGTGCATGTAGCGGATCTCTTCTTCAAGGGATCTGGCAAGTTCGTAGTTATAGACTGAGACTCGCTGCTTGAGTCTTCCGTCTATGTCAAATTTTGCCAGGTCAGCAGCGGTTGCTTTAATTCCTGTTTTGTGGAATAAGGCCACTTCTCTTCCTTCTGTCAGTCTTAGTCTGACTTTGATTTCTCCCGACTTTGCAGGAGTCCTCAGATACAAAATTATTCTCTCCATATTTTCCGTATTCCGTTGTGCAAATTTAATAAAATTGCACAACCAAAACAAGATTTAATGCAATATGGATGAGATTTGTTGCAACATTTACCCCTTGTAAGTCATTGATATATAATGTTGTATGATTTTGGTGTTATTTTATGGTGTTGCATTGAATGAATCCTGTCGGAGTCACCAGAGCAGAGCAATCTGCAGCAAACATCCCGCAATTTTTGCGGGATGCTTTTTGTTATGCATGTCGTCAAAAGCTTGCTTTTGTAAGATATGCATAACAAGAAGTCTGTGTGAACGAAGTGAGCACAAATGTTTGCGCCCCAATGCTTTGCCGTGACGAACATCAGGAAAAGGCACCGCGCAGCGATGGCTAATCCTGTCGGAGTCACAAATTTAAGAACGCAAATCATTGGCAATCAATGGTTTGCGTTCTTTTTTTATAAAATTGCACAACTTCAGTCTTGTCCAGGAGACTGAAAATCCCAGTTGTTTTCAATCTCCGGCCAGAAAATCGGGCTTATTAATGTCCATCAT
>JAFWAX010000032.1 GCA_017507385.1 Bacteroidaceae bacterium | reverse complement strand
CGTACCCGAGGGGTCCGATGCGCCGTACCCGAGGGGTACGGTCAATAATTCGTTTATGATTCTACAATCGCAGTTATAAAAATGATGACATGATTTCGTCATTTTCATTACTTACGTTGCATTTTATCTGTCTCACGGTTTTTTTTACGTTTTTCTCTTTGTAGTCTTTACGGATTTTCCTCATTACACGGCATCTTCCTTTGGGTCGATGTTGAGTCCGGTGCTGATGGGTGCAGTTTCAAGATTTTCGGCTTTCTTGATGGAATAGGTGCCATCTGGCGCAATCTTGAGTTCGAGTGGGAATGCCATGTCGGATGTTTCATCGGGGTCGCCCACTGTGACGATGAAGTAGAGTGCGGTGCGGTCTTCGTCTCGCTTGGTGAAATTGTAGTTCACTCCAATCATTGTGGATGTTTTCAAGAAGTCGGCTGGCACAATTTCTCGAAAGTTGTTTTTCAAGAATTTCTTGTTGAATATCTGCTCGTCGCCACGTGTGACTTTGATGCTGACTCTGCTTTCGTGATATTCGAGCCCTTGCGGGTTGATGAGGGTGGGCAGGGTATCGACGTGTTCGAGTGTGTAGGTGTAGTTGAATATTTTTCCTCCTATGGCGATGGTGTCGGATATGCTGTAGTCACGCAGGGAGATGATGCCAGTTTCAGTATTGACTTCTTCTACAATGCGTTTTGGGAGTGTGGGGCTTTTCTCGCCTGTGCATGCTGTTGCTGCCAATGTGAGCAGGATGATGGCTGCTGTTTTCAATGTTTTCATCGATATTTTTGTTTTGGTGGTTATGGCTGCAAAATTCGTAAAAGAAAGTGATTTGAACAAATGAAATCTGAAAATAATTGAAGAATGTGGCGTTTTTGGTGGGATGTGTGGGAAAAAGTCTGTAACTTTGCAGTGCAATGGAAGGGAAGTTATAGAGAAGTTAAAGGGAAGTTAGTGGGAGTTAGAAGTTAAGTAGTTAAGAAGTTAAGTAGTTAAGCTGATACCTGGAGTCGGCAAACCATGACAGAAAAGCAAACGGCTTAACTTCTGTCCGCAGGACGAGCGTAGCGATAACTACTTAACTCCTTAACTACAAAGTTTTTGAATAATTTGCAAGACTTAAGATTTTCAAGAAGAAATGGGACTGTTGAAGAAAAATCCGAGAATTTGGTGTGTAAAGAGCGGGCTTCCGCTGACTGAAATGGACAAGAAGATTCTTGCATTTCAGAATCGGGGTCATTTGGTTCCTACACGTGATTTGATAAAGACTCCTGACCAGATTGAGGGTATTCGCAAGGCTGGTCAGCTGAATACGGCTGTGCTGGATTATGTGGCGGAAAGAATCCGCGAGGGCATGTCAACGCTGGAGATTGACCAGCTGGTGTATGACTTTACGACAAAGCATGGCGGCATTCCTGCTCCTCTTAATTATGAGGGATTCCCTAAAAGTTGCTGTACCAGCTTGAATGAGGTGGTGTGCCATGGCATACCGTGCGATGAGGAGATTCTGGAGGAAGGCGATATTATCAATGTGGAT
Organism: Bacteroidaceae bacterium; assembly: GCA_017507385.1. Lineage (GTDB taxonomy): Bacteria > Bacteroidota > Bacteroidia > Bacteroidales > Bacteroidaceae > Minthosoma. Next base: position 67,350 of record JAFWAX010000032.1, on the reverse strand, counting down.
TGTACGACGATTGTGGATGGCTTCTTTGCTGATGCCAGCAGAATGTTCATTATCGGCAATACAACGCCTGAACGGCGGAGGCTTGTCGAAGTGGCGAAGGAGTGTCTTGAAGTGGGTGCTGCGGCTTGCAAGCCTTATTCTTTTGTGGGCGATTCGGCAGCAGCCATTACGCAGCATGCTCATAAGAATGGGTGTACGGTAGTGCGCGACTTGTGTGGGCATGGTGTGGGGAATGCTTTCCATGAAGAGCCTGATATGGAACACTATGGCAGAAAGGGAACGGGCATGCTGCTGGTTCCTGGCATGGTGTTTACGATTGAGCCGATGATTAATGCAGGCGACTGGAAGGTGTTTGTGGACAGTGATGATGACTGGACAGTGGTGACCGAGGATTATAGTGATTCTGCTCAATGGGAGCATACTTTTCTGATGACTGAGGAGGGGTTGGAAATCTTAACTTATTGAAGAAGGGGAGTTGGAAGTTAAGAAGTTAAGTAGTTAAGCCGATACCAGAAGTCGGCGGGGCATGCTCGAAAGGCAAACGGCTTAACTTCTGTCCGCAGGACGAGCGCAGCGATAACTACTTAACTCCAAAGATTTTGAATAACTTGTAAGACTTTGAATTATGTATATTTTAGCAATAGAGAGTTCGTGCGATGACACGAGTGCAGCTGTGCTGAGAGACGGCATACTGCTGAGTAACGTGACGGCATCGCAGGCGGTGCATGAGGAGTATGGCGGCGTGGTGCCTGAATTGGCCAGCCGTGCTCATCAGCAGAATATTGTGCCTGTGGTGGATGCTGCCATCAAGCGGGCGGGCATCGTGAAGGAGGACTTGGATGCTGTGGCTTTTACGCGTGGACCTGGTCTGATGGGCAGCCTTTTGGTTGGCGTGAGCTTTGCCAAGGGCTTTGCGAGGAGTTTGGGCATTCCGATGATTGACGTGAACCACTTGCAGGGTCATGTGCTGGCGCATTTCATCCGTGAGAATAAGCCCACGCGCTTGGCGCATTCCCCATGTGGCGAACTGGATGCGGAGGATGACGTACCGACGTTCCCGTATCTGTGTCTGCTTGTGAGTGGCGGCAATAGTCAGATTGTGAAGGTGAATTCCTATCAGGACATGGAAATCTTGGGGCAAACCATTGATGATGCGGCAGGGGAGGCTATCGACAAGTGTTCAAAGGTGATGGGCTTGGGCTACCCGGGCGGTCCTATCATTGACAAGCTGGCAAGACAGGGCAATCCGGAGGCGTTTGAGTTCTCGAAGCCAGACATAGCAGGCTACGACTATAGCTTTTCGGGCTTGAAGACCTCGTTTCTTTATCATCTGAGGGATTGGATAAAGGATGACCCCGACTTTATCGAGCATCACAAGGAGGATTTGGCTGCGTCGCTGGAGAAGACCATTGTGGATATTCTGATGAAGAAACTGCGCAAGGCGGTGAAGGACACGGGCATCAAGCAGGTGGCTGTAGCAGGTGGCGTGAGTGCCAATAGTGGACTTCGCAATGCGTTCCGCGATCATGCCAAGCGTTACCATTGGAAGATTTTCATTCCAAAGTTCTCTTATACGACGGATAATGCTGCGATGATTGGAATTACTGGCTATTTCAAGTATCTCGACAAGGACTTTGCCTCGATTGACTTGCCTGCGTATGCACGAATCAGCCCGAACATGGATAAAAAGTAACTCGGCTTTCTGAAGAAGAAGGGAAAATTGGAAGGGGGTTAGAAGGGGAGTAGTTGAGAAGTTAAGTAGTTAAGCCGATACTTGGAGTCGGCAGGCTATGGCAGAAAAGCAAACGGCTTAACTTCTGTCCGCAGGACGAGCGCAGCGATAATTACTTAACTACTTAACTACAAAGATTTAACTCCTTAACTACAAAGATTTTGAACAACTTGCGAAATTTTAAAAAAGTAATAATTAATGAAAGAAATTCGTTTCTTCTATGTACCTGATGCTTCGTGTGTGAATGAGTTGCCTGAAGAGGAAGCTCAGCACGCTGTTCGTGTGTTGCGCATGGATCTGGGCGACGAGATGATGCTGATGGATGGGCAGGGCACCTTCTATCGTGCCATTGTGACTGAATCCACCAAGAAACGCTGTCTCTTCCGCATAGAAGAAACTCTTCCGCAGGAACGGCAATGGCAACCGCATCTGCATTTGGCGATGGCTCCGACCAAGAATATGGACAGAACGGAGTGGTTTGCCGAAAAAGCCACAGAAATAGGTTTTGACGAACTCTCTTTCTTACGTTGTCGATGGTCAGAGCGGACGGTCATCAAAACTGAACGCATCGAGAAGATTCTTGTATCTGCCATGAAGCAGAGTCATAAGGCGTGGAAACCTGTACTGAACGAGATGACAGATTTCAGATCTTTTCTGCAAGAGATAGAAGAGCACGAAAAGGAGAGCGGAAAACCGATGCAGAAGTTCATCTGCCATTGTTACGAAGAAGAAGGATTGGGCGAGAAAGTGGCGTTGAAAGATGCTGTGAGGAGAGGGGAAGATGTGCTGGTGATGGTGGGGCCAGAGGGCGATTTCTCCATCGATGAGGTGAAAATGGCCGAGGAAAAAGGCTTTCAAAGCGTGACTCTTGGCAAGAGCCGGCTGAGAACAGAAACGGCGGCTCTGGTGGCGGTACATATTATTAACTTAATCAATCAATAACATCATGAAAAAGATTCATTTGATTGCAGCGATGATGTTGGCAGTTCTGGCATTGAGTTCTTGTTCCAATATGGATTATAAGAATGTGATACCAGCCCATGCGCCATTGGTGATGGAAATAGATATTCGGGCGATTGCAGAAAAGAGTGAATTTCAGCAATCGAAAACTATGAAAGAATTGCAGAAGAATCTTTCGTTGATGGTGTCTGACAAGGACATGGGCACGGTGAAAGAATATATCGATAACCCCATGTCGATGGGTCTTGACTTTAGTATGCCTGTCTATGCGTTTATGGCAGACATGCAGACGCTGGGGCTCACTATGAAGGTGGATGATGAGGATGCCGTGAAGGATTTGCTGTTGTTGCTCAATAAGCATGGCATGGCGTCCAAGCCACAGGAGAAGAACGAACAGATACGTGGTACCTTGCTGGATGACATAACTTATACTTATAATGGCAGCACATTCTTGTTGTTGGCATCTATAGAGAAAAGTGATGGCGCTCAAATGGCAAAACTGGCGCAGCGGTTGATGAGCCAGAAGGAGGATGACAGTTTTTTCTATGAGAACGGCTTTGTACAACGAGACCTGTATGGACAAGTGAAGCTTTACGCCAAAGGTGGCAATTTGCCAAAGGAAGTGATGGCTTCGTTGCTGGAGTTCCTGCCTAAGAGCGTCAGACCTTCAGACGTGGATGTTGTGGCAGACCTCAACTTTGGTAAGGGCGAGGCGACCCTCACGACGAATCTGATAGCCAAGACCGACGAGGCACAGAAGTTGATTGATGGGGCGAATGAAAACATGAAAAAGATAGATGGTCGTTATCTTGACAAGGTGTCAGATAATGCCGTGATTTGGCTTGGTGCAGGTGTGAAAGGCAAGTGGCTGCTTGAGAAAATCAAGGCGAATAAGACGCTGAACGGCTTGCTGTTTGTCTCTGAACGGGCTGTTGATGTAGGGCAGATGCTTCAGGCGATAGATGGAGATGTCTCTCTGGAACTCTCGGCTTCAGAACTCGACGGGAATAAAGTGGAACACATGATGTATGCCCAATTGGACAACTCGAACTTCCTTGCCGATGTGGATGACTGGAAGGAAAGCCATAAGGATTTTGGCATCGAGATGAAGGACAAGGGGAAAAATCAATATCTGCTCACGGTGGATGGACAGATGTATGATTGGGGTGTTTTGGATGATGACCTCTATTGGGGAACTGTTCAGGCATTCAATCAGTCGAAGAAATCTACCGGTGCCTTATTGAAGCCATACGAGGGTAAGATTAAGAGAAGTCAAATGTTCTTGCTTCTGAATCTGGAGGCATTGGGAAGAGATGGTGGAGTGAGCAGCATAGCTTTGTTATCGCAGATATGGGGTCATTATCTCCATATAAAGAGCATCATCTTGCAATCATGGTCAGCAAACGGAATGGTGCTGACCATCGAACAGAAGAACATGGACGAGAACTTCTTGAAACAAATACTTCAATGAATAAGATAGAACTAATCCATACATTGCCCAATGTGTTTCAGAACCGCACGGATATCGTAAGCGACATCTGGAATCAGGACGTGACATTCGAGAAGGGCAAGCTGTATCTGGTGGAAGCCAATTCGGGCACGGGTAAATCGTCGCTGTGCAGTTATATTTATGGGTATCGCCACGACTATCAGGGGCTGATACTCTTTGATGGTGAAGACATCAGCGGATATTCTGTGGAAAAGTGGACAGACATCCGCAAAAATCACTTTTCCCTCTTGTGGCAGGAACTTCGTTTGTTTCCCGAACTGACGGCCTTGGAGAATGTACAAATCAAGAACAAACTGACAGGTTTTCAGAAGAAAAAACAAATAAAGGAGTGGTTTGAGATGCTGGGCATTATCGATAAACTTGGTGTCAAAGTGGAACGCATGTCGTTCGGGCAACAGCAGCGTGTGGCGTTGATACGCGCCTTGTGCCAGCCCTTCGATTTCCTGTTTGTAGATGAGCCCATCAGCCACCTCGATGACACCAATGCTGAAATCATGGGACGCATCATGGCCGCCGAAGCTAAGAAGCAAGGAGCTGCCATCATTGCTACCAGCATTGGCAAGCATATCAATCTGGAGTATGAAAGAGTGTTTAACCTATAAATGGTGATGAAGATGAAACTGGTATGGAAACTTTTGCGGCAGCACATCAGCATCCCACAGTTCGTGGGGTTCTTCTTTGCCAATCTGGTGGGTGTGGCTATCATCTTGCTGGGTGTGCAGTTCTATATTGATTATAAGACACTTGACAATGGGGATAGTTTTATGAAGGCTGACTATCTGATTGTCAACAAGAAAATAGGTGCACTTTCGGGGTTGACGGGTAAGAACAATACATTCAGTAGTGCGGAAATTGAGGAGTTGAATAATGAGGATTTCGTGGAGCGCATAGGTGCTTTCACACCCAGCTCGTTCAATGTGAAGGCACGTTTCGATGTGGAAGGGTTTGTGAATTTCTCCACAGAGATGTTCTTCGAGAGTGTTCCCGATGAATTTGTTGATGTGAAAAGTGATGCTTGGAACTATGTGGAGGGGGATGATGAGATTCCCATTATTTTGCCAAAGAACTATCTCGACCTTTATAATTTCGGTTATGCTCAGGGTAAAGGATTGCCTAAACTTAGTGAGGGGATTCTTGGGGCTATGAGATTGAAGATTCTGATTGGCAGCAATGATGAAACTCGTGAATTTTGGGGTCGCATTGTTGGCTTCTCATCACGTCTGAATACCATTCTTGTGCCTGAAACCTTTATGCAATGGGCAAATGAAGAGTATATGAATCCGAATGCGGTGAAAAATCCTACTCGTCTTATTGTAGAAGTGGAAAATCCTGCTGATGAACGTATCGTAACTTATTTGCAAGAGAATGGTTATGAGACGGATGAAGATAAGTTGGATGCATCGAAAACTACTTTTGTTTTACGCCTGATTGTGAGTATTGTAATGGGAGTTGGCTTTGTTATTAGTATTCTCTCGTTTTATATTTTGATGTTGAGTATTTTCTTGCTTGTACAAAAAAATAGCATGAAACTCGAGAATTTATTGCTGCTTGGTTATTCTCCAGCAAAAGTTTCGTTTCCTTATCAGGTGATGGCTATCTCTCTTAACGTGTTAGTGTTGATACTTGCTGTTGCTATTATGTTGATAGTGAGAACTATATATATAGACTGTTTGGGATATGTTTTCCCTGATATAGATGTGCAAGGCGTTTTTCCCGCCCTTTTGGTTGGAACACTTTTGTTGGTGATTGTTAGTGTTATTCATTTCATGGTAATTAGAAATAAGGTGATTAGCCTTTGGAAAAGGAAAGAGTGAAAATGGAAAGAGTTTACCAAATCTATCAACGTTTGACTGGACATAATCCTCAATGTGTTATTCCTTTAGCTGGAGCTGGCAGCAATCGTCGTTACTTCCGAGTTACGGATGAAACGAGCAGCTTAATCGCAGTTATAGGAACTAATAAGGAAGAGAACGAAGCATTTCTGGGGTTGGCACAAATATTTAGACAAGGAAATTTGCCTGTTCCAGAAGTGTTGTTAGTCTCAGATGATAGAATGGTTTATTTGCAAGAAGATTGTGGAGATGAATCGTTGTATTCATTGATGTTGCAGCATCGTCAGAGCGATGGCACATTAGACGAAGAGGCACTTGCAGCTTTACGTGCAACCATCAAACTGTTGCCGCGTTTTCAGTTTTTGCCTGTTGTGAATGAAAGTGCAAACAATCTTTTTAAGCATTGCTATCCTCAGCAAGAGATGGATAGGACGAGTGTCATGTTTGACCTCAATTATTTCAAGTATTGCTTTTTGAAATTGAAGGGATTGGAATTCAATGAGTTCAAATTGCAGCAAGATTTTGAACATTTGGCAGATGACATCCTTGCAGAACAGGAAAACACCTTCCTTTATCGTGATTTTCAGTCACGCAATGTCATGCTAAAAGAGGGGGAGCCTTATTTTATAGACTTTCAAGGAGGTCGTCGAGGTCCTATTTTTTATGATGTGGCTTCTTTTTTATGGCAGTCGTCAGCGAGATTTTCCAATTCAGAACGCAATCTCTTGATAGATGAATATCTTGAGGCTTTGCAACCTTATAAGACTATTGATAAAGAAGTGTTTTTGAAGCGTTTGCATCTTTTTGTCCTTTTCCGTATCCTTCAGGTTCTTGGTGCTTATGGTTATCGGGGTCTTTGGGAAAAGAAAACGTATTTTGCAAATAGCATACCTTTGGCCATCAGTAATTTAAGAAGTGAATTGGCGTTGGGAGTATGTGAGTCATACCCGTATCTCAAAGAGGTTGCTCAGGAACTCATTTCCCTTAATGCTCAAGAAGAAGCAAGCCGGGAAGAAGAGGCTGCGAAGAAAGCCAAAGTGGCGGCTTATCTGCAAAACGATAATACATACCTTAATAAGCAAAAATCAACGCCACTTGTTGTCCGTGTCTTCTCCTTTTCGTTCAAGAAAGGCATTCCAGAAGATGAAACAGGCAATGGGGGAGGCTATGTGTTTGATTGCCGAAGTACGCATAACCCAGGACGTTATGATGAGTACAAGCCTTTTACAGGTCTTGACCAACCTGTGATTGACTTCCTCGAAGCCGATGGGGAAATACTTGCCTTTCTCGATAGTGTTTATAAGATTGTCGATTTTCATGTGGCACGCTTCAAAGATCGAGGTTTTGCTAATATGCAAATTTCCTTTGGCTGTACAGGTGGACGCCATCGTTCCGTTTATAGTGCGCAGCATGTAGCAGAACACATTTGTGAAAAGTTTGGTGTAGAGGTTCGTGTCTCCCATCGTGAACAAGGAATCACCCAAATTCTAACACCTTAATCCTGAATTTTTATTCTTCACGATTATGAATGCACTCATTTTCGCAGCCGGTCTTGGCACTCGTCTTAAACCTCTAACAGATACTATGCCTAAAGCAATGGTGCCCATTTGTGGAAAACCGCTTATACAAATTCTCATCGAGAAATTGAAGGGAGTAGGTGTAAATGAAATCGTTATCAATGTGCATCATTTTGCTCAACAAATTATTGATTTTGTTGAAACGAACGATGCCTTTGGTGTCAATATCAAGTTTAGCGATGAGACAGATATGCTGCTTGAAACAGGCGGGGGACTTAAGCAAGCTGCGACCCTTTTTTCTCATGAAGCCCCAATTCTTGTCCACAATGTTGACATTCTCTCTAATGCAGATCTTCTTTCTCTTTATAATGGCGTAAACTCCACGCTTTTGCTTGTATCTCAGCGCAATACGCAACGCTATCTCCTTTTTGATGATGCAAGTCGTCTCGTCGGTTGGACAAATGTCGCAACAGGAGAAATCAAGTCGCCATATCCAGAAATCAAATCATTAGAGAAAGATTATCAGTTGTCAACGATTGATTCACACTTTCAAAAGTTTGCTTATTCAGGCATACAAGTTTTTCATCCTTCTCTTCTTCCCCTTATGGATGCCTGGCAAGGAAAGTTCTCCATTATCGATTTTTATCTTAGCATTTGTCACCAAGTGGATATTCGGTGCTGTTATGATTCGCAACTTCAACTCCTCGATGTAGGCAAGCTCGACACGATAGCCAAAGCTGAAGAGTTTTTGAGGCAAGGATGACTTGAAAAATGAGGTTATACAAAGTACATGACAATATGATATGAGGGTGTAATACATATTCATGTCCCTCTTTAGATACATGGTTAATCTTTGGGGAACCTTTATGATATTGCCATTTGGGCAAACTCTTGGGCGGAAATTATTGTTCTATCAAAGAATTGAAGAAATCTTCGTCAACTTCATATGATTTTACTTCGTTCAGCCCTATTCCATATTCTGCCAATTTGTTTATTAACTCTTCTCCGTCCATCAAATCAATTAATCTTTTTCCTTCACTAGAAGCTTCTTCTTTTGCGGCTTTTGTGAAGGCTCCAGTGGTTATGAGAACACCTTTTTCGATGTTCGTACCAAGCGAACCTCTGAAATCGCGTATCGTAGCAGCGCCAACTTGACCCTTGTACCTTTTGCACTGGAAAGCTACATTGAAACTAAATATTCCTTGTATACGGAGTTTACCAGTTCCATCAATACCGCCATCACCTGAACGTTTTGTTACTTGTACATCAGAAAAACCGCATTCGCGGAGTAGTCTTTGAGCCAGTCTTTCAAACGCATAAGGGTTGAGATGCTGAAGAATATCTGTTATTTGTTCTCTCCAGTTGACAGATTCAGTTTCAACCACATCTTCTTCAGAAGATATATCTTTTTTACCACGCTTCTTTGTGGTGAAATTATATATATCTTTGGGGTCTATATTATCATTTTTCAGCATTTTTGCACCTTTGGTAGTTAACGCCCACACTTTGTGCTTGCTGTTTTCAATGGCACCATAATTTTTCAAATAAGTTCTTGCCCAAAACAACCTATACTCAACCTCTGTCATCGTAAAATTATGCATTATGTCAATGACCTTGGTCGGTAGTTTCGTCATGATTAACACCCGATTATATATTTCCTCGTTTGAACCAGAACCTCCAAGTTCATCCAATGCTTTCAGCGTTGGTACAAAGAAGAATTGAATTGGAGGACAATTCTTTGTAATTGATTGTTTCTTGGCCATATAGTTGTATTATTTACTTGTTAGCGTTTATATGTTATAGAATCTTCGTACCAGACAGTCCAATAAGTATCGCCATTACCATCGTCATAGAGCTCTTTGTATTCTTGGCCAGACAGGCGTTTGTGCATGCATTCGTCAGAACAGTAGGTGTCGCATCCATTAACCACATAACCTACAATCATTGGTTTCCTGCACTCGTTGCATACTCGGAGGCAATCCAAATGTTCGGATAATGAATCCCAGAAGTCCACATCTTTCACGTGGGAAAGAATACCTTCTCCAAATTTTTCCCATAACTCAGGACTGTGTCGGCATTCCTTCGCAAGGAAATCATATACATCATCATTCGTATACTCTTTTCTCATAATTATGCAGTAACATCGGTTAGTATATTCTAGGCCATCTGTCCCAAGGCACCTTTGCCTTTCTTGGGTTCATAACCTTCCCAAACAAAATCTCTTAGCGTGTTGCCTAATAACCCTTTGCTGTACTCGTAAATGCTTGTGGCACTCTTACTGTTATAAGGTAAAACTGTAGGTATTTGTATCTTTGCCATATTTATGGTCACCTTTTCTTTTCCGTTTGCAAAGATACGACTAAGCATAGACAAGTCAAAATGAAAGGATTGTTTTTTTTATTTTTGTGGTTGAATGTGATGTTTTTGGAACTGCTATAGGGACAATGAGGGGTAGAGGCATTATGTAAGATGAATTGATTAGGCTGTTGTGCAGAAGAATGGGTATGAATGGTGGAGAGCGCAGCGTAATTGCGATGCAGGGTGTAACGTAATGATGATGGAGGGCGTAGCGTAATTGCGGTAGGGGGAATGGCGAATGCTGAGGTTTATTGATGAGCTCATGAGGGTGTGGAGTGGGCAAGGAGAGGGGGTGCGCAAGGTGAATCCGGCGGGATGTGTTGGATTGACACGAATCGTTAATGAATTGTGAATTTGTTAACGGGTATTCTTAATAGCTGTTAACAATTGGGTGGCATTTGTTAAACTATTTCAATGAAATGAAAAAACTTTTTGAAAATGTTTGGATGACGTGTCTTTTTGTTGTTATTTTGTTGCCGAAATCGAATAAAATAGGCATTTTCCTGCTTTTAGAGACCGTTTGGTTGAATGAATGTTTACCACTGAAAAACATGAAACAGGAGAATGTGAAACGTCGAATGCAGAATTAATAAATTACTAATTAACAAATAATAAAACAACACAAAGACTATGAAACAAAAAACAAAATTTTATGGTGCATTGGTTGGTGTGGCTTTCTTTTCAGGATTGACAGGAGCATGCGTGTATTCGTATGCACAGAAAACGAATGAAAAGGAATTGCCTGTACAGGAATTAACGATGGAACAACCAAAGCTGATGCGATTGTCCAATACGGCTTTGCCCGTGTCGCAGCCGGTTGATTTGACTGAGGCTGCCGAGAAGGCTTGCAATGCAGTTGTTTATATTAAATGTGTACAGGTTAGTAAGACCAGGACGATAGAATATCAAGACCCATTTGCGGATTTCTTTGAGGATTTCTTCGGACGCGGACAAGGCGGAACTCAACGTCGGCAAATGCAGACGCCTAAACGTGAAGCGGCAGGTTCGGGAGTCATTATTTCTGAAGATGGATACATCGTTACTAATAATCACGTTGTAGAAAATGCTGATGAAATTACTATTACGTTGAATGACAACAGGGAGTTTACTGCACGTGTCATAGGTCTCGATAGTGACACGGATCTTGCTTTGCTGAAAGTAGAGGCAACAGGCCTTCCTGCTATTGTCATAGGTGATTCTGACAATTTGAAAGTTGGTGAATGGGTTCTTGCTGTTGGTAATCCTTTCAATCTTACTTCGACTGTGACTGCTGGCATAGTTTCGGCTAAAGCTCGCAATCTTCACGCAAACAGGAATGGAATAGAGTCATTTATTCAGACAGATGCTGCTATCAATCAGGGCAATTCTGGAGGTGCGCTGGTGAATGTTCGAGGCGAATTGGTGGGAATCAACGCGATGCTCTATTCGCAGACAGGTTCGTTCACGGGCTATGGTTTTGCCATTCCTACGACCATCATGAAAAAAGTGGTGACCGATCTCCGCTCATTTGGTACCGTCCAGCGTGCTATGTTTGGCATCAGCGGAATGACGTTGCATGATTATGTAACGAGGGAGAAGTCTAAGAATAGTGATTTCAAGGCTGATTTCGGAACTGTTGATGGTGTGTATGTGGATGAGGCTGTTGAGGGCGGTGCTGCTGCCGAAGCAGGCATTCAGAAGGGCGACATCATCGTGTCTGTTGATGGCAAGGCTATTAAGCAAATGTCAGAATTGCAGGAGGCAACAACCCAGTATCGTCCTGGCGACAAGGCTAAGGTGGGTTACATCCGCGATAAGAAGGAGAGAACGGTAACCGTTACTTTCCGCAATGCAAAAGGCAACACGAATGTGGTAAAGGCACAGAACATAGATTTGCTTGGTGCTGAATTCAAAGAGCTGACAGACAAGCAGAAGCAAAATCTCAACATGCCATACGGCATACAGGTTACTTCGCTGAAGGCGGGCTATCTGAAAGATGCGGGCATGCCGGAAAATTTCATCATCCTGAAAGTCAACAACCACAATATCAGGACAAAAGCTGACTTGGAAGCAGTATTCAGGAATGCACAGGCAAGTGATGAGCGCACTCTCTGGATATGGGGAAAGACCCCTGCTGGCAGATCCATGTCGTTCGCTATCCAGTTGGATGATTGATTTTGCTGAATGTTAAAAATGCAAGGGATTGGGATTTTTTTCCGAAATTCCTTGCATTTTTCATCGAAAAGACTTACCTTTGCTAAAAATAAGAAATATGGAAGTCTGCCAAGCAAGCGTGTTTGGGAACAAAGATGGAAATAAACATATAGCGGGGGTACAGGATCGATCGGGATACTCATCAAATTATTTATTGAAACCGAGATGATTTTGCCGTCTAATGGCGGGCCACAACCCAGAAGTCGCCATGTCGTTGAATATGGAGCTTCGGTTTCTGGAAACCTTTGAGTCGGTGGATTACAAAGGGCGGCAAATGCTCAAATCTTATTACGTCGGAGTTTCATCACATCTCCTCCCCGCTTCCTGCAAGAGGGCATTCCATTAAGGAGTGCCCTCTTTTTTCTGAAATGCCTTATAAACGGTGTGCCCCACACCGACATCTCGATGTGCCCCATAACGATGATTCGATGTGGGGCACACCGTTTTGTGGTAAGCTTTAGATGTGTGGAATGGCGAGAAAAAGTTATTTTCAATGGACAAAAGTGCACATGAACAAGAGGTGAAAGTCCGTTTTTAACCTTTTTATGGAATAATTTATGTGAAAGTTTTGAAAATGCCTTAAAAAAGTCCTATCTTTGTATGAATTTTGCAAAATTTCTATGAGACAATTAAAAATCACCAAGTCAATCACGAACCGTGAAAGTGCTTCGCTGGATAAGTACTTGCAGGAAATCGGTCGTGAGGAGTTAATTACTGTAGAAGAAGAGGTTGAACTTGCTGCCAAGATTCGCAAGGGAGGTGTGGAAGGCCGTCGTGCTCTTGAGAAGTTGACCAAAGCCAACTTGCGTTTCGTCGTGTCTGTGGCAAAGCAGTATCAGAATCAGGGCTTGAGTTTGCCTGACCTCATCAATGAGGGAAACTTAGGTTTGATTAAAGCTGCAGAGAAGTTTGACGAGACACGAGGATTTAAGTTTATCAGCTATGCTGTGTGGTGGATTCGTCAGAGCATTCTGCAGGCATTGGCAGAGCAGAGCCGTATTGTGCGTTTGCCGTTGAATCAGGTGGGCTCATTGGCAAAGATAGGAAAGGCTTTCTCCAAGTTTGAGCAGGAGAATGAGCGCCGTCCTTCACCAGAGGAACTCGCAATGCAGCTGGACCTTCCTGTGGACAAGGTTGCTGATACCATGAAGCAGAGCGGTCGTCATATCAGTGTTGATGCGCCCTTTGTGGAAGGAGAAGACAACAGCTTGCTTGACGTGCTTTCTAATCCAGATTCTCCGTCGGCAGACAAGACGCTGGTGACAGAGTCTTTGCAGCGTGAAATAGAACGTGCGCTTGATACGCTGACAACTCGTGAAAAAGAGATTATCAAAATGTTTTTCGGCTTAGGTGAGCCAGAAAAGACTTTGGAAGAAATAGGCGACCGTTTCAATCTTACTCGTGAACGTGTAAGGCAAATCAAGGAAAAAGCCATTCGCCGTCTCCGTACACAGTCTAAGAGCCGCCTTCTGAAAACATATCTCGGATGATGATGGTGCAGAAGGGTTGTGGGCTTGGTCATTATGCAATGAAGCTTGACAATCAGAATCCTAAATACAATTCAAAAGTAAAGAAATGATATGAAGAGATGCGTTTTTGCAATGCTGTTTCTGTTGATGGCTTTCACGTCTGTAGCTCAAGAGATGGTAAAGGGAACAGGGAAAATCTATTTGTTTGGTGTGAGCCAGCAGCTGACGGATTCTGTTGTTTATATCACAGCTATCCATGAAGTTGATAGCATAGATTTGAAAAAGAAGACATCGTTTTTGCCATACCGCGCAGCTTTCAGCTATCAGTTGGAGTCGTTTCTGGAAGACAGACTGTATCTGGCCAATCAGACTTCTTGTGTTTTCTATTCAGAAAAACGTAAAAAACTCTCTAAAGAACTCTATAAGGTTAAGAAGTTTTATTTGGATAATCCAGAAAAAAAGGTTGTCATATTGAACGACGCTGACTTCAAGTTCAGGCATCCAGTGGATGTGCTACAAGATGAGTAAGGGATTCCGACATATCATAGCAGAAGGGAGAACGGTTGCAATAATGCTTTTATGCGTTATTGCAACTTGTTGGTTATCATCATGCTCTGATTCAGATCAGCAGGAAGAGGAAGAAGTTCTTCCTGATTCGTCATACGCACCCAGCAGGACAGTGATGGTGTATATGGCGGCAGAGAATGACCTGTCGGGGGCTGCTGCTGTCGATATCCGCGAAATGATAGCAGGCATGAAGGACATGACGCCGTATGCTCACGACCGTTTGGTGATATTTTTGGACGATGTGTCATTGCCTCGCATCTATGTGCTTGACAGAAACGTGAAAGCTTTTAGCCTTTCAGAACTGAATCCCGTGAAAACATATACAGACGAGCTTAATTCAGCTTCAGCTTCGGTACTTTCGGATTTCGTGGATTATGTTCAGACGTACTATCCAGCAGACAGTTACGGGTTGGTGATGTGGTCGCACGCTTCAGGATGGATACCCTCCACATACTCTGGCGACACATCTCTATCTTCTGACACAAGGAGGCGGGCATTCGGATTGGACAATGGAAAAAACTCGGCCACACGCATTCCTGGCAATCAGATGGATATTGCCGATATGGCTTGTGCCCTTGAAGAAAAGGGGGGAGTGGATTTCATTCTTTTTGATGCGTGCATGATGCAGTGTGTAGAGAATGCTTACGAGTTGCGGAATGCCGCTCGCTATATTGTCGCATCTCCAGCAGAGATTCCTGGACCTGGTGCTTATTATACAACAATGGTGAGGGCAATGTTCAAGAAGGATGCTTATGCGGATGAGATGGTGAATGCGTACTACGCTCAGTATTGTAACCAAGGCAATCCCTATGGCATCGTCATTTCTGCTGTGAACACAGAGCATTTACCCGCATATTCAGCTTACATGAAAGAGCTGTTGGCAAAGCATAAGGATGCGCTCTTTTCTCTTCCATACAATTCTTTGCTGAATTATTTTCGCTGTGAAGAATGGGGCTTTGGAAGTCCTGACCTATTCGACATGCAAGGCGTGATGCAGCAGATACTGGATGAGACGGAATATGAGTCATGGTTGCATGAGGTGTCAAAGGTCGTAAACTGCAAGCATGCCGGCTATTGGTATAGCGATAACGAGAAAGGAAAAGTGTACATCAATGAATCTCAATGTTGCGGATTGTCGATGTTTGTACCTCGCAAAATATATGATGAATATGTGACGATGAATTACAATGCAGCATTTGCGGAAACAGGATGGGCTCAATATGTGTGGGAATTTGAACAAGACAAGAAAGATGGAGGCAAGTGAAAATGAAAGAGTTCTATAAAGTTGGTGGACATTGTTATAGCGTGGATTTTCGTGACGAACGTAATTCTGCAGCATTGCTCAAGTCGAGTGACCCTTTTAGGATTATAGACATGGAGGGAATTGACAGCTTGCTCTTTGAATTAGTTGTGGATGATAGCTGGAGACCTGATCGGAAGGGGGTGGAGATAGGGCAGTTTGACTGTGGAGGAAACAATCATGGCGTATATGTGCTGGATGATGGCTCTTATCAGATTCTTGTCAGCGACGTATCGGGTAGGCATTGCTGCCTGATTCAGGCTTTGCCCGACTTCACTTCGGCAAGAGTATGCCTGAATGGTGATGACGGCATGCGCTCATTCGGCTTGAACAATGCTTTAATGATGATGTATGCTTTTGCAGGTGCAAGCAGGATGACGCTGCTCATGCACGCCTCCGTGATGCAGAAGGACGGCGATGGGTATCTCTGTCTTGGAGTCAGCGGTACGGGAAAGAGTACTCATACGGCTAATTGGTTGAGATATATTCCTGGGGCAGAACTTCTTAACGACGACAATCCGGTTGTGCGTGTATGCAATGACGGCAGAGTGCGTGTTTATGGTTCTCCTTGGAGCGGTAAAACGCCTTGCTACAAAAATGAAGATGCGATTGTGAAAGGCTTCTTGCAGCTGAAACAGGCTCCGTATAACAGGATTGAACGCATGAGCATCGTAGATGCGTTCGCATCGTTGCTGCCTTCATGCTCGGTGATGAAATGGGATCGTCGGGATTATGTAGGTGTATGCGATACTGTGAGCAAGGTGCTGGAACAGGTTCCTGTGTTTTTCTTGGAGAATTTGCCCGACGAAGACGCCTGCCGTCTCAGTTACACAACACTTTCTGGTAAAAAAGAGCATGCATAAATTTACGGTTGACAACAGCGTTTTCTTGCCTCAAATCATTCGCTTGATAGAAGAAGGACATACTGCAACCATTGTGGCGCGTGGCGACAGCATGCGTCCGTTCATAGAGGATGGGAGAGATAAGCTGGTCTTGGGAAAGGCTGATTCCGTTCGTGTGGGCGATGTGGTTCTTGCGGAATTGTCGGAAGGGCATTTTGTGTGTCATCGTGTAGAACGGATTTCGGAGGGGATGATAACGATGCGTGGCGACGGGAATGTCGAAGGTACAGAATGCTTCCCCGAAGAAAAGCTGAGGGCAAAGCTGTTGCAAGTGATAAGAAAAGGTGTCACCTACACGGTGGCTACGTCGCGATGGTGGAGACTGTATTCTGCTGTGTGGCCACGCTTGTATCCCATGCGTCGTTACCTGTTGGCATTCTACAGGCTTGTGTGGCTGCACCAATGGCCAAACAGGTGGAAAAGTAAATTCAATAAAGATTAATTATATGAAGATTAAAGAAGGTTTTGAAATGCGTAATATTTGTGGTGAAAATATCATCATTGCGCATGGTAAGGAAAATATCGACTTTACGAAGGTTATCACTCTTAACGAATCGGCAGCTTTGCTTTGGGATAAGGTTGTAGGTCGGGATTTTTCAGAAGAGGAGTTGGTAAGGCTGCTTTTGGAGGAATATGAGGTGGAGCAGACATGTGCGGCAGAAGATGTGAAAAGCCTGGTTGCTTCATGGGCAGAGGCTGGTTTGGTTGAGTGATAGAAAATGACTAAAGATTGAAACATGGCAAAAGTCAACATAGAGAAATCGTGGCTTGAGAGGTTGCAGGAAGAATTTGATAAACCTTATTTTGAGCAGCTTATTAAGTTTGTGAAATCAGAATACGCAAATGGCATTTGCTATCCTCCAGGGCCGATGATATTCAATGCTTTCAATCTTTGCCCTTGGGAAGATGTGAGAGTTGTGCTGATAGGGCAGGATCCTTATCATGAGCCGGGGCAAGCTCACGGACTATGCTTCTCTGTCAATGAGGGTGTTCCTTTCCCTCCTTCGCTTCGCAACATCTTTGTAGAAATTCAGTCAGACATTGGTACTCCAATCCCAGCATCAGGGAACTTGACGAGGTGGGCACAGCAGGGAGTTCTTCTACTCAATGCTACGCTGACTGTTCGTGCCCATGCGGCAGCGAGTCATCAAGGAAAGGGCTGGGAAACATTCACTGATGCAGTCATACGGATGGTTAGCGAGAAGAAAGAGCACGTCGTCTTTATTCTTTGGGGCAGTTTTGCCCAGAGCAAAGCGAAACTTATCGATTCCTCCAAGCATTATGTGCTGAAGTCAGCTCATCCTTCTCCATTGTCTGCCTATCGAGGATTCTTTGGTAACCATCATTTTAGTCTTTGTAATCAATATCTTCAACAAAATGAAATTAAAACTATAAACTGGTAAGGTTATGAAAAAGTTAGCTTTAACCCTTTTTGTCTCAATCTTTACTTTTTCCATTTCTTTGGCTCAGAAAGGTAGTGGATTGTCTGTAACTATTTTCGGTGACAGCTATTCGACTTTTGAAGGCTACTTGACTCCAAGTCACAATGAAGCATGGTATTTTTTAGACAGACAGCAGGTTGATAACGATGTCGTTGCTGTAGAAGACACTTGGTGGCATCAGCTTATAAAGAAGAATGACTGGCGTCTGTGCATGAACAATTCCTACAGTGGTTCAACCATATCCTCTTCTGGTTATGGCGGAGCGGATTATACCCCACGTTCTTTCGTGACTCGTTCTTCTAATCTTGGTAATCCCGATATCATTTTCGTGTTTGGTGCTACTAACGACTCATGGGTTCCTGCACCTATAGGTGAGTACAAGTATTCAGGATGGACAAAAGATGATTTGAAGTCTTTCCGTCCTTCATTAGCTAAGATGCTCGATTACATGACGAAGCGGTATCTGGGCGTGAAGATTTATTTCATCCTGAACAGTGAACTCTCAGATGCCATCGACTCTTCTGTCAAGAATATCTGCGCTCACTACAACGTTCCTGTCATTGAATTGCAAGACATTGAAAAGAAGGCTGGTCATCCTTCTATTGCAGGCATGAAAGCCATTGCAGAGCAGGTTGATGCTTTTGTGAAGAAAGACATGAAGAAAGGCCGCAAAGCGAAAGCCTTTAGTAAGAAAATGTTCCCTAAAAAGGACATGAAAAAGAACGGAAACAAATTAGGCAAGAAAAATAAACGCGAGAAGCAGTCAAAGAGGAAGTAATTACAGATAGATGAGACGATTCTTAGTATTATTTATTTTCAGTACTGTCACATTTCTTTTTTATACCACGCTGTGCGCCCAGACTTCCGATGCGGTCATGATGCAGCATCTGCGTGATCGGGGCATTAAGGTGTATGATGGGAATTCCGTGAAGCTGCTCAAGACAGGGCACGATAAGTTCGTTGACTTGTTTGAAGCAGTTCGTGAAGCAAAATCTTTCATCCATCTTGAGTATTTCAATTTCAGGAACGACTCTATAGCAGGACTTCTCTTCCATCTGCTTGCCCAAAAAGTCAAAGAAGGTGTCGAGGTACGTGCGCTTTACGACGCATTTGGCAATTCGTCCAATAATAAGCCCATCAGCCGCCAGATGCATGATTCCATCTGCTCGCTTGGCATCCAGCTGGTTAAATTTGATCCGATTCGCTTCCCATGGGTTAATCATATCATACCTCGCGATCACCGAAAAATCGTTATCATTGACGGACGCATTGCTTATACTGGTGGCATGAATGTGGCTGATTATTACATCGAAGGAATCCCTGAGATTGGACCTTGGCACGACATGCACATGCGTGTGGAAGGACCAGTGGTCAATGAACTGCATGCTATCTTCTGCCGTATGTGGACGGATGAGACAGGTGAATACCTGAGTGGCGAAAAGTATTTTCCAACGCATCATCAGAGTGGTGACCAGCTGCGTCTGGCCATTGTAGATCGTCATCCGCCTCACAGCTCAGATGCGATCCGTGACCTTTTTGCAGAGATGCTCAACACTGCGCAGCACAAAGTCCTCCTCATCAGTCCGTATTTCGTTCCTACGCATAAAGTACGAAAGGCCTTGAAGAATGCCATTGACAGAGGAGTCGATGTACAGATATTGTTATCGGCCAAGAGCGACATTCCTCTCACTCCTGAAGCTTCCCATTATGTTGGAAACAATCTGGCCAAGCGAGGAGCCAACGTGTTTCTCTTCCATGGCGGTTTCCACCATACCAAGATTATGATGGTCGATGACCTTTACTGCACCATCGGTTCAAGCAACATGGATGCTCGTTCCCTGCGCTGCGACTATGAAGTCAATGCTGTCATTTTCAGTAAAAAGGTGACAGCAGAGCTCACGCAGTTGTTCAACGACCAACTGAAGACATCCACACGAATGGAGAAAGGATATTGGAAGACTCGTTCGATAGGCAAGCAGTTTCAGGGCTGGTTGGGCAATTTGCTCACTCCATTTCTGTAAGAGAGAATGCTGATTAAGGAAAATAAGTTTTTATGAAAAAGATACTTTTACTATTAGTTTTTTGTTGCTCGTTCTGGACTTCCCTTGCAGCCGCAAACCCCAAGCGTGAGTTTCGCGGTGCGTGGATACAATGTGTTAATGGGCAATACATCGGCAAAACGCCTGCTCAGATTCGGCAGATGCTCTCTTCTCAGCTCGATGTGCTGCAGGAGTGTGGCATTAATGCCATTCTTTTCCAAGTGCGTGCAGAAGGCGACGCCCTCTACAAGTCAAGTTACGAACCATGGTCGCGCTATCTCACAGGAAAGCAGGGAACTGCACCTTCCGATGGTTGGGATCCTCTGGCGTGGATGATAGAGCAATGCCATCAGCGCGAGATGGAGTGTCATGCTTGGATTAATCCCTATCGTGCCAAGACTAAGTTTACCAATGAACTTGCATCCAATCATCCCGCTGTACGTCATCCAGAGCGTATGTTTGAATATGACGGACTTTACATTTTCAATCCAGCTCTTGAAGCCAACCGTACCTACACCTGCATGGTAGTGGAAGATATTCTGCAGAACTACGATGTTGATGGTATTCACATGGATGACTACTTCTACCCATATCCCGTTGCAGGTGTTGAAATTCCCGATGAACGTTTCTACAGAGCGGATCCAAGAGGATTTGCTTCCATCGAGGACTGGCGGCGTGACAATGTCAATCTGCTCATCCGCGACCTTCATTTCCTCATTCGCGATATAAAACCATGGGTAAAGTTCGGTGTGTCTCCTTTCGGCATCTACCGCAATAATCCTTCTGGCGTGAACTCAAAAGAGGGAAGCGCCACCAACGGAACGGAGAACTTCGATGACTTGTATGCTGACATTGTTTGTTGGGTGGAAAATGGATGGGTTGATTATAACATACCTCAAATATATTGGAATCTCGGAACGAAAGCAGCCGATTACGAGGTGCTCATCAAGTGGTGGAATGACTACTGCGGTCAGCGACCTCTATTCATCGGGCAAGATGTGGAGCGTACGGTCAAGGGGGTTGACCCCCGTAATCCAGCTTCCCACCAGATGCCGGCCAAGTATGACTTGCAGCGTTCTATGTCAAACGTAAAGGGCTCTTGTCAGTGGTATGCAGCTGCTGTGGTCGATAACCCTGGTAACTATCGCACCGTGCTGGAGCAGGTTTACCATTCGACCCCTGCTCTGCAGCCGCTCATGCCTTACATTGACTTGAAAGCTCCCAAGAAACCACGGAAAGTGAAGCTCGCCGAACAGGGCATTCTCACATGGGCATCTCCTAAGGCAAAGAGAGAGATGGATAAAGCACGTCAATATGCTATCTACAAGTTTGCAGCAGGTGAGAAAATCAATTTGGAGTCTTCTTCAAACCTTTTCCTCATCACAAGCCAGCTCTCATGCCAACTTCCCTCAGCAGAACGTGGTACGGTATATGTGGTGACGGCGCTTGACCGCCTGCACAACGAGTCAAAACCCGTCAAGGTGAAAGTGAAGTAAGAATTGAAATTTAAGAAGTTAAGGAGTTAATCCATTACTTTGCTTGATGTGTTTTAATAGCAAGGTGATGGATTAACTTTTTAGATTCAACCACAGGCGTAGGTCTTGAGCTTTCGTTCTTATTGTTGCATTATTACCTGTTTATGAGACTATTTTTTTGAGATTTCTTTGTCATTTAGCAAATATAACTTACTTTTGCATAAATAACACCTATTATCGCTAATAAAATAACTATTATTGTATGAAAAAGTATGCGTTATCATTGTGGATGCTCCTATGCGCCACTGCGCTTTGTGCCCAACAATCACACGTCAACGTTGATTGGGCACCTCAGAAAAATACGGAAAACATCACTCCGTTCAGTTGCAATGTTATTTCGCCAGAAGTTCATGACGACCATACGGTAACTTTTCGCCTTCATGCCCCAAAGGCCGAAGAGGTGCTGCTTACCGGTAACATGTTCGTTGGAGCCGATGCCCGTAAACGTGTACCCTTTACCAAAGATGCTGATGGCTTGTGGACTCTTACCATTGGCCCATTGACCCCCGAAATCTATTTCTATTATTTCATCGTCGATGGTGTGCAGAATGTTGACCCTAACAATACTTACATAGGCCATGCAGCCATGCCGGCATTCAGCATCTTGCAGGTTCACGGAGAAGAACCGGCCTTCTATGATGCTAAGCCCAATGTGCCTCACGGAAGTCTCACCACGCATTACTACTATTCTGAGGTGACGAAAGGGGTGCGCGACATGATTGTCTATACACCAGCTAATTATGATCCAGAGAAAAAATATCCCACGCTCTACCTTATGGGAGGGTCGGGTGACTTGACCGAAACTTGGGTCATGCATGGCAAGGCCAACTTTATTCTTGACAACCTCATTGCTGAAGGCAAGGCCGAACCGATGATTGTTGTCTTCCCTAACGACCAGATGGTGACACGCATGCATCCCAAACACACAGAATTGGCTTTTCCGATGATGGAGGAAGAATACCGTAAAAGCATCATCCCTTACATCGAATCGCGTTACAATGTCATCAAAGACCGCAAGGCACGTGCCATCAGCGGCTTGTCCATGGGAGGACGTCTGTCACAATACGTAGGCTTCCGTTGCCTTGATCTTTTTGCTAATTTTGGTCTGTTAAGCTCTGCCATTGATATCAAGGAAACTCCCGCTCTGTACGATAAGGATGTCAACGACAAGATTGACTACCTCTTCCTGGGTGCAGGTACACATGAAACGGGTCCGATGGCTCGCCATCAGAAGCTGCACGAAGAGTTGGACGAGATGGGCATCAAGCACGAATACTATGTAGGCAGCAATGGTGCTCATGATTTGGTGGCATGGAAACACTTGCTGTATTATCGTTTCCTCCCTAACTTGTGGAAGAATTTGAAATAAAAAACGTGTGTTCAGTGAATTAGACTGTGCTCAAATTTATTGAGACAATGTTCTAATGTGTCTTTCTATATAACCGCACCCCTCGGGTACGCCATGGCGGACTCGAGGGGTGCGGTGCGTCGTACCCGAGGGGTACGGTTAATTGCTTTTTCATTTGTTCCGTCTGTACCACTTTGGCTTGATGTGTTTCTTTAGCCTTCTGTAACCTTCAGCTCCAAGGATGGTAATGCCTGCGTACTGGAAGGTTTTGGCTAATCCGAAGAAGATGGTCCACAGGATGCTTTTTGTCTCGATGTTGAGGGGAAACAGCATCTGGATGAAGGATATGAGGTAGCAGGGCAGACAGAGGATAAGCACAATGGCTCCAGTGCGCGGTGATAGCGACTGGAGCCATTTTTTTATTCTTTTGAGAATAGTTTTCATTCGTCGATGTAGCGTTTGCTCAGTTGGCCAAATTCTTCGATGCGGCGGTCGCGCAGGAATGGCCACCAGCGGCGCACATTCTCGCAACGTTTCATGTCAATGTCAATCACAGCCACTGCCTCCTCGTCTTTAGGTGCGCAATAGAGCAGTTCTCCTTGCGGTCCTGCGATGAAACTGCTGCCCCAGAACTGGATGCCGCGAGTCTGTCCTGTTGGATCCGTTTCGTGTCCTGTGCGGTTGACGGCAATGACAGGCAATCCGTTAGCTACGGCATGACCTCTTTGTACAGTCATCCATGCTTCTCGTTGGCGAGTCTGTTCTGCTTCTGTATCGGACGATTCGTAGCCGATGGCCGTAGGGTAGATGAGCAATTCTGCTCCCTGCAGTGCCATGAGCCGCGCTCCTTCGGGATACCATTGATCCCAACACACTTGCACTCCTAATCGGCCAACGCTTGTGTCGATGGGATGAAAGCCTATGTCGCCGGGAGTAAAATAGAATTTCTCGTAATAGGCAGGGTCGTCGGGTATGTGCATTTTTCGGTATTTCCCTGCAATGGAGCCGTCTTTTTCCAATACGACCGCTGTGTTGTGATAGAGGCCAGGTGCTCTTTTTTCGAAGAGTGAAGTGACAATCACAACGGAAAGTTCTTTGGCGAGCTTTCCGTAGATGTCTGTAGATGGTCCAGGGATAGGCTCTGCAAGGTCGAACATCTGTGTGTTTTCCTCTTGGCAGAAATACAGTGAATTGTGCAATTCCTGAAGTATGATGAGTTCGGCTCCGTCTGCTGCAGCTTGACGAATGCTCTGAGCCATGTGCTCGATGTTTTGGCTGACGTTTGCGCAGCACTTGTTTTGTATCAATCCAACTTTCATGGTGGCAAATTTTTCACAAATTTAGAAATTCTTTTTTATATAGGGATATTTTGCCGCAAGAAATTCGTAACTTTGCATAATTATTGTACTGTTCAATCATAAGAAATAACAACATCTAATCAGATATGCCTCAAATATCAATACGTGGAAATGAGATGCCGAGTTCGCCTATCCGCAAGCTGGCTCCTTTAGCAGAGGACGCTAAGGCGCGCGGAGTGAAGGTGTATCATCTGAACATCGGACAGCCAGACTTGCCAACTCCGCAGGTGGCACTGGATGCTATCAAGAACATAGACCGCAAGATTCTGGAGTACAGTCCGTCACAGGGGTACCTCAGCTATCGCAAGAAATTGGTTGACTATTATGCAAAGTTTGACATTCGGCTGACGGCTGATGACATTATCATCACCAGCGGAGGAAGCGAAGCTGTTCTGTTCGCTTTCTTAGCCTGCCTGAATCCTGGCGATGAAATCATTGTCCCAGAACCAGCCTATGCCAACTATATGGCGTTTGCCATTTCAGCAGGTGCGGTGATTCGTACCATTGCTACGACAATTGAAGAGGGTTTCTCGCTGCCAAAAGTTGAGAAGTTTGAGGAACTGATAAATGAACGTACGCGTGCAATTCTCATCTGCAACCCAAACAACCCGACGGGCTACCTCTATACGCGTCGTGAGATGAACCAGATTCGTGATCTGGTGAAGAAGTATGATTTGTATCTCTTTTCAGACGAGGTGTATCGCGAGTTTATCTACACAGGCTCGCCTTATATCTCTGCCTGCCACTTAGAAGGAGTTGAGCAGAATGTGGTGCTGATTGATTCAGTGTCAAAGCGTTACAGCGAGTGCGGAATCCGCATTGGTGCGCTCATTACGAAGAATGAGGAGATTCGCAAGGCGGTAATGAAGTTCTGTCAGGCACGCTTGAGCCCTCCGCTTATCGGACAGATTGCAGCTGAGGCGAGTCTGGATGCTCCCGAAGAATATTCGCGTGACATTTATGATGAGTATGTAGAGAGACGTAAGTGCCTGATTGATGGATTGAACCGCATACCTGGTGTATATTCTCCCATCCCAATGGGTGCATTCTATACGGTGGCACGTCTGCCTGTGGACGATTGCGAGAAGTTTTGTGCATGGTGTCTTTCTGACTTCGATTATGAGGGCGAGACTGTGATGATGGCTCCAGCTTCAGGTTTCTACACAACTCCGGGTGCAGGAAAGAATGAGGTGCGTATTGCCTATGTGCTGAAGAAGGAAGACCTTGTTCGTGCCCTCTTCGTGCTGAGAAAGGCGCTGGAGGCTTATCCTGGACGAGTGGAGAACGAGTGACTCCGTGAGACGTAAAGTGTGAAAAGGTGTCTTTCGAGTTCTTCATAGCCAGACGAATATTTGCAGATCGTGCAGCCGACGGGGAGCATTTTTCTCGTCCTGCTGTTCGTATAGCGATGTTCGGAGTGGCGGTTGGAATGATGGTCATGCTGATTAGCCTTGCCGTCGTACTTGGATTCAAGCGAGAGGTTAGCTCGAAGGTGATGGGCTTCGGAAGCCACATTCAGATGGTTAGTCTGACACAGAACCAGCGGTATGAGATTTTGCCTGTGCTGACGAATGATACCTTGCTCCATGCTGTGAAAAGTGTGCCGGGAATCAAGCATGTGCAGATGTTTGCCAATAAGCTGGGTGTACTGAAAACAGATGATGACTTCTGTGGATTGAATTTCAAGGGAATAGGCGAAGACTACGATACGGAGTTCTTGAAAAGCTGTCTGGTGGAAGGCGAGATGCCGCAGTTCTCTTCGGAGGAATCTTCTAACCAGATTGTGATTTCTCGCAAGGTGGCATCAGACCTTGGTGTCGAGGCTGGGGACAGAATTTTTGCCTACTTCATGGGAGAAGAGGAGATGAGGGCGCGACGCCTGACCATTGCGGGGGTGTTTGAGACTCACATGAACGACTACGATGAAAATTATGTCATCACTGATATATATACAGTACGCAGATTGAACAACTGGGAGAAGGATGAATCGTCGGGATTGGAGATAACAGTGCATAACTTCGATAAGGTGGAAGAGTTGACGCGTCAACTTCAGCAGTTCTGTCGTGGTACTGACCGCAACGGTGTGACTTACGGAGTTTTCAGCATCAAGACCATTGCAGAGCATACCTTTGCGTGGTTGTCAGTTTTAGACATGAATGTAACGATGATTCTCGTCCTGATGATGCTGGTGAGTGCCTTTACTGTTGCCAGCGGATTGCTTATCATTATGCTTGAGCGTATCAACATGATAGGGACATTGAAAGTGTTGGGGGCGACCAACGGCATTGTACGCAAGATATTCAGCAATTTCAGCATCATGCTGGTAGGCAGAGGGTTACTGTTGGGTAATGCGGTAGGCTTGCTTCTGTGTTGGCTGCAGCAAGAGTATCGTCTTGTCAAGCTTGATGCGTCAGTCTATTACATTGATGTAGTTCCGATTGCATTTGACTGGTTGTTCATTCTTGCAGTAAACGTTTTGACTGTGCTGGTTGCTACGCTTGTAATACGGGGAAGTTCACACCTCATTAGCCTTGGAAAGCCATCAGACACCATTAGATTTGAATAAAAATTAAAATAAAATTATATGGAATTAGCAAAAAATTATAATCCTTCTGAAGTAGAGGGCAAGTGGTACCAGTATTGGATTGACCACAAACTGTTTGCAAGTAAGCCCGATGGCCGCCAGCCATACACCATTGTGATCCCTCCCCCAAATGTGACAGGTGTACTTCACATGGGACACATGCTCAACAACACCATTCAGGACATTCTTATCCGTAAGGCACGCATAGATGGAAAGAATGCTTGCTGGGTGCCTGGAACAGACCATGCTTCTATTGCAACCGAGGCAAAGGTGGTGAATCGTCTTGCAGAGCAGGGCATCAAGAAGCGTGACCTTACACGTGAGGAATTCCTCAAGCACGCATGGGAATGGACTGACGAACACGGAGGTATTATCCTTAAACAGTTACGTCGTTTGGGCGCATCTTGCGATTGGGACCGTACTGCTTTCACAATGGACGAACTTCGTAGTGAGAGTGTTCTCAAGGTGTTTGTTGATCTCTACAAAAAGGGACTAATTTATCGTGGACTCCGCATGGTGAACTGGGACCCAAAGGCTCAGACCGTTCTTTCTACGGAAGAGGTCATATATCGTGATGAGAAGAGTAAACTTTATCATCTTCGTTACTATGTGGCTGATGCCGACACTAATCCTGTATGCCCATCTGGCGAAGAGGGTGAGGTAATTCATCAGGATGAAAATGGTAGATATTATGCCGTTGTTGCCACCACGCGTCCTGAAACAATAATGGGTGACACGGCGATGTGTGTGAACCCTAAGGATCCTAAGAATCAATGGCTTCGTGGACATAAGGTTGTTGTCCCGTTAGTTAACCGTGTCATTCCTGTCATTGAGGACCGCTATGTTGACATCGAATTCGGAACTGGCTGTCTGAAGGTTACCCCTGCTCACGACGTAAACGACTACGCACTTGGCAAGACTCATAATCTTGAGACAATCGACATATTCAATCCCGATGGAACGCTCTCTGAGGCTGCTGGACTTTATGTTGGGGAAGACCGTATGGATGTACGCAAGCAGATTGCCATCGACCTTCAGGAGGCATCTCTGCTGGAAAAGGTTGAAGACTATGACAATAAAGTGGGCTACTCGGAGCGTAATCAGGATACAGCTGTTGAACCACGCCTCTGCAAGCAGTGGTTCCTCTCAATGAAGCATTTTGCCGACATTGCCCTTCCTCCTGTTCTTGAAGGTAAAATTAAGTTCTATCCGACAAAATATGTCACAACATACCGTAACTGGCTCGAGAATATTCAGGATTGGTGCATCAGCCGTCAGCTATGGTGGGGACATCGCATCCCGGCTTACTTCCTGCCAACAACTGAGGGGGAAGAGGAGAAGTTTGTAGTTGCCTTTACAGCAGAAGAGGCGTTGGAAGAAGCCAAGAAAATATCAGGCTATGAGAATATCACCATAGATCAGCTTGTTCGCGATGAAGATGCACTCGACACATGGTTCTCTTCATGGCTTTGGCCAGTTTCTCTGTTTGATGGTATCAACAATCCAGGAAATGAGGAAATTAGTTACTATTATCCAACAGCCGACCTTGTTACTGGACCAGATATCATCTTCTTCTGGGTTGCTCGTATGATTATGGCAGGTGAGGAGTATATGAAAGATGTTCCTTTCCGCAATGTGTATTTTACTGGTATTGTACGAGACAAACTTGGTCGTAAGATGTCAAAATCACTTGGTAATTCACCAGATCCGCTTGGGTTGATTGACAAGTATGGAGCAGACGGTGTGCGTATGGGTATGCTTCTCTCTGCACCAGCAGGAAATGACATCCTCTTCGATGAGCAGCTCTGTCAGCAGGGTGCAGCATTCTGCAACAAGATTTGGAATGCCTTCCGACTGGTGAAGGGCTGGGAGGTTGCAGAGACATTGGAACAGCCTATGGAGAACAAGAGAACCATTGCATGGATGGAAGCAGTTATTAAGACTGCGGTGGCAGAAATCAATGACCTCTACTCTAAGTATCGTCTCAACGAGGCGCTAATGGCTGTATTCAAGTTATTTACCGATGAGTTCTCTGGCTGGTATCTTGAAATGATTAAACCTGCATATCAGGCACCTATTGATGCCGCAACATTCAAGGCAACTCTCCAGTTCTTTGAGCAGTTGATGAAAATTATTCATCCTTTCATGCCATTCATCACCGAAGAGCTCTATCAGCACATCGCAGAGCGCAAGGGTGGCGAAAGCATCATGGTTGACACGCTTGTGCTTGATGCGCCAACAGCAGAAGATGCGCAGCTCATGGCACAGTATGAAGAGGCTAAGCAGATTATCTCAGGAGTGCGTGCAGTTCGTCAGAGCAAGAACATCTCTCCACGTGAACCTCTCACCCTTGAGATTGTTCAGTCCGCAGATGCTGGTAAAAACGTAACCCCGTGTCCAGCCCTTAACGCAATCATCAAGAAGATGGCTTCACTTGCTGAGATTCAGAATGTTCAGGCTAAGAGCGACGGCACTTCTGCCTTCATGTTGGGAACAACTGAATATGCTGTTCAGTTGGGCAACTTGATTGACACGGAAGCTGAAATCCAAAAGATGGAAGCAGAGCTGAAGCACCTGCAGGGCTTCCTCGTGGGCGTGCAGAAGAAACTCTCCAACGAACGTTTCGTAGCCAACGCACCTGCCCAAGTGGTAGAGTTGGAACGCAAGAAACAAAGTGATGCCGAAACAAAGATTGCCGCTCTGACGGAAAGCATTGCAAAGCTCAAGAAATAAATATAATCTTAAATATGAAGGAGTTGCATTGTGTGCAACTCCTTTTTTATGCTGGGTAAATTATAAAAGAATGATTCTGTAACTTTATTATTTATTCCCTTTTGCTCTATTATGTGTCTTGCACAACATTTGACAGTTCTTGATGTCCGTACTTCCGCCTTTGCTCCATGCCGCTACATGGTCAGCATCCATTTCCTCTTGTTTCCAAATGCGTTGGAAATTGGCATCATGACCAATGGCACAATAGGGACAATTGGAAACTTTCTGTACTTTAGCTTTTTCGGTCTGTTGTTGATATACTTTACGCATAGTTGTTTTGTCGAATAAGCGTATATTCAATAGCTTTGTGTCTAGACAACCTCCGAGCACATACTCGAAGATGCCTTTCCTATTGGTAACATAATCGTCTTGTATCAATTCACGTACTTCTTGCGACAGTTTTGCGTGATTCAACGGCTGGTTGTGGAAACGCTCATACAGTTCGCCCCAGTTCAAGCCCTGCATTTCATTATACACATCATCGAACTTGCTGTCCACCCAGTCAATCACCGTGTTGAAGTAAGTTTTAATCTCGTTGATGTTCTCGTCGTGGCGATGGGCAGACATATAACCGTCCACATTCCCTTTACTCACCCATTCCAAAGCTGTAGCCAAGAATTGCTGACGATTGGCAGGGCCTTTTACGTATGATTCCCATTTTTGAATGTTGGCATTCTGCGAGTTGCTGAACTCAGCCTTGCATAGCGTGACGAATTTTCCGCTATAAACAGCATTCAATTCCTCTTGTTTGTTCAATGGAATGCCTGCAATGTTGATGGTCTTAAACCACTCCTTGATTTCCTCCTCTGCGTTGTCACCCTCACCCTCACAGATGTATACGAGTAATTCCGTATTGAGTATTTTTTGTTGCTTCTCCTTGTTTAATCCATCAAAGATTTGTTCCATGCCATTCTGTTGTACGGCAAATTTATTTTTGATAAAACGTCCTAATGAAGTGATGCGTTGCTGTCCATCCAGCACTTCCAAACGTCTGTCCTCTACTTTGTTGAAGTAAAGTAATCCCAGAGGATAGCCTTTCAATACCGACTCTATCACAGCTACGTCTTTCTTTCCATCTGCATAGATGTAGTTGCGCTGATATTCAGGCTGAATGGTCAATTGACCGGCCAAGCCATACAGACCTTTTCCTTCTAGTTCATTATATTCGAAGCCGTCGCAAATCTGCTTAACAGTATATATTTCTAGTGTGGTTTTCATGCTTCTTTCTTTTTGATAAACAATCTTTTGTATATTTTCTCTCCTTTTACTAAGGGTTGGGCTATTCCACTTTCTTCTTTCCATAATCCATTGGAAAAGCCTTTTCCCTCACTTTCAGATGCTCCAAGTATTTCAAATTGTTCTGGACAATATCTGTCAATGAATGATATGGGCACTCCCATCGCTTCTGTATAGTCACATGGAATCGCGTCAGAATATGCTATTTCTATTGCATCATAATTGTCGTATTTATCATATTTTTTATTTTCTCGAATGACCTTATGTTTGCTATGCTTAAGGTTTTCTTCCATCGTCATTAATTGCTGTGGCCGATGTCGTCTTCCATGGTCAATATTAGTAAACCAGCATGAATTTCCCAGTCGGGTGTAATCACCAACATAACCAAGGCGCTCCGCTTTCTTTTTATCACTTTCTTTAACAATAGTTCCTTTGGGGACACCAAACACCATATCTGTAACGAATCCTGTCGCTCCAAGCCAAACAAGATTATCCTTGATGAGAGGAAATACTTCTTTGTAAGTAATGGCATTCATGTTTCCGATAATCAAAAACTTCTTTCTTGCATCCATAATCCATGCCATAAACTCTCTAAATAGCGAAAAAGGAGGATTGGTCACTATAATGTCTGCCTTATCCCTGAGTGCTTTAATCTCATTGCTGCGGAAATCCCCGTCACCCTCCAAGTATTGCCATTGCAAGTCGTTTATGTCAATGCGGTTGTCACTAGTTACATCACGATTTAAAACAAAAATCTTTCCGTGTGTTTGGGTCTTTTGCGGGTCAAATTGAGGTGCTTCCGTCTCAAAGAGTGTGAGTTGGTAACCAGCCTTGAACTTCTTCGAATCTGGTGCATAACTGGTGGAAATCAGCTTTTTCAAGCCCAGCAGCTCAAAGTTCTGTGCAAAGAACTTTGTGAAGTTGCTCCATTCGGGGTCATCGCATGGTAAGAGTACCGTCTTGTCACGAAACACATCGGGGTTATAATCCAGATAGGCGTTTATTTCCTTTTGAATGTCAGCATACTGTGTGTAGAACTCGTCGTTCTTCGCATTCTTTGCGTTAGCAAGGTTTGTATTTGCCATAGGCCATACTTTCTGCGTGTGCTTATCTTCGGAGGTAGGCAACAGGGCAAAAGAAAGCACGGACGTTCATCATCCATGCTTCAAAGGCCCTGAGAATTGCCTACCAGTCCAGATAAGTCACGCCCATGCTAAACGCATAGGCGTTTGCGACTTATTCTTTCGGACTGGACTTGTTTGAATTTCTCAGGTTCTTGAAGCAATTCCGAATAACAGCAAACGCTTGTTAATAATTCTAATATGTTCGTACCAGCACCTCCGCCGAGGCTCCATCTTGCTTTTGCAAGCGTCATGATGTGACGATTTGCCGATACTTGATTGCAAAGTTACAATTAAGTGGGGAGAATACAAAATAATTGTGATGAAAAAGGATTGAGATTAAACTTTAATTCATCTCATTTTGTCCTTACCGCCTACTTAATGTTTAATAAACCGTGTGCGAAATTTTTCAAACATGATGTTTTAAATATTATGCACACGGTGAGCATGTAGGAAATGCAAGGAATACAAATTAATTATGCCGAACTTTGTTTCGCTGAACTCATGTAGGTTGAAAGAAAATATGATAAAAGACAAAGGCAAGGGGGAATACCCTCTTTGCCATTGTTTGAATAGGTGACCTGATGATTAGGTCTATCGTTTTTTATTTTCCTCAAATTTATTCTACACCTTTCTTCTTTTTCTGCAGCAATGGGCAGCGAATTTATATATGTGCATCCACGTCAATATATGTATAAAGTCGAACAGGAAATTGGGAAATACTAATAATTTTGCCATTTGCAACGTAACCTTAGTATAGAGTTAGGCGTTTCTGATAGGTAAGCATCAAAATGCGTCAATATGTAAAATTTTTCATAGAAAGGTTGAGTTTTTCTGAATTTATTGGTACTTTTGTTTATCTGTCCAAGGGAAATCAAATATCTTTCTTTGAGATTATCTTTTAAGAGAAATATGAGACCGCTTAATCCTTTGAGATAGGAGTTTATATAATCAATAATATTTAGAAATAATTATGGAACTGACATTTGAAGATAAGTTGCACCAAGACCTGCATCATTATCTCCTTGCGATAAAGGAGATGGATGAGCGTCTGCCTGAGTGTCCTGACATGGAAGATAGATGGGAGGAGATTGCCAAATCCTATCTCCCTGATGGGATAAGAGAATTTAATGATTTCCCGTCTGCCTCACTTGGTTGGATGATGTATATAGGCATGGCTGTCGCAAAGTTTTGGGATACGGAATGGGAATCTTATACAAAAATAGACGATTTATATGTGTACATGAGGGATAAGCGAGGCTATGACAGCATGGATGAATATATTCGTGAAGAGGTGCTTTTGCTGAGTGGGAACGACTATGCTTTGCTGGAGAAACTGGTTGGAGAATGTGCTTCCCGTGTTTACAATGCTCTTCGTCATCAGAATATCGAGCCAGGAACTAAGGAGGCTTTTAATGCTTATGTCTCATGTCTGCACCAACTTTACCTGTTTGGCGCTGCTATGCAGTTGAAAAGAATGGGCTACCACATGACTAAGCTGTAATTGGTTCAAGTCGATAGCCAAGTTGCTGCATAAGAGATTCTGACGGGGAACTGTCTGGCTCTTCATAAAAAAAGATATCCGCAACACCTTTGCCTGGCATTGCGGATGTCTTTTTTGTTGCTTTTCGCTGTCGAGAATAAAAGTATGTTTAATTCGGTTTATTCTACGCCTTTCATCATCTTCTTCAATAGTGGGCAAAGAGCAAACAGGAGGATTGCTGCAACGCCTGCCATGACAGCGAAGAGGGTGAAGAAGTCGGTGAGTGTTGCGATTTCAAAACCGAGGAATGAACGAACAGGCTGTCCTGCTATAGGAAGAAGTGTGGCAAGCTCGCCGGCAAGGATGTTGCTGGCAGCGTTGCTCATGAACCATACACCCATGAGGAGGGATGCGAGGTGAGCAGGGGAGAGTTTGTTGACCATAGAAAGTCCAATAGGAGAGAGGGAGAGTTCACCGATTGTGTGAGTGAAGTAGAGAGCAAAGAGCCACCACATAGATGCTTTCTGTCCTTCGCCGAGTCCATCTGTGCCAAAGGCGATGATGGCATATCCGATGGCGAGGAGCAGGAGACCGATTGCTTGCTTCACTGGTGATGCTGGCTCGAGCTTGTATTTGGCGAGTGTTTCCCAAAGGGTTGCCATGATGGGGGCGAAGGTGACTACAACAATTGGATTGATAGACTGGAACCATGTGGTTGGCATTTCCCAGTCGCCGATGGTGCGGTCGCACTGCTGATCAGCGAAGATGGTCAGTGATGAGCCTGCCTGCTCAAAGGCGCTCCAGAAGAAGATGACGAAGACTGCGATGATGTAGATGACACCGATGCGCATTTTCTCGACTGTGGTCAATCCTCTGTCTGTGATGATGAAGACTGGGAGTGCGATGGAAATGGCGTAGATGGCTGCTGAGATGTAGTCATTGAAGTTGTTGACATCTAAAGAGAACACAGCGAACAGCGTGATGGCTCCCAGCAGGCATCCCCACAGGCGAAGAGGTGAATTCTTGGCTTTTGGTGCTGCATCTTCAGCTTTTGCTTGGGTCTCTTTCTGTTGCAGCAGCTGGCTTTGTGCAGGAGGGAGTCCGATAGCGAGTCCGTCTGGGGTCTTGAGGTATTTGTTTTTACCGATGATGAAGACAACGATGGACAGCACCATGGCTACGCCTGCGCAGAAGAATCCCCACTTGAATGCGCCAGGATTCATCCAGTTGCCACCTGAGGCGATAGAACCGCATACGAGTGGAGCGATGAATG
The DNA here is from genome assembly GCA_017507385.1 of Bacteroidaceae bacterium. Lineage (GTDB taxonomy): Bacteria > Bacteroidota > Bacteroidia > Bacteroidales > Bacteroidaceae > Minthosoma. The sequence continues at coordinate 32,819 of JAFWAX010000032.1, read as the reverse complement.
CGCCGACGTTGATACCCATATAAAAGATGGTGAAGGCAGAATCCTTGCGGCGGTCTTGTGGCGCGTAAAGGTCGCCCACCATGGTGGAGATGTTGGGCTTGAAGAAACCGTTTCCGATGATGAGCGCTGTAAGTCCTGCAAACATGAGGGTGAGTGAGAGGTTGTTATTGACAGACTCGCTGATGACACCGCCAGTTGTGGGGTCGGTGAAGATACTTTGCTGCACGAAGCAGGCTGATGCGAACATGAGGAATTGTCCTAATGCCATAACGGTTCCGCCTACGATGATGGAGCGGCGGTTGCCCCAGTAGCGGTCGGCGATGTATCCGCCCAGCAGTGGGGTGAGGTAAACGAGTCCTGTGTAGGAACCATAGATTTGGCTTGCCTCAGCGCTGTCGAAGAATGCAGCGACGAGATAGAGGACGAAGAGTGCTCGCATGCCGTAGTAGCTGAAGCGTTCTGCCATTTCGGTCACGAAGAGCAGGTAGAGTCCTTGAGGATGTCCATGTTTTGCCATTGTATTGAATTTTAGAGTTAGTATTGATGCGTTTAGAGTTAGAAGCCGTCTGCGCGGAATGGCAGTTGGGGCTTCTAACTCTAAATGCGTATTAATTAGTTCTTTTGTTTATTTCTTTCTTCTTGCTGCTGCTTGAGAATTTCCATCTGTTTTTCCTGCATAGCCTGCAAGCGTTCCATAATGCTTGATGTCTTTTTCTTGTCTCCGGCACTTGCTTTGCGTTCAGCATGGCGCTTCTCCAGTTTGGCCAGCAGCTTGTTGTCGTCTGTGGTCTTGCGCAGAACCCACATCATGAGCACGCTCACTAATGAGGAGATGAAGTAGTACCAGTTGAGTCCAGAGCTGTAGCTGTTGAATGAGAAGAAGAAGATGAGTGGCATGAGATACATCATCCATTTCATCATTTTCATTTGTTGCTGTTGCTCTGCGGTCATGGAGTACTGTTGCTGGCGTTGAGTGACGATGGAACTTGCAACGGTTGCCACGCACCAGAGGACGCAGAAGATGGAGATGTGGTCGCCGATGCCCCAGATGTTGAAGCCCCAGTTGATGACGTCGTCATAGGTGGAGAGATCGTCTGCCCAAAGGAATGACTCGCCACGCATCTCTATGTAGTTAGGGATGAAGTTGAACAGGGCAATCCAGATTGGCATCTGAATGAGCATTGGCATGCATCCGCCCATAGGACTTACACCGTATTCGCTATAGAGTTTCATGATTTCCTGCTGCTTCAGCATGGCATCTTCTGGCTTGGGATACTTGGCGCTGATTTCGTCCATCTTAGGGCGCAACACGCGCATGTTGGCTGAAGAGAGGTAGGATTTCTTCATCAGTGGGAATACGATGATTTTCACGATGAGGGTGAGAAGCACCAAAACAATTCCCATGTTCAAGCCGAGTCCTGTGAGGAAGTCAAAGGCATAGAGGAAGACGAAGCGGTTGATCCACTTGATGACTGGCCAGCCCATGTATACGAGGGATTGCAGGTCGAGGTCTTCTTCTGACGCAAGGAGTTCCTCGTTCTTTGCCAAGGTGGAGAACTTGTTAGGACCAAGGTAGAAATGGAAACTGCTTGGCTTGATTCCCTTTGTGTCGAATGCTGTTGTGAGGCTGGTCTGGTAGGTTTTCAGATAGCCAGAGCCTTTCTCGAGCTGTGATGAGGACATGCTGTTGATGCTGAATGGGGAATCTGCTATGAATATCTGGCTGAAAAACTGAGTCTTGTAGGCAATCCATTCAGCTTTTTCTTCAAACTCATCCTCTTCTGCATCGCTACCTGTTACTGACAGCTCTTGTGTGTCACCGTTTGTGTCTCTGTAGGTGATGGTGGCATAACGAGTTTCGAAGTCGTAGCCTTTTTCTTGCTGCCTCATATCCTCTGTCCATTCTATTTGCATGGACTTGGTGTTGGATGGGAAGAAGCCTTCGAGGTTGTTTGCCTTTACATCCATGTCGAGGATGTATGAGTTGGGCTTGAGCGAGTAGATGATGTCGATTGAGCCGTTAGCGATAGGCAAGTGCATTGTCACACCACTTTCTGTTATGTCTGTCGGTGTGAAAAAGAGCTCGTCGGTGATGATGTTGGCTGTTTTACCGTCTAACAAGAAGCGCATGTTCTGCTCTTCCCTGTCGAACAGGACGATGTTGCTGCCATCTTGGCTTTTGTAGGTGCTGTCTTTCATCTCCACTTTCTGCATCTGACCGCCCAGATTTGTTAGCGTGACTTTCAGCAGCTCGTTCTCGATGACAGTGACTCCTGCCTTTCCTGTGCGTGCTTCGAAAAGAGGATTGAGCGTATCTGCAATTTCCTCTGCGATTTTTTCAGCTTTCTTTTGTTCTTCTTTTACTTCTTTAGCATAGTTTACGGCATTGATGGAGTCTTGTATGCGCATCTCTTCTGCCTGAATGCTGCGAGAGTGGTTCTCGTATGCTGCGAAACCAAAGACGACAAGAGCCATCAAAACGAAACCTGTAAGTGTGTTTTTATTCATCATTATAATTAATAGTTTTGTTTCCTGTTATGAAATCATGCCTTATTGGCACAAAAATCGTGCAAAATTACAAAAAAAAACTGAAATTCAGGCGACTTTTATCTTTTTAATGGGATTTTGTGTTACTTTTGCACAACAAACAAATACAGATAAGACTATATGAAGACAAAACTATTGATGTTGTTGGCGTTTTTCGCCTTGACGCTTGGTGTACAAGCTAAGAAATATCCTGAGATTAAGTTTGAGAAGACAACTGTTGATTTGGGAACTTTTTCTATGGACGAACCTGTTCGTAAGTGTGTGTTTAAGTTCACCAATGTGGGAAAGGCTAAACTTGTCATCAATTCTGTGCGTGTAAGTTGTGGTTGTACTGTTGCAAATTATCCTAAGGACTTTATTGCTCCTGGTGCTTCTGGCGAAATCTCTGTGGTATATGATGGGTCAAATAAGATGCCGGGTCGTTTCAAACAGTACATTACCATCATTTCAAACTGTAAGGATGAACTGGCAAGAATCTTTGTGGTAGGTGACATGACCGATGTCCCTGTAAGCAAGAAAACAGAGAAAGAAACGAAAGCAGAAAAATAAGCATTTGCTGACTTTGGGGGCAACAAAAAAAGGCTGGAGATTCCCAGCCTTTTTTTGTTGATGAGTTTTCATGTTATGATTAGGAAACTTGCCTTTATAGCACAACTTTCATTCCGTCTTCTGCAAGGATTGTGTTGGGAAATATTTGTTGAGCTTCATGGAGGAGAACGTCTTCTGATTTGTATCGTGAAGAAAAGTGACCGATAATGAGGCGACAGGCTTGAGCATCGAGTGCTATTTGTGCTGCTTGTGCAGCTGTGCTGTGGAAGGTTTTCTTTGCAAGTATCTCATGTTCTTGGGTGAATGTTCCCTCGTGATAAATGCAGGTCACGTCTTTCAACATTTCTGCTAATTGAGGACGATAGGCTGTGTCGGTGCAGTAGGCATAAGAACGGACAGGGTCGGGGGGAGTCGTCAGGCGGTCATTAGGGATGAACGTTCCGTCTTCTGTGGTCCAATCCAGTCCTGCCTTGATATTGTTAATCTGTGAGATGGGTATCTGATAGAAGTCGATGACGTCCCGCCGAATATGTCGTGGGGTTGGTTTTTCACGGAAGAGATAGCCGCAGCATGGAATACGATGCTTGAGCGGTAGGGTTGAGATGACGACTGAACGGTCTTCGTAGATAATCTGAGGAGTTTTGGAGTCTACTTCGTGGAGTATGATTTGATAAGGGGAATCTGCACAGAAGTAGTCGATTTGTGGCTGGAATACACGTTGCAGATCTTGAGGTCCATAGATGTGCAAATCTTGAATGCGGCCGAGCAGCCCGAAGGTTGATAAAAGTCCCATGAGCCCAAACACGTGGTCGCCATGCAAGTGAGTGAGGAAGATGGCTTGCAAATGCGAGAAGCTTAGCCTTGAACGTCGTAATGCCATTTGTGCCCCTTCAGCGCAGTCGAGCATGAACAGCTTCTCACGGATGTTGACAATCTGTGAGGAGCTAAGTCTGCGTGGTGTTGGAAGGGCTGCACCACAGCCGAGGATGTTGATTTCAAACTTTTCCATATGGTTTGAATGTTCATTTTTTACAAGCAACTCTAATGCGTACTATACGAATCGGAAGGATGTCGCTGGCAGAAGGAAAGGAAATCACAGAATGCACAATTCTGTTCATCAGAGCATTGCGAGAAAATGCCATGGGGAGTATTCTCCTCGTAAGGCGTAAAGATTTCATCGATTTTCTGTTCCAGCAGACTTCTATACTCTTCTTCGTATTCTTGCTTGAAATCTTCTATTTCCTTCTTTTTGTCTACATCTGGAGAGGTGAGTTTGACAATGCCAGAGTAGTTGTTTCCGTAGTTTTTTGCACAATACATGAGGGCGGGCACGACAGGAATGTTGGCGTAGGGGGAAGAAGGAGCAGTTAAGACCATGCAGTAATACAGGGTTTGCATGATGTGATAATTCCCTGTGCATTTCTCAAGGTCGAAGAGTTCATTTACCGTTTTTGTCGAATGCTGCTTGCTGCTGGTTTTATAGTCAACGATTCGGATGCGGTCTCCGTCTGGGGTGTGAAGCAAGTCGAGCCTGTCGATAATACCGCCAAAAAGGAGACCACGATGTGTTGTGGTATAAGTGGTTTCTTGGCTGACGATTTGCCACCATCCTCCTTGTTTCTCTAAATCTTCAGCCATCTGCGCGTCTGCTTTTATCTGATTGATGATAAAATCCTTGATAACATGGCGATTGATGAGCTGTGTTCCATTGAGTTGCAGTTTCTTTTCTCTTCCGTAGTTGATGTGCTTGCCGTTGGTGTCTGTTTCTGGATAATGGAAGAGATTGATAGCAAAGGCATTGTTAAGCATCTGGATTATCAAGGTCTCGTCTTCAGCCAGCTTCTTGACTTCGCTGCTATGGAATGGCCTTCCTTCGTATGGTTCGTAGAGATGGTGCATGGCATCGTGAAAGATGGTGCCAAACATCGCTTTGTCTACATCGTCCGACACCTCATCTTCAGGGCGTATTCTTGCTACATAGGTGAAGTAAAACTTGAGCGGACACTTCATGTAGGTGTTAATGGCTGAAGGAGAAAGAATGCGTTCTTCGTTGAATCGCTGATGCAGACTCTTCATCACTTCTGCGTCTTTTTTCACGCTAATAGCCTCAATTTTTAAGGTTTCGCTAGAAGCAGTAAAAGCCTTCAATTCGATTTCTTGATCATGTCCGAAGAGTTCTTCTTTTTCTGCGAGCGTTTGAAGCATGAAACGGGACATTTCTCCTTTTCCCCCTCCCTCTGTGCTTGAGTTGTAAAGGAGGGTGACGTTTTCAGCGCGCTGTAGCAATCGGTAATAATAATAGGCGTATAAGCTTACTTCTCGTTCTATGGTGGTCAAGCCGTAGGCAGCGCGTAGTGTATAGGGGATGAGAGAAGTTCGTTTGTCTCCTTTGGGCATTTGGCCTTCATTGACAGAGAGCATGATGATATTTCTGAAGTCAATATTGCGGGTTTCTAACAGCCCCATCACTTGTAGTCCGATGGCAGGTTCGCCATGGAACGGAATAGTTGCTTGACTCATCAGCTGCAGGATGAGGCGTGCCTGCGTCTCATCGTTCACAGCCAGTGCAGTGTGTCCTTCTTGCAACGTGTGGATGCGGTTAATGATGGTATATGCTGTAAAAATGCATTCTTTGTAGATTTGCAGTGAGTTGTCTTCGTCACTCTTATGAGTTTGGTAGCTGTGCCCCACCATAGAAATGATGTCTGCCAGATATGATGTCAAATTCTTACCTGTTACATGTGTGAAGATGCGTTGCATGATTTCGTTATCAGCAAATCGTTCTGGTCCAGGAAACACAACGTTTTTCTTCTTTAGTTCATGTAACTTTTCGTTGCAATCTTTACCTGCTAGCTTTTGGATAAACGAATGCTTCAGTACTGCTGCAACGTTTTTGTGTCTCCATGCGCCAGACATGGTGTGGCCGTGCATCTGTAGTTCCAGCAAAGCCTGTACCAACGAATAGGCGGGCGTTTCGGTTAGCGGATAACCCATTGTTACGTTGATGGTATCTGTTTCGCCGATGCTATACAATACGGGTTGCAGTAGATTCTCGTTACATAAAATGACAGCCGATTCTTTTAACGGCTTGTCATTTCCCACGTGAACTTTCATCCACTCATTGATGTAGCGTGTCTGTGCATTTTCTGTTGGTGATTGAATGAAGGATATTTTCTTGGGTTGGCGCATATTGTTAAACAGGTCTTGCCCCTCAAACTCATTGCCAAGTAACCTAATGTTTCCTAAAATGAATTGCCCGGCCTCATACTTACTTAGTACTCCTTCTGGTCTTTTTGTCCCTCTTTCTCCGTTGTGTATGAAAGGCTTTGTGTAGGCGATGTCATAGTCCCAATAAAACTTGGCATCACGATTTTGCTTGATGTAGCGGAATAGCTCCATTTCTGTCTTGTTCAGCACGTTGAAGCCGACTGCTACGTAAGTCTTTGCGGATAGCCTTGCATCTACACGCATTCTTGCATCCTCATCCTTTCCTGTCAATGCTTCGACAACCTTGCGCTTCAGCATGCCTTCATAAAGCATTGGCTCCTCTTCCGTATCGAGCAGTGCTGCTTGATAAGCCTCATATAGTTCCGTCATTTTGTTCCACAGCGTTTTGAACTGGCTTTTTAGCGGCGTGTTTGCATTACGTTCTGTAAAGAACTTTCCAAAAAATAATTCAATGGCCTCACGCTGTTCGTCTTCTAGAAATGAAAAGTCTGTCATCTCTTTCAGTTCCGCAATATTCAGGAACAATTTCGACGGATCGACCATGTTGTTATCGATGTCCTGGAAGTCGCTCAACATCGTCTCCATCAGTGCATACAACTGGTCGAGCGGCTTGGTGGGTTGCATTTTCTCCCTGTACACCTCCCAAAGCTTCAAGACAAGAAAGATAGAGTCCCCTGTAGTATAATCTGACAGGCTTGCAAACAACTCGCTGATGCTGGTGTATTCTGGCGTCCACATCGTTTCGCCATTGCTGTTGCTCCACAGATATTCTGTAAAGAAAAGCGATGCACGTTTATTAGGAAAGATGATACAGGTGTCTTGGAAATTGCCTCCAAGCTTTCTGTAAAGGTCATCTGCCACAAGTTTCAGGAATGGTGTCATGTTATGAGGATGCTAAACTGTTGTTTGCAAAAGTAAATACTATTTAGAGCTGTTTATATACCAGGAAAAGGGAAGAAGGGAAATCCGCCGTTGTTCATGGGCGCTCTCTCGGCAGGTTTCTGTATGCGTGGTTCGAAGTCCTTGTCGAAACGGTCTATGTTTTGATCGAGAAAGTCGAGGCGGTTAGCAAGCCATTGTTTGAGAATTTTTATTTCCTCTTCGTAAGAACTTACGCGATAGGCGGCAAACCATGAGATAGCATTGCCTCCTCCAAATCCTCCGCCTTGCATCATGGGGAAACCTCCAAATCCGCCTTGTCCTCCAAATCCACCAAATCGGCCAAACATTCCAAATCCTCCAAACATACCTTGTGGTTGCTGTCCATCCTTTTGTGTCTGGCGTTCGTTGTCCTTCTTTACATGTTCGTTCTCCAGCAGTTCTGGATATTCTTTGAAGTGGCGATCTTTTGCCTGCGCCACGAGTTGAGCATGCTGGTCTATGTAGTCGATGATGGCTTTATTGCTTAGAATAGTCTTTCGTAATGACTGATAGCGTTCCTTTACAGCCTTTCGGAAAGCTGGGTCTTGCAGCAATCGCTGCCACAAGGCTGGGGTTGGTTGTGTGTTGCCTCCTTCGTAGCACCATGCGTCGATTTTGTCCGCATTGCAGAAATTACAATTCCCATAAGCCAAGTTGTAGTCCCAAACCGGTCCAGCAAAGAGCTTTCCCCCTGTACCGTCAGCATTCTGCCGCTCCTTGTAGAAGTAGGCGCTTCTTTTGTATCCATCAGCATTTAAGCTCAGTTCTGTATGGATGAAGTAGTCGACAAACGAGGGCACGTCAATGTATTTTGCATAACCTTGCTGAGGGTCTGCAAAATTCTCTGATTGAATGGCTTGCTCCATCTCGTCGATGTAGTTCTGGATGTAAGCCATTTGTTCTGGCTGCAGATTCTTTTTTTTAGGATAGATGCATGACCATGTAATCTGGCTGTTCATGCTCCCTTCTCCAATGCCTGGCACTTTAGAGGGGAATGTGGCGTCCTCCTCGTTATAGGTATCGATGCGTAGGATGTATCCGCCTGTCAGGTTGATGCCCTCAGTGTCTTCCGCTTGCAGTTTGGGAATGTTGACGCGTGAAGAGCCTCGCTTGATTGCTTCTGAGAGGATATAGACGCCAAGGTATTCACCATCCATCAGCACCTCGACCATTTGTGTGCGTGGTGCCCAATGTCCCATGTCTCTCCACAGCTGGAAGGCGAGTGGGTCGCGCGCCATCGACACATCGTTGTAGGGTGCGAGGAGCACCCAGTCTTTGCCTGCAGGCATGTCCAGCAGAGCCGCCTTTAGCTCGTTCCCGTTTTCATCTCTTGTTTCAATGGTGTATTTCTTTTGGTTGAAAGATAGCGAGCTGTTTCCACGCAGCTTGATGCCGATGTCTCCTTCGTAATCTCCGATACTCATCTTGGCACCGACTTTCTTCTGGGCATTCAGAGGGGTATTGGTGGTAATGGTGATGACAGGCAGATTGGACTCCAGCTGTTCCATCTTGGTGTGCTTCACTTTGGGCATCATCTCCTCCATGTTGAAGTTCCCCATATTGAATCCGCCCATGCCGAATCCTTCAAACTGTGCAGAGGTCGGTGTGGCTGTTGTCATGCTGGCAAGCATGGTCAGCAAAAAAGCGGTTCTCTTTGTTTTCATTTGTTAGTTAGTTATTATATAGGAATAATGATATTATCAAGTATGTACCACAAGAAGGCTTTTACGTTCGTATAGCCAATCTGCTGCAGCAGCTCTTTGTAGTTTTCCAGTTGTTCCCTGTTGTCCTTGGGAGCGACAAGGCACCCGTCTGCTTCTGTCTTGATGACGCCTTGTGCTGTCTTGTAGTCGATGATGATGGCTTGGTTCCCTTTGACAATGACGCGGTCTGGTCGCTTGGTTTTCAGTATTTTGTTCTCGAGGTAGAGGATGGCGCGCTCGTTAAGTGTTTGCCATTCGGGCGAGAACCATTCGGGGTGATTCTCTGCAATGCCTTCAATCAGTTTGGTAACGGTAACCTGTGCTTCCTTCGCATCGAGCAATGTACCAAAGCATCCTTTTGATTTCAGCATTTGGACGGCATGGGGCACATCATTGGGAATGTGGATGTGCTGGAATATGCTGTGATAGAGATTTCCTAAACTGATGAGACGGATGCGTTCTGCATGCTTCTGCGAGCGTGGATTGGGAGAGTCTTGGGTGATGAACAGGTCTGACTCGTAGCTTTGGCGAAATGTCGCTGCTGACGGATGTGAGACGAACGATACGGGCAATGAGTCGTATTCGCACTCCATGACGTTCTTTTCCTTTTCTTCTTTTGGAGCCTGAGTGGGAACGATAGCCCCCAGCTCATAACGGGTGATAACGCCATCAATATCGCTTTTCTGCATCTGCTCAGGGATAGACCTGATGAGGAATGACTGCGCGCTTTCTATGGGTGCATTCTCATTCAATGTTTCTCCCAACTTGTTGCCTGTCAGTATGATGAGGTTATTCTTGGCACGAGTGAATGCTACATACAATACATTGATATTGTCCACTAGTGTTTTCAACTCTTCTTCTTTTCTGTCATCGGCAAAAATGCTGTTGTTCTTGGCTCGATTGACGCTGATGGGAAGAAGCGGCATCATGTTGTAAGGCGCTTGCTTGGGCATACACCATATCACTTCTTTGTCTTTGGGCTTGATGGACCACGAACATGATGGAATGATGACACTGGAGAATTCCAAACCCTTAGACTTGTGCATCGTCATGATGCGCACGCCATCTGCCGTTCCGTTGGGAATGGTCTTCTCGCAAAGTTTCTCATCCCACGCTTGCAAGAATGTATCGAGGTCTGTGAGGTTTTCCTGACAGAACTGCTCTATCAGATCGTTGAAGAAGAAGAGGTAGGCGTCCTGATGGGGTAACTGGTCGAGGTTGAACATTTGATAAATGCGTTCGACTTGCTCTGCGATGGGAAGGTATCGCATCTTTTCCTGCTCCTCCTGATTGAAGGCTGACGGAATAGAGGAGGCATGATAGGTGAGAGCGGCGAGATGCAGCGAGCTGCTTGGCTCGGCCAGCACTCTCAATGCACAAATGATGATGTTGATGGCTGGCGAAGCATCGAGCCTGAAGGCATCGTCAGACACAATCTTTACGTTGACCACATCAGGGTGTTGATTGAAGTAATCGCTGATGAGCTGTACTTCATTGTTGGTCCGTATGAGAATTGTAATATCGTTGGCTTTCACGCCATTGTCTATTAGTTCTTTGACTGATAGTTGAATGCGCTGCAAGGTTGCTTCATGATAGTTCTCAGCTGTTTCTTTCGCCCAAGTCGCAGGCAGGTTTTCCGTGTCGATGCTGTGATAGTCGATGTTCTCTATCCGTACAAAACCCGCATGTTCTTCTTTCTTGGCTATCTGTTTCACATCGCCATAAGCTAAGGAGAGGGCAGGGCAGTCTTCCTTCATGATGTTGACTGCATTCTTGAACAGCTCATTGTTGAATTCCACCACATTTCTTGAAGAACGGAAATTGTACGTGGCAGGGATTTTCCCCATGTGGTTCTTAAGTTCTTCGTCTTGTTCTATGCTGTTCAGTATCTGCCAGTCAGAGTTACGGAATCGGTAGATGCTCTGCTTCACGTCACCCACAATCAGGCATGAACCATCGGTGGCAAGGCTGTTCAGGATGAGCGGTTTGAAGTTGCTCCATTGCAGGGTGGAGGTATCTTGAAATTCATCAATCATGATGTGCTTGATGACAGCACCAGTCTTTTCGTAGATGAAAGGAATGTCTTGGTTGTTGATGACATTGCGCAGGAAATTGGCTGTTTCAGAAAGGAGGAATCGGCTGCTCTCCTCATTCAGCGATTTCACCGTCTGGCTAATCTTGTTGAGCAGCATCAGCGAGTAGAGGTGCTGGCCTATGGCATGGACAGTAAGCAAATGGCTGACATATTCGTCGTGTGCCTTGAAGGTTTCTGCCAGCAAAGGCATCAGCGTCAGTTCAACGCGCGGCTTGAGCCATGCTTGATTCTTCGACCCCTTCTTGAACCACTTTTCGCTGTTTGTGATGTGCTCCTCTATAGTGTCAGAGAATGTACCTTTGGCATTATTGGTTGGCTCTGTTATTTGGTAGGCGCACACCTTCTCTATGAATGTGACGACACTCTTGCTGCCGTCCTTTTCCGTCATTCCTATGCTTTCATAGGCTTGCTTCATCTGGATGCCCAGATTGATGACATCCTGCTTCTTCTGGCTCAGATAGTCGTTGATGACATTGCGATATTTGAAGATGGCGCCGAAGTCCGTTATCTGCTTGCGCATCTCTTCGCCATGAATCAGGTATTTTTCCTTGAAAATGTTGCTGCCAAACTCCTTTACAGTCTCTTCGACTTGCCACGAACGGTTTTCTCTGATTTTCTCCTCGATGAACTCGATGATGGTACGGAATTCGCTTGAGTCCTCTTTCAGCTGCTCTATTATCTGTTCCACAGCATTGGAAAGCACCTCTGTTTCGTCCAGCTCCACCTTCAGCTTTGTAGAAAGTTCCAGTTCGTAGGCAATTTCGCGAACAATGCTCTGGAAGAACGAGTCGATGGTTGTGATGTGGAAGCGGCTGTAGTCGTGTATGATGTTAGCCAAAGCCTCCTTTGCGCGCAGTCTCAGTTTGTGGCAGTCCATCTCTCTCAGTGCTGAGCGATAGGGCTCTTCTTGATACTGAGGCAGGGTTGCCTTTTCTTTCAGGCTCTCCAATATCTTCTCGACATATCCGTCGCTGCTTTTCAATCCATGCGCAATGCCGTAGAGCGTTCCCAAGATGCGCTGTTTCATCTCGGCAGTAGCCTTGTTGGTGAAGGTCACAGCCAGGATGTTTTGATATTCCATCGGGTTGATGGCCAGCAGGGAGATGTATTCAACAGCCAAGGTGAACGTCTTTCCAGAACCGGCCGAAGCCTTATAAATTCTTAATGGTTGCATAAGTCAGCAAATGGGCATAAAAAGGGTCATTCTAAAAAACTACCGTCAAAGCAAAGCGGAAGCAGCGCATGCACGCTGTCAACGCAATAGATGCACTCTGTGCCATAGAGCAGAATCTCTATGTCCTTGCCTGCACGCTGCTCGGCCTCCAGCAGCGCTTGCCGGCAGGCGCCACAAGGAGCGACTGGCCGTAGCGTGAAATTGCCATCAGTGTTGCGTGCAGCGATGCAGAGCCGTCGGATAGGGGAGTCCGGGTAACGAGAATTGGCATAGAACATGCAGGTACGTTCAGCGCAAAGGCCAGACGGGTAGGCGGCATTCTCTTGATTGCTGCCCGCCACGATGCTGCCATCCTCCAGTTCCACTGCCGCTCCTACAGAGAAGCGAGAATAAGGTGAGTAGCTGCGATAGGTGGCTTGGCGAGCCTTGTCAAGAAGGATGCTCTCCATGGCAGACAGTTCATCCTCCTGTTTTACTTTGATGCGTATGTTGATGTCAAATTCTTTCATGCAGGCAAAGATAATCATTTTGTGGTAAACAGCCTTCCTGTTCACATAAAATCTTTCAGCCTTCCACCCGAAAAGCCTATTCGAGCGATTCCAGCAGCCCTTGGCATGCGTCCTCAAGGATGTCGATGACATTCTCAAATCCTTGCGCTCCACCATAATAGGGGTCAGGCACATGATCAATGACATGTGAGCGGCAATAGTCCGTCATGCGCTCAATCTTTTCAGCCGCTTCCAGCGTTGGAGCCAGCCGATGCAGCCGTTCCCAGTTGCTGTCATCCATGCAGATGATGTGGTCAAACTCGTCGAAGTCAGTTTCTCTGATTGGGCGAGAGATGTGGTTCAGCAAGTATCCACGCCGATAAGCATGGCTTTTCATGCGAGGGTCAGAACCTTCCCCCTCGTGGTAGCCAATCAGTCCTGCCGAATCAATTTCGTATTCTTCAGCAACACCTTTTTCCTTCACAAGTTTCCGCATGATGGCTTCAGCCATAGGAGATCTGCATATATTGCCAAGGCAAATGAAAAGTATTCGTTTCATCTTCTTCTTTTTATTTACAAAGATACATGATTTTTCTCTTATTTCCTATGTATGTCAAGAAAAATGTGAAAGATGTATTTGAAAAAACTTTCAAGCAAAAGGTCTCAATGTATTTTGTTCATTTTCTCTGTACCCATAATCTCACACCCTCCTTTTCTTCCGCTGTTCTCTATATCTTTTCCCTATGTCATTTCCCTGCGCTTTACACTACTTTTTAGGAAACTCTCTTCTCCCGAACTCGCCTTTCCAAACGTTCACGACACTTGTCAGACGCTGACACTTCAGCACGGAGGCACAAGGCATTTTCACCTTGCGCCTCTTTTCTTTTTGAGGAGGGCTGGGCAAGTGGCTGCAAACGCACACCGCGCAGACAAGGTTTCAGACACCGTGCGCATAATAATACGAACACCCTGTGCCTATTATTTCCGACACGGGCGACATGTCTGAGTATCAACGATTTGGAATTTTGGAGGGGAAAGGGCACAAAAAGCGTATCCGAGGGATGCGCCATGCCGTACTCGAAGGGTACGATACGTTATCAAAACGCAAGTTCGATATAACAAAAATATGTTTTTTGTAGTACCTCTGTGAAGCAGAATCTTTAGATTGACGGAGTCAAATCATACTCTATTCGAAATATCATTTGTGTTTTTGTAAGATTGGGGAAGAGTATGATTTCTCGCAAAGCGACTCTTTATATCGAACTCGTGTTTATAATGGTTTTATTTTTTCGCCGCTTTATGATAAATTATTTGATAGAGGATACACAACGTTTAGTTGTGATAAGCGGGTGTTCGTTTCAAATTGGCTTTCTCGGCAAGTAAAAGAAAGAATTGGAATTAAAGAAAATCAATTATCTCTGTTTTTCCTGATTGATGAACAACGAGAAAAGTATCTTGAATATCATAGAGAATATGTATTTAAGGGATGAGAAAGTTTACAAACAAAAAACTCCTGTGAGTGAGGCTCACAGGAGTTTGTTTGTGTTCTGGTCGGGAAAGACCACTTTGGGCTGGAATGTCTTGGCTTCTTCGAAGTCCATGAGGGCATAGGACATGATGATAATGATGTCGCCTACTTGGACTTTGCGTGCAGCAGCGCCGTTAAGACAGATGCAGCCACTGCCTCGCTCGCCACGGATGACGTAGGTGTCAAAGCGTTCGCCATTGTTGTTGTTGACAATGAATACTCTTTCGCCTGCGATGATGCCAACGGCATCCATGAGGTCTTCGTCGATGGTGATGCTGCCCATATAGTTGAGATTGGCTTCTGTCACCTTGACGCAGTGCAGTTTCGATTTCAATACTTCTATCTGCATGGTCCTCTGTTATTTGTAGTTGATGTTGTCGATGAGTCGGATTGGGGTGACGCCACAGAAAACTGTGATGCAGCCTTGGATGTGCTCAGCATCGTCCCAAGAAGAGATGCTTCTGAGAGTGAGCGCATCCACAATGTCATAGTATTGTACTTCAAGTCCTTCTATAGCGTTAATGTTGTCAATAACAAACTGGCGGGTTTCTTCTATAGTGTGGGTGTGGCTATATTCGATGCTGGATTTCAGGGATTTATAGATGTTTGGCGCGATAGCACGTTCTTCATCGGTCAATAGTGTGTTGCGAGAAGAAAGGGCAAGTCCATCTTCTTCACGAACGATGGGGCAGGGGCAGATGGAAAGGCGTTTTGCCCATGCTTCGCCACGAGCGACATAGTCGGAAACCATGGCTTGGATGACTGAAATTTGCTGAAAATCTTTCTCTCCAAAGTATGAACGGTCTGGCTCGACAAACATGAAAAGTTTGCTGACAATCTGGCAAACACCATTGAAGTGCCCTGGACGAAATGCACCTTCCATCACTGTGTCGGTGGGAGGGTAGGAAAAAATGCGAGTGTCTGGTTCAGGATAAACCTCTTCGACTGTTGGAGCAAACACATAATCGACACCGATGCTTTCGAGCAGTGCGCAGTCGGCATCCATTGTGCGAGGATAGGCCGCAAGGTCGTTCTTGTCGTTGAATTGAGTCGGATTGACGAATACGCTTACTACTGTTGCATCGTTTTCCTTCACACATCGACTTGCTAAGGACGCGTGTCCTGCATGGAGCGCTCCCATCGTTGGTACGAGCCCAACGGTTTTGTTATCACTTCTCAGGGCAGAAACCTTGGCCTTGAGTTCCTTTACTGAATTGATGATTTCCATTTTCTTCTTTTCAAAAAATTGAAATGTGGGCACAAAGGTACGAAGAAATGTTAAACAATAAAAATAAAAGTAGAAAAAGTACCATTCGTTCATGGTGTGATGCCTGTCGAATGGTACTTTTGTCGATATTTGTATAAGTTAGAGTGGATAATTCTCGAAATCGTAAAGAGAAGTGGAGAGATAGCGCTCTCCTGTGTCGGGAAGGAGTGTTACAATGATTTCCCCTTTGTTTGCAGGATTTTTTGCTATTTGAGTGGAGGCATAAATGGCTGCACCTGATGATATTCCAACCAGAAGCCCTTCTGTAGCTGCTACTTTACGGCTGTGTAAAATTGCCGCATCAGTAGGAACTTTGAAGATTTCGTCAACGACATTGGGGTCGAATGTCTTTGGAATGAAACCAGCCCCGATGCCCTGTATGCCGTGAACTCCAGGTGCTTCTCCGCTAAGAACGGCAGATGATTCTGGCTCTACAGCCACGATGTAGATGGAAGGATTGAGTTCTTTGAGTCTTTTTCCTATGCCGCTGATGGTTCCTCCTGTTCCAACGCCAGCAATGAATACATCAATCTTTCCATCTGTGTCTCGCCAGATTTCTTCGGCTGTTGTGGCATAGTGTGCGGCAGGGTTTGCAGGGTTTTCAAACTGTTGCAGGATGATGGAGCCAGAGGTGTTGTTGCGTAGTTCTTCTGCTTTTTCTATGGCTCCTTTCATGCCCGTGCTTCCAGGAGTCAAAACTACGGATGCACCATAGGCTTTTACAAGGTTGCGCCTCTCTACTGACATGGTTTCTGGCATCGTGAGGATTAGTTTGTAGCCTTTTACAGCACAGGCTAATGCTAATCCTACGCCCGTATTTCCTGATGTGGGTTCTATGATTGTTGCTCCAGGCTTTATGAGTTTTTTCTTTTCTGCGTCTTCAATCATAGCGAGTGCTACGCGGTCTTTGACAGAACCAGCAGGATTGAAATATTCCAGTTTGGCAATAATGTTTGTTTGCAATTGTTCCGCAGCTGAATAGGTGTTAAGTTGGAGTAATGGTGTGTTGCCCACCAAGTCTGTCAGTTGTTGTGCTATTTTAACCATATAGATAGTAAATTTATAAGAAGGATTTTATTATTTTTTCAACGTAAAATCAAAACGTAGGCCTCCGCCTTCCGTTGAAGATGCAGTAATCTTGCCCCCATGCAGCTGTATGGCATTCTTGATGATGGCAAGTCCCAGCCCTGTTCCACCGAGAGCGCGGCTTCGTCCTTTGTCGATTCTGTAAAAGCGTTCGAAAATTCGTGGCAAATGTTCAGAAGGAATCCCCTGTCCATTATCGCTGAATATGAAATGCCACTTGGTGGGATGTTCTTCTGCCGAAATTTCTATAGTTGTTCCATTTCCAGCATAGTTGATGGCGTTTTCAAATAGATTGCGGAATATGCTGTATATCATAGAAGTATTCCCTTTTATCAGTATGTTTTCTGGGAGATAATTTTTAGAAAACATGTTTTTCTTGTTTAGGTCAAGTTCTATTTCTTGTATAATTTCAGAAACAATGTTTGAGACATTGATTCGTTCGATGGTAAGAACATTGGCAGCATAGTCCATGCGGTTGAGCATAGAAATATCTTGTAGAAGTGAAGCCAATCGTTGCGCTTGTGCATTGGTACGAGTTACAAATTGCATCTTTGTATCTTCGGGCATGGTGGGATTTTCGAGAATAGTTTCTGTAAATCCGAGGATACTGGCAACAGGGGTTTTGAGTTCGTGAGAGATGTTCTGTGTCAGTTCTCTGCGCATCAATGTTTCTTTTTGTCTTTGTTCATGGCTGATGCGCTTGTTCATTCGTTTGGCATAATAGTACATAATCCATGCCAATCCAATCATGAAGAAACCGCAAAATATGAGCAGATGGATGTCGTCTGTTTCGTTGTAGGGTGGCAGGTAGTTTTGTTCGTAATTTTTGAAAAGCAAGAATATAAGGGTATAGATAAGGAACACCCCCATTACATTGAAGAACATCTTGTGCCCTTCTGTTATCTTCTTCCTTTTCTTCATGTTAATTATTTATTCTTCAAAAAGATAACCGTATCCTTGCCTTGCGATGATGTTAGATGAATACTTCCCGATTTTTTTGCGCATTCGTGTAATGTTAACGTCAACGGTACGGTCTGTTACAATGACTTCTTGCGGCCAAACTTTTTCTATAACCTGTTGTCGAGTGAAAACCCTTCCTCGGTGCTGCATGAATAGTCGGAGAAGTTCAAATTCGGTTTTTGTCAGTGTGGCAGGTTCCCCATCTATGGTGACTGTTTTTTTTGTGAGGTTCATGCAGATGCCACTGTATGTCAAAAGGTCTGGGGATGAAATGTTTTGGGAATTTCTGCGATTTAATACAGCTTTGATGCGTGCCGTTATCTCTTTGATGGAAAATGGTTTTGCAATATAGTCATCAGCCCCTATGTCAAAACCTTTCAGCAAATCCTCTTCCGCATCCTTTGCCGTTAAGAATATAATGGGGATGTCAGCAGAAGAAGGGTGCCTCTTCAAAATTTTAGCTAATTCAAAGCCAGACATTCCTTCCATCATGACATCAAGGAGGAATAGACAAAAGCTTGATAAATCCTTTGTTAGTGCTTCCTCTGCAGAATGGGCGGTATCTACTTCATAACCTGCGGATTGAAGATTAAAGAGCAGGATATCACATAAATCCTGCTCATCATCTACTATCAGTATTTTTTTTTGTTTCATGTCACCTGTAAAAATTTGACTAATAAGTCCCGGATGAATGCCGGAACTTATTGTCAAATAAACATTTCAAGCGTAGTCTTAAACATTCTTTTTAAGTCTCGCTTCTACCACATTTACAACATAGTCGCCAAGTTTTTCGCATTCATTGATGATATCGATATACATCGTTCCGAGCGAATAATCATATTTTCTGTTATCCACATTAATGATGTTTTCCGCTTTCAGCTTGTTGCGAAGCCCATTGATTTCATTTTCAATACGGAATGTTTCGTTCATGTTCTGCTGCTCACGTGGACCCTTAATCAAAAGATTCATTTCTTTTAAGGCATCGTCTGTGAGTTGCATCATTTTGCGTACATTGTCTGTAAGTTCAGGAGTGAATTTTAAGTTTAACTCTTGACAGCGATTGAATGAACGTGCCAGATTGTAACAAGAGTCGCTAATACTCTCTAACTCACTGATTTCTCGCATCATTTGGCGAATTTTATCCTTTGTATCGTCACTGAGGTGAGCGTCGCTGACTTTTTCCAAATAATGGGCAATAGCAAGTTCCAGTTTATCAGAAAAATCTTCTTCTTGTTCTATTTGACTGAATAATTTTGCACATTTGTCTTTGTTGGTCTCATCAAGCATGGTTTTAACCATTTCAAACAAACTGTATACACGTTCTGCAAAGCGCATGGTTTCCTTTTGAGCTTGAAGAACTGCAATTTCAGGAGTTTGCATGATATTGTTTCCAATATATTGAAGTCTGAAAGAGTTTTCTGCTTCTTTTTTGTTGTCTTTGATGAGCCAATAGCATAGACGTTCCAAAACAGGAATGAAGCCAATCAATACAGCAGTGTTTGTCACATTGAAACAAGTGTGGAACATGGCCAGTGTGATAGGGAGTAAATGAGCCTGTCCGCCTGCTTCTGGGTCGTAGCCAACTATGTCACATACCATATTAACGAAGGGATAGAATACGCACATAATCCATATCACACCAATGACATTGAAGAGGAGGTGTGCCAATGCTGCTCGTCTTGCCTGTGTGTTTGCTCCTAATGCAGCCAAGTTTGCAGTTGCTGTTGTTCCGATGTTTTCACCCATGACAAGAGCGATACCCAAATATATAGGAAGAACTCCTGTTGAACACAGCAAAATGGTGATGGCCATCACGGCTGCGGAAGATTGTACAATTCCTGTAATAACAGTTCCTATTAAAAGGAAGATGAAAATTGTTGAATAGCTATTGGTGTCAAATGAAGCAAAGAAAGATACAACTGCTTCATTGTTACCCAAATCCATAGCTTTACCTGTCGCACTAAGTGTTACAAGCGAAAGGAACATGAATGCTATACCAAAAAGGAAATCACCGATATATCGATATTTACGCAAGTATATCAGAATAATGCCAATAAAGAAAGCTGGATAGAGAACTACGGTGAGATCTACATTATATCCTAACGACATAATCCACGCCGTCAGTGTCGTTCCGATGTTGGCACCCATAATCACAGAAATGGCTTGTGCCAAAGTGAGCAAACCTGCATTGACAAACGATACAGTCATGACTGTTGTGGCAGATGATGATTGCACCGCGCAAGTGACAAAAGCACCTGTGAGCATGCCTGTGAAGCGATTGGTTGTCATTGCTCCCAGAATATGGCGAAGTTGTGGACCTGCCAGTTTCTGAAGCGCTTCGCTCATCACTTTCATACCATAAATAAGCAATGCCAGCGCACCAAGCAACTGCATCGACACATTGAAATAATCTTGAAATGTTTCCATTAGTAAGTTTTTTATGTTTCAATTTGAGTACAAAGGTAAGTGATTCTGTTGGAAAAATAAAGAATATGTGATTACGAATTTGTTACAATTCGTTAAAAAAGTATATGTAATCTTGTTTTTGTGTCAAGAACTTACTTTCTCTTCCATATTCCTATTCTAAATCGTTTCACTTGTAAAAAGAGATGATTCTTCGCCTGATAAAAGCGTGTATTTCCCTTTTATAGATTAAACATGAGATAATAGGGGAGTCGAGTCTGTATTCCCATTCTCTTGTTTGTGTGCTGGATTTCGGAATAAAAATCGTAATATTCCCCTAATGCTTGTTTGATTTGAGTATCAGCATAGCTATTTCCAGCAATCTCTTCCCAAAGGCTTTCCATAAATTCAGCTTTAGGTGGATAGCTGATGACTGTCGCATCGTTAATTCCAGCCAATTCCTTTGCTTTTGTTATGGACTCTGTTAATCCTCCCATCTCATCGACAAGTCCGAGTTGCTGTGCATGTAGCCCAGTCCATACCCTTCCTTCTCCAATCTGTTTAATTTTCTCTTGTTCCATGTTTCGTCCATCAGCACAGCGACGAGTGAAAAGTTCATATCCATTGTTGATGTAATTTTGAGCAACAATGCGTTCTTGGTTAGTAAACGGACGTGTGAAATCTCCAAAATCTGCGAATTCGTTAGTTTTCACAGTGGTGGAATGTATGCCGAGTTTGTTGTTCAGTAATTCGCTTGCATTGGGGAACATGCCGAAAATGCCAATAGAACCAGTGAGGGTGGTTGGTTCGGCATAAATGTAATCTGCAGCACAGCTGATGTAGTATCCTCCAGATGCTGCCATATCGCCCATGCTGACGATAATTGGTTTTTTCGACTTGATGTTCATCACTTGGTGCCAAATCTGTTCGCTTGCATAAGCAGAACCTCCACCAGAGTTGATGCGCAGAATGACTGCTTTCACGTCTTTGTCTTCTGCTAAATCCTTTAAGTCTTTAACAACTTTTGTGCCAGCGATTTCTGGGGATAAGGCGTAGCTACCAGATGGTTCGTTGACAATATCGCCTACTGCATAATATACGGCAATGATGTTGCCACTGGTATCTTTGGGTTGACTTGCTACAGCCGAAGCCAATTCTTTGACAGTGATGGTGTTATATTCATCCGCTGAATATACGTTCATCATGTTGGCAATGGTCTGTGGTACAGCATCGCTGTACGCTAACATGTCCACCAAATTTTCGTCAAAATATCTTTGAGCTGTTTGTAACAGCATAGCAGAATCGGCCAGTTCATTAAGTTTTTGAACGGAAATACCTCTACTTATACTTACATCTTTGGTGATTTCGTTCCATATTTCATGATTGTAAGTTTCTATTTGTTCACGATTGGCATCGCTCATCTCGTTCTGTAGGAAAGGTTCGACAGCGCTTTTGTAGGTACCCACTTTGGCGACTTGCATGTCAATGCCTATTTTTTCAAGCAAATCTTTATAATAAACCACCGTGCTGCTCAGTCCGCTCCAATCTATCATGCCTTGAGGATTGACCAGTACTGAATCAGCACAAGAGCAGATATAATAGGTGCCTTGTGTGTACATGTCACCGTATGCCACGATGAATTTGCCCGATTGCTTGAAATCTACCAGTGCGTTGCGAATTGCCTGCAAGGTGGCGGGCATCGCTCCAGCGAAAGTCCCAGCTTCAATATAGATGCCTTTAATTTTAGATTCGGTCTTTGCGCGTTCGATAGCAGAAAGGATATCGTCCAATCCTTGTTCTGCAAGTGCCGCATTTCCAATCAATTCAGCAAAAGGATTTTCTTCGCTACGCTCGTTGATAATGCCTTGTAGCTGGATGACCAGCACGCTGTTGTCTTTTATCGTTATAGGTGTATTTCCTATTGTAGCTAAACTTACTAATCCCACCATTGCCAGCAAGGTTACAATGGCTACTGATACCAGTACACCTATGATGGTGGCTAATACATATTTAATAAATTGCTTCATGGGCGAGTCTGAGGATAATGTTTCCAAAAGTAATAGAGCAGTCCTATGCCGCATACAAGGCTTATTATCATATATATGCAGGCAATGTTGTGGCCACCTATAGCTTCTACCAGGCTGTAATTCTTTGATTCTGGCCCCATTTCATATAGTCCCCATGCCGCTATGCTGTTGTTGGCTATATGGATTATGCAGGGTATGGTAATGTTGCCAGTCTTATAGTAAATGATGCCTAACACGACTCCAATTCCTGTTGCGGCTGGTATCTGTGCTGGATTGGCATGTATGATGCCAAATATGAGTGCGGAAATGATTATAGCAGTCCATGCTGATACGTTTTTTCGGAGCATGTGACCCAGAATGCTCTCTCTGAATACATATTCTTCGACGATTGGACCAATCAGAGCCATCGAGAGCAAGCCTATTGGAGAGGTGGCGAAGTCAATGTGGAGCTCCTCCATATTATCAGGCAGATTGGCAAATTCGCTGGCTATGTTCATAGAAAAGATGCATAAAACGGCACCTGCCATTGCCATAAGTCCAGTCCTCCAATTTGCTACATGCAGATTCATGGCGTTCGTTTTTTCCTTCTTTTGAAGTAAGGCTATAATAGCTACGGTCATGATTCCACTGATAATGATGCTCCATGAAAAGGCATTGGGGTCAATCGCTCTCAGCAATTCGCTTTCTTTTCCTCCTGAAGCATAGAACGGTTCCAGCAAATTGGGATTTTTAATAAGTTCGGCAATCAGAAAAGCAACGGTTGCCAAAACTTGCATGATTGTGAAAATGATGACGTAAATGATGGGGTATAGGAACTTTTGCATGGTGCCGTATCTGTTAGGATGATGTGATTTTCAACTTGTTTACTTGTATATAAGCAGCAGGTTCAAGAATTCCATAACTTCTTGAACCTGCTGCTTATATGTTAGTTCGTGATGGGCTTGTATTTAGGCACGAGTGTTTTCATGATGAACCAGCCGATGAGGTAAGCAACAGCGCAGTAGCAGAAAACAATCAAGTAGCCAGCAGGTTTTCCTGTGCAGGCTTCGATGACATATTGTTGGCTGTCAGCGTCATATACAAATTGGCTCATGAAGCTAAATGCTTCGCCTTGTTCCTCTGCATAAGTGAAAAGCATACCAGAACCCTTGTTGATGGCAAATGAGCAGAGACCACCGAACATGGTGCCAATGCCTGTAATTGTTGCAATGGCTGATTTTGGGAACATGTCTCCAATCGTGGAATAAAGGTTTGCTGACCATGCTTGGTGTCCTGCTCCTGCCAAACCGATGATGACGCATGGCCACCATGGGGAAATGCCTGCCAATGGCTGAGCAAACATAGCGAAGATCGGCAAGAAAGCGAAGATAAGCATGGCGCGCATACGGCCAGCATAAGGGTTCATGCCCATCTTTTCCACGAAGAGCTTTGGCAGATAGCCGCCATAAATGGAGAGAACGGTGACAATCAGGTAAAGGCAGAAGATGAGCATTTGTCCCATTGTGGTTTTTGTGGAGTAGCCAAGTTCGGAGAAATATGCTGGTGCCCAGAACAGGAAGAACCACCAAACACCATCGGTCATCAGCTTACCAACGATGAAAGCCCAAGTTTGGCGATATTTGAAGCAGTCGAGGATGGAAAATTTGATTTCTTTAGTTTCTTGTTTTTCTGCTGATTGTGTTTCTCCTTCATTCTTATCTGATTCAATATAAGCAAGTTCTGCTTTGTTGACATAAGGGCTATGAGATGGAGCAGAATACATGAACAGCCATGCTCCTGCCCAGATGAATCCGATTGCACCGATGATGACGAAGGACATTTCCCAACTGGTGGCATTTGCCAAAATTGGAATGGTGAGTGGAGCTGCCAATGCGCCTACAGATGCGCCAGCATTGAAGATGGAGGTAGCATAGGCGCGGTCTTTCTTTGGGAAAAACTCTGCTGTAACCTTAATTGCGGCAGGGAAATTTCCTGCTTCGCCTGTGGCAAGAATGATGCGGCAGGCGAGGAACAGCCATACGCTGATTGTGCTGATAGTGAGTGCCAATTTTGTTCCTGCTTCGACAGCTCGGAGTTCTTCTGAGGAACCGATGCCAACACACTGCATGGTGACCCATCCGCACGCAGCATGAAGGCATGCTGCAATTGACCAGATGACGATGGCCCAAATGTAGCCTTTTTTTGTGCCCATCCAATCAATGAATTTTCCAGCAAATAAGGATATGACAGCATAGAAAAGGGAGAATATGGAAGTAATATTACCATAGTCGTTGTCGTTCCAGTGGAAGTCTGGGGCAATAAAATCTTTCCAAGTGAGAGACAGAACCTGACGGTCCATGTAATTTACCATCGTGGCAATGAAAAGCATGGCGCAAATCACCCAGCGGTAATTGGTCATTTTGTTTGTTGTAGAAGTCATCATGTTTGTATTATTGTAGTTTTTTTGTTTGCAAATCAAGGAAGTACGATTTCTACGCCTGCTCCCTGGCATTCAGCCCCCATGGGAGGATTTACTTTCGTGAGTTTTAGTTTGACGCTTTTGGCTGCAGCGTATTCAGACAGGATTGCCTGTGCGATACGGCCGGCAGCATGTTCTACGAGCTTTGAGGGGATGCTCATCTCTCGTTTGATGGTTTGGAACAAGTCTGCATAGCTGATGGTTCCCGACAGGTCATCATGCTTCATGGCATCCGAAAAATCGGTGTCGATTTCTGCATGAATAATAAAGTCGGCACCTATTTTTCTTTCCTGTGCCATGACGCCATGGAAAGCGTGCAGTCTCAATCCTTCGATAATGATTTTATTCTGCATTTCGGTTCTCTTCTCTTGCCATGGCGTCTTCGCTGCACTCTTCTTCGCCTGAAACATATTTTTTCAGTGCTCGAGCCACACCATTTGCCCAAGTGTTGATGTTTTCGTTCTCAAGTTGCAGAGAACTAACAAGTTTGATGACATTTGTTAGAGGCATTCTGTAACGAAGAATACCGCTGATGAGCTTAGCGTAATTCCAATATTCCTTATTGAATCTTTCTGAAAGACCTTCTATTGTTGTCTTGTATCCACGGCGATTGGCAAACGTGAAGTCATACCTTTTGGTGCCATCAGGTTCGATGTGCTTGATGATGTATCCACCTGTCACCGTCTTGGGCAAGGCTATACCATCATCATCATCGAGCACGCCTGTAAATATCTCGTAAGGATAGCCGTCCAGCAAGCCGACAAAGGCAACCCATTTCTCTTTCTTGTTCTGAAACTTCACCACATCGCACTCCAAGCTGATAGGGCGTTTTTCGGTGATTTCGAATTGAGGGCGATAGGAGTATATTTCGTTGTTGAGCAGCGACAAGAGTTCTGTGCGCTCTTCATTCTCTTCTGATTCCTGTGTTTGTGGAGCAAGAGCTTTCTTCAGTTTCTCTTCTCCATATTCAGATAATATGTCAAGTATTGTTTCCGATAAAGTTTGTACAGACGACATTTTATGTTTTTTATTGTAAAATAATTGTTAAGTAAGGCAAAAATACGAGAGTTTTTCGACATGACAAAATAAAAGACAAAAGAAATGACTAACTTTGAACTGAAATTCACTGAAAACAATCAAAACAAGAACAATTATGACATCAATCATCCATCGACGCACAATCCGTAAATACAAGAAAGAAGACATCCCGGCAGATAAACTTGAGGCGTTGCTTTATCAGGCTTCGCGTGCAGCAACAATGGGGAATATGCAGCTGTATAGCGTCATTGTCACTCGTTCGGAGGAAATGAAAGAAAAGCTTTCCCCTCTGCACTTTGGACAGCCCATGGTGAAAGGCGCGCCGGTTGTGCTCACTTTCTGTGCCGACTTCAACCGCTTTACCAAATGGTGCGAGCTGCGCAATGCTAATGCAGGGTATGACAACATCCTTTCCTTCTTCAACGCAATGAGCGACACTCTTTTGTACGTTCAGGCATTCTGTTCATTGGCAGAAGAGGCTGGCTATGGAACTTGCTATCTCGGCACAACCCTCTATAATCCTCAAGGAATCATAGATTTGCTGAAAATGCCTAAGCTCACATTCCCTGTGGCAACCATCACGCTTGGCGTGCCGGATGAGAATCCTGAACAACCTGACCGATTGCCGCATCTTGCCTATATTCACGATGAGGCTTATCAAGATTATGCACCCAACCAGTTGGACATTATCTATTATTTCAAGGAACAGCTTGAAGAGAATCAGCAGTTTGTCAAGATTAACGGAAAGGAAAATCTCGCACAGGTGTTCACCGATTGCCGCTACACAAAGAAAGACAACGAAGCCATGTCGGCAAGCTTGCTCGAAACTCTTAAGTCGCAAGGCTTTCTGTAATAAGCATTTCTGGACAAAATGTAACACATGACATTTATCCTCAGTTTGCGGATGCTATTTCCGAAACTGGGGATTTTTTTCATGAGAAATAGCATAAAATCGGTGTGCCCCACAGCGATGTAGCGATGTGGGGCACACCGACATGCCGCTGTGGGGCACACCGTTTTTGGGGAATCACACAAAGATGCAGGTGGCATGTGGATTATTATCAATAAATTTTGATGAAATGTGATTTAATAACAAGGCAAAGTGCAATTATTTTGACCATGAAAGTATAAAATTATATATTTTTTTGTATTTTTGCACCGTACAAAAACGTGCAGAAATAAATAAGTAAATCACTAAAATCAAAAAATACATGAAAGTTGGAATTCCAAAAGAAATGAAGAACAACGAGAATCGTGTGGGCATGACTCCAGCGGGAGTGGCAGAAATGCGCCTTCATGGCCATGAAGTCTTCGTGCAGCGCGCAGCTGGCGAGGGAAGCGGATTCTCAGATGAAGAGTATGTAAAAGCAGGTGCTTGCATCTTGCCTACTATTGAAGCTGTTTATGAAGTGGCGGATATGATTGTCAAGGTGAAAGAACCAATCGAGTCAGAATACAAGCTGATACGCAAAGGACAAATCTTGTTCACCTATTTCCATTTCGCCAGCGAGAAAGAGCTGACCGAAGCCATGCTGAAGAGTGGGGCTGTATGCTTGGCATACGAGACGGTGCAATTGCCTAACGG
Organism: Bacteroidaceae bacterium; assembly: GCA_017507385.1. Lineage (GTDB taxonomy): Bacteria > Bacteroidota > Bacteroidia > Bacteroidales > Bacteroidaceae > Minthosoma. Next base: position 5,762 of record JAFWAX010000032.1, on the reverse strand, counting down.
CTCGCTGCCGCTGTTGCAGCCTATGAGCGAAGTGGCTGGATGTATGGCGGTGCTCAATGGAGCATATTACTTGCAGAAAACAAAAGGCGGAAAAGGCAAGCTCATCAGCGGCGTGCCAGGCGTAAGCCCAGCTAACGTGCTTGTCTTGGGTGGCGGCATCGTGGGCGAGGCTGCGGCTATGATGGCAGCAGGTCTGGGTGCCAATGTTACCATCACAGACATCTCGCTTCCTCGTTTGCGTCAGCTGGACATAGAAACTCCTGCAAACGTGCACACCCTTTATTCTTCAAGTCACAACATTCGTCAGCAGCTGCCCACGGTGGACATTGTGATAGGCAGCGTGCTCGTGCCTGGCGACAAGACACCTCACCTGATCACGAAGGATATGCTCTCTCTGATGGAGCCTGGTACGGTGATGGTGGATGTGGCTATTGACCAAGGCGGATGTTTCGAGACTTCTCGACCAACTACTCATAGCGAACCCGTTTATACCGTTGACGGCATTGTGCATTACTGCGTGGCAAACATTCCAGGTGCCATTTCCAACACTTCCACATTGGCATTGACCAACGCCACTTTGCGTTATGCTGTAGCCTTGGCAGACAAGGGCTGGCAACAGGCATGCAAGGATGATTCAGCATTGGCAAAGGGACTCAACATCGTTGAGGGCAAGGTTGTATTCAAGGCCATTGCCGACGTCTTCGGCTTGCCATACGAACCGCTGGCACTTGCTTGACGGCCTATCAATCTAATTGATAACATTTAGGCTCGGAACATCCGTACGGATTGTCTGAGCCTAATTTAATGCTAAAATATTGGGAATTAATTATTTATCTTTAGATATGCCATCATGGCAATAAAGATGATGGAAAGTTTTTTCGTATTCATGTATTATAACATACAAAAAAGCAGAGCCATCTGCCGTTGAGGTTAGATGGCTCTGCTTTCATTTATCCTTTGTTGCTTAGTTAATCATATCAAATCCCGTGTATGGTACAAGCGCCTTTGGAATGCGGATGCCTTCGGGAGTTTGGTTGTTTTCGAGCAGCGATGCCACAATGCGTGGAAGCGCGAGCGCTGAGCCGTTGAGAGTGTGGCAGAGCTGCACTTTCTTGTCTGCATTACGGTAACGGCATTTGAGGCGGTTGGCCTGATATGTGTCGAAATTGCTGACTGACGATACTTCGAGCCAGCGTCCCTGTGCCTCGCTATATACCTCGAAGTCGTAGCAGATGGCAGAAGTGAAACTTTGGTCGCCTCCGCAAAGACGGAGGATGCGATAAGGAAGCTCGAGCTTTTGGAGCAGGCCTTCAACGTGGGCGAGCATTTCCTTGTGGCTCTCTGCTGAGTGCTCGGGTGTGTCGATGCGCACAATCTCTATTTTAGAGAACTCGTGCAGACGATTCAATCCGCGGACATCTTTACCGTAGGAACCAGCTTCGCGGCGGAAACACTGGGTGTAGGCGCAGTTCTTGATGGGGAGCTCTTTCTCGTCGAGGATGACATCGCGGTAGATGTTGGTCACGGGCACTTCGGCTGTTGGTATGAGATATAGGTCGTCAAGCTGGCAGTGGTACATCTGTCCTTCTTTGTCGGGCAGTTGTCCTGTGCCGTAGCCGGATGCAGCGTTCACTACTGTTGGTGGCATGATTTCTGTGTATCCAGCCTTGTTGGCTTCTGCAAGGAAAAAGTTGATGAGGGCACGCTGAAGCTGTGCTCCCTTTCCAACATAGACGGGGAATCCCGCACCTGTTATCTTAACGCCAAGGTCGAAGTCGATGAGATTGTACTTTTTTGCAAGTTCCCAATGTGGGAGCTTTGCTTCTCCATTGCCTGGCACGGTGTCCCAGTTGCCTACGGTGTCGCCTGGCTTGCATTCGCGCAGGGATGACTTCACCACCACGTTGTCTTCTGCACATGTTCCTTCAGGCACTTCGTCGTAAGGGATATTGGGGATGGTGCATAGATGTGCTGTGAGTTCTTTCTCGGCTTCGCTTTTAGCTTCTTCGAGTTGTGTTGCCTCGGCTTTGAGTTTTGCTACTTCTCCCTTCGCTGCTTCCGCTTCCTCTTTCTTGCCAGCCTTCATGAGCTGTCCTATCTGTGCGGCAAACTTCTTGCTTTCGGCCAAAATAGCGTCAAGCTTTGTTTGTGTCTCACGTCGTTTCTTGTCAATGCTTATGGCTTTTTCGATGGCTTCTGCTGCACCAGCAAAGCGTTTCTTTTCGAGTCCTTTGATGACTCTTTCTTTCTCTTCTGTGATTAACTTGAGTGTAAGCATGATGTTCTCTGTTTGAGAATAGGGAAGGGAAGTTGTTAGCTTCCCTTCATCCCACACGTATATGACTTTGTTTCTTAATCTCTTAGTAGTCTGCTGTTGTCCTATCACCGTTTTTTTTACGGTTGATGTCCATTGGACAATTATCTTATTTCAGCAGGCCTAATTCCTTAAATACATCGACGAGGATAGCTACGCAGCGGTCAACCTGCTCTTTGGTATGTGTTGACATAAGTGCCACACGGATGAGCGTGTCTTGTGGTGCGCATGCTGGCGGAACGACTGAATTGACGAACACGCCCTTGTCGAATGCCTTCTTAGTGACCTCGAATGTCTTGAAAGCGTCACGTACATAGAGCGGAATGATTGGACTCTCTGTGTCGCCAATTTCAAAGCCCGCCTGTTGGAACTGTCCGAGAGCATAGTTGGTAATCTTCCAGAGGTTTTCCTGACGTTCAGGTTCCTGCTGGAGGATATGAAGTGCTTCAAGTGCAGCTGCTGTGGCTGCTGGAGTGTTGCTGGCACTGAAAATGTAAGTGCGGCTGTTGTGGCGGAGCCAGTTGATTGTGTCGCTGTCGGCAGCGATGAATCCGCCGATTGAAGCAAGGCTCTTGGAAAATGTACCCATGATGAGGTCAACGTCTTCTGTCACGCCGAAATGGCTGCATACGCCACGTCCATGGTCGCCAAATACACCAAGTCCGTGTGCTTCGTCAACCATTACTGTTGCATTGTACTTCTTCTTCAACTCAATGATTTCCGGCAGTTTTGCCAAGTCACCTTCCATGGAGAAAAGTCCGTCGATGACGATGAGCTTGAGTGAATCAGGATTGCATCGCATGAGCTGGTGCTCGAGGTCTTCCATGTCGTTGTGCTTATAGTGGAAGAACTGCGAGAAAGAGAGCCTGCGTCCATCAACGATGGAAGCATGATTGCGATCATCGCCGATGATATAGTCGTTTCTTCCTGTAAGGCAAGATACCACACCGGAATTGACGGTGAATCCTGTAGAATATACAAGTGCCTCGTCTTTGCCGACAAACGCCGCCAGTTCCTTTTCCAGCTGAATATGAAGGTCGAGCGTTCCGTTGAGGAAACGTGAGCCAGCACATCCTGTTCCGTATTTCTCTATAGCCTTGATGGCTGCTTCGCAGATGCGCTTGTCGTAGGTGAGTCCCATGTAGGAATTTGAACCAAACATGAGCACCTTTTTGCCGCTCATGGTCACCTCTGTGTCCTGATGGCTGTCGATTTCTCTGAAGTAAGGATAGACACCTGCCTCGATGTACTTTTGAGGCTCTCTATACTTACTCATTCTTTCTTGTAATAACCCCATAGTAATAAGATTGCTTCTTGTGTTTTTATGGCTGTATGGACACACGCTGATTCTGGGCGCATGAACGTCAGGAGACCTTCAGCCTGCACAAAAAAGCTTGCTATTTATTATTATTGTTTTCTATTATCTTTCTCTGTTGCGTTGAAAACAGAGAGTTCAAAATTGGTGCAAAGGTAATAAAAAAGATGTTAAAAAGTGAAAGTTTTATTGAAAAAAAACGAAATAAAGAAAAAAACATCTGTATGTTGTGAGAAATTGTGACTAAAAGTCGTAATTTTGTACTGTTTTTCAAGATTGACAATTATTAGGATGCGCATTCATCATGATTCGGCCTTGTGGTTTAATACAACAAGATATTGAGACGGGGCGTTATTGGAAATGGTGCTATAAATGAGATATTAATAATGAGTGCGCTGCTTTCAAAAAATATGAAAGAAAGGAAAAAAAAGATAAATTTCATCGTTAATCCCATATCGGGTACGTCAGGCAAGAAGTTTGTTCTGAGACTCATCGATGAGTATTTGGACAAGAGCCTATATGACTACGAGGTGGTGAAAACGGAACGTACGGGACACGCTACAGAGTTGGCAAAAGAAGCTGTGGAAAGGGGAGCGGACATCGTTTGCTCAATTGGTGGTGACGGAACGGTAAACGAGGTTGCAAGCGGACTTATCCATACGAATGCCGCTTTGGCCATCATTCCCTCTGGCTCTGGCAATGGATTGGCGCGTCATTTGCGCATCCCTACAGATCCTCTGTCGGCCATCAAGGTTCTGAATCGTGGCCTAGTGCAAAGCATGGATTACGGAACTGTGAACGGCAGGCCTTTTTTCTGCACTTGCGGAGTGGGATTCGACGCATTCATTTCACAGAAATTTGCGGAGTCGGGTAAGCGGGGGCCTGTATCCTACATGGAAAGCGTTTTGAACAGTAGCCTGAGTTATCATCCTGAAACATACGATGTTGAAATCGTGAAGAATGAGGGCGGAGAGGAGATACATCAGGTGCACAAGGCGTTTCTAATCTCGTGTGCTAATGCCTCGCAATATGGAAATAACGCATACATCGCCCCATCGGCATCTGTACGAGATGGCATCATGGATGTGACCATCATTGAGCCTTTCACAGCTATCGAGGCACCGCAGATTGCCATACAGCTTTTCAGTGGAACTATCGAGCAGAATTCACGCATCAAGACCTTTCAATGCCAGAAAGTTACCATCCATTGCTCCAAGCCGGGAGTGGCCCACTTTGATGGCGATCCCATGCAGACGGGCGAAGAAGTGAATGTTGAACTTATTCCTGGCGGATTGCTGTGCGTTTGTCCAGTCGAGGAAGGGGTGCCTGCCGTGGAACAGAGAGTGCAGAATTTCATTACAGAACACTTCTGGAATATGTATAACAAGACGGAAGAGTTGATACAAGAAAATTTGCTCAAGACGCAACGCATAACACAACTTAATAAAGACATATTGCGTAAACTTTCAGGGAAATAGGCCTTTTTTTATTAAAAAAGTGCCTTTTTTTTGTTAAATATGCAGAAATGCCTTACCTTTGCCCAATATTAGTGAAGAGAAACCTCGAAAAAGGCTTCTGTAATTGATAACTTAGGTATCTTAAAATGCTATCAAACTAAGACAAAGCAAATTCAGTGTTTTTGATTACATATTAATGACCTTAAATAATTAAAAAAACGGTAAAATTATGGCTCAGAAAAGAGTTTACACCTTCGGTAACGGACAAGCCGAAGGAAAGGCAGACATGAGAAATCTGCTTGGTGGTAAAGGTGCAAACTTGGCTGAAATGAACCTCATTGGTGTTCCAGTTCCTCCAGGTTTCACTATCACAACAGACGTGTGCAATGAGTACTACGAAGTAGGAAAGGACAAGGTAGTAGAGTTGTTGAAAGAAGACGTTCTGAATGCAGTGAAGAATGTGGAGACATTGATGAACTCAAAGTTCGGCGATGTTGAAAATCCTCTCCTCGTTTCAGTACGTTCAGGCGCACGTGCTTCAATGCCAGGTATGATGGACACAATCCTCAACCTCGGTCTCAACGACGAGGTGGTTGAAGGAATGATTCGCAAGACAGGACGTCCACGTTTCGCTTGGGACTCTTACCGCCGTTTTGTGCAGATGTATGGTGACGTT
>JAFWAX010000031.1 GCA_017507385.1 Bacteroidaceae bacterium | reverse complement strand
TGCGCGGACTACCAGGGTATCTAATCCTGTTTGATACCCGCGCCTTCGAGCATGAGCGTCGTTGGCGGGCCGGAAGGCTGCCTTCGCAATCGGAGTTCTTCGTGATATCTATGCATTTCACCGCTACACCACGAGTTCCGCCTTCCTCTCCCGCAACCAAGGGATGCAGTTCGCGCCGCTGGACGGGGTTGAGCCCCGCGATTTCACGGCACGCTTGCATCTCCGCCTGCGCTCCCTTTAAACCCAATAAATCCGGATAACGCCCGGACCTTCCGTATTACCGCGGCTGCTGGCACGGAATTAGCCGGTCCTTATTCGCGGGATACCTGCAAGGCCCCACACGTGGGGCGTTTTATCCTCCCGCAAAAGCAGTTTACAACCCGTAGGGCCGTCATCCTGCACGCTACTTGGCTGGTTCAGGCTTCCGCCCATTGACCAATATTCCTCACTGCTGCCTCCCGTAGGAGTCTGGCCCGTGTCTCAGTGCCAGTGTGGGGGACCTTCCTCTCAGAACCCCTATGGATCGGAGCCCTGGTGAGCCGTTACCTCACCAGCAAGCTAATCCAACGCATCCCCATCCTGCGCAAGATTCACCAAATGCCCATGCGGGCAAAAGGCGTATCGGGTGTTAATCCTCATTTCCAAGGGCTATCCCCGCGCGCAGGCCAGGTTGGATACGCGTTGCTCACCCATCCGCCGGTCGCCACCAGAGAAAGCAAGCTTCCTCAGTGCTGCCCCTCGACTTGCATGTGTTAGGCCTGTAGCTAGCGTTCATCCTGAGCCAGGATCAAACTCTTCACTGTAATGATGTATGAATATCTGTCCCGCCCCAAAAAAGGAGCCGGGAAAAGAATGATGTCTGTCCGGCCAGGCTATCCTGCTCTGTCGCATGTCTGTATATATCCAATTATAAAGGAATCGACCCGGCTCCAGTGACCCCCGAAAAGAATCAAGGAGCCGGCTGTACGATTGATGTGTTCGCAGTCTGTCAAAGAGCTTCATGCGCTCCCCCTTGCGGAAAGCGAGTGCAAAGGTAGGAACTTTTTGGACAACGGCAAAATTTTTTGAACAAATTTTTAAAAAGAAAATGAAAAAACTGAAAAAACAGAGAAAAAGGAAGGAAATGGTTTGACTGAGAGATAAAAAAGACTATCTTTGCACTCATTATGGAAAAAGAAGAAATTTCCCCTGTATATCATCGAGATGCCATAGAATTAGTCACTGTGGCTGTGGAATATTGTACTTTTCTGGAAAAATCTGCGGAAAAAACACGCTTGGAGTTTGTTGACACCACGACAAAACTTTTGCCACTGCTCTATCTAAAAGCTGCATTACTGCCCAAATATGAAATTTTAGATAGTGAGTTTTTTACAATGGATTTTGTAACTGAAGAAGAATATAATATTGTACGCGCGAACATTTGTAAAACTTTGGGTGAAAAAGACGACTATCTGGATGTATTCATGGAAGACATGAAATACAGTGAATCTCCTATTCTAACAACAATCAGCGAAAATCTTGCTGACATCTACCAAGAAATCAAGAACTTTGTATTGAGCTACAAAAATGCAGCAGATGAAGAACAAATGATGAATGCTTTGGCGGACGTCAAAGAAAATTTTCAATACAGTTGGGGACAAAAACTGGTTAATGTTCAAAGAGCTCTGCATGAGGTAAGATACACAGAAGATGATGATTTCTAAAATTCCGTAAACATGAAAACGATTCAAGACAGATACGAAAAAAAAGATATTCAGAATTTACCGAGAGCATTGTTTGAAGGCAGAATCATTGTCATTTTCTCTGAAGCCGAAGCTGACAAAGCTGTTGATTACTTAATGGCACAAAAAATACTTGGGGTGGATACAGAAACACGACCATCTTTTAAAAAGGGCCAAATTCACCAAGTTTCGTTATTGCAAATTTCCACCAATGACACTTGTTTTCTATTCAGGCTCAATCAGATAGGCCTGCCTGATTCACTAATCAAGCTCTTAGAAGATTGTGGTACAACAAAAGTCGGATTGTCTCTCCAAGATGATTTGCGCCAATTAAATCAAAGACGGGATTTCACACCTGGTTCATTTATAGAACTTCAGAAAGAGGTCAGAGAAATTGGCATCGAAGACATGAGTTTACAAAAGATTTACGCAAATCTATTTCAACAAAAAATCTCAAAGAATCAGCAACTTTCCAATTGGGAAGCTGACACTTTAAGCCCTGCACAACAGCTGTATGCTGCAACCGATGCATGGGCATGCCTTCAGATACACGAAGAAGTGATGAAACTAAAGCGTGATAAAAACTACGTATTAGAACTTTCATCATCAACGAATAAAGAATCATAACGACTGAATAATCAGATTATTAACATACAGAAAAGCAATGAAGAGCATTTTCTTAAAACCCGGGAAAGAAGAATCACTAAAAAGGTTTCATCCTTGGGTCTTTTCTGGAGCAATTCACCACATGAGCGAAGAACCAGAAGAAGGTGAAATTGTATCAGTTTACACTCATAAAAACGAGTATATTGCCACGGGGCATTTTCAGATTGGCAGCATCATGGTTAGAGTGCTTTCTTTTGAGAAAGAGGCAATTGACCAAGACTTCTATGAACGCAAACTTACAATAGCATTAGATGTAAGAAGACGAATCGGGATTATTGGCAACAACAATAACACTTATCGCTTAGTGCATGGCGAAGGGGACAATCTCCCAGGTCTTGTAATTGATGTGTATGGCCATACAGCAGTCATGCAAGCTCACTCTGTCGGCATGCATAAAGACCGGAAAATTTTGGCATCAGCCCTAAAAAATGTAATGGGAGATGAAGTGCATAACATTTTCTACAAATCTGAAACAACATTACCATACAAGGCTGACTTAGGGCAAGAAAACGGTTTCCTATTAGGCAACGACACAGAAGATATTGCCATCGAGAATGGACTCAAGTTCCATGTTGACTGGCTAAAAGGACAAAAGACTGGCTTCTTTGTTGACCAGAGGGATAATCGTAGTCTTTTAGAGCATTACTCCAAAGGAAGAAAAGTACTGAACATGTTTTGCTACACAGGCGGTTTCTCTTTCTATGCCATGAGAGGTGGTGCAGAAATTGTACATTCCGTAGATTCTTCACAAAAAGCCATTGATTTGACGAAAGCAAATGTCACGTTAAATTTCCCAGACGATAACCGACACGAAGCTTTTGCCGAGGATGCTTTCAAATACCTTGAGAAGATGAGCCAGCCGTATGACCTCATCATTCTTGACCCGCCCGCTTTCGCCAAGCACAAAGATGCCCTTCGTAATGCGCTCAAAGGCTATACTCGCCTGAATAAGAAGGCATTCGAAAAAATTCAGCCAGGAGGCATCTTGTTCACATTCAGCTGTTCACAAGCTGTAAACAAAGACCAATTCCGTACTGCCGTTTTCACGGCTGCTGCATCTGCAGGACGTAAAGTGCGCATTCTCCACCAGTTACATCAACCAGCCGACCACCCTATCAACATCTATCATCCTGAAGGTGAATATCTGAAAGGGCTTGTCTTATATGTTGAATAATATACACTTTGAACCCAAAACAGGGGCGCATTGTTAACAATGCGCCCCTGTTTTGGGTTCAAAGAATTTCTCCAATATGCTATCTGATGAAAAGCAATTCACGATACTTCGGGAGAGGCCATGCCTCATCGTCCACAATAGTTTCCAACTGATCCACATGATAACGTATCTCTTCAATTAAAGGAGCGACTGTATCATGATAAGCAACCGCCTTTTCACGCTCAGACTCAATCCTGTTGGCAACCTTCCGAGCCTCAATCATTTTATCGACATTCTCAATAATAAATGACTCATGCTCCGACATTCTCTCTATCATGATAAGATTCTCCTTTGAAATCTTTTGAGCCTTCTCTGCTGAGAACACCGCTTGCACCTTGTGCACATTATCAATGAGCATTGCCTGATATTTTGTCACTACAGGAATGATGTGGTTAAGACAAAGGTCGCCGAAGATGCGCGATTCTATCTGAATCTTCTTGGTATATGTTTCCCACTTAATCTCGTTGCGCGCCTGAAGTTCAAACTTTGTCATCACATTTGTTTTTTCAAACATGCTGACCGTCGATTCTTTCAGATAGTTGTCAAAGACAATAGGCGCAGAGATTTCGCAATCAAGTCCGCGCCTGGTTGCTTCCTCTTTCCACTCTTCGCTATAGCCATTTCCGTTGAAAATGACCGGCTTGATGTATTTGATGTCTTCTCTCACCACTTTTAATATAGCAGCCTCCTTCTTTTCTCCTTTTTCAATCAAAGCATCAACCCGATTCTTGAAATCAATAAGAGCCTCCGCCACCGCGCTATTGAGCGTAAGCATTGCCGATGCACAGTTGGCCTCCGCTCCAACAGCGCGGAACTCGAAACGATTGCCTGTAAATGCAAATGGAGACGTTCTGTTCCGGTCTGTATTGTCAATCAGCAATTCGGGAAGCGACGGCAAATCCAGTTTGAAAGCAGTTTTTCCTGCCACAGAAAAAGCATCGTCATCAGCCTTTTCCACATGCTCAAGCAAGTCTGTCACAGTTTTTCCGAGGAAGGAGGATATAATCGCAGGAGGAGCCTCGTTCGCCCCCAAACGATGAGCATTGGTTGCGCTCATGATGGAAGCTTTCAGAAGTCCATTATGGTCATATACAGCTTTCAGTGTCTCGACAACAAAAGTTGTGAAACGCAAGTTATCCATCTGAGTCTTTCCTGGCGCATGGAGCAGAATGCCTGTATCTGTTGCCAGCGACCAGTTATTGTGCTTGCCTGAACCATTGACCCCCTTGAATGGTTTCTCGTGCAGCAGGCAACGGAATCCGTGCTTGCGAGCCACACGCTTCATCAAGGACATCATCAGCATATTGTGGTCGACGGCAAGATTTGTCTCTTCGAAAATAGGCGCAAATTCAAATTGGTTTGGTGCAACCTCGTTATGGCGCGTCTTGCAGGGGATACCCAATTCAAGGGCATGGATTTCAATATCCTTCATAAACTCTTCCACACGCGCAGGGATGGAACCGAAATAATGGTCATCCATCTGCTGGTTCTTAGCCGAGTCGTGCCCCATCAGCGTACGCCCAGTCATCACGAGGTCTGGCCGCGCCGCATACAATGATTCATCCACCAAAAAATACTCCTGTTCCCATCCTAAGTTGGAGAAGACCTTTTTAACGTCGGGATTGAAATATTGCGCTACCGCTGTCGCTGCCTTATCTACGGCATGCAGAGACTTTTTCAACGGCACCTTATAGTCAAGCGCTTCACCTGTATATGATATAAAGATTGTTGGAATCATCAGCGTGTCGCCAATGATAAACACAGGAGATGTCGGATCCCATGCTGAATAGCCACGAGCTTCAAATGTGGAGCGCAGGCCACCTGATGGAAAAGAACTGGCATCTGGCTCCTGCTGCACCAGCAGCTTGCCATCAAATTCTTCCATCATGCCGCCTTTGCCGTCATGCACCACAAAGCCGTCATGCTTCTGCGCCGTACCTTCTGTCAGCGGCTGAAACCAGTGCGTGTAATGGGTAACGCCATTTTCTATCGCCCACTTCTTGATACCCTCAGCAACAGCATCGGCTATAGTTCGGTCAAAAGGCGCGCCATTATCAATGACATCACACATTTTATTGTACACATCAACAGGCAGATACTTATACATTTTCTGCTTATTGAAGACGTACTTGGCAAAATATTCACTTGGACGCTCCTTTGGCATCTCCACATACATAGGACCGCGCTTAAAAGCTTCGTCCACAACCTTAAATCTCAATCTTGCAGCCATAATCCTTTACAGTCTTCTTAACTTGACAACTCACTGGCCAGTTCCCACACATCACACATTGAAACAGCATGAGGACATCAGGCAAGAACAGGAGATGTCTTTTTCGGGCACAAAGATAACACAATTCCGACACACAGCAAAACAAGCATCCCCGTTTTTTCATGTTCCAAGCTCAAACAGGCGGCAGACTTTCCATTCTTGCACTCTAACATTTTCAAACCAAAGCATTCGCCTTCACAATGCTCATCACTTACCATATCCCATTTCCACTCCTCCACTTTTTCTAAAAATGCTCTTTCACTAACACTTTCTTTGAAGGAAAAGGCTCATTTTTCGGCAAAAGATTGGAATGACATTCTTCTTTTTCATCATAGCTTCACTCCGTGCTATTTAAGCGTACCCCTCGGGTCCACCTCATCGGACCCGAGGGGTACACTATTTCAAATGTAATGCTGAACGACTGATACAACAACATAAAAACAAAAGAAAAGACCTACTCCCTACTATTGTAAAGTCCATCACAAACACCCAAACTTTCTCACAAAACTCCAACAAAATAATTCGTTTTATTGTCCAATCAAAATATTTTTTATACTTTTGTGGCATAAAAGCATCCCATGGAAAACAAAAGAGAAAACATATTGACAGAAGAAGAAATCAAGGAGGATCTCAGATACCTGCAGCTTCTGGCGCAAAGCTATCCCAATGTGGCTGAAGCAAGCTGCGAAATCATCAATCTGGAGGCCATACTGAATCTGCCCAAACCGACGGAGCATTTCATCAGCGACCCTCACGGAGAAAGTGATGCGTTTAACCATGTGCTGAGGAATGCCTCTGGATATGTAAAAAGGAAGGTTGAAGAAATATTCGGCCCCACCCTCCGTTTAGCAGAGAAGCAGGATTTGTGCACCCTCATCTACTATCCGGAAGCCAAACTGCAAAGGATTAAGGCTGCCGAATCCAATCTGAACGATTTTTACATCATCACGCTCAATCAACTGATTAAAGTGTTGAGAGAGGTCAGTTCAAAGTACACCAGAAGCAAAATAAGAAAAGAACTGCCGAAGGAATTCGGCTATATCATCGAAGAGTTGCTGCACGAGAGCCACAGCGGTGTGGGCGACAAGCGCCACCAGTACTATAACATGATTGTGCAAACCATCATTGACACCCAAAGAGCTGACCATTTCATTGTCTCAATCAGCAACCTCATCCAACGCCTCGCCATCGACAGGCTTCACCTGCTTGGAGACATATTTGACCGCGGCCCCGGAGCACATCTCATCATGGAGACCCTGATGAACTACCACAATTTTGACATCGTATGGGGAAACCACGACATAGAATGGTTTGGCGCAGCCGCCGGAAACAGAGCGTGCATTGCGAATGTCTTGCGCTTGTCATTGCGATATGGGAATCTTGCCACACTGGAAGACGGCTACAGCATCAACCTCCTGCCTTTGGCTACCTTTGCAATGGAGACTTACAAGGACGACCCTTGCAAACTGTTTGGAGTAAGAGAATTGAGCAAGGAAAGTCAGCACGACCAGAAAACGCACAGGCTCATTGCACAAATGCACAAGGCCATCACGGTCATACAATTCAAGGAAGAGGCAAAAATCATCAGCAGACGGCCAGAATTCGACATGGATGACCGCAAACTGCTGGAACACATAAATTTTGAAAAGGGAACATGCACCATCAATGGTGACGAATACGAAATGCTTGACACCTTCCTTCCCACAGTAAGCAAGGACAATCCAAATGCACTGACAGAAGAGGAAGAAATGCTGATGGAAAAACTCAAACACTCGTTCCTTACCAGCGACAAGCTCCAGCGCCATGTGCAATGCCTGCTTGCCCACGGCTGCATGTACTCCATTTCAAACAGCAACCTCATGTACCATGCCACCGTCCCGCTAAACTACGACGGAAGCCTGAAGGAAGTAGAAATAGGCGAAAAGAAATACAAAGGTATGGCTTTGATGAAAAAGACCGGGCACCTTGTAAGGGAAGCATTCAACAATGACACTCCCCCATCAAGAAAAAGCTTTGCCAAAGACTACATCTGGTACCTATGGTGCGGAAAGAATTCTCCTCTGTTCGACAAGGACAAGATGACGACTTTCGAACGCTATTTCATCAAGGACAAGTCTACCCATGCAGAAACCAAGGGATACTACTACAAATATAGCAACGACGAGCATGTCGTCGATATGATTCTTGACAACTTCGAAGTGGAAGGAAAACATCGGCATATCATCAACGGCCACACGCCAGTCAAAGTATTGAAGGGAGAAACACCCATCAAGGCAAATGGCAAGCTGCTGGTTATTGATGGAGGCTTCTCACGAGCCTACCAGCCAGAAACGGGCATCGCCGGCTATACGCTCACATTCCACAGCCGTGGGCTCGAACTTGTGCAGCACCAGCCATTCCTGTCAGCAGAAGATGCCATAGAGAACGGAGACGACATCAAGAGCTCAACACAGATTGTAGAACTCAGTTCCCAGCGAATGTATGTGAAGGACACCGATAGAGGCAAAGTGCTTCTCGCAAAAATTGACAATCTCAAACGCCTCCTATTTGCCTATCGCAACGGCTTCATCAAAGAGGTGAAATAAATATCCTATCAACAACACAAATCTCAACAAGACCTCATGAAAAAACTCCTGCTCTTAACAGCATTTGTATGGGGATGCATCAATGCAAACGCCCAGAACAAATTAACGCTCAGCACCTATAACGGTACAGACCTTCAGAAATACGCAGGTAAAACACTGCAAGTATCAATCAGCCGGTATCTTTTCAATGGATGGAACACCGTTTCGCTGCCTTTCGACATGAATGAAACTCAAGTGAATGCAGCCTTCGGCGATGATTGCAAACTGGAAAGGCTTGCAGGAGTGGAAAATGACGGACAAAACATCAAATTGAACTTTCAAGACTGCAAGTCTGATGGTATTAAGGCCAATGTTCCATACATATTATATTATAAAGGAAATTCTGGCACTAAAAACATCACCTTGGAAAAGGTCACCATCAGCGACACCCCTTCCCCCATCTCCTTCACAGCGCAAGGTACAGGAGAAAGTGTCACAATGGTCGGAACACCCACGAAACGAAGCGCTCAGGGGGTATATGGCATCCTGGCTGACGACAATGCTGAAGCAGCCTTTGTCAATGTGAACGACATAGAAACAGGATTCTACGCAACCAGATGCTACATCGAGCTTTCCAACGGGAATTCCACCCTGCTCATGACCAATCACATAGACAAGAATGTCACCAGCATCCACTCAATTGCAAAACCAAACGAGACAATTGATGTTTACAACATTTCTGGCATAAAAGTAGCAGAGAGCATCAGTGCTGCAGAAATCAGCACCTTGCAAAAAGGTATTTACCTAATAAAAGGAAGGAAAGTTGCGGTTAAATAACCGAGTGCATTAAGTACGTTAAGCCTGCTTTCTCACAGAAACTAAAGGCAAAAACAGAGAGTCAAGGTGTAAAATTCTCCTCTTCTATGAATTTTACACCTTTTTTCTTGCACATTTGAAAGATATTTAGTTACTTTGCACCCGATATGATTAGAAACACTAACACATATTGGCGTTGGCGTAACTTAGGATTAAAAGAATCGTAAGTCAAATGGTAATATCCCTATGCAAACGCCAAACAAGCATAGAAAAACAAAGCCTGTCGTACTTACGATAGGCTTTTTAGTTTATCAGACAAAAACCAAAAACACTATACAATATGACATACCAAATAGACGAAAATGGCTTTTACGGGCAATTCGGCGGTGCATTCATCCCCGATAGCCTATGCCCTGCAATTAAAGAACTGACAGAAAAATATCTGCACATCATTGAGAGCGAGGAGTTCAAACAGGAATACCACCAATTGCTTAGAGACTATGTCGGTCGCCCTTCTCCGCTCTACTACGCTAGCCGCTTGAGTGAAAAATATGGCTGCAAGCTCTATCTGAAGCGCGAAGACCTCAATCATACAGGCGCACATAAAATCAACAATGCGCTAGGACAGATTCTTCTAGCAAAAAAGATGGGTAAAAAACAAATCATCGCTGAAACAGGTGCGGGACAACATGGGGTAGCAACAGCTACCGCTTGCGCCTTGATGAATATGCCATGCACAATATACCAAGGTGCGCTTGACGTTCAGCGCCAACGAGTCAATGTCGAAAGAATGAAAATGCTTGGAGCAACAGTCGTTCCCGTCACTCGCGGCAGCCAAACACTCAAAGACGCTACCGATGAAGCCTTTCAAGCATGGTGCAGCAACTCTGAAGAGACATTCTACATCATCGGTTCCACTGTTGGGCCACACCCCTACCCAGATATGGTGGCACGTCTGCAATCTGTTATATCTGAAGAAATAAAATGGCAGCTCGAAGAAAAGATTGGTAGGGACTATCCTGACTATCTAATCGCCTGTGTGGGTGGAGGTTCCAACGCTGCTGGCACCATTTATCATTACATAGACGATGAACGTGTAAACATCATCCTTGGCGAAGCTGGTGGACTAGGCATTGATTCGGGCAAGACCGCTGCAAGCATGCAGATTGGAACGATAGGCGTGCTTCATGGAAGCCGCATCAAGCTCATGCAGACAAAAGAGGGCGAGATTATCGAACCTTATTCCATTTCCGCCGGGCTTGACTATCCAGGAACAGGCCCTATCCATTGCAACCTGCATGAGAAAGGGCGCGCACAGGTCTTTGCAGCCAATGATGACGAAGCTTTGAAAGCAGCATTTGAACTGACCCGCATGGAAGGCATCATTCCAGCACTCGAAAGTGCCCATGCCCTCGCGCTGCTGCCTAAAGTGAAAGACCAGTTCACCAAAGACACAGTAGTTGTGCTTACTGTAAGCGGAAGAGGAGACAAAGACTTGAACACATACCTGCAATATCACGAAGAGCACCCAGAAGCGGCCTTCTGAATTCAGCCCCCCTTCTACAATTCACAACCCCAAAATCGGTGTGGGGCACAACGAAATGCCGGTGTGGGGCACAACGATTGAAGAGGAAATTCTCGCCAGATTGATACAAGAAATTCATACAAGCCCATGTCCGTTTCCTTAACTCATTTTATAAAGAAACGAATTGAAGCATCAGAATTGATTCTGTTTCACGAGAACTAGCCAAATACCGCTCCGAAGTGTTAAACAACATTAATTAAAAGGCATTTCATGCGCTTTCGTTCAATAATTTAATGAAGAAAGATTAACTTTGCATATCTTTTTGATTGATAAAGTAAAAATTAGAACAACATGAAAAAAATGCTTATCACACTGCTTGTACTGATAGCTTCAGCAACAGGCATTCAGGCTCAGAGCCTCTACAAAACAGTATATGACAGGGCTACAGCAGTGGTCAACAACCCAGCATCTTCAGATGAAGAAATACAGATTAACCAGTTTAAGGTTACAGCCCTTAACTATATGTCCATGATGGTGAAAAAACGCGGATTGGAAAAGGATTCTTATTTTTACGACAGCCAGGCAGTCAATCTTGCATCTTTTGTAACCGACTTTCAGGCAAACCTTGAGAAGGCACGCACCCTCTCACCTGCAAAGCGTACAGAAATCATCAAGATTTACACCGATGCAAGCAAATACAACCCCATGTTCAAGGACACTGACAAGGAAAAGGTGAATTGCTACGTAAACGACAAAAACACGCTCACCCCCTTCTGCATTGACACGGATTGGGAAAAGGCTTACGACCAAGCAACGACTTTGGCAAAGGCTGCTTTGAAATAAGAAGAAGCTCTCCATAGATTTCCCAAGGCACATTCCCTAAAAAATCATAAAATACAAGAAAGACTGGAAATAACAACCAATATTTCCAGTCTTTCTTGTATTTTTTTTGTAAATTTGCCGACAAATAGAACAATACCAACATAACTATGCAAGAAACCATAAAAGTTGACTTAACCAGTTTCCCTACCGATGAGAGATTTATACAAATACCTGGCAAACTGGTATTGGCAGACAATTTAGAAAATGACAATTTCGAGGGGAAAGAACATCAACCATCGCTGTTCCCCGTACAAGTAAACATGGCCATTTGCTTCATCTGCCTGTCGGGAGAAATGAGCATGGAGATTGACCTCAAACCCTACACGCTAACAGACGGATACACAGCTACCATCGTGCCAGGAAGCTTCTTGCAGGTAAAGCATATCAAGCAAGGCACCAAAAGTATCTTTTATGCCATATCGCCCGACTTCATCAAGCACACAAGCAATGTGAAATTTGGAATAGAACTATTCGACAAACTCAGGAAATGCCCTGTGCACAAGCATACCCCCTCAGAAGTGGACGAGAACATCATGATTCACAACGAGTTAAAAAAGAAGCTAAACGTAAAAGATTATATGTTCAAGAATATAGTCGCACAAAGCTATATACAAATTATCTTATGTAACACATTTCATCATTTTGCGACAGAAACTAATCTGGAGATTCAGCAACAGCCACAAGGACGCAAAGAAGAATTGTTCATGAAATTCATGAAGGCCGTGTAAGAACATTACACACAAGAAAGAAGCATTACGTTTTATGCAGACAAGCTGTGCATATCACCCAAATACCTATCAAGCGTAGTACACACTGTCAGTGGGAAATATGCTACAGATTGGATTAACCAATGCGTCATTTTGGAAGCGAAAAACATACTGAAAAAAGAAGGAGCATCTATAAAAGATGTAAGCAATCACCTCAACTTTGCCAACCAAAGCTTTTTCGCCAAATACTTCAAACAGCACACAGGCTACACTCCCAAAGAATACAAAGCACTTTAATATTTTATTAACGAAATGAAAATCATAAAAATAAACCCTGCAGACAATGTTGCTGTAGCCATTGAGAATTTGGCAGCAGGAGACAACATTCAGATAGAAGGGAACAACATCATCCTGAAAAACGACATCCCTGCTGGGCACAAAATACTCCTCACCAACCTTTCAGAAGGCGAGAACGTCATCAAATACGGCTACCCTATTGGACATCTGACCGAAAGCCGAACAGCAGGAGAACTCGTAAGCCACAACCATATCCAAACCAACCTGTCTGGATTACTTGAATATGAATACAAGCCTGTACAGAAAGAAGAATTCACAAATCCGGCCTATGCCGAATGGTTTCCCACAGAACAACTTCATTTCAAAGGCTACCGACGCAAGAATGGAGAAGTTGGCATCCGAAACGAAGTCTGGATTGTACCTACTGTCGGCTGTGTAAATGGAATCGTCAATCAATTAGCAGGGCAACTCACACATGAGTTATCCAACCCCAACTCACCGCTCAACCAATCACTTCCTGCTGATGCAGAGCCACTGCGCATCGTACCCTATCCCCACAATTATGGCTGTTCTCAACTTTCAGACGACCACGAAAATACACGAAAAGTGTTACGCGACCTTGTTTTACACCCCAATGCTGGCGCCGTCTTAGTAGTGGGACTCGGCTGCGAGAACAACCAACCCGATCAATTCGAGCAGTTTTTAGGCGACTACGACAAAGAACGCATCCGCTTCATGGTCACCCAGAAAGTAGAAGGCGACGAAGTGGAAGAAGGCATGAAAATCCTGCGTGAACTATATTCTATAGCAGCAACAGACAGACGTGAATCCATCCCGCTTTCCGAACTCCGCGTAGGACTCAAGTGCGGAGGTTCCGACGGTTTTTCCGGCATCACGGCCAACCCCCTTCTTGGCGTGTTCAGCGATTTCATTGTCAGCCAAGGCGGCACAACAGTCCTAACCGAAGTGCCAGAAATGTTCGGTGCAGAAACCATCCTGATGAATCGCTGCGAAACGCCAGAGCTATTTGAGCAGACGGTAAAACTCGTCAACGATTTCAAGCAATACTTCCTTTCACATGGCGAACCCGTAGGCGAAAATCCATCACCAGGCAACAAGGCTGGCGGCATTTCCACACTGGAAGAAAAAGCACTTGGATGCACACAGAAATGCGGGAAAAGCGCTGTAAAGGGAGTACTTACCTACGGCGAACGACTTACGACAAAAGGACTCAACCTTCTTTCTGCCCCAGGCAATGACCTTGTTGCATCTACAGCGCTTGCCGCCTCAGGATGCCACATAGTGCTCTTCACGACAGGCAGAGGTACTCCATTCGGGACCTTCGTTCCCACCATGAAAGTGAGCACAAACAGCACGCTTGCAAAGAACAAACCGACCTGGATTGACTTCAACGCAGGTACCATTTTGGAACATGAACCAATGATAGATGTATTCAATCGTTTCGTTCAGAAAGTCATCAAGATAGCAAGCGGAGAACCAACTTGGAATGAAAAGAAAAACTACCAAGAAATTGCCATTTTCAAGAATGGCGTGACCTTATGAAAGCACTAAGCCCCCTTTTCGTTTTCCTCATCCTCTATCTTGCCACCAGCCTCATCGCGCAAGATTTTTACGCAGTGCCCATTGCGGTAGCATTCCTCATCAGCTCCATCTATGCACTGCTAACCTTAAAAGGAACGATGAACGAACGCATCAAAGTCTTTGCCAAAGGAGCCGGTAATCCCACGATGGTGCTCATGCTTGCCATCTTCATCCTTGCAGGCGCTTTTGCTGCATCAGCAAAGACAATGGGAGCGGTAGATGCCACTGTAAGCCTCGCGTTAAAATACTTGCCAGAACAAGCTATTTTGCCAGGCATTTTTTTAGCCTCATGCTTCATTTCTCTCAGCATCGGCACCAGTTGCGGAACTATAGCAGCTCTCACACCATTAGCCGTCGGCATTGCTCAACAGTCAGGCATCAGCACCCCGTTGATGGTTGGCCTTGTAGTGGGTGGTACTTATTTCGGCGACAACCTATCCTTTATCAGTGACACTACCATCGTCGCCACCCAGACACAAGGATGCAGCATGAAGGACAAGTTCCGCACTAATATTCGCATCGTGGCTCCCGTAGCATTGCTCATGCTCATCGTTTACTTTTTCTTGGGTCAACAAGCCTCTACACCAGCCCATATAGGTGAGGTCAATTTCTGGCTCGTACTCCCCTATCTTTCCGTTGTCATTCTTGCTATCTGCGGAATGAACGTACTTCTCACTTTAAGCATCGGCACTCTCCTTACAGGCATCATCGGCATCGCATTCAACTCATACAACATATTCGGCTGGCTTACAGCAATGAACGAAGGCATGATGGGAATGTCCGAACTCATCATTGTCACCATTCTGGCAGGAGGAATGCTTGAAATCATCCGCTACAAAGGAGGCATCAACCTCATCATCAATGCTTTAACTCATCGTGTCAAAGAACAAAGAGGTGGCGAGCTCTGCATTGCAGCACTAACCTGCCTTGTCAATGTCTGTACAGCCAACAACACCGTCGCCATCATCACGACAGGTCCTATCGCCAAAGATATTGCTAAAAGGTTCCATATCGACCCACGCAGATCCGCTTCCATTCTCGACACGGCATCATGTTTCACACAAGGACTCCTTCCCTATGGCGCACAAGTGCTCATAGCAGCAGGACTATCCGGCGTGAATCCCATTGCAATCATTCCCCATCTATACTATCCCATGCTCATTGGCGCAGCACTATTGCTGACAATCTTTTTCCGCCATCAAACAGAGAAGAGACGATTCACATCCGAATCATAGTTTGCAAAATAAAAGAATATACTTTCAAAACCTAAAACTTCAACCAGCAATAACAATGATGAAAACTTCCAGAACAATGCTTGCCGTCCTGTTAACGGCTGTTTGCTGCACCCATGCTGCAGCTCAAAGATTCCGTGGAGAAAGTTTCCCAGAGGGCTCATACTCCCCTGTAACAAACATCAATCGCAATTCTTACCCACGAGTGTTGTCAGACAACAGTGTGATGTTCCGCGCAAATGCTCCCCAAGCACAGAAGATGCAGATAGACTTAGGAGGCACAAAGTACGACATGACCAAATCTGATGCAGGAACATGGACTCTAACCACCAAGCCACAGGTGCCGGGATTCCACTACTATTCGCTGATTGTGGATGGAGTGTCTGTGGCCGACCCCGCCAGCCAAACCTTCTTTGGATGCAGCCGATGGTCAAGCGCCATTGAGATTTCGGAGCCAGGCATGGATGACTTTGAAGTGCAGGATGTACCTCGCGGCGAAGTGCGTACGGTCTATTACTACTCCAAAGTCGATGAATCATGGCGTCCGCTAATGATTTACACTCCAGCCGGATACAATGAGAACAAACAAGAATATCCAGTTGTTTATATTCAGCATGGCGGTGGCGAAGACCATCGCGGATGGATGGAGCAAGGACGCACTGCTCAAATCATGGACAACTTAATTGCGAAAGGAAAAGCCGTGCCAATGATTGTGGTGAGTTCCAACAGCAACGTCCGGTCGCGTAATGGCGGCATGGGAGGAGGCTACAGCTGGCAGGGCATGCAGACTTTCCGAAGCGAACTGCTGGAAAACGTGCTGCCATTCGTGGAAAAGAACTACCGTGTCAAGAAAGACCGCAAAAGCCGCGCCATGTGCGGGCTCTCAATGGGTGGCGGGCAGTCATTCTACATCGGTTTGCGTGATCCTGAAATATTTGCCAACGTAGGCGTTTTTTCCACAGGCATGTTCGGAGGCATTTCAGGAGCATCCAATTTTGATTTAGAGACAGAAATTCCTGGCATGATGACCGACACGGCAAACTTCAACAAGCAGTTTGACGTGTTCTTCCTCAGCTGCGGCGAACAAGACCCACGCATCGAATACACACGCAACATCGTGAAGCAGATGCGCGATGGCGGCGTAGAGGTGCGTTTCAACTCCTACCCCGGCGATCATGAATGGCAAGTGTGGCGCAAATCACTACATGAATTTGCGCAGTACCTGTTCAAATAATAGCAAACAAAACGATTCTCAGATGAATCGTCAGAGACTGTTCGTGTGCTGAAAAATCGATGTGCCCCACACCGACGTGTCGATATGCCCCACACCGCTCAACCGATGTGGGGCACATCGATTTATGTGTAAAACACAAGATGTTTTTACACTTGCAAGTCAA
Source organism: Bacteroidaceae bacterium (assembly GCA_017507385.1). Classification (GTDB taxonomy): domain Bacteria; phylum Bacteroidota; class Bacteroidia; order Bacteroidales; family Bacteroidaceae; genus Minthosoma. The sequence continues at coordinate 11,270 of JAFWAX010000031.1, read as the reverse complement.
TTGGTGCATTTCCCACGACGTCACAAGATGTTTTTTCCGCCTTTGGCAAAGATAATGTGCCATGCTTCATTTTGTTTTATATTTTTTTTGTACCTTTGTATGATTTTCAAGCGCCCTTCGGCTTTCCTGTTTATTCCAGCGTGCACACTGAAGTTGCAACGGACAAATAAGCCATACGGGTGTTACAGAAAACACAGAACTGGATAGACATAAAAGAACTAAAGTATCATTTGCAATTATGGGAAATAGGAGCATTGTTTCGATTGCCGATTATGGAAAGGAGAAAATTCAGTATCTGCTCGACATGGCAACAGAGTTTGAGGCACATCCCAACCGCCAACTATTGAGAGGCAAGGTTGTAGCAACACTTTTTTTCGAGCCAAGCACCCGCACACGACTTTCGTTTGAAACGGCAGCAAATCGCTTGGGTGCCCGTGTCATTGGTTTCACCGACCCCAAAGCCACAAGTTCATCGAAGGGCGAGACACTGAAGGACACCATCAAGATGGTGAGCAATTATGCTGACGTGATTGTGATGCGCCACAGCTTAGAGGGCGCAGCGCTGTATGCCAGCGAAGTGACAGACGTGCCCATCATCAATGCTGGAGACGGGTCGAATCTGCACCCATCACAGACCATGCTCGACCTCTATTCCATCTACAAGACCCAAGGAACATTGGAGAATCTGAACATCTATATGGTGGGAGATTTGAAGTATGGCCGCACTGTTCACTCGCTGCTGATGTCAATGCGCAGATACAATCCCACATTCCATTTCATTGCGCCCAAAGAGCTGGAGATGCCAGAAGAATACAAGCTCTATTGCCAGCAGATGGGAATCCGCTATGTGGAACAGCAAGATTTCACAGAAGATACAATTGCAGACGCAGACATCCTATACATGACCCGCGTGCAGCGCGAACGCTTTACAGACCTGATGGAGTATGAGCGTGTGAAGGATGCCTACATCTTGAAGGCCGACATGCTGGACAAATGCAAGGAGAACATGAAAATACTGCATCCGCTACCACGCGTGAACGAAATCGAGTATGACGTGGACGATTCAAAGCATGCGTACTACTTTGAACAGGCGCAGAATGGACTCTATGCAAGAGAAGCGCTGATTTGCGACGTGCTGGGCATCACGCTGGAAGACATCAAAAACGACAAAACAATTATTGGATAAGAGAGAATAGAAACCATGATGATCGTCTCCGCCAAACCATGCTGTGCGGCATGTCATGTAAAAAGAAACGAATCATCACCAATTATTGATATATGGAACAGAACAAGGAACACATGATGGTGGCAGCACTGGAGAATGGCTCTGTCATCGACCACATACCGACAGACAAGCTTTTCACGATTGTGCAGCTTCTTGATTTGGAAAAATTCAAGGAAGAAGTAGTGATTGCCAACAATTTAGAAAGCCAAGTGATGGGCAGAAAAGGACTTATCAAGATTTCAGGAAAATTCTTCTCTGAAGCAGAAATCAGCAAGTTGGCAGTAGTGTGTCCCAACATCCGACTGACCGTCATCAAAGATTACAAAGTAGCCGAAAAGCGTGAAGTGACATTGCCCGAAGAGCTTACCAACATTGTGAAATGCGCCAATCCTGTGTGCATTACCAACAATGAGCCCATGAAGACTGTCTTCTACCGCAAAGATTCGGACACGCTGAAATGTCGCTACTGCGGAAAGGAACAGAATCTGAAAGATATAAAACTGAAATAGAACTTATACGATATAATCTAACCGTATAACTCGAAAACAAAGCAACCACACAACTGTAAAAACACAAAAACATAATATATGAAATTTAAAGAAAGAACAAAACTGAACCTCTCTGACGTGAACAAGGAGGTTTTGGAGCAGTGGAATGCAGAAAACACATTCCATAAGAGCATTGAGGAACGCGAAGGCTGTCCTCAATTCATCTTTTTTGAAGGACCTCCATCTGCCAACGGACACCCAGGCATCCACCACGTGATGGGCAGAACAATTAAAGATACATTCCTCCGCTATAAGACCATGCAAGGCTTCCAAGTGAAACGCAAAGCAGGCTGGGACACTCACGGACTTCCTGTTGAACTATCGGTGGAGAAGGAAATGGGCATCACAAAGGAAGATATCGGCAAGAAAATCAGCGTAGATGACTACAATGACGCTTGCCGCAAGAACGTGATGATGTACACCAACGAATGGGAAGAACTCACTGACAAAATGGGCTATTGGGTGGATATGGAACACCCCTACATCACCTACGACAACAAATACATTGAATCTTTGTGGTATCTCTTGAAGCAGCTCTACAACAAGGATCTGCTCTACAAAGGATACACCATTCAGCCCTACTCTCCCGCAGCAGGAACTGGACTCTCTTCACACGAGCTGAACCAGCCAGGTTGCTATCGCGATGTCAAAGACACGACCGTAACCGCACAGTTCAAGGTAAAAGACACTGTAGCCTTCGACACAACAGGACTTCCCGTTTACATCCTCGCATGGACAACAACTCCATGGACTTTGCCATCAAACACAGCGCTTTGTGTCGGTCCTAAGATTGACTACATCGCCATCAAAGGCAAAAATCCATATACAGAAAAAGAAGCCATCTACATCATGGCAGAGGCACGCCTATCTGCCTATTTCCAGTTTGGCGAAGACGAAAAACCCGAAATTCTTTGGAGATGCAAAGGCACAGACCTCGTAGGCTTGCACTACGAACAGCTGATGCCTTGGGTTAAGCCTTGCGCATTGGAAGACAACAAAGTGGTAGTGAAAGAGAACGAAGCTTTCCGTGTAATTCCTGGCGACTATGTAACGACAGAAGATGGTACTGGAATTGTGCATATCGCTCCAACCTTTGGTGCAGACGACGCCAAGGTAGCAAAGGATGCAGGCATCCCTTCACTCTTCATCATCGACAAGGCTGGCGACACACGCCCAATGGTAGATTTTACAGGCAAATATTTCATAAAGGAAGACATGAACGAAGAGTTCGCAAGTCTCTGTGTGAATGAAAGTTATTGGAAGCATAGTGGAGATTTCGTCAAGAACGCTTATGACCCTAAATACAACCAAGGCGGCAAGTATGACGAGAAGGCTGCCAGCAAAGATATGGACTTGAACGTAGTGCTTTGCTTGGAGATGAAAGAAGAAGGAAGTGCCTTCAAAATCGAGAAGCACGTCCACAACTACCCTCACTGCTGGCGTACCGACAAACCCGTACTTTACTACCCCCTCGACTCATGGTTTATCAAGTCAACAGCGAAAAAAGACCGCATGTTTGAACTAAACCAAACCATTCAGTGGAAGCCAGAGTCAACAGGTACAGGGCGTTTCGGGAAATGGCTTGAGAACCTCAATGACTGGAATCTCTCACGTTCTCGCTATTGGGGCACCCCACTACCAATCTGGCGCAACCGCGACACACGCGAAGAAATCTGTATCGGCAGCGTAGAGGAACTCTACAACGAGATTGAAAAGGCTGTGAAAGCTGGTGTAATGGCATCAAACCCATTGAAAGAGAAAGGATTTGTACCAGGCGACATGAGTCAAGACAACTACGACAAGATAGATCTCCATCGTCCTTACGTAGATGACATCAAACTCGTATCTAAACAAGGCAATATACTTACTCGTGAACTCGACCTCATCGATGTCTGGTTCGACTCTGGCGCTATGCCTTACGCACAAGTACATTATCCCTTTGAAAACAAGGAAGTCATCGAGAGCGGCATTGCCTACCCAGCTGACTTCATTGCCGAAGGCGTTGACCAGACACGCGGGTGGTTCTTCACACTGCATGCCATTGCAACAATGGTGTTTGATTCTGTAGCTTACAAGGCTGTCATTTCCAACGGTCTCGTGCTTGACAAAAACGGAGTCAAGATGTCAAAACGTTTGGGAAATGTCATCAATCCTTTTGAATGCATCGGCACTTATGGCGCAGATGCAGTACGTTGGTACATGATTACCAACTCATCACCATGGGACAACCTCTCATTCGACCCCGAAGGCGTGAAAGAAATAACAAGCCAATTCTTCATCAAATTGCAACAAGCTTATTCGTTCTTCACGATGTATGCCAATGTGGACGGTTTCGAATACAAGGAGGCCGACATCGCCTATGCTGACCGCCCCGACTTCGACCGCTGGCTGCTCTCAGAACTAAATACATTGGTGAAAAATGTACAGACATTCCTCGACGACTACGACCCAACTCCAGCAGGCAGGTTGATTCAGTCGTTCGTCATTGACAACCTTTCCAACTGGTACATTCGCTTGAACAAGCCACGTTTCTGGGGAGGTGAGATGACAACCGACAAACTTTCAGCTTACCAGACACTTTATATCTGTCTCGACACACTTAGCCGTCTCATCGCACCAATCGCACCATTCTATGCTGACCAGCTATTCCGCGACCTCAACTGCGCTACAGGAAAAGATGCTGCGAAGAGTGTACACCTGGCAAAGTTCCCGACTTTTAATGAAACCTACATTGACAGCGAGTTAGAAGCAGCCATGGAAGCAGCTATGAAAGTAACCTCCATGGGGCTTTCTATCCGCAAAAAAGTAAAGATTCCTGTGATTCAAGCATTGCAGTCAATTGCAATTCCTGATACCGATGCTGTATTCAGCGGTCGCATTGAACGCATGAAGGAAATCATCATGAAGGAAGTGAATGTGAAGGAGTTGCAGTTGATGGATGGAAAGATGCTCGTGAAAAACGTAAAGTGCAACTTCCGAGTGATGGGCAAGAAGTTCGGCAAAATGATGAAGGCTGTGAGCAATGCTGTGGCAGAAATGTCTCAGGTACAGATTGCAGAACTTGAAACAAACGGACAGGTGACGCTGCAAGCCGACAAACAAGATGCCGTGATAGAATTGGCTGATGTTGACATCGTTTCACAGGACATCCCAGGATGGAGCGTTGCAAATGAAGGCACCACAACTGTCGCCCTGGACATCACCATCACGCCAGCATTGAAGAACGAAGGCAATGCTCGTAAGGTCATCAAGCAGATTCAGGGTCTCCGCAAATCACAAGGCTTTGATATCACCGACCGCATCCGTGTTGTCATCACAGAAACGCCTGAAACCCAAGCCGTATTTGAAACATTCAAAGAAAACATTGCATCTCAGGTACTTGCGAACTCTATCGAATTAGGAAATCCAGAGGGCGAACAAGTAGATTTCGACGATTTCAAAGCTGTAATCAATGTCACAAAAGACTAAATATACACTTTCCATCATCCTATTCATGACCGTTCTTGTCATTGATCAAATCATCAAGATCAGTGTCAAGACGGGCATGTATTTGGGTGAACGCATAGAGATTACCAGCTGGTTCAACTTATTGTTCGTTGAAAACAATGGAATGGCATTCGGTTGGGAACTTTGGGGCGGGAAACTATTCCTAACCCTATTCCGCATCATTGCCATCATTGCTATCGGATGGTTTATTATTAAAGAAATAAAGAGCAGACAACCAATAGGTTACATCATCTGCCTCACTCTAATTGCAGCAGGTGCAGCAGGCAACATTATTGACTGTCTTTTCTATGGAGTCATCTTCAACAATCCACCATATCCACAAGTTGCAGAGTTTCAACCTTGGGGTTACGGATATAGCGAGTTCTTTTACGGAAAAGTCGTGGACATGTTCTATTTCCCACTGATAGAATGGGACATGCCACAATGGGTACCATTCTACTCTGGCCAGCATTGCGTATTTTTCTCACCCGTCTTTAATTTTGCGGATGCATCCATATCATGTGGCATCATTGCACTGATACTTTTCTACAACAAAAAAATATCCCAGTTTCAGTTCAAAAAGCCAGCCTCATGAGAAAACTGCTGCCTGTCATCATACTAATTGCCTGTTTTACTGCTGGATGCAGCAATCGTCCACAAGGCACTCTATCGCGTTCCAAAATGGAAAGCGTATTGTATGATTTTCACTTGATGCAAGGCATCATCGACCAGATACCATCCAATGAACGAATTGAAAAGGCGCAAGACTACATGAATGCCGTATATCAAAAACACGACATCACAGAAGCACAGTTTGACCAGTCCATCGCTTACTACAACCGGAATCCTAAAGATTTGCATCAGATTTACAGAAATCTGAAAAAGCGATATACAGCACAAAGCGAGGAAATAAAGCTCATAAATGGTAACAACGATATGATGGCAGTCTTTGCAACAGGTGGAGACACCACCAACTTATGGAACTCCACACGTCTTATTATGCTACGTAACAACGAGTTGCAAAACAGAGAAAGCTTCACAATCCATGCCGATACCACATTCTATCAGCACGACCAGTTCATCTTCACCATTACCCCCGTCTTTTTCAATGAAACACAGGGCAACCACGAAAACAACCTCAACATAGGATTGAGTTTACAATACAAAAATGGAAAAACCATTGGAACCACGCGTACCATCAGAGACAACAGGACACATCAGCTCACGCTGCAAGCCATTGATGATGAAGACATTGAAAAAATCACTGGATTCATTTATTATATTGGCAAAAACAATACACGCAACATGTGCCTTGTCAACAACATTTCACTCGTCCGTATGCACGAGAAGAATTCCAATACCCAAGAACATTCCGACACACTACAAATAGACACGCTACAAATAGACACGTTACAAATAGATTCAATCGGTATAGACACTGTCCTACAGACCATCGAACGACGTATGACACCAGAAGAACTGCGCCAGCAAAATAAAACAGGGAAACGCATCGAAATTAAAAAAGCACCTTCGGTTCGTACCCCTAACACAATAGGTCCTAAACGCAGAATATCCAAACCTGCCAACCAATAGGTTATGAGAAAAGTCGCTGCATCAAAAGTTTACATCAACGAAAAAGAGTTCTACGTCAATCATGTTGTAGAACTCTTTAATCATCTTGTTATCAATCACTACCCCCTCACAGACGAGCAACCTATGACAGAATGGCTTGGTGGTACCATCATCATACGAAATCAAAAGGCTTACCACATTTCTCAGGTTTTATCTTCTGCGGAACTCAGCGCACACAATAGCTGTAGCAATAGCAACATTCAGCGACTCTGATGTTTCGTGTCCTTCTGGATAATTAGGAATATATAGGCGTTCTGAAACAAAAGCCTCAACGTCCTTCGACACCCCTTTCCCTTCATTTCCCATCACAATCAGTCCCTTATTCCCCAACTTTTTCTGATACATATTCTCTCCATCCAAAAAAGTTCCATACACAGGGATTCCTGTCTCCAAGCCTCTTAACATCTCTACCAAATCCACGTAATGCACCTGCACTCTTGCCAATCCTCCCATGGTTGCTTGTACAGTCTTTGGATTATAAATATCTGCACATCCTTTAGAGCAGAAAATATGCTCTATGCCAAACCAATCTGCAAGACGTACAATTGTACCTAAATTGCCCGGATTCTGAACATCATCCAGCATCAGGCAAAGCTCTTTTTTCGCAACAACATTCACATCGACCTCATACACAGGCTGCTTGAATACAGCTAACACCTGTTGCGGCGTTTCCTGAAAACTCACTCTTTTCAATTCATCCTCCGTCACCTCATCAACTTCAATACCTCTATTTTTCAATTTCCGTACCCATACATCGTAAGTCGAAATCCATTCTGCTGTAGCAACAAGATAGACACATTCAAACACATCCAGCAAATCACCTACAAGCTTATAACCTTCCGCCACGAATACAGCATCCGCTTTCCGGAACTTTTTCATTTCCAACGAACGCACATATTTCACCTTATTTTTACTAATCATATCACTAAATGAAAACAAGTACTAAAAAACAGTATATACCTCTATTACAGATCTTTCGGCTTATAAATTTCGTTCCACCACGAAGCATCATCCTTTAACCACTTGGCAAACCATGCGTAAATGGTATTCTGCCAACGCAAACGCTTTGCATAGTCCGTGATGTGATGGTCTTGATCGGCAACAAGCACCATGGCTGTTTCTCGCCCAAGAAGTTTGAGAGCGGTGTACATCTGAATGCTTTCACCTACTGGCACATTGTTGTCAGCGACTCCATGAAGAAACAATAATGGTGTATGTATCTTGTCCGCATTGAAAAGCGGACTCTGGTCAACGAAAAGCTTCTTGTCAGTCCATGGATAACTATTTGCCATTGACACCTCACTGTAGCTGTATCCCCAATAGCCTTCGCCCCAATAACTGGTATGGTCGCTGATACCTGCATGGGAAATTGCAGCAGCAAACAAGTCTGTAACGGTTTGGAGATACATGGTCATGAATCCGCCATAACTTGCTCCTATACATCCTATTTTCTTTTCGTTAATATAAACGTGTTCCTTACAGAATTGACGTGTCGCACCAATAATATCTTCAGCAACTCCTTCACCAGCAGTATTGACGTGACGAGCTGAAAATTCTTGTCCAAAACCAGTAGCTCCACTCGGGTTTACCACAAGTACGGCATACCCCAATGCAGCATAAGCATGATGAGGATAACGACTCTCAAAATTACGACTCGTAGGGCTGCAGCCACCATAGTAGTTGACTATCATCGGAAGCTTGCTCTGCCCATCGAAATGTGGTGGCAAGTAATAGCGGCAACAGATGGTGTCTCCCCTGGGATTGATATAGTTCCAAGCATGGCATTCACCAAGCGCAACATCACGTAAAGTCTCTTCACTAAGATCTTCCACGAGAGTCGTCTTCATACTCTTTGTATCAAGCGTGTAGAGGCGGTCTGAATTAGAAGCGCTTTGCCCATAGAATGCCAAACGGCGAGCATTATCAGCCACATCAAACGAAGAAACCATTTCCTCTGGAAGATAGATGCGAGCAATATTGCCATCCTTAGGATTCAAACGGAAGAGGTTGACACAATCCTTATCTTCAGCATTAAAATAGACCTGTCCATCTGCCTTGCTCCAAGTGAAATCTTGTACACACGGATTGAAGTATTTTGTGAAAGGACGCACTTCTCCTGTGGGGAGTTTCATCATGTAAAGCTGCTTTTCTATCATGCTCGGCGTCTGCCCTGCTTTCACATTCTTTCCAATGCCACCAAGACACTCGGGCGAGCCGCTGATAAGGACTTCTGCTGCATCAGGCGAGAAACGCGCAGAAGAGATAAATCCATCGCGAGCCACGAGCGTATCAACCGCCATCGTTTCAACATCAAGCAGCAAGAGCGTGTTCACAGAGGTTGGCCGTGCAGTTAGCCGACTTTCACTTGTCATCAGGAGCATCTTTTTACCATCAGCAGAAATATCAGATGCCCAAACGCTATGATGTCCAAACGTGAGTGGAGTCTGAAGCCCTGTCTTTATGTCGAAAATAGCAAGATTCTGACGAGTACGGAATCCTGGCTGCCGGTCTTCTGGCTCAATGACTTCATACACACCTCTATCCTCTGCCGGCCCACTCTGCGATGTATAGACAAGCAAATAGTCTTCCGAAGGAGCCATCACGAAACGCCCCTCTGGAACATTTTCGGCAATGACAGAAGTTTGGCGTGTAGCTGGGTCAACAGCCACAATTTCACGGCTACGATTTGAGAGAGTACGCACATAATAATATTTATTAGTACGAGGCATCCATGTCAGTCCTCCACTTCTCTCATCCACAATACGACCCGTGGAAAGCTCACGCACGTATGTCGTTGACGAGGTCTGTCCCCCCTGGCGAGTGAAACGCTTTCCGTAAATCATGTATTTGCCATCAGGCGAAAGTGACACGCCGCTGAATCTGGTGGCAGGAAGCACATCATAAATAGTATATGAACGGCTCTGCTTGCCAGAGATATCGCCTATCTTCACGACATACCCATCGGGATACTCAACTTTCACAGACAACGTATCAGCTTCGTCAGACATAGTCAAACATTTCACCACCACCTTATGAGTCGATGGCTCAAGAGTTATTTTCCCATCATGAGCTTGCAACAGATTTCCATCAACAAAAATACGCTTATCCTTTAGCCCTTTAACCGCCAATTTCACCTTAACACGCTCCTTGTTTGTCACAGAAAAGCCCAAAAGATGAAGAGCATACTCGTTATTTTCAGACGACACCACTCCATCGGTCAGCACACCATCTTCCTCTACAAGTTCAAGACGAATTGGCGAATCCAAAAGTTTCTTTGAATCAAATGAGTTCGATTCCACATCGGTGCTGTCTATCATCAATGGTCTGCGAATCGCATACGGCCCGGCATATCGCAGCGTATCAACTTTAATATCTTCGGCTTGTGCCACAGCAGACAGTCCGATGACAGAAGCTGCTATAATGAAGTTTCGGAGTTTCATATCAATAAAAGGTCTGAAATTTTAAGTTCGTAAATTCTTCAGAATACAAGAGTAAAAAACTCTATATTTCGAAAGATAAAATCGGAAACACGGGAAGACACCTAACCCGAAGACAAAGTTACAGAAATTCGTTGAAATAATCAACCAAAATCGGAATAATAGTACATTTAAAACTGACTATTAACACATTACGCTGAAAATCCTGGAAATATGGGAAATGACAATTTAGCAAAGAAACGTAAGGTAATGAAATAGAACGGTCGTCTAATCATTACCCTAAAATGAGCGAGATTTTTCTTCATGTCGTCACGTTTCGCATAACTCTTGGTTCAGATACAAGAAAGATGAGCTTATGGAAGCATTAGGATTGACGACAAACAGACGACAAAATAGAGGGTTGAAACTCTAAAATGCACCCCAAGTCGTAATAATTTGCCCATACAAGGCTTATTATTACGACTTCTTTGTAATTTTGCAATATGATTCAAGAGGACTTGAAGTTTTATAAACCATGTAAGTTGTTACAACCTTATGTAAGGTATTATTGGGTATTCAGTAGTGTTCAATTGCTGAACACCTATACATTCCCTATTGGATGTCCTCAAATCATTTTTCATAAGCGAACTCCGTTATTTATACCAGAATTGGGTATAACGCAAAATGAACTGACAATTAGTGGGCAAGTTAATTTTTCTTCACACTTACAAGCTGATGGCGATGTCGAAATGATTGTTGTTGTATTCTATCCGCATACGATGAATACGTTTCTGAATACTCCTGCATCATCTTTTTATAACCAAGAAATTTCAGGTTATGACATTGAAGATAAACAACTGAACGAATTGGCTATGCAAGTATTCGAATGTGAGGATAACAATCTTTGCGTCACTCTCATTGAAGAATGGTTGTTATCCCGATTATCGACAAAACCATACGATA
>JAFWAX010000030.1 GCA_017507385.1 Bacteroidaceae bacterium | reverse complement strand
TTAAGGAAAGGGATAAGCTAAGGCGTTGGTAATAAGATGTTTAAGCACCGTCGTGTAAGCTTTTTACAAAAAACAGGGGTGGAAATCTTTCAATTTTTTATGCAAAAATCGTCCAAAACTCAGAAAAGCCGAACTTTTTGGGTTGTTTTTTTGTGGTTTTGCGGTTGTTCGGTTGGCGGTTGTTCGGGAAACCGCATCACCGCACACCGCATGAAACCGAAAACCGAAAAAATAAAAATTACTTTAGCACACACCGTGCGCATAATATTTCAAACACGGTGTTTGAAATATTATGCGCACGGTGTTTTTTTTTCGGTTTTGTGGTTATTGGGTTTTGTGGTTTTTCGGTTGGCGGTTATTCGGAAAGCTGCATCACCGTACACCGCATGAAACCGTCAACCGCAAAACCTAACAACCGCAAAAAACCATTCACCAGCACCTTTCCTACAGTGCTTCCAGCATTCGTTTCAGCACGACGGTAGCAGAGATTTCGCGGTTGGCTGCTTCGGGGATGACGATGGAGGTAGGTGCCTCGATGACATCGTCGGTGACAATCATGTTGCGGCGAACGGGGAGGCAGTGCATGAAGAAGGCGTTGTTGGTGACTGCCATCTGGCGTGCTGAGACGGTCCAGCCAGCAAGGTCGTGGTAGTCGTTTAGCACTTTTCCGTAGTCTTCGGGACGTGTGACGCCTGGACAGCTCCAGTTCTTGGCATAGATGAAGTCTGCTCCCTCGAAGGCTTTCATCTGGTCGTATTCTACTTTGGCACCTCCAACAAACTCGGGGTCAAGCTCATAGCCTTCGGGGTGTGTCACTACGAAATCGACATCGGCAGCATTCATCCACTCGGCAAAGGAGTTGGGCACTGCCTGTGGCAGGGCTTTGGGATGAGGTGCCCATGTGAGGACAACCTTGGGGCGAGGATTGGGTGTGCGTGTGACGGGAGTGCCGCCAAAGAGGGGGTTAGGCTCGATGAGAGTCTTGTTTTTGTACTCTTCGATGGTGATGAGGTCGGCAAATGCCTGCAGCGGATGTACGGTGGCGCTTTCCATGAAGAAGACGGGACGGCCGCTGTACTTGATGAACTGGTTGAGGATTTTCTCTTCGTAGTCATCTTGACGTGACTCGAAGCGGGCGAAGGAGCGAACGCCGATGATGTCGCAGTAGGATCCCATCACGGGGATGGCTTCGAGCAGGTGCTCGCTCTTGTCGCTTTCCATGATGACGCCGCGTTCTGTCTCGAGTTTCCAGGCTCCCTGGTTGACGTCAAGCACGATGACGTTCATGCCCAGATTGAGGGCTGCCTTCTGTGTGGAGAGGCGTGTGCGCAGCGAGTTGTTGAAGAAGATGAGCATGGCTGTCTTGTTCTTGCCAAGCTCCTGATATTTATAGCGATTTGCCTTGATTTCGAAGGCTTCTTCGAGCGCTTTGTTCAAGTCGCCGATGTCTGATACGTGTTGGAAAATTTTCATTGTTATTGTTGTTGTGAGATTTTTTTAGGAATTATGAATGAAGGAGATAGAGGGAGTTTGTTTTAGTCCTGCTGTTTGCGGGGTCGTGTCCTCTGTCTCCTTCTATTTTCTTTGGTTGTCAGTCGTCTCTTTTATCTACCCCCTCATTTCCAATGCCTTGTTTTCGGCTGCTTCCATTTTCTCTCGTTCGCCGGGACCTTTGTCGTCGATGCCGAGGAGGTGGAGCACGCCGTGGATGATGACCCGGTGAAGCTCTTCTTCGTAGGCTGTGCCTTGCTGCTCGGCATTGGAGCGGACGGTGTCGAGGCTGATGAAGAGGTCGCCGGAGATGGTGTCGGGGCGACCCATGAGGAGTTCATCTTCGCAGTAGTCGAAGGTGATGATGTCGGTGTAGTAGTCGTGCTGGAGGTACTGCCTGTTGACTTCCAGTATCTTTTCGTCGTTGCAGAAGATGTAGGCGATGCTGCCCACTTTCTTGCCATGTGCGGCAGCGACGGCCTTGATCCATGCGCTGGTGTCGCGGCGGCGGATGGCTGGCATCTTGACTCCATCAATGTGGTAGCTGATCATGGCTTATTTCGTTTGCAGGTTTTCGAAGAGTTTTTCGTCTTTCAGGGCACGGAGTCCCTGCTGGTATATCTCGTTCAGTGGGTTGATGAGCTCGTGGTATTCTGAGATGCTCCACAGGTCTCGCGCAACGAGGGCTTTCAGCTGTGCTTTTAGCAGCGGCAGGGAGGCTTGCAGGGTGGAGTCGGTGTACTCGATTTTCATCTCTTTGGCTTTGGACAGCAGGATGTCTATCATGTCTTGGGGCACGGTGAATTCCTGCTTGAAGCGTTCGAAGCCTGCACGGAGGTCTTCTGGGTTGAAGGACTTGTTCTCCTGCTGGCGTGAGCGTGCCTTGCGGTAGATTTCTACATCGTATGTCTTGGCAAGTTCCTTTCGGTTGCTGTCGAGCCATTTGATGGGGGTTGTGGTGATGCAGCTCTTGGCGGCGAGCTGGCGGTATAGGCTGGTGTAGGCGGTTGTGTCGAGCGGTACGTAAACATCGGGCATGATGCCGCCTCCGCCATAGACGGTGCGTCCTCTTGGGGTTGTGTATTTGAGCGAGTCGGGAAAGCGTATGCTGTCGGCATGCATCAGTTCGCCGCTGTTGAGCCGTTCGAGCATGTCCATTTCGTATTTCTTGTTGTCGCCCTTGTCGAAAGGTTTCTGGAAGCAGCGTCCTATGGGGCTGTAGTAGTGGGCGATGGTGAGGCGTATGAGTGAGCCGTCTGGCAGATTGACAGGGCGTTGAACGAGTCCTTTTCCGAATGTTCTTCTGCCCACGATGATGCCTCTGTCGTTGTCCTGAATGGCGCCAGAGAGTATCTCGGCAGCAGAGGCTGTGTAGCCATCGACGAGGATGACGACTTTGTTGACGTGTATTTTGCCTCTGTCGGCACGGTATTCGTGGCGGCCTGTGGTGCGTCCTTCGGTATAGACAATCATTTCGTTGTTGTTGAGGAACTGGTTGGAGAGTTCGACGGCTGTTTGCAGATAGCCTCCTCCGTTGCCTTGGAGGTCGATGACGATGTCTTTCATACCCGCTGCGAGCAGGGTGGTGGCAGCCTTGATGAACTCGGTGTTGGTGGTGTTGCCGAAGTTGTTGATGCGGATGTAGCCAGTGGTTGCATCTATCATGTAGGCGGCATCAATGGTAAAGACGGGGATTTTATCACGGATGACATTGAATTTGTGGATGCCATCGATTCCCCTACGCTTCACGCCGAGTTCAACCTGAGTTCCTTTGGGGCCTCGTAGGCGTTTCATGATTTCTTCGCGTGACATTTTCACGCCAGCAATGGCTGTGTCGTTCACTGTTACAATCATGTCGCCGGCAAGGATGCCTGCCTTTTCGGAGGGGCCTCCGCTGACGGGCTGGATGACGACAAGCGTGTCTTCGTTGATGTTGAACTGCACGCCGATGCCGTCGAAGGAGCCGGCTAAGGGCTCATTGAGTGCCTGCACGTCTTTGGCGGGGGTGTAGGTGGAATGGGGGTCGAGTTCGCTCAGCATGCCTCGGATGGCATCTTCTGTCACTTTTTGAAGATTGACGGTATCTACATAGAGCTGCGAGATGGCTTGCTGCGTGAGTATCAGTTTCTGTATCTGCTTTTCTATCTGTTGCATGGCGTTGAACTGTGCTGATAGCGGCATGCAAATGGCGGTGAGCAGGAATATGAGGATGGCTGTGAATTTCATGGCAAAAAATCTTCGATATTTTTCTTGTATGCGTACAGTTCCCGCACAATGCTTGAGCTGATGGATGAATATTGGTAATCTGTGAACAGAAGAATGGTCTCTATGCCTGTGAGGCGCTTGTTGATGTCGGCTATATCTCGTTCATACTCAAAGTCTTTTATGCTTCTTACTCCTCGAAGGAGGAAGTCTGCGTGTTGTTCTTTGGCGAAGTCGGTTGTCAGACCTTCGTAGCTTTCCACTCGTACTCGGGGGTTGTCTTTGTAGAGTTCCTGTATGGCTTGCAGGCGTTCTTCGAGGGGAAACATGTATTTCTTCTCGTGATTGACGCCGATGGCAATAATGACCTTGCTGGCTACGCTTTGGAGGGCGCGGTCAACAATGTTCTGATGGCCTTTGGTGAAGGGGTCGAAACTGCCTGCAAATATAGCTGTCTTACTCATAATGATGTTGATTCTGAACTTTCTTCTTCTTCAGGTTTGTCTTCTTCGAAAATGAGGTTGTTGATGATGAATGTCTGTCTTGACATGGTGTTTTTGCCCATGTAGTATTCGAGAAGTTCTTTTACCTGGTCTGTCTTTCGGAGAGTCACTCTCTCAAGGCGCATGTCTGCACCGATGAAGTTCTTGAATTCGTCAGGGGAAATCTCGCCAAGTCCCTTGAAACGGGTGATTTCCGGCTCAGGACTGAGCATGTCGATGGCTTGCTGGCGTTCTTCGTCGCTGTAGCAGTATAGGGTGATGAAGTCGCCTTTACTGCTGGGATGTGTTTCCGTATATTGTTCAAGAACAGACTTCTTGATGCGTTTCTTGCGATTGCGGACACGGAACAGGGGGGTCTGAAGGATATAGACGTGTCCTTTTCTGACGAGTTCAGGGAAGAACTGGAGGAAGAAGGTCATCATGAGGAGACGGATGTGCATGCCATCTACGTCGGCATCGGTGGCGATGATGACTTTGTTGTAGCGCAGCCCTTCGATTCCGTCTTCGATGTTGAGGGCGGCTTGCAACAGGTTGAACTCCTCGTTCTCGTAAACGACTTTCTTGGTTAAGCCAAAGGAATTGAGTGGCTTGCCACGCAGGGAGAAGACGGCCTGGGTCATGACATCGCGGCTTTTGGTGATGCTTCCACTGGCTGAATCGCCTTCGGTGATGAAGATGGAGCTTTCTTCTTTCAGGTCGCCTTTGGCATCGTTGAGGTGTATCTTGCAGTCGCGCAGCTTCCGATTGTGCAGATTGGCTTTTTTGGCGCGTTCGCGAGCCAGTTTGGTTACTCCGGCAATGGCTTTGCGGTCACGTTCGTTTTCCTTGATTTTCTCTTCTATGACTTCGGCTAAATCAAGATTCTTGTGGAGGAAATTATCTACTTCGGTCTTGATGAAGTCGCCTACAAACTTGTTGACGCTGATGCCGCCATTGGGTTCCATGGTGAGAGACCCTAATTTGATTTTTGTCTGTGATTCAAATTGAGGTTCTTGTACGTTGATGGCGATGGCTGCTATGATGCCGGAACGGATGTCGCTGTATTCGTAATTTTTGCCGTAGAACTCTTTGATGGTGCGGGCGATATGCTCCTTGAAGGCGCTCTGGTGGGTTCCTCCCTGAATGGTGTGCTGGCCATTCACGAAGGAATGGTATTCTTCGCCGTACTGCTGGTTGGTGTGCGTGAAGGCTATCTCTATGTCGTCGCCTTTCAGATGGATGATTTCATAGAGCGGGGTGGTGTCCATCGTGTCCTTCAGGAGGTCTTTCAGTCCGTTTCGGCTCACGATGCGGCTGCCGTTGTAGTAGATTTCAAGCCCTGTGTTCAGATAAGTGTAGTTGCGGAGCATGTTGTTCACAAACTCATCATGGAATTTGTAGTTGAGAAACAGGGAGTTGTCTGGCTTGAAATAGATGAATGTGCCATTCTCTTCTGAGGTGTCTTCGGTTTTGTCTTCGATGAGTTTTCCTTTCTCGAAAATGGCTGAACGCACTTTCCCGTCGCGGTAGCTTCTGACCTCAAATAGTGTGGATAGGGCATTGACAGCCTTGGTGCCGACACCGTTCAGACCAATGGATTTCTGGAATGCCTTGGAGTCGTATTTTCCGCCTGTGTTGAGGATTGATACGGCTTCAATCATCTTGCCTTGCGGTATGCCGCGTCCGTAGTCGCGAACAGTGACTGCAAGGTTGTCTTTCACTTCCACTTCGATGCGTTTGCCCGCGTTCATCTTGAACTCGTCGATGCTGTTGTCGATGATTTCCTTGAGCAGGACATAAATGCCGTCTTCGGCATGGCTGCCATCGCCCAGGCGGCCAATGTACATGCCAGGTCGCAAGCGGATGTGTTCAACGCCTGTCAGGGTGATGATGTTGCCATCATCGTAATTGCTATTGGTGTTTTTATTGAGGTCTAATTCTTCCATAATTACTTGATTTCCTTCTTGTAGCAACGGCGACGTTTGTGCTGTCTTCTCTCAAAGTATATCCATTGCTGCTGCACCTTTGAGTTTTCTTCCAGTTCTGGATTTGTTTCTACGTAGTCATAGCCTTCAGAGATGTAGATGGGCAAAAGGTCGTAGAACAGGATGGAATTGACTCCTTTGCTTTGATATTCAGGCAATACGCCAACAAGCATCAGATCCAGAATTTTTGGTTTCTTGATTTTGAGTGCTTTCAGCAGATGCCACCAGCCTAAAGGGGTGAGTTTGCCTTTGGCTTTCTGCAACGCACGCGACATGGATGGCATGGAGATTCCAACAGCTACCAGACGTCCATTCGCTTCTGTGATGAGGCTGACTAACTTTAAGTCGAGCACAGGAAGATACATCCTTACGTATTGGTCTATCTGCTTCTGACTCAATTCGCTATAGCCGAACAGGGGTTTGAAGGCTTCGTTGATGACTTGAAAAATCTCTTGTCCGTAGTCTTTGGCGATTTTTTTTGCTGAAGTGTATTTCTTGATACGCAAATCATACTTTTTCATCACAATCTCAGCAATGCGGCTCAATCGTTCTGGAATGCCTGTTTCCTTGGGAACAGTCATAATCATCTCTATCCAGTCGGCATCTTTCTCAAAGCCTAAATTTTCTATATGTTGCTGATAATAAGGATAGTTGTAGATGGTTGCCATGGTGGAAAGTTCTTCAAAACCTTCGATAAGCATACCTTCAGCGTCCATGTCGGTAAAGCCAAGCGGACCTTGTATGGTTGTCATGCCCTTTTCTTTTCCCCAGGCTTCGACTGTATCAATCAAAGCTTTGCTAACTTCCTTGTCGTCAATGAAATCAATCCATCCAAAACGTACGTTGTTGAGGTTCCAAGTCTTGTTGGCCTTGTGGTTGATGATAGCGGCAACGCGTCCGACCAGCTTTCCATCCTTGTAAGCAAGAAAATAAGCAGCCTCGCAGAATTCCATGGCAGCATTCTTGTCTGAAAACGTGGTGAGCATGTCCTCATAGAGATCGGGCACTGAATATGGATTGTTTTTGTATAATTCGTAATTAAAACGAATGAACTTTTTCAAATCGTTCTTTGTCTCAACTTTCTTGATTGTAACCATGTTTACATATTTTTTTGGCAAATATACAACTTTTTTCTGATTTTTTACATTTAGTCGAGGTTTTTACGAAAAACGAATCTTGTAAAAACAGGAAGATGGTCGCTTATGCCTCCTTTGTAGATGGGTCCGAGGTAGGTTCTTCGAGGTTTTTCTCCCCCATTAGTGTTGTCTGGTTCAACGAGAAACGGCAGATTGAGAATGTGAGACTTTTGGGGAATGAGGCTTGTTGTGTAGGTTAGGATATGGTCGATGAGTGACCATTCTCCTTGGTATTTATAGCTTCCTGGTTTGAGTCCGGCCGTCTGGTTGACAAATACGTTTTCTTTGGTTAAATATTTGATTTGCTTGGAATTATTTTCTGCATTGAAATCGCCCATAACAATCATATTGGGTGACTGTCTGAAGTGGCGAATAGAGTCAATGTTTTCGCAGAGTGTTTTTACTACTTTCATGCTTAAATTGTGTGCTGCCGCACCACCACGTCTGGAAGGTAAATGGAGCACATACACATCAAGCGTATCTCCGTTGTTGATGGTTCCTGTGGCACGTAAGACATCGCGTGTTGCTGGTTCTTCCATGGACATCTTAAGCTCTTGTTTTTCTATAAGATGGAAGGTGAATGGAGAGTAGAGTAGTGCAACATCTATACCTCGTTTATCATTGGAATTAGTCATGAGATATTTATACCCTATGTTCTTCAACGGAGTGCGTTGAGTGAGGTATGTCATGACGCTGTCATTTTCCACTTCGCACAGTCCAACAAGATCGAGAGGTCTTTCTTTGTCTGCCGCAGCAATCACTTTCCCCACACCTTTCAGCTTCTTATAAAGCCGACTCTTGCTCCATTTCCGTTCTCCTTCAGCGCAATACTCTAAGTCGTCTTTCTGCTCATCGTGAATCGTGTCGAAGGCATTCTCAATGTTGTAGGAGAGGATGCTAAAAGAATTCTGGGCATGGAGAGAAATGGTGTGTCCCCATGCTATGAGTAATAGGTACAGGAAGAATTTTCTATATGGATTTTCCCTTTTGTCCATCAGTGTGCAGCCAACCAGTTTTCACCCCATCCGCAGTCGGCGCAGAGGGGAACAGATAGTTTGATGGCGTTCTCCATCTCGCTGATTACCAATGATTGAAGAGCTTCCTTCTCTTCTGGAACAACGGAGAAATTTAATTCGTCGTGTACTTGCAAAATCATCTTTGAGCGCAGGTTCTCGGTACGTATTCGTCGGTCGATATTGATCATGGCAACTTTGATGATGTCGGCTGCTGTTCCCTGAATGGGAGCATTGATGGCATTTCTTTCTGCATAGCCTCGTACAACGGCATTGCGAGAATTGATGTCGGGCAATTGGCAACGGCGGCCGAGGAGAGTTTCTGTATGACCTTGTTTTCGTGCCTTCTCAATGCTCTTTTCCATGTATTCTTTTACACCAGGATAGGTGGCGAAATACTCGTCTATGAGTTGTCTTGCTTCGCTACGGCTTACTTCCATGCGTTCTGCCAGTCCAAAAGCTGAAATGCCGTAGATGATGCCGAAGTTGGCTGTCTTGGCCTTGCGGCGCATGTCGCTGGTTACATCGTGGATATCTACCTTGAAGATTTTGGCTGCTGTGGCTTGGTGGATGTCATGTCCTGAATTGAAGTCTTCAACCATGTTTTTGTCTTGGCTGAGATGTGCCATTAAGCGGAGTTCTATTTGGCTGTAATCGGCAGAAAAGAACAGTTCACCTTCGTCGGGAATGAAGGCTTTGCGGACTTCTTTTCCGTTTTCGTCGCGAATAGGAATGTTCTGCAAATTAGGGTTGCTGGAGGATAGTCTTCCTGTGGATGTAACAGCTTGATTATAAGATGTATGTACGTGCCCTGTTCGTGGGTTTACCAACTGGGGTAGAGAGTCGATGTAGGTGCTCAGAAGTTTCTTGTATCCTCGATAGTCGAGTATCTTTTCCACGATGGGGTGTTTGCTTTTCAGGGTGAGAAGTGTTGCTTCGTCGGTAACGTACTGTCCCGTCTTTGTCTTTTTAGGTTTGGAATCGATTTTGAGCTGGTCGAACAGCAGTTCGCCGATTTGTTTAGGAGAGCTGACATTCAATTTTTGTCCAGCTATTTCATGTATTTCTTGTTCGATGGTGTCCATCTTCCGGGTGAAGATGCGGGATGTTTCGTTCAAGGCTTCTTTGTCTATTCGGGCACCATTCATCTCCATTCGCGCCAACACTGGAACCAGCGGCATTTCTATTTCGTCAAAGAGTTTGAATAGACCTTTTTCTTGTAGTTCTTTTTCCAAGATGTGTTTCAGCTTTAGTGTCACATCGGCGTCTTCGGAAGCATACTCGTAGATTTCTTGTGGAGTGAGCTCGTGCATTGAACGCTGTTTCTTTCCTGAGCCAATGAGTTCGTCGATGTGGATGGTCTTGTATTGGAGATAGACCTCTGCAAGGTAATCCATATTGTGGCGAAGTTCGGGGGCGATGATGTAGTGTGCTATCATGGTGTCGAACATTTTCCCGTCTAAATGGATGCCGTAGTTGGCAAGCACCATCAGGTCGTATTTTATGTTCTGCCCAATTTTAAGGATGTGGCTTGATTCATACAGCGCCTTGAACTTGTTAACAATTTTTAAGGCTTTGTTGAAATCTTCGCCTTCCCATTCTTCGTGATAGGGGATGGGTATGTAGAAAGCTTCTCCTTCTTTGACCGCAAAGCTCAAACCGACGAGTTTTGCCGACATGGCATTGATGGAAGTGGTCTCTGTATCTAAGCTGACAAAATCGAAAGTCAATAATTTTGCAGCTAATACTTCTATTTCTTCTTCCGAATCAACAAGTTGGTAGTTGTGTGGGGTCGTGCTTAAATCGCTGAGATTTGAAAAAAACAAATCTCCTTGCCCCTCGGCTGCATTTTTTTGAGTATTTTGAGGGTCGGAAACGGGTGTTTGTGCTTCTTGGCCAGGTAAGCCGAACAAATCCCCGCTGAAGAGGTCGGCTTGGAGGTTTGAGCTTTTTCCTTTTGTCTTTTTCTTTTCTGTGACGACAGAAGGGGTAGGGGTGGCATTGTCGTTGAATAGTTTTTTGCTGAGCGCACGAAATTCGAGCCGCTCAAAAATTTCTCTCAATGCAATTTCGTCAATCGGTTCGCGTTTGAGATTGTCTAAGTTGAGTGTGATAGGAACGTCTGTTTTGATGGCTGCAAGAAATTTAGACATCTTGATGTCTTCGATATGCTCCTCCACTTTCTTCTTTATGGCTCCCTTCAGTTGGTCGGTGTTGGCAAGCAGCGATTCGATACTCCCAAATTCTTTGATGAGCTTCACGGCTGTCTTTTCTCCAACACCAGGGCATCCTGGATAGTTGTCGGAAGAGTCGCCCATCAAGCCCAGAAGGTCTATGACTTGTGCGACTTCATTGATGCCGTATTTTTCAATGATTTCTTTTTCGCCTATGATGTCGAATCCTCCATCGAATCGGGGTTTGTATATCTTCACGTTCTTTCCGACCAGTTGTCCGTAGTCTTTGTCGGGGGTCATCATGTAAGTGTCGATTCCATCGAGAGATTTGCTTTGTTGTGCGAACGTGCCTATCACATCGTCAGCTTCATAGCCACTCACTTCAAGCACAGGGATGCGGTATGCTTTTAGGATGTCCTTGATAATGGGCACGGCAAAACGGATGCCTTCAGGGGTCTCTTCGCGTTGTGCTTTATAATCGGGAAATGTGTCGTGGCGGAATGTCGGGCCATGCGGGTCAAATGCCACACCGATGTATTGTGGATTTTCCTTATTGAGAATTTCTTCGAGCGTATTGACAAAGCCGAGAATAGCCGAGGTGTTTTCGCCTTTGCTGTTGATGCGAGGGTTTTTGATGAAGCCGTAATAGGCTCTGTAGATTAAAGCATACGCATCAAGTAGAAATAATTTTTCCATGTCATTTTGTATTTTGTGTGTAAACTTACAAAAAATATTCGGGAAATCGGCAATATTCGTTCATTTAGATGGTGAAAATTCTGAAAAAAGTGGATTTATTCCGTTTGCTTCTTCGTTTGGATGGATTTCTTGTATTAAGAAAACAAAAATAATCCTTTTTTCTCCCGTTAACTCATTTTTTTGCAGTAACTTTGCATTTGTTTTTTAGAATGGAGACACTGCAGCAGATAAGAAAACCTATAAGTACTGATATGGATAAATACAAGCAAGTATTTAATTCATATCTGGTGCATTCTAATCCTATTTTACAGAAGGTTTTAGAGACCATTGGTCGCAGGAAAGGGAAAATGATGAGACCAATGCTTACGCTTCTTGCGGCTCAGTTGGTGGGAGGAAAGATACATGAAAATACCATTTATACTGCTGCTACATTCGAGTTTTTCCATACTGCAAGCCTTGTTCATGATGATGTTGTGGATGAAAGTGAAGAGCGCCGTGGCCAGAAATCTGTCAATAGTGCCTATGGAAATCAGGTAGCCGTTCTTACAGGAGATTTCATTCTTGCAAACTCACTTCTTTGTGCTGCTAAAACAGGTTCTACGAAGTTGATAGAGATTGTTTCTAAAGCTGCACAAGACCTTGCCGACGGCGAGCTTCTTCAGCTTAATAACTTGCAGAACCAGGCGATTGGCGAAGAGGTGTATTTTGACATCATCAAGAACAAAACGGCTGCTCTCTTCGCTGCTTGTGCTGAAGCAGGCGCAATGTCGGTTTCATCGGATGAAATGGACGTCAAATTGATGAAAGAATTTGGAGAATGTATAGGAATATGCTTCCAAATCCGCGATGATATTTTTGACTATAGCAAGGATTCGCAGATTGGCAAACCTACTGGTAATGACATGAAAGAAGGAAAGCTAACTCTTCCTGTCATCCATGCGCTGTTGAAGAAAGGTGATGAACAGATGTTAACCCTTGCTCGCAAGGTGAAATCGAGAAATGTTTCACAAGAAGAAATCAATATTCTTGTCGAATTTACCAAGGAAAATGGAGGCATACATTATGCGGAGGAGGTGATGAGGGGTTATTCGGAGAAAGCTAAGCATTTGCTTGATAAATACCCTTCTTCTGATACCAAGCAAGCTCTTCTTGCTTATGTTGATTACGTGGTAGAACGTACCTTGTAGGCTCTATTTCGTGCATGATTGATTGAAAAGCTGGAGAAGTACAAAATATGCCGCCACAGAGATGCTTGTATGTCTCTGTGGCGGTATTGGATTGGTTGTGAAAGAACTACGCCTCTCTTTCGAGGGGATTGTTCCTTCTGTTCAGAAAAACTTCACTTCTTTTCCTTCAATCTCGGAAAGCAGCTTGTTTGCCAGCGAACTGGTTCCAAGGCGCAGCCACTGGTTGGTCAGCCATTTCTCGCCTAAAACTTCCTTGACAATCGTGTAGTAGATGAGGGCGTCTTCAACCGTCTTCATTCCTCCGGCTGGCTTGAATCCAATTTGTATGCCTGTCTTTTCGTAATATTCCTTGATGGTTTGGCACATCACGAATGCTGCTTCTGGAGTGGCAGCGGGTTCAAGCTTTCCTGTTGATGTCTTGATGTAGTCAGCGCCGGCGTACATGGAGAGCAGGCTTGCTTTTTTGATGTTGGAAGCTGTTTTAAGACATCCTGTTTCAAGAATGGTTTTGAGTTTCTTATCTCTGCAAACATTCTTAATTTCAGCGATTTCATCGCACATTCCTTCGTAGTCGCCAGCCAGGAATTTACCTACGGGGATGACGATGTCGATTTCTGTAGCACCATCTTTGATGGCAAGTGCTGTTTCTGCAATTTTAACTTCGATGAAAGATTGGCTTGAGGGGAAACATCCTGAGACACAGGCTATTTCTATGTCTTCGCTTTCAAGCGTTTCGTGACAAATTCTTGCAAAGTTGGGATAAACGCAGACTGTAGCCACATGGCCTAATTCAGGATATATATCGTCGAATTTGTTGACTTTCTCTACAAATTTCAGAACGCTGTCCTCGCTGTCTGTTGTCTGTAATGTAGTCAGTTCCACACTGTTAAGCAAGAACTTCTTGACATCTTTCGTGTTGTTTTCTTGCAGGTGGTCTTTAAGGAGAATTTCCACCTGGCGCTTTATTTGCTGGTCGTCCAGTTCTAAATTGTACTGGCTTAAAATTTTGTTGTACTTGTTTTCTTCCATAAGATTTTATTCTTTGTTTTTGGTGTCCATACAAATAGTTACAGGTCCATCGTTTAGCAGCTCTACTTTCATGTCTGCTCCGAATTCTCCTGTATAGATTTTTTTACCTAAATTCTCCGATAGAACAGCACAGAATCTTTCATATAACGGTACTGTGATCTCGTGATTGCCTGCTCGCAAATAGGAGGGTCTGTTGCCTTTTTTGTAGCTAGCCCATAAGGTGAATTGGCTGACCACAAGAATGTCACCTCCTGTATCCATAATGGATTTGTTCATGACTCCGTTTTCATCGTCAAAAATTCTCAATCCGCAGATTTTCTTTGCTAACCATTGTATATCTTCTTCTGTATCAGCATTTTCGCATCCGAGCAGGACGAGGTAGCCTTTCTCAATGGAGGACTTTTTCTCGCCATTGATAGTGACGGAAGCTTTTGAAACTCTTTGTATGACTGTTCTCATGTGACTATTATATAATTTAGATGGGAAGGGAGGAGTCTGCAAAAGCTTCTTTTAGAATTTTTGCTTTAGCTGCTCCAACGACTTCTTCAAGTTGTTTATAATCAGCATCTTTGATGCGTTTAAGGCTTTTGAATTTCTTGAGCAATAAGGTTTTTGTTGTCTTGCCAATGCCTTTGATGTGGTCAAGTTCTGATTCTGAATGATGTTTTGCCCTCTTGTTCTTGTGGAATGTGATAGCAAAGCGATGCACTTCGTCTTGAATTTGTGTCAAGAGTTTAAAAAGAGGGCTATCCATCTCTATTCCAACGACTTGTGCAGGGAATCCAAAGAGCAGTTCATTAGTCCTGTGCCGATTGTCTTTAGCTAAGCCTGCAATGGGAATGTTAAGGTGTAATGTGTCTTCTATGACCTTTCTCACCACTTCCATTTGTCCTTTTCCTCCGTCTGTGATGATGAGGTCGGGTAGGGGAAGCTCTTCTGCAATGGCTCTGCTGTATTTTCGATATACAACCTCGCTCATCGACGCGTAATCATCAGGACCGATTACTGTTTTGATGTTGTATTTCCGATAGTCGTTTTTCGACTTTTTTCCGCCGATAAAGACTACGCATCCAGCAACTGCATCTTGTCCCATCGTGTTGGAGTTGTCGAAGCACTCTATACGCATCGGCAGCTTTTCTAATTTGAGTTTTCTTTGTAATTCTTTGAGAATATTGATGTTACGTTGGTCGGGATTAAGTTTTTCTGCTTGTTTTAATGCATCTATTCGGTATTGGCGAACGTTTGACTCTGACAGCAACAGCAGCTTTTTCTTGTCTCCTGCCTTAGGAATGATGAACGAAGCGTTTTTTAGGGTGAAGCCAAGTTCAAAAGGAACGACTATTTCTTTAGATTCGTTGCCGTATTTTTCTCTCATGTCAATGATGGCAAGTGAAAGTATCTCCTCTTTCGTTTCATCCAGTCTTTTCCTGTATTCATTAGTGAAAACCCTGGTGATACATCCGTTGACGACGTGCATATAATTGACATACGCTTTGTTTTCATCGTCTTCAATGCTGAAAACATCGATGTTTTGGTTCGAGCTGGTAATCACTCTGCTTTTGCTGTCGAAATCTTTGGCGAGGATATATTTCTGTTTAACGGCTTCTGCTTCTACAAACATCTCTTTTTCTGCCAAAGCCTGCATTTCATCGAGGAGTTTTTGGCATAAAACTCGTGTGTTTCCACTTAGAATGTCTTTTATTTCGTCAATTTACTGCAAATACTCTTCTCTTGTTTGTTTGCCAACACATGGCGCTTTGCATTTGCCAATGTCGCGATATAAGCAGCTTTTTAGTTTCTTTCCATCGATTTTTTCTTGTGTGATGTTCAGATGACAAAGCCTTATTTGATAGAGGCTGTCTATCAGTTCAAGCATCGCTTTGAGTGTGCCTTGGTGGCTGAAAGGACCAAAGAATGTACCGTTTTTCTTGTCAATGTTCCTTGTTTTTATTACTCGTGGAAAGTATTCGTTGGTGATGCAGACGGAGGGGTAGGTCTTCCCGTCTTTCAGCAGCACATTGTAGAAAGGCTGATGTTCTTTAATTAGGTTGTTCTCTTGGATTAACGCGTCTTCATCGGTTGGTACAACAATGTACTTGATGTCTTGTATTTTGCTGACAAGAATTTGAGTTTTTCTGTTTTTGATGGAATTGTTGAAATAGGAACTGACTCTACGTTTCAGGTTCTTCGCCTTTCCAACGTAGATGATTCTTCCGTCTTTGTCCAGATACTGGTAGCATCCAGGCTCCTCTGTAAGACTGTTTACAATGACTTTCAGTCGATGTAGTCTTTCTTCTTCTTTCGTCATTTCTTCAAGTGCGTGCCGGGCTGTCTATTGTTCCACGTGAAACATTTTGCCAGCGTTGGTATTCTTGTCAGAAAAAGGATATGTGGCTTTCAGGTTCTCAGCAATGTTGTGACTTCTATGCCGTCGCCGATGGCTTCTCTGCCTTTAAGTCCTTCGTCTCGTATTTCAATAATGAAATTCATGTAGCATTTTTTGGGGGAGAACTTCTTCACGAGGTTCCATGCAGCGATGGCTGTGCCTCCTGTGGCGAGCAGGTCGTCGTGTATGAGCACCACATCGTCCTCGGTGATAGCGTCCACATGAATCTCTATGGAATCTGTGCCGTATTCTTTTGAATACTCTTCCTTGAGCGTCTGGTAGGGGAGTTTTCCCGGCTTTCTTGCCATCACGAATCCTGCTCCAAGTCTGCGGGCAAGGATGCCGCCCATGATGTAGCCGCGTGTTTCGAGGCCGACAATCTTGGTGATTCCTTTGTCTTTGTAGAGTTGGCACAACTCTTCCTCTATGATTTCGAGGGTCTTTGGTTCCTTGAACAAGGTGGTTACGTCGCGAAAGTTAATTCCCTTGATGGGAAAGTCAGGAATACAACGGAGGTGTTCCAAAAGATACGGGTTGTTCATATTTTATGGTGTTAGTTTTTTTCTTCAACTTGTTGGTTGTGTTTAAAATAGGTATAAATTGTTTCACGTGGAACATTTTTCAGTTTTCTATCGTCCCATGAGAACAAGCATAATGTTGATGTCGGATGGTGACACGCCTGGTATTCGTGAAGCTTGCGCCAAGGTTTTTGGCTGTATAGCTTGTAGCTTTTGGCGTGCTTCGATAGAGATTTGGGTCATGTTGGGGTAGTCGAATTTTCCTTCAATCTTGATGCTTTCCAGTCGCACCATTTTCTCTGCCATCTGTTGTTCTCGCAAGATGTACCCTTGGTATTTGATGAGGATTTCGGCTGCTTCAATAATTTCCTTGCGGCGTGGGTCGTTCGCAATGACGCGTTCCAGTTCTTTTTGAAGAGGAACGATGTGCGGGGTGATATTGTCGAGATTTATCTGTGGTCGTCCGAGCAGTTCCTCCAGTTTGCATCCGTGGCGGAGTGGTGTAGTGCCCAGCTCCTCAAGGGCTGCATTTATAAGGGTGGGCTTTAGGGAAAAATTGGCTGCAAAATGGATGATGCTGTCGATTTTTTCCTTTTTTGAAACCATCAGCTGGTAGCGTTCTTTGCTTGCCAATCCGATTCTGTGGCTTCGTTCAGTCAGACGCCTGTCGGCATCGTCCTGTCGCAGCAGGATGCGGTATTCGGCGCGCGATGTGAACATTCTGTAAGGCTCGTCCACGCCTTTTGTCACCAAGTCGTCAATAAGGACGCCTATGTATGCTTCGTTTCGTCCCAGCGTGAAAGGTTCTCCTTGGTTGATGGATGGGTTGCTGTTGATGGCAGCGTTAATGCCTGCAATCATTCCTTGTCCAGCAGCCTCCTCGTAGCCAGTTGTGCCGTTTACTTGCCCTGCAAAGAAGAGGTTTTTAACCACTTTCGATTCGAGGGTGTGCATGAGCTGCGTTGGGTCAAAGAAGTCGTATTCGATAGCGTATCCGGGACGGTAAACATCCAGATTGCGGAAAGCGGGAATCTGCCGAAGTGCCGCCAGCTGTACGTCGAGAGGGAGCGATGATGAAAAGCCATTCAGGTACATCTCGTTGGTTGTCTCGCCTTCCGGTTCGAGAAACAGCATGTGCTCGTCTTTTTCGGGAAACGTGTGCAGCTTCGTTTCTATGCTTGGGCAATACCTGGGTCCGATGCTTTGAATCTGTCCGTTGTAAAGCGGAGAGTCGGCAAATCCTGTGCGGAGGGTATCGTGGACAGCGGCATTGGTGTAGCATATCCAGCAAGGCAGTTCGTTGCGCTTTGACACAGCGCTATGTTCTGTTGGGAGATAAGAAAATTGATGGAAGTCGTGGTCGCCATCTTGTTTTTCCATCATGGAGAAATCAACGCTTCGCTTGTCTATTCGCACAGGCGTTCCTGTCTTCATTCTTCCGGCGCGGATGCCATGCCGGGTGATTGATTCTGTTAGTTCCAATGCGGCAGATTCTGCACATCTTCCTCCTGGTATCTGCACTTTTCCGATGTGCATTAAGCCGTTCAAGAATGTTCCGGCTGTGATGATGACGCATTTGGCTCTGAATTCTGCCCCATAATAAGTTTGAACCCCTTTAACAGTTTGATTTTCAACTATTAAAGATTTTACTTGGTCTTGCCAGATGTTCAAATTAGGTGTGTTTTCTAATATTTCGCGCCATGTCTGGATGAATTTTGCACGATCGCATTGAGCGCGAGGGCTCCATACAGCAGGACCTTTTGAAAGGTTTAGCATCCTGAATTGCAAGCTGCAGCGGTCGGTAACAATACCAGTGTATCCTCCTAAAGCATCAACTTCCCTGACGATTTGTCCCTTGGCTATACCGCCAATGGCAGGATTGCACGACATTTGCGCAATCTTGTTCATGTCCATTGTGATGAGACATGTCTTAACACCTAAATTTGCAGCAGCAGCAGCAGCTTCACATCCTGCGTGACCTGCTCCCACCACAACCACATCGTAGTTAAAAATCATCTTCTGTTCAAAATTTTTGCAAAGATAATGTAAATGAGCAAAAAAACATATTGTATAAGTAATAAAAGGCTTAAAAAGTTTGAAAAGGTGAAGAAATGTCCGCTTTTGTAAATGAAAAAAATGCAGACCTCCTCATCGTAGGATTCGGCGTTGCGTTTGTTTCCAACACGATTTGTATGTTAACGGATTTTGTTGCTGCGCTGTGTTGAAGAATGCCTCGTTCAGGTGGGAAGAACCTGCTTTATAGCTTTGTGTCGAGACGATCATTGCGGAAATGGAAAGTTTTTGTATGCCATAAAGCTTTAAGAAATGAAAAAGAAGACGAAAAAAAATGAAAAAGTTTGGGAACTTTGTTCAAAAAGCATAAATTTGCAGGCAGAAGATGATGACAGAGCTATATTAACAAGATTGTAAACAGAGAATTCAACTAATCTAATTTAACTTTAATCTATTTTTTATGAACAAAATTGCTTTATTTGTGGCATCTTTGTTGATGAGCATTTCTTCATTTGCTCAATGGACAAAGCCTGCAGCTCCTGCTGTGGCTCCAATGTCTGTGGATGAAGAGTGCTATCTGTACAACAAAGGAGCGGACGGCTTCCTTTTGGGAGCAAACGATTGGGAAACACGTGCCAGTGTCAGTCCTACATTGGGACACAAAGTGTACATCCAGAACGGTACAGCTGAAGGTTCTTATTACATTGCCAACTATGTATTGAAGGGTGACATGAAGGATCAGATTGGCTACATGTTTATGGATGCTTGGGATGCTATCTATGTTGACAACACTAAAGAAGGAAAGGAGAATAACCAGTACACCTTCGAGGCACAGGGAGATGGAACCTACAAGATAGGACTGTCGGCTCAAAACAAGGCTTTTAATCCAACAGAATATGCCGGTGCTTATCTGGGTGTGATTGTTCCCAAGAATGATACGCGCATCTATATTTGCGATCCTGAAAATTCAGAAGGATATTTTGCTTCAGACTTTCAGACAGTCTGGTACTTTGTCTCTCCTGCGGACTATGAATCCTACACAGGTGCTATGAAAGTATATCTTGCTGCCATGGCTCTCAGTCAGTCTATTGAAGAGGCAGAGGCAGTTGCTGGGGTGGATTCCGATGTGCTGGCTGAAGCGAAAGCTGCCTATGGAAACACTTCAAGTTCTGCCGACGCGCTTGAAGCAAGCAAAAAAGCGTTGGACATTGCCATCTTCCAGGCGAAACTTGCGCAAGCTACAGATTCAGCTCCTGTAGAGGTTCTTCCGATTATTGGTATTGCTTCTGATTTCAATGATGGCAGTTTCGCAGGATGGACATCAAGCACTGGTGCAAGCAACAAGCAGGCTGCTAATGGAAACAATGCGAAAGATTTTGCTGTGACCGGTAATCATTACGAGAACTGGAACTGGGATGCCTTTTCTGTGGGTAAAGTTTCTGCTACAGCAACCAATTTGCCAGTAGGAGTGTACAAGTTCAACGCATTAGCTTTCACAACAACGGTTGGTGGTACATTCCTCTATGCCGGCGAAAACCAGAAATTGGTTACTTCCACCCAGATTGATGTTGAGAAGCCAATGAGCATCTATGCTGTTGTGACAGATGGTACATTGGAGATGGGTCTGGATGTGCAGGTAAAGGGAACCAACTGGATTGGTTTAGACAATGTTGCTCTTCTGTATTTGGGCGATCATAATGATGCTTACATCGCAATGGGCGAAGAGATATTTGAAGCCGAACCGGATTATGAGGCGCTGCTGGCAGAAGGAGAAGCTTATTGCCAACAGTCTGTCTATGATGCCTATAAGAAAGCAAAGGACGCATTGATGGTGCTGACTATTGTAGATGCTTCAACGGGTGCTGATGAGTATGCCGTAGAGGTGGCAAAGGCTCTTGCAGCCTTTAATGCAGCTTCTTTGGCAATGTCTGAAAGTGTAGCGGCTTACGATGTGTACTTCAAGAAATATGCTGAAGCCAATGAATGGTTGAATTCTACTACCAGCGAAAGCGATGAGGTGAATTTGCTTGCCGACTATCTGAACGATGAGACGGAAGCAGCAGGAGAATACAATGGCAATGGCGGTGCGCTTTACATCCTGGCAAATGGATTGCTTGACAATGCACAGATTGTAGCCGAGAAAGAATATCTGGACCTGATATTCACGGCTGCAAAGGCTAATGCCAAAGTGGACGGTGATGATTGCACGGATCTTCTGAAGAATCCTGCATTTGCTGAGGCTGGAGGATGGCAGGGCGTAAGCAATGCCAATGTCATTTGGCCAGCTGGCAATACAGAGCTTTATCCTGTCATGCAGGCAGAAAATGTGGCTTGCAACATTTATCAGGAACTGACCGGCATGCAAAACGGTCTCTATGAACTGACGCTTCAGGCTGCTTTCCGCCCAGGTGGTGAATATACAGAGGAGAATGAAGCGATTGCTACGGCCTATGCTTATTTGAATTCTTTTGAAACAAAGATTCCTTCAGGCAATCTTGTGGATGTGGCAACTCTTCAGGGAGCAGAGGATGCTTCTACAGCATTCTCTAACAGCTACTTCCCTGTGACTGTTTATGGTCTTGTGACAGATGGCACGTTGAAGGTTGGTATCACAAACAAAGTACGTACTGTCGAGAATTGCTGTCTCTGGGCCGGTGGTGTGAAACTGATTTTCAGAGGGAAAAACGCTGAAGTGCTGCAGCAGGTTATTGAATTGAATTTGCCATTGGCGCAATCAATGCTCAACAATTATTGTAGTCAGGCAGCCCTCGACGAGTTGAATTCAGCGCTTGACAATGCACAAACTGCAGAGGATGCTTATCGTGCATTTGTTCGTCTGAAGCAGGCTGAAGATGCGGTGGTGGAAAGCACTGCAATGTATGCAGAACTGCTTGTTGCTCTGAAGACTCTGTCAGACGCTATCGAGAACAATACTACTGCCAATGCCGTGACCATCAACAATGCCAAAGCAGTATTGGCTGAAGCACAAGCAGCTTACGACAGCAAGTCATACACGACAGCTGAGGCTGAGCAAGCTATTGCTGACCTTAACGCAACTTCTGTTGCGGTCAAGATGGGTGGCGAACAGGCTACTGAAGATAATCCTGTGGATTATACTTCTGTTATCGTCAACAACAATTTCGACCCTGCTCGCGGCGACAAGAACACTTCTACGATTGAGGGCTGGACAACAACAACGCTGAACGGTTACAAGCAGAACACCGCTTCTTACAACAAGAACACGTTCTCTCTGAGCCAGAAGCTTACAGGTCTGCCTAAGGGCAAGTACAAGGTTACCGTCCATACTTTCT
>JAFWAX010000029.1 GCA_017507385.1 Bacteroidaceae bacterium | reverse complement strand
TTGCTACTGCTGCCATAAGCATGATGTTTATTATCTTCATAATCGAATTACTGTGTCATTTATTGAACTCAATGATGGCACTCACCTCACTCCCTATAGACAGGGAAACGATGATGCCGTCAGCTGTTTTGTAAATAGTAGGAGTCAGACTATCACCAAGCTTGGCTGCTACCCGATATTCTACCCGTAAGCCGCTTACCACAAAATCCTCTGGCAACAGTTCCATCGCCATACGAACATAGTTGGCATTGTTCAGATGTTTGTTGTAATCGATGTCGGCACGAAGCACCTTAATCGGCTCCAGCACTTCACCATCTGTCTTTGGCAGAATAATTCGGCGGTCTTTGTAGTTCATCTCCAGCTGCGGTTCCAGCTTCATTGATTGTATGGTCGCATCGTCCACGCGTTTCAGTTTTCCTGTCACCTTGTCAACGAACGCGCCCATACTCCACGTCTTGTAGCAGGGATTCCCTTGGGCATCGTAGATGAACGTATTGCGGAATCCGAACATGGGCTTCATGCCATAGACGGAGGTCGTCACCGTCAGTTCCTCTTTGTAGTCAGGCACACGGATAACCTCAACCTGGCGTGTAGCCAACAGCTGCGCCATATTCTGCTGCAAGAAGTAGTCCTTGACTTCCGGCTCGCTGTCGATCCACATCTCTGAGCAGTCCTGCATCATCTGGAGAGCTGAATAGAGTTTCAGTTTTCCTTCGCTGTCGCAGGTGCTTGTTGTTACCTTATATGTTAAGCTGTACATGTCCTATTTCAGTTGCTTGCCGTCTGAGAATGCCTTGCCGACAGTCTTGCCAAGCTGGATGTAGGTATGATGAACAGGATCGAACGTGATCAAATTCATCTTCTCCACATTGGGTTTGCCGTCTTCTGCCAGATACTTTTCATCACAGAGAATGTTAACTATTTCAGCTACGAGGTAATAGCCAGTCTCGCTCTCGTCAATCTTCTGCTTCACACGGCACTCAAGCGTCATAGGGAACTCCTTGAACACTGGGGCATTCACGTTGGGAGCCTTCTCGATAGTCCAGCCAGTCTTCTCCATCTTGTCAGGAGTGTTCCTGCCACTGGCGATGCCCACATAGTCGGAAGCTACTAAAGTGTCAGCAGTTGCGAATGTAAGAGTAAACTCAGGATTAATGGCAAGATTGTCCGTCGTCTGATGTGAACCAAGTGAGATCATAATCTCATGCATATCCCACTGACCTCCCCAAGCGGCATTCATGGCGTTGGGTTTACCTTCTTTGTCGTAAGTGCCGATAATCAGCACTGGTTGTGGCAGTAGCCACGCTGTTGACTTAAAACTTTTCATATTATTTGTTTTTAAATTCTCTTTTGCATAAATACATTTAAATATGGTGACAAAGATGGTGAAAATCGAATGCAGAAAGCTTGCTTTTTGCTGAGATGCAGCCCATTTTCGCAACTTTTGTTGCAAAATTACCAATAATCAGTGTAATTTCACTATCTTTGTGCCAAGATTTGAGAATAATTAGGATTTGGAGATGGGTAACATCAAGATAATCAAAGGTGTATTTGACACCAAACTGGAGCTGGAACATGCGGGTATCAAGGCAGGATTCCC
>JAFWAX010000028.1 GCA_017507385.1 Bacteroidaceae bacterium | reverse complement strand
CTACGATTGAGGGCTGGACAACAACAACGCTGAACGGTTACAAGCAGAACACCGCTTCTTACAACAAGAACACGTTCTCTCTGAGCCAGAAGCTTACAGGTCTGCCTAAGGGCAAGTACAAGGTTACCGTCCATACTTTCTACCGCGCAGGCAGCTATGAGGAAGAAGAGGCCAACATCAACAGCGGTGTTGACACTCATCTTGCCAAGTTCTATGCCGAGACATCTGAGAAGACTTTCGAGAAGGCTGTGATGAACCTTTCAGAAGGCGGCGTGACTGATGCCGCTGATGTTCCGGAAGGTGTCAATACCCGTACCATCAATGGCATTATCGTTCCAGACGGCACTTCTGCTTCTGTTGCCTTCTTCAACGCAGGCTACTACCTCAACGAGCTTGAGTTCACAGTTGGCGAGGATGGCGTGGCAACTATCGGCCTGCGTCTCGACAAGACCATCGGCAGCAACGACTATGTAGTGGTAGGCGAATGGAAACTCTATTATTATGGTTCAGACGATTCATCAGGAGAAGAGACAGGCATTGAAGGTGTAGAGCCAGAAAAATCTCCATCCATTGAAAGAGTGCCTGTTGCTTACTATTCAATCTCAGGCACACAGCTTCCTGCACTCCAGAAGGGCTTAAATCTTGTCAAGATGTCTGATGGAACAACCGTGAAAATATTTGTCAAGTAAGGAAAATACCTGACATCAATCAATAAGAAGAGGTGCATGGCTGATGCTGTGCGCCTCTTCTTCGTTTTTCAAGATGGGAGTAGAATCTTATCCCGAACTGACGTAAAGATTTTTGATGATGCCGTTTTTGCATATTGTGCTCTTAAAGTTTCCCGCAATTGTGGTGTCGGAATCACCTCAAAAGGGATAAGAGTCTTACCTATGGTACACGTGAGAGTCTCACCTATGGTACAGGTAAGACTCTCACCCCTTTTGATGTGCAGCATGAGGCGTTCAAAAGCAGGTGGTGGAAACAGTTGAAATAAGAAATTGTAAATGTCAAACCTCGCTATAGTTGAAAGATATTTGCGAGATTACCAGCTTTTTACCTTGAAGTTTGTATTTTATTTTTGAGAAACAAAAATGCCTCCAAGAGCGTTGTATGGGAAAATGGGTATATTGGCTGCGTCTGGGAGAGAAACTCTGGAACGTGGTGCTATATAAAGGGAAATAAATTTTGTCTTTATTTGTTTTCTCTTACTTTTTTATGGCAATTCTTGCTATTATAGGCAAAAACAGGTATCTTTGTAGTGAGGTTTTATCAGAAACATACCGATAATGTTGTATGGAATGGACTCCTGAGTTACGTGATTTTATCCAAAGACATATTGATGATGATACTTCTGACCTGCTGTTGGCGGCTCAGAAGTATCAAGGTCTCAATGTGCCTTTTGCCGTAGAGCAGATAGAGGCGAGGAAACGGCTAAAGGCAAAACTACCAGAGTGGTATGCTAATGCCAATCTTATCATGGGAGGTCGTGTGCCTGCCGAACAGTGCAGTTCGGAGCAAACGGCACGTTATAAGCGGAGCATCGTTGAGGGCGAAAGTCTTTGCGACATGACAGGTGGCATGGGCGTAGATTTCTGGTATATGTCAGAAGGGATGAAACGTGCTATCTATACGGAACGTCAATCCCATCTTTGTGAAGCAGCTATACACAACTTCCAGATGCTTCAAGATGGCAAGCACCCCGAGGTGGAGGTGCGGTGTGGCGACGGACGAGAACTGCCCATTCCATTGGTGGATGTCATCTATCTCGACCCAGCCCGTCGTGCTGGCGACGGCAGCCGCGTGTATGCTATTGAGGATTGCGAACCGAATGTGGTGGAATGGCAGGATGAACTTTTGCTTCATGCTTCGACTGTGCTGGTAAAGCTCTCTCCCATGGTGGACATCACTGATACCCTGCGGAAACTGCACAATGTGACCGACGTATATATTGTGGGCGTGCGGAACGAGTGCAAGGAAGTGCTGGTGCAAGCCCATGCGCTTAACGCCTCACTCCATGTGGAAGGTGTGCAGGTGCATGGCATAGATTTCTGGTCAGACAGAACCATCGAATATACCTTCAGATTCTCCGATAAAATGGCGGTGATTGTATCCGACGAAGGGGTGGGGCGTTACCTCTACGAGCCTGACGTGACTCTGATGAAGGCACAGGCGTTCGCCTCGCTCTGCCAGCGTTTTCCCATCCGCCAACTCGACTACGAGACCCATCTGATGACCTCCGACACGTTTGTTCCCGACTTCCCGGGTCGCACCTTTGAGGTGCAGGAGTGCATTCCCTTCTCCTCTAAGACTCTCAAACGTCTCAAGCATCAACTGCCTCAAGCCAACATTGCCACCCGCAACTTCCCCCTTACCGCCGATGAACTCCGTCGTCGCACCAGTATTCGCGACGGGGGTGCCCTCTACCTTTTCGGGGCGAAAGTGAAAGGCATGGGAGAGCAACTGATTCTGTGCCGAAAGCCCTAATTCTTTCCGTTTTTTTGCGTTGACAATCAGTATCTTCTTTAAAAATATGCGAAATGCTTCGTTGTACATTCCCCCACGCACTACTCCCAATTTTATAACGAAATAGTTTGGTAGGTGAGGGGGAATTTAGTATCTTTGCAAGTGGAAAATCGGAATGGTTTCCTATTCAATGGCGAGCCCTATTGAACGTCTCTGATTTTTGTTGAGGGCCAAAGAATATCCTGAAATTATAAAAAAGGTGATATATATCCCGCTTAATTGGGTGATACGAACAATATATAATGGATTGAATTTGTGAATACATTATTGTTTTCAATTATAAGTAATAATGATATACTAGCAGTAGTTATGCCTGCAATCTTGGGGGTATCCCTTGCTGCCTTTCTTTTTCGTTTTGTCATTCGCAAGATTGGCGAAAGCAAATTTAGGAAGCAGGCTGAGGGGTTGATGGGTAGGGTAAATGTGGCCAGTCATGAGTTGGAAACTCTTTTTTTGCCTACGCATTTGGTTACTGATAAGGACATTGAGGAGTTCAAATTAAAACATCAATCCCTGCTTGATGATATTTTAGCCCTTGAAGGGTGTAAGTATTGCAATCATGCTGTTCTCGAGAAAACCGGTATTGCATCTTTTAAGGCTCTGATTGATGCCTGTTGGTTCAAGAAGGACGAAATAAACAGAGTCTATCATGCGATTGAAGAATTAAAGAAGGGTGCGACTAAAATAATGGACATATATCGTTCATTAGTCCATCCCAATCATTACTTTGCTCATTCTGAACTTCAAGGATTCATCGAGTCCTACAATGAGGTAAAAGAGAAAGTGGAACTCGTCTTTCCAAAGTATGCTCAATATGTAGAAGATGATGACAGCCTGCAGCTGCCTTCAGTCATTCAGCAGATAGCATCTGAACGCATAGAACATAACAAACAGTTTGTGCGTTCTGAGTTGGAAGCCAATAAACTATATTTCGATCATGTTCTTGGTAAATATCCGCTCGATCCGCAGCAAAGAGATTCCATTGTGAAACTTGAAGATAACTGTCTTGTCATTGCCAGTGCAGGTAGCGGTAAGACATCAACCATTGTGGGGAAGGCAAAGTATTTGGTCGAGAAACGGCATGTTAATCCTGCAAATATTCTTTTGCTTACTTACACGAGAAAAGCGGCTAACGAACTGTCGGAACGTATGCAGATAGAAGGATTGAACTGTGGCACTTTCCACAGCCTTGCTTATCGTATTATTGCAGAGTTGACGGGTCAAGCACCATCAATATGCGATTCAGATGTGCCACTCAAAGTTTTTCGTAAGTTAATTCTTGAAGACGAGGATTTTCTTAGTGCCATCGATAATTATGTGATTAACTTCCAATCTTTGATGAAGTTGGAACATGATTATGCTGATGCTTTCGCATATTTTGAGGATAGAAAGAAATTTGGTATTCAAGCTTTGTTTCCTGATGTGGACGGAAAAATTATCTTTACCAGAAGTGAGGAAGAAAAACGTCTTTGCTCCATCTTGACACGTCTGGGTGTCATGTTCCGATATGAATGTGATTATCCAATCAATACGAGGACATCTGAACGCCGTCAATACAAGCCAGACTTTACTATATAGACTTTACTATATATTTTAAAGATAGGCAAGGATTGTGGCAGCGTATATTCCTTGAACATTTTGCTATTGACAGAAATGGGCAAACTCCCCGTTGGTTTGGTGAAGGGACAAAGGGAGGATGGAAAGTAGCTAATCAGAAGTATCTTGAAGGCATTGACTGGAAACGCAATATTCATAAGAGGAATGGAACAGTACTAATAGAAACGATGAGTGCGGACTTCCACAATGGGATGGTGGAGCAGAAGCTGATAGAGCAACTGAAAAGGTGCGGTGTACCGATAAAAGAGAGGACTAACAGAGAATTGTATGACATAATGGTGCAGCGTAACCGTCAGATGGAAAAGACGGTGTTCACTCTGCTTCTTTCTTTCATCACGTTAATGAAAGCCAATGAGAAAACCATAAAAGGGTTGTCCGAAACGCTGGAGCCAGAAGATGGTCACATGATGACTGCCAATGAGAAGCGTAACAAATATATTCTTACAGAAATTGTGAAGCCTTTTTACGAAGCATATCAAGCCGAGTTAGAGAAGAACTTTGAGATTGACTTCACTGATGCCATCATCCAAGCAAAAAAACTATGTCGTGAGGGATTGTGGAAACGCTATGATTACATTTTGGTGGATGAGTTTCAGGACATCTCTGTGGATAGGTATAAACTGTTGCAGGCACTGCGTTTAGATAAACCCAAGACAAAATTATATTGTGTGGGGGAT
This sequence comes from Bacteroidaceae bacterium, assembly GCA_017507385.1. GTDB lineage: Bacteria > Bacteroidota > Bacteroidia > Bacteroidales > Bacteroidaceae > Minthosoma. The sequence continues at coordinate 32,956 of JAFWAX010000028.1, read as the reverse complement.
GACTGGCAATCCATCTTCCGATTTTCTGGTAGCGACATGGCTCTCTTTTATGATTTTGAGCAGTATTTTGGCTTCACGGAGCTGTGTAAAATTGAAACGACATATCGATTCCATCAGCCTCTAATTGATAAGTCTTCAGCTTTTGTAATGAAGAATCCTGTCCAGAAAGAGAAAACCATTAAAACGCCAGCGAGTGACAAAAAGAAGACTTACCTAAGTTTCGTCAAATGTGAATCTGAGGATAATGCTGTGTTGACGAAAGTTGAGGAAATTGTCGCTTCTTTACCTAAGGACGAAACAGTTCTACTGATGGGACGGTATAACTATGATGTCTATTCTATTGGTTTTAAAGGGAAGATAGACCATAGTGAGAACCGTATGAAAGTCAATATAGCAGGACGAGATATCTTCTTTTTGTCTGTCCATTCGGCCAAGGGTTTGGAAGCCGATCATGTTATTCTGGTCAACTGCAATCAAGGGGCATATGGATTCCCGTCGCTGATAGAGGATGACCCTATTTTGGACTTTGTCCTGAGCCGTAGCGAGCAATACCCATTTGCAGAAGAACGCCGCCTTTTCTATGTCGCTATGACCCGTGCAAAGAAAAGGATGTACATTCTTTATGATAAACAACGTCCTTCACCATTTGTCAGTGAGTTCCTTCTGAAATTAGAGATAGGCTCATACCTTTGTCCTAAATGCCTCGAAGGGAAAATAGTTCCTTTTAACGAAGGAACTTCATCAAATGGTGCGCCATATCGCTCATTCCGTTGTACAAACAGTGAAGCAAGATGTGATTTCGTTGAAACAAGGTTCGGCAATCTCACACCTCCGGGCATACTCATCACGGAAGAGATGACAGCACAGGATGTTGAAAGAATGCGTGAGCATCGACGGCGTGCAAAACGAACAGGTTCTCCCATCTACATTACGATTGTATAAAAAGCAATTACATATATAAGACTTAATTAATAAAAATCAAAAAGAAAGCAAAATATATGAAAAGGCTATTAGTGATTTTATTGATGTGCATCCCTATTGTATGTAATGCACAAACAAAAGAAAGTAAGTACTATATCTATAGTATTGTATCATTTGAAGGTGACTTCACCAAAGAGGATTTTAAGGTGTATTTTGATGATGGTATGGAAGTGAAGCGATTGCGTAATGAGAAGGGGACAAAAATGAGATTTTCGACTCCTGCTGGTGCTCTAATGTATTTTATCTCGCAAGGGTGGGAAATGTACCTTAATGGCTCAACATCTGAAGGGTCTTCGTTTCAAGGTACTGGAAGTTCTACAACAAGTTCTTATTGGATTCTACGAAAACCTTGTACTAAAGAGGATTTTGAAAAAGCCGTTGAAGAAGCTACAAAAAGTGATTTGACGAAAAAGGAAATGACAGATGTTGCCAAATAATCTCAATCATCAAGCAAAGGATTTGTATGGTAAAAAGAGGGTTCATCTACAAATATACATTTTCCAACGGGAAAGTGTATATCGGACAAACCAGAGTTTCTGTGAAGAAAAGGCATTATCAACACATGAGTGCCTCTAAAGACTCTGGCAGGCGAACGCTTTGTGAAACAGCAATAGCGAAATATGGTGAACCTATTTGTGAAACAATAGAGACGATTGAAGTTGGTGACCATGAAGGTGTAAAACTGTCTAACATGCTTGATGGAGCAGAAAAGAGGTGGATAAAACACTATGATTCCACTACTGCAAGTGGAAAAGGCTATAATGTACAAGAAGGAGGGAAAATATATACTCCGCAAGAATTTCTGCTTCAAGAAAGATGGTATGAGATATTTGAAAAAGACAGATGGGGAGAAAGTATCGTATACGTAAAAGATTTGTTGGAATCTATAGGGAAGAAACTTTGTATCACCAATGAAAAACTAACGAAGGAGGAGCGGAGTATCTGGTATGGCTACAAATTCAAAGATTACGATATAGGAAAGGAAACTACTTTCAGTTCATTTTATAGCCGAAATGTTGATGGTTTTCTCTGTAACATTGGTGATGTTCCATATGAAATCTTTGAAATATTGCATGATGACAAGGCTTCTAAAAAAGAGAAGGATAGATCAGACAAGATACAAAACAAATGTTTCTTTGACCAGATTTTAAAATGCGCTGTTGAAGAACATTGGATTGAAGATATTCGTCAGACAATATGGAAAAAAGTAATGAAAGAGAAAAAACAGATTTTACGAGAAGTTAAAATGTGAGTACAAAACAAACTATTCGCTAATTCGACCAACAGGTAGAAGATAATAATCATCAATACGCTTTAACGAGCATAACCATCTGATGAATTCTCAACTTTTTCATCAATAGGAAAGAAGATGATGATTGGTAAAAAGTAGGATGTTCCTCAACATCAAAAATAAATTTTATTCTGTCTCCGGTTTTTACATGAGTTTTTCATGTTCGATAAAGATAATACATTCTCTTTTAGCACACTTAATCAAAAATTTTCACTACCTTTGTACGCATGAAACGTTCTGATTTTGAAATTATGGCTCCTGTGGGATGTCGCGAAAGTTTGGCGGCAGCTATCAAGGCAGGAGCAAACTCGATATACTTTGGCATAGGCAAGCTGAATATGCGCAGCCACAGTGCCAATGCTTTTACTATTGACGACTTGAAAGAGATTGCAGCTATCTGCCACGAGCATAGTGTGCAGTCATACTTGACTGTCAATACCATTATTTATGGCGAAGATATTCCGACCATGCACGAAATCGTCGATGCAGCGAAGGAAGCGAGGATTTCGGCTGTGATTGCCAGCGATGTGGCTGTGATGACCTATTGCCGGGAAGTGGGACAGGAAGTGCATCTGAGCACTCAGCTCAACATTTCCAACATTGAGGCGTTGAAATTCTATGCGCAGTTTGCGGATGTGGTGGTGCTGGCACGAGAACTCAATATGTGGCAGGTGCGTGACATCTACCAGCAGATTATAGAACAGGATGTGCGAGGACCTAAAGGTGAACTGATACGCATTGAGATGTTCTGTCATGGTGCTCTCTGCATGGCTATCAGCGGGAAATGCTATTTGTCATTGCAGAATGCAGGACGGAGTGCTAATCGTGGCGAGTGTGTGCAGATTTGCCGACGCGGCTATGAGGTGACCGATTTGGAAACAGGCCATCAGCTGAATATAGACAACAAGTACATCATGTCGCCACGCGACTTGAAGACAATCCGTTTCATGGATGTGATGATGAACGCCGGTGTGCGTGTCTTCAAGATAGAAGGTCGTGCACGTGGGCCAGAATACGTATATACGGTGGTGAAAGCTTATGATGAGGCTATTGCTTCTGTGCTCGAAGGGCGTTTTACTGACGCTGAAAAAGATGTGTGGGATGAACAGCTTTCTACTGTGTTCAACCGTGGATTCTGGGATGGCTATTATCAAGGTCAGAAACTGGGTGAATGGTGTGAAGTGTATGGCAGCAAGGCAACGGAGAAGAAAGTTTATGTGGGCAAGTGCATGAAGTATTTCTCCAAGATTGGGGTGGCAGAATTTCTCATTGAGAATGCTGATTTGAATGTGGACGATAAGATTCTCATTACGGGCACAACTACAGGTGCGCTCATCCAGCCATGTGAAGAGATTCGTTTCGATTTGGAGCCAGTGCATACTGCCACAAAAGGACAGCATATCAGTATAAAGGTGCGTGAGCGAGTGCGTGTGAACGACAAGCTCTACGTGCTTCAGCCAGCCGATAGATTGACACAAAAATAGTAAAAATGAAAGACGATAACTTTGATATACGCGAACAACGAAACAACAAAGACAAAGACTTTGAAAACGCCCTTCGTCCTCTCCGTTTTGACGATTTCAGCGGACAGAACAAAGTGGTGGAGAATTTGTGTGTGTTTGTAGAGGCTGCTCGTTTCCGCGGTGAACCGCTTGACCACACGCTGCTTCATGGTCCTCCAGGATTGGGAAAGACTACACTCTCAAACATTATTGCCAATGAACTTGGAGTCGGTTTCAAGGTCACATCGGGTCCTGTGCTTGACAAACCTGGTGATTTGGCAGGCATTCTCACGTCTTTGGAGGAAAATGATGTGCTCTTCATAGATGAGATTCACCGTCTTTCTCCCATCGTGGAAGAGTATCTGTATTCGGCAATGGAAGACTATCGTATTGATATTATGATAGATAAAGGTCCTTCTGCTCGTTCTATCCAGATAGATTTGAGTCCTTTCACTTTGGTTGGCGCAACAACACGTAGCGGATTGCTTACAGCTCCTCTCCGTGCTCGTTTTGGCATTAACCTCCATTTGGAGTACTACGATGCTGAGGTGTTGACAAAGATTATCCTCCGTTCAGCACGACTGCTGGGCGTTCCTTGCGAACACGATGCTGCAGCCGAGATTGCCAGCCGCTCCCGAGGAACCCCACGTATTGCTAATGCGCTTCTTCGTCGCGTGAGGGATTTTGCTCAGGTGAAAGGCAATGGAACCATCAATTTGCCCATTGCCCACATGGCGCTTGAGGCGCTCAATATTGACCGTTTTGGATTGGATGAGATTGACAATAAAATTCTCACTACCATTATCGACAAGTTTAAGGGTGGTCCTGTTGGACTTGGCACGATTGCCACTGCTATCGGTGAAGATACAGGAACTGTAGAAGAAGTATATGAACCATTCCTCATTAAAGAAGGTTTCATCAAACGCACGCCTCGAGGACGAGAAGTGACAGAACTTGCTTATCGCCATCTTGGTCGTAGCCCATGGGTCAACCCTAATGATAAGAGTGGAATGGGGAATTTATTCGATATATAAAAGAACAAAATAAAACAAGAACTCATTAATTTTTTACTAACTGATGAAAAAGCACATTATTTTAGCATTTTTGCTGGTTGTAGCAATTATTCCAGCATGGGCTCAGCAAGCGAAGTACGTTTTTTACTTCATAGGCGACGGAATGGGAGTTAACCAAGTGAATGGAACGGAAGCTTATCGCGCTGAATTAGAAGGATGTATAGGTATCAAGCCTTTGTTATTTACTGAATTTCCTTATGCGACAGTGGCAACAACTTATTCTGCCACTAATGGAGTTACAGACTCTGCAGCTTCGGGAACAGCGTTAGCGACAGGAAACAAGACTAAGAACGGAACTTTAGGAATGCTGGCTGATCAGCAGACTTCTGTGAAAAGTATTGCGACAATGGCTAAAGCAGCAGGTGCTCGTGTTGGTATAGCAACGAGTGTCAGTATCGACCACGCTACTCCGGCTGCATTTTACTCTCATGTGCCGGACCGCAACAGTTCTTACGCCATTGGCCAAGATCTCATTCGTGCGGACTTTGATTTTTATGCAGGCTCTGACTTCTTGAGTCCAGTCAACCGTAAAGCACCAGAAGAGGGAACGCTTTACGAGCAGTGTGAAAAGGCTGGATATACCATTGCTCGTGGATATAAAGATTTTCGCAAGAAAGCTCGTAAGGCAGACAAGATGATTCTTTTCCAGACAGAAGAAGCCAGCCGCCGCGACCGCGCTTCAATCCCTTATGCCATCGACCGTACGGACAAAGACCTGACGTTGACAGACATCACCCGTGCAGGCATCAATTTTTTGAGCAAGGAAGACAAAGGTTTCTTCCTCATGGTCGAGGGAGGAAAAATCGACTGGGCTTGCCATGCCAACGATGCAGCTACGGCGTTTGAAGAAGTTGTCGATTTCGACAATGCCATTCGCGTCGCTTACGAGTTCTACGAACAGCATCCAGACGAGACCCTGATTGTCATTACTGCCGACCACGAGACAGGCGGAATCGTGCTGGGAAGAGGAGAATACGCATTGAATCTTCAGGTGCTGAAACATCAGCGTATGAGTGTAAACAAACTCAGCGCCCAGCTGAACGAGCTTCGCAGAAAGACAGACAACAAAGTAACCTGGGAAATGGCACAAAATGTTCTGAAAAAGCACTTTGGACTGTTTGGAGCAGTAAAAGTGAACGAGCGTCAGGAAGCGCGCCTTCGCCGCACCTTCGATGCCACATTCCTAAATCAGGAACCAGCAGAAGACGTCAGCGAATACCAGAAAGACGAACGCCTAGCCAGTGTAGCCAAAGAAATCCTCAATGAGATAGCCATGGTAGGATGGGTCAGTGGCGGTCACTCCAACGGCTATGTCCCTGTATTCTCTATAGGTGTGGGTGCTGAACGTTTTTGCAAGCGTACAGACAATACTGAAATTCCAATGAAGATAGCTGAAATAGCAGGTTGGGAATAGTCTCTTTGTAATGGTTTGATAATGATGAAGATTTCCATAACACATATATTAGCAGCGTTTGTGTTCATGCTTGTGAGCACAAACGCTGTAGCGCAAGTACAGGTAACGGTTCCACCTCCAACGCTGACACAGTGGTTGGCTGGACGTGAATCTCCATTGGATGAATGGTATCAGAAATATGTTAGTGCTGATGGTTTGCCCATTGTGTCATCTGCTGCTGTTTCTGATACAGCTTTATTGCAGGCACGCTATATTGCCAATCATATGTTGCAGCGCATTCCTGAGGCTCGTGAAGAAATGCTTCGATGTCATTTCCGTATAGGAGTGGTAGGTTATAAGGAAAATATTACCGACCTTCCTGAGTGTCGTATGATGAAAGTTTGGTGGCCTGAAACGGATTGGGATAAACGTGGTCGAGGTTATGGAGCTACGCTTCAATTGCCGGTCATGACGATTGGTGAAGAGAATTTGGTGCGCATCCCCAACTTTCAAGAGCGTTATGCTCACGAGAGCATCATGGTGCATGAGTTTGCCCATAATATAGACTTTGCTATGAGCCGCATCAGTCAAGCTTTCCGTGACAGTTTGCGTTCTGCTTTCCAGCAGGCAAGAGCCGAAGGGCTTTGGGCTGACACCTATTCTATGTCGAATACTGCCGAATATTTTGCTGAAGGTGCACAGGCATGGTTTAATGCCTGTCGGATGCATGTGCCCGCTAAGAATGGTGAAGGAAGATTCACTCTCCGTACACGCGAGCAACTTTACGACTACGACCCTCGTCTATATGCTCTTCTTGCATCCATCTTTCCTGAAGAGCTGCTACACGGATACCACTTTGACGAAATGCCTGCGATGATTCATGAATGAGAGAAGGATAACTATTTCTACTGCTGAGTCATGCACCGGTGGAAGGATAGCAGCAGCCATCACGGCACATAGCGGGGCTAGCCAATACTTCCAGGGCGGCTTGGTGGCTTATCAGGATACATTGAAGGAACAGATGCTTGGCGTTCCCCACGAAATGATAGAAACTTATGGTGTGGTTTCTCGGCAGGTAGCAGAACAGATGGTTAAGGGAGCCTGTAGGCTCTTCCATACGGATTATGCGCTTGCCTCCACAGGATATGCTGAAGCGTGGGAAGGTCATGCAGTGGAAATCTGGATAGCGTGGGGTAGCGAGAACGCTGTTCATGCCAAGTGCCTTCGTGAAGACAGAGGTCGGGTGCAGAATGTAGAAATCGCCACCCAATGTGTCATCAGCGAGTTGAATGAATATCTGAGAAATCTTTCTGAATGTCAGACAAATAATGACGAAGGGTGTGCTTGATGCACACCCTTCGTCATTATTTGTCTCCTTCATCATTATTTCGCTTGTATCTCGAATTGAGGAGCTGGAACGCCTTCCGAGTTGTAGAGCGATGGTTCTGGATAATCATCCCAGCAGTAGCGTACTGTTGTGGCTTTCACTCCTTGGGGAAGTTCCACTTCTACGATGTCTTCGCCTGCTATGCGTGCTTCTGCCCATTGGTATTTCCCATTCACCAGTACGGCAAAGTCCTTTAGTTTATGGCCTTTCACTTTCAGTCCATCCGATTCGCCGTCGAATGTCAGGATAGCTTTTCCGTTCTTCACACGAGCTGCCACAGGCATAGGCACATCGTTGGCATCGCTGTCGTCATCGTATGCCAGCTTGTTCATCTGTTGGGCAGCGCGTTTTCCTGCTGTTATTTTGTCTTGCGGATGAATGTCGTTATACTCTCCTGTGTCAATTGTCGGTGCCAGCGACGCTTTTTTAATTTGCTGTGCTGCAAGATATTGCTGGTGGCGTATGCGTGTCCATCCAGTTTCCACAGGCTGTTCATGCTTGGACATATAGCCAGGCAACTGCATGATGACTACAGGGAACTTGCTCTTGAACTGCTGCCGCCATGAGTTTACCATCGCTTTAAGCATGTCGGCATACGTTGAAGGTTGTCCCTGATTTGATTCGCCCTGATACCATAGCATGCCTTTCACGGGGAAGTCTTGCAATGGCGCAATCATTGCATTATAAAGGCCTGTTGGCGTATCAACAAAGTAGGTGCTGGCAGGCTTGCGTGGCATCGTGCATCCTACAGCCATTTGCAGCTCTGGTGCGATGGGGAACACCAGTTCGCCCACCTCCAGCTGGTACAGCTTGCCGCGTGTGAAATTCGCCATTCCGCTTTGCGACATCAGATGCACAACGATTTCATTTTCGCCTTCACGCAATATTCCATCTTTCACTTCATATATACGAGGCGGATATTCGTAGGTCGTGTTGCCCACATATTGGCTGTTCACGTAAATCGTATCGGCATCCTTCATGGCTCCGAAGCGCAGCACACCTCGTTTTCCTGCCAATTCCTTCGGGAGTGTCACCGTTGTTCTGAACCAGTAAGAGCCGTTTTTGAATCCACTCCAGTTTGAGAACATGTCCACGGTTTTCCACCCTGCAAAATTATAGCCTTCTGTTTTCCATCGGTTTACCACCGTGTCGGTCTCCACCATTTTGCGTTCCCATTCCATTCCTTCCATATTTTCCACATGGCGAATGGAATCCACCCAGTTTTCTTGATGGTATTTCTTTTTGGCCAGTTCCTCCTCATAGCCATCGAAAGTTGCCAGCACTTCACGTGGCATCCATGCCTGCACCTGGGTTCCGCCAACAGCCGAGTTGATGATGCCGATAGGCACGCCATGCTTCGCTTGCAGCTCGCGCGCCATGAAATAGCAGATGCCGCTCACCTCGGCACAGTTTTCTGGAGTGATATTCTGCCATGGCAAAGCCTTCACATCGTCATTGGGGCGCACATAATTGAACTGATGGGGGAATTTTAGGTAGCGAATCATATCGTTGCTGTAGTCCTTTACCTCTTGTGCCACCACATCCATGCAGCGGCGGATGGGAAGTTCCATGTTTGATTGTCCCGAACAGAGGAAGACATCGCCCACCAGCACATTCTCTATTTTCAGCTGGCAGTCATCTCCCATTCTTGCCTCCAACGTGTAAGGGCCTCCAGCTTTCATCTTTGGCATATACACCTTCCATGTTCCATCAGCCTTTACGGTTGTTCTTGCCGTTTTTCCGTTCAGCGAGACGGCAATCTCTTCGCCAGCAATGCCCTTGCCCCATACGGGAATTTTCACTTCTCGCTGCAGCACCATGCCGTCAGCAAAGAACTGAGGCATCTGCAATCTGCTTTCTTGTGCCCGCATCAACACGCAGGCTGCCATCATGATAGTCAGCAAAAGAATCTTTTTCATAATTGAACATATTTTTTGCAAATATAATTATTTTTCCTTTAACACCTTTTCTTCCTAATGAGAAAACCTGTAAATTTTATTTCAGATTCGCAGGAATTCCTTTTGTGGAATAGAGAAAATAAACATCCTTTTATTCGTTTACTCGTTTTTTTTGCATTATCTTTGCAGTTGAAAAAGAAAGGAATATGGCAAACGACATCATATCAAGCATGCAGAATCCGAAGGTGAAGGCGTTGCTGGCTTTGCAGCAGAAGTCATCGGAACGTCGGAAGTCCGGGCTCTTCGTAGTGGAGGGGCTGAGGGAACTTCTGCATTGCGTGGAAGCTGGCATGGAGATTGATACGGTGTTTTTTTGCCCTGAGATTTTGAAGAATGAGCAGGCGGATATGGAGGTGCTGACATCGTTGAATGCGGCAAGAGGAATCTATGAGGTGACGGCTGAAGTATATAGCAAGATGGCGTATCGTGGTGGAACGGAAGGGGTGATGGCGGAAGTGAAGGAGAAAAAACTTGCTTTGAGCGATTTGAGGCTGAAGGAGCATCCGCTGATTGTGGTGCTGGAAAGTGTGGAGAAGCCCGGAAATCTGGGAGCAATCTTGCGGAGCGCTGATGCGGCTGGTGCTGATGCGGTAGTCGTGTGCAATCCGTTGACAGACCTGTATAACCCGAACTTGATACGCAGCTCGGTTGGAGCTGTGTTCACTGTTCCCAGCGTGGCTTGCTGCACGGAAGAGTGCATAGCGTTTCTGAAGGAAAGGGGCATACGTATCTTGACGGCTCAGCTGCAAGACTCGCACCTGTACTATGATGAAGATATGAGGGAAGGAACTGCTATTGTGATGGGTACGGAAGCAACGGGGCTGACAGATGTCTGGCGTAAGGCGGCTGATGCACATATCCGCATTCCGATGCGGGGACAGATTGACTCGCTCAATGTGTCGGTCAGCACGGCGGTTTTGTTGTTTGAGGCGGTTCGCCAACGGTTTGAAAAGAAATAAATTTAGAAATAATGATGAAAAGATGTTTTATAATGATGGTAGCTGCGATGATGGCTACTGCTGCAATGGCTCAAGACTATTTTCAGAGGCGTGGGCGAATAGAGAATGTGACAGAAGAAAATCGTTCTCCTTTTTCTTTATCGACTCGCACGCTGGGTGTAGCGGAAGAAGCGTCGCTGACTTGCTGGGGGAGTCCAAAGATTCCTGTTGTATTGGTGCAGTTTGACGATTTGAAGTTTTCTGTTGCCGAAGGCGAAGACTCGGTGAAGGCTGTCTATGAAGAAGTTTTCAATGCGGGAGAGGGTGTGCACCCTGGAAATCCCTCATCGTTTGGCTCTGTGAAGGAATACTTTCGACAGCAGTCTGATGGTCAATTTATGCCTGAATTTGAAGTGTTTGGCCCAGTCACTTTGTCAAGAAGCTATAAATATTACGGCGAAGATGGTGCTGTGCGCAAGGATGTCAACATTCAGCAGTTCTATTCAGAAGCGTGCAAGCTTGTAGCACAGAATGATGTGGAGTGGAGCATCTTTGACAACAACGGGGATGGAATAGTGGATATGGTTTTCTTTATTTATGCGGGTGAAGGGCAGAATGGCAGCGATGACCCGTACACTATTTGGCCAAAGGAAAGCGCCAGCTCTATCACTATCACGTATGATGAGCAGAAGGTTACGTTTGCAGCGTTTGGATGCACCAATGAGCACTTCAATGGTAAGCAGGATGGCATCGGTGCCATTGTGCACGAGATGAGTCATGGTTTAGGGCTGCCGGATTTCTATGATACGGTAGGTGATGCCTTTGGACTGGACTATTGGGATGTGATGGATTCTGGCTGTTACCAGATTAATGGCTATCAGCCATGTTGCATGTCAGCCTATGAACGTGACTTCATGGGGTGGAAGAAGTTAGTCGAGCTCGCTCCCGATACGGCTTGCAGTCTCACACTTTATCCGATTGAAACGGATGGCGTGGGCTATAAAATAGTGAATAAGGCCAATCCTGATGAGTACTTTATTTTGGAGAACAGGCAGAATATCGGCTTCGACAAGTATCTGGGCTGTTCAAGCCAGACTGTTCTGAATAAATATGGAGCTTGCCACGGTTTGCAGATAACTCATGTGGACTATGTGCGAAGCGTGTGGAGCAGCAATAAGGTGAATGCGAATGCTAAGCATCAGCGTATGACGATTGTGCCAGCCGACAAGGAACTGTTCTCTTCTTCATCATCAACTCCTGAGATTTGGGCAGAGTCTCTGCGTGGTGACCTCTATCCAGGCGAAGCTAATGTGACTGAAATGTCTTCTTATGAGGTCTTTACGGGAGATTTGTTGGGACAGACGGTAACCAACATTGTTGAGCATGAAGATGGCACCATTACGTTAGACATAAATGGTGGTGCGCCAGAGGCGAACGCAATTGCCGGCACGAAGGATAAGGATGTGAAGATGGTGGCATTTTACTCGTTGACGGGATTGAAGAAGCCCAAATTGGAGAAGGGGCTGAATATAGTGAAGTTTAGTGACGGAAAAGTCAGAAAGGTATATGTGAAGTAGATTTCAAGAAATCTGGTTTGTCAACACTAACTTGCATAAAGCATGATGTTCCTTACGTGTCCACCGTGCGCATAATATTTAAAACACCGCTTACGAAATATTTCAAACGCGGTGTTTTAAATATTATGCGCATGGTGAAGGTGAAACAATGGGAATCTTATTTTGTTCAATTTGATTCATGCAGCTTTTAATTCGTCGAACTCACGTTAATAAAAGAAATCCGCTGAGCCAGAAAGGCTAATGAAAAAGCAAGAAGGAGAAGAACCGTGTTGTGAGTTCTTCTCCTTCTTGTATTGATTGTAGTAAGGCGTCTATAGTAGAAATGTGTCAGGGAAGCTTGTCTATGGGCGCCGAGGTGTAGTTGTCGATGTTTAAGTGATAATCCATCAGCTGTTTCAATGTGAACTGAGGAGCAGGGCTGTCAGGAGGAAGCGGCTTGCCTGAAAATTCCTGAAAGTAGAGCAGGCAGGCATCGCGCCACCACTGTGCGTCTCTGGCTTGACGGCGGAAGCGGGTGAGCTGGCGCTCATAGCGTTCATTGTCAACGTAAGGTTTGACAGATTCCCAAGTCTTTACAAATTCAGTTGCTTGGCGAACTCCTCTGTCGTACATGTAGCAGAGATTGTTCCACATGGAAAGCCCGTTGCTCATGGTGTAGTCCCATGATACGTGATGGAACCACAGAAGCAGGTTTTCCGGACAGGTTCTGATGTTATTATATAATGTACGGAATGGTTCAGGGTACTGGCTTACGTTGTTGGAACCTTCATTGCCAGCCAAGCAGGGTTCTGCATGGTCTGTACGGTTGAATCCTAATCCAATGCTGTCTGCACGATGATAGAATTTGGGAAGCCAGTCTTCACGCCAGCCTCTGGGGTTGCACCATGGCTCAGGTCCATAATGATGTCCTCCTGCAAAGATGTGGTGCAGTCCGAGTGGCATCATGTAATCTACGACAGCTTCGCGGCTTTTCAAGAGCAGCTGGGTCATAGGGCGCACGAAACGCTCGTCGGTGCTGTAGTTCTTCTTCAGGAATTCTTCTGCTATATCCTTGGATGAAGCCTTGGTGTCATTGGCTAATCTGCCGAAAGCGTACCAGTTAGCCATGGCAAGGTCGTTGGCTGTCCAGTTGTCGGCATCTCCGATGTTTGCCACACCAGCCACTCCCACGAGTTTCTGGCGGTCTGCCACCATGTCGAGCGTGTCGAAGAACTCTCGCCACATGGGGGCAAGGAAACAGGTCTGGATGCTGCCGCCTGTGTATTCCTGAGTGATTTGGAACTCTACCATCATCTTGGTCTTCTTCAGTGCAAAGAACAGCGGCGAAACAGGTTCGCGTGGCTGGAAATCAATAGGTCCGTTTTTAATCTGGATGATGACATTATCGGCAAACTGGCCGTCAAACCGGATAAATTCCTCGTAGGCCTGATTGGCGCGGTCGCTTTCATAGGCACGCTGTGCAAGACTCTTCTCTGTGTTCTTTTCTCCGCTTTTTGCCGAATAGACAAAGGCTCTCCACATGACGATGCCGCCATAGGGATTGAGGGCGTTTGCCAGCATGTTAGCTCCATCCACATGGGTGCGGCCATAATCCATCGGTCCAGGCTCGCCTTCGCTGTTTGCTTTGACCAAAAAGCCGCCAAAGTCAGGAATCAGCTTGTATATTTCCTTGGCTTTTTTTGCCCACCACTTTTGAACATCTTCGTCCAGAGGGTCGGCTGTGGCAACCTCTCCCAAAGCTTTAGGAGAAGCGAAATTGATGGAAAGATATACTTTGATGCCATAAGGACGCAGAATGTCTGCAATCTTTGCAGTCTTTTTCAGCATGTCGCTTGTCAGCATTAAAGGCTTAGCATTTACATTGTTAAGGACGGTTCCATTGATACCATACTCTTGGTTGATACGCCCGTATTCCTCGTAGCGTTCTCTTAATTCGGCTGGCATTTGCTTCTTCCCGGCAGGAATTTCTTCCCATTTCCAGATGGAACGCCCTGCATATCCGCGTTCTATGGTTCCATCGGGATTGTCCCAGTGATTCAGCAATCGCAGTTCGATTTGTTCAGCCCACACACAATGGCATACAGCCAGCAAGAGAGTGGTGAATAGAAATTTTCTCATATTCGTAATCGTTTCAAAAAGAAAGGTTTAGTCCCTTCTGAAGATGTCTCGTGTATATACTTTGTCTTGAACATCATCCAGACATGTGTCATAGCGGTTGGCTATGATGGCCTGTGCTTTACTCTTGAATTCTTCCAAGTCATTGACCACCTTAGAACCGAAGAAGGAAGTGCCGTTGGGCAGTGTTGGTTCGTAGATGATGACGGTGGCACCTTTGGCTTTGATGCGCTTCATGATGCCTTGGATGGATGACTGGCGGAAATTGTCAGAATTGCTCTTCATCGTGAGGCGGAACACACCGATGACTACATCCTTTTCCACCTCTTCGTTCCAGCGTATGCGATTGGTATAGCTATAGTATCCAGCCATTTGCAGTACGCGGTCGGCAATGAAATCTTTTCTGGTTCGGTTGCTTTCGACAATGGCTGTCATCATTTGCTGTGGCACATCTTGATAGTTTGCCAAAAGCTGCTTGGTGTCTTTGGGCAGGCAGTAGCCTCCGTAGCCAAACGATGGATTGTTGTAGTGAGTGCCGATGCGCGGGTCGAGACCAACACCTTGTATGATGGCCTGTGCATCCAGCCCTTTCACCTCTGCATAAGTGTCCAGCTCGTTGAAGTAAGAGACACGCAATGCCAGATAAGTGTTGGCAAACAGCTTAACCGCTTCTGCTTCAGTCAATCCCATGTGCAGCACCTCCACATTCTCCTTGATGGCTCCTTCTTGCAGGAGAGCCGCAAATGTAACAGCTGCTTCATGCAGTTCTTCTGCGTTTTTCACCTCAATGCGTTTTGGTGAACCTACGATGATGCGGGAAGGGTAGAGGTTGTCATACAAGGCTTTGCTTTCGCGCAAGAACTCTGGTGAAAAGAGCAGCTTCATAGCGTAGCCGTATTTGCTGTACAATCCTTCCGTGTAACCTACGGGAATGGTTGATTTGATGACCATTACGGCATTTGGATTGACTTCCAGCACCAAATCGATGACCTCTTCGACGTGTGAAGTGTCGAAATAGTTCTTGACGGGGTCATAGTTGGTTGGAGCAGCTATAATGACGAAATCAGCATCTTTATAAGCCGATTTGCCATCCAGTGTGGCTGTGAGATTCAAGTCTTTCTCTGCCAGAAACTTCTCGATGTATTCGTCTTGGATGGGTGACTTCTTGTTGTTAATCATGTCAACCTTCTCTTTCACCACATCTACTGCTGTAACCTGATGGTGCTGAGCCAACAGAGTGGCGATGCTGAGTCCTACGTAGCCTGTTCCGGCTACAGCTATCTTAATGTCTTTCAGCTCTTTCATGATTTTTGAATCCCTTTTTAGTTGATTAAATTTTTATTTTCCCGCTTCTTTCCTGCCTAATATTCTTCAGATATTCGGATGGAGACATGCCGTATTCAGCCTTGAAGTTTTCTGTCAGACGTTTAGGACTGTTGTAGCCTAATGCAGCAGAGATTTCTGTAATCTGCATTTGTCCGCTTTCCAAATACTGCTTGGCACGTTTCATGCGGATGGTGCGAATGAATTCCGCAGGACCTTTTCCGGTGATGTTGATGAGTTTCTTGTACAAGTAAGTGCGGCTCAGCGACAGTTCTTGGCCGAGCACTTCCACGGAGAACTCTGTGTCAGAAATGTGTTCTTCGCAGATTCTCAAAGCTTTCTGTATGAACTCCTCGTCCACAGATGTGATAGTGATTTCGCTTGGCGCCACATCGATTTTCTCTCGGAATTGCTTTTGGCGATTTTCCTTTTTCTCAATCAGTTTCTTTACTCTCAGGCGAAGCATCTCCACGTTGAACGGCTTGGTAATATAGTCGTCAGCGCCTAATTTCAAGCCTTTCATCTCCATCTCTTCGCCAGTTCTTCCTGTCAGCAGAATGACAGGGATGTGCGACCACCTCAAGTTGGTCTTCACGTATTGGCAAAGTTCCAGTCCATCCATCTTCGGCATGGTCACGTCGCTCACCACGAGGTCTATGTTGTCGTTGTCTTGCAGTTGCTTCAAAGCCTGTTCGCCATCTGAAGCAGTAATGACGTTGTATTCTCCGCGGAAATAGTCACGAACAAAGCGGCACATGTCTGCACTGTCATCCACCACCAGCATGGTGAACTGATGGTTCACATCTTCCCATCCTTCTGTCTGTGCTTCCTTTGCCATTGCCGCAGCCTTAGCCGCATTGCTGTCATCCACGCCCGACGGACTTTCCGGTTCAGCTGGTGCCGGAGCTACAGGAGTGGGCGCCAGTTTCATGTCCATCATCATTTGTGGTATGGCAGCATCCATTGAGGCAGCATTTGCTTTCATGCCGACAGGCAGCATGTTGATTTGGTGCAGCATTACCTGTGCATTTCTGAGTACAATTTGCACCCTTGCCCGTACATCGTCCGACAGCGGCTCGTTGGCCATCTGCTGCAGAGGGGCTATGATCATCGTGATGGGAGCCTGCAATTCTCTGCTGACTCTGGTCAGTGTTTGCTGTTTCACATAGTTCAGTTCTTCAGCGTGATCTCGTTTCATCTCCCTCTTTTGTTCTTCCACTCTTTTGTTTTCACGTCTGATAATCAAGCGGCAAACAAAGTACATGCCAAACACAATCAGCAGCATGCAAAACAATGCTGCCCATATTGAGATATGCAGTATGGAATCACCGATGATTCCTGACACCACATACCCTTGAAAGAATAACAATTCCATTGTAAAATTTTTTCTTTTGTTGCAACAATCAGGGAATTACACCCTTACACATATTATAATATAGCATGCAAATATAGTGATTTTTTTCCTTATTTATGTTTTTTTTACCCTTTTTTGTATTTAGGAGCACTCTAAAATGTATTTTTTTGTCAAAATTGTTTATTGAAAAAGAAATATATCATACCTTTGCATTTGATGGTATAGGCAGGTAGTCTATTCAGGAATGAAGAAGAGAAACCTCGTTACCAGCAGAAAAACATATTGTTAGAACAAAACGATTGGCGAAAACTATGAAAAAGACTGTTTTAAGATTGGCACTTTTCACTTGGCTGGCCGCATTAGCTTTCTTCGTAACAAGTTGTTCAGACTATGACAATGGCTATACGGAAAAAGATATTGAGTACGGGAAAGATTTTGAAGGTATTTTTGGCAATGCCGATTCCAAGCAGGATTGGTCGATGGCCAAGCTTGTCAAGGCAAACGTGTCTGTGTCAGGCAGTTCCATTGAGATTTATTCTGGCGCGCCGGTCATTGCGACTTCCAAACTTCTTGTCAGCACGAAATTAGGTGACTCCTCTGTTGCGTTCAATGTGGTGGATGGCATAGAGCAGGTTTACGCAGTTGTGAGAAATGGAAAGGGAGAAACTGTTGTACAAGGATTCTATGACATAGAAGATGGTGCAGTCAACATCACTGCAAATCCATTAAAGAAGAAAACAGCAAGAGGACTTTATACTCGTGCGGCGAGCGATGTGACGAAAGGAGAGGTGGTAAAAGATGTCATTGTTGGTGTTGAAAACTTGTATGAAGAGAAATATTTTTATGACAATAAATATTACACATTGGAAGAATTGCGTGAGTGGGCTAAAGGCAATTCTAATCTTAGTCCATCTTATTATGTCCCATTCAATTCCGATTGTGTTATACCTGCTTCATGGGATTTCACCAATGCAACTTTGAATGAGTCTAATGTAAAGGAGGAACAGGATGGTTCTCTGGTTTTTAATGGTGTTAATTACACTCGTGAATCGTTGATAGAATATACGAAAGAGAATTATACTCCTGCAAGTTATCAAGAGTGGGCAGGTCCATTTAAGAATTGTGTCAATCCAGTTCATGTTGATTTTACCAATGCCACAGTTGATACGAATTCCGCCCCATTGAAAAAAACGCTTTTCAATATCGATTTTACTTATCTCAATGGTGTGGAGAAGCAAGCTGCTGAGCCGTGGACTCTTTCTGTGGGCAAGCAAATATTTGGTATAGGAACTTTCTTTGAAGAATATAAATCATATAATGGAGAGGAAAAACTGACTCTTTATGGTTCTACTGATACAGAGAGACGGGAAGTGTTACAAAAGATAGAGAGCGGCTTCTCGATCACTACAACAGGAGGAGAGATAGACATGCCGTTTGTCTATGGTGCGACGGGCGTTACAGACATGATAGGATATGTCTATTACAAAGATGGAGAAGACCCTATGCGGCAGCCTCACTATGTGCTTATGAACGATGCGACTCCACAGGCAAATATCTTTTTTGATGGATGGGGAAGTGCAGGAACGCCTGTTACTCCGATGCAACTTGCTGGCTGGTCGGGAAATGATGAGCAGCCTTTGTGGGGAAAAACAGCTGACACACAAATTTATGGCACCAAGTATAAGCTTGCTTTCTTCGGGGAGAACCATAATCAAACTGCTACGTATAAGTTCCCTGAAGACTATCACATCGTATTTTTTGTTTATCCAAGCGGATCTAATGGTTTTAATTACTCTCTTCCAGAACTGAATGCGCGTTTAGGGCATTATTATGGGTATTCTAATCAGCAGCAAGGGAGCGATACTTCTCGTGGTGCGGTAAAGGCTGTAGCATGGGAGGCAGATGGCATTACAGCTCTTGGTTTTGAAGATTCGACCGATGATGACCTGAATGACATTGTTTTCTGGCTTGAGGGTGAGTTTGAAGCCGATCAGGAAATTGTGAAGGTGGAAGTTGCGACCAACAATGAGAGTGAATCGTGGGTGTTTGCATGTGAAGACCTTGGTGGCTCATTCGACTACGACTTCAACGATGTTGTGTGGGATGTGTACAAGGAATATAAAACGACAACAACAACTACTACGGAGAATGGCGTAACCACCTCTACTACAGTCAAGGAGTTTATTGGCGGCAAGGTGCGTCTGCTTGCAGCAGGCGGAACGCTTCCTGTTGAGTTGTATTACAACGAGAAGTGTCTGGGCAATGTCCATGAGCTGTTTGGGCAGCAGCCTGTTGGCACCAATCTTTACCATCAGGTAAATGTGGGAACAAAGGCGGATATTGCGCCAGTCGAACTGCTCATTCCTGACCTGAACATCACGGCGGAGACCGACATCAATGACATTAAGTCTAACTTCAAGGTGAAAGTGATGGGAGAGTCTGGCACATCTCATTTTGTCATAGCGCCAGATATGAGCAGCACAGCGCCGCAAATCATATTGCTGCCAGGCGAATGGGAATGGCCTCGCGAGAATGTTGCCATCACAGACGCTTATCCTGAGTTTACCAGCTGGGTGCAGGACAAGACGTGGACCGAATGGGCTGAAAACCAGGTGTCGTACAATACGGTGAGCCGCTCAAAGGTCAGAAACACTACTATCTCTGGTGGAGATAGCGGCAATGCAGGTAATGATAGCTCTGGCCCTAATGACACCAATAATAATGAAGGTGGCAATTCTGGAACCACAGAATTGAAGGAGCCAGAATTGAGCATCAGTTCGGAGATTTCTTGGTATGCAGATTACAATCAACGAACAGAAAACATCGGCACGAATAGTGATGGTACCATTACATATACTTGCAGTGACAAATCTGTTGTGGATGTTGTATTGAATGGCAAGCAAATGCAGATTACACCCCTGAAGGCTGGCGAAGCAACGATTACAGTAAGGCAGGAAGCAACCTCAACCTATAAGGCTGCCGAGAAGACCATGACAGTGACCGTTCTGGCATCTGATCCTAATCTGCAGATTGACGGTAACGGAAGTGTCGAAATGAATAAGGTTCAAGGTTCGCAGTATAAGTGGTTCTCCACAAGCAGTAAGGGTACTGTCAATGCTGTAAGTAACGACGAATCAGTAGTGACTGTATATGTAGACGACAACAATGTTGTGTTTACGCCAAAGGCAGCAGGTTCTACTACGGTTACCGTTACGCAGGAAGCCTCTGGTTTGTATGATTCAGCAACGAAGACGATAACGGTGACAGTGACAGATAACAATAATAACTCTGGCGGTGGCAATTCTGGAACCACAGAATTGAAGGATCCAGGATTGGTTCTTCATCAACCAAACATAATTGGATGGTTTGGTGTCGGAGGATTTTATAATGCTGAATATGCAGAAGGTTCTGATGCGGAAATATCTGTGGTTAGCAGCAATGAGGGTGTTGTGACAGCAGAAGTGGTAGAGGAAAATGGGAAGAAGAAGATAAAGCTTACCGGTAAAGGTAAAGGCGAGGCTGAAGTGACGGTTTCTCTGCCTGCAACTTCCGAATATAAGGCTGCCAGTGGAACAATCAAGGTGGTAATAACTTGGTAAAGTTTCTTGTACTTAACGTGAGTACGCTTCATAGGGAACCAGTTGATTCCTACGTGCTCACCGCCTACATAATATTTAAAACACCGTGCGTGAAATATTTCGCGCACGGTGTTTTAAATATTATGCACATGGCGCATGCCCAAATAACGCGAATCTTATTTTTGTCCAAGTTGATTCATGCAGCTTTTAATTCGTCGAACTCACGTTTTTTTTTGCGATGCGAAAAAGAAAAAGGGCTGGTTCCTCGATGTGGAACCAGCCCCTGATGCGTATGGTCAAAATGTCCTTATTCAATGACGATGCGTTCAATGACGATGCCTGGGTCGAGTGGCTTCAGCGTCATCTGATGCTTGCCTTGCGCGAGAGCTGGGAGCGTGAGCTTCTGTCTGTTCATGCGTGTTGTCTCCCATTCAAAGTTCTGGTCGTTGGACATCTGCACAACGTAGCGGCTTGCTTCGTTCACGTTGAGTGTCTGCACTTCCTTGCCGTCAAGCAGAATTTGGAGGCGCTGTCCGCGTCCGTCGTTGAATGGGAAGTTGGTCGCGAGGATGATGGTTGCAGTGGCCTTGTCAGCGCTTTCAATGGTGCTGAAGCTGTAAGTGATGGATGCGCCTGCTGTGCTCTTTGTGTAAGGGAAGAGCGCCACGCCTGCTTTCCAGATGCCCAGGTCGGGCACCACCTGCCATGTTGCTTCCTTCGCGTCTGTCTTGCCTGTGAATTCGTCAGCCTCGAGGATGGCGATGGTCTTCTTGGGCTCGAAGACAATCTCTGCGCCCGGAACAGCGTCAGCGATGTCCACGCGCTTCACGGCAGGCATGGTATTGCGTGGAGGATTGTTCCATGAGCGGTAGCCGATGTATATCTCATCCATCATGTGGTTCCACTTGCCATTAGAAATCTTGTGGTTGTATTCGTCGCAAAGCTCGCCTGCGCGCTTGAAGCAGTACTCAACCTTGTCAGCCCACTCGTTGGCGCGGATGTCGTTCTTGGCAGCGTAGTATCCGTTCATGGCTACTGCGTAGTACATGTTGTAGAGGTTGCTGAACACGCGCACTGGGAAGTAGATGAGCTGGTTGTAAGTGTTGCGGTTGGCTACAGGGATGAACTCGCGCAGGATGGTGGCTTCGCGTTCCAGACGGTCGTATTCGTCCACGCGCTCCTTCCATTCGCCTGACTTCAGGTCGAAGGTGCGTGCGTCGAGCTGCCCAGGTGTGCGTCGGTGCGCATACTTGTTTTGCAGGTTGAGGATGCGTGCAGCCTCCTTGGCGCATTTCTCTCCCAGCTGCTGGCGGCAGAAGGATTCAGTGTATTCCTGCAAGTTGCCGGCGTTGAACTGTGAGGGGTTCCATGCCATCTTGAACCAGAAGTCGATAGGGAACTCCATTGGCTTGAGGTCGCCCACGTTGAGAATCCAGAGCTTGTCCACACCGTAGGTATAGGTGAGCTGCAGCTGTTCCCACATGCGCTGCACCTGTGAGATGTTCTGGAACTTGGAGTTGCGAGGCGCGCCCACGTAGTCCACGTGGTAGTACAGTCCATAGCCGCCAGGGTGACGCTTGGAGAAGGCTCCTGTGCCCTTGTTCCATTCCTGTTCGGGCAGCACGCGCACGTTGCCCCAGTTGTCGTCGCAGAGGAAGAGAATCACGTCGTCGGGCACGTTCATGCCTTTCTCGTAGTATTCCTGCACCTCTTTGTAGAGCGCCCACACCTGTGGAGTTTCTTTGGCGGGCTTGCCTGTTGCCTCTTCGATGAGTTTGCGCTGGTTGGTCACGATGCGCTCCAGCAGCGCCACGTCGGCATGGTCGCCCATCGCCTCGTCGCCATCGCCGCGCATGCCGATAGTCACCACGTCGTCTGTGTGCTTCATGCGCGCTACGCCGCCCTTCCAGAACTCGTCAAGCGTGGCCTGGTTGGTGTCGTAGTTCCATGCTCCGTATTTCTGTCTGTTGCGAGTCCATTCCTTGTGTGCGCGTGCCATCGGCTCGTGGTGAGAGGTGCCCATGCAGACGCCCATGTCGTCGGCGGTCTGCATGTTCAGCGAGTCGTCAGCGTAGAATGCAGCATCCCACATGGCAGGCCACATGTAGTTGCCCTTCAGGCGGAGCACCAGCTCAAATACGCGGGCATAGAACTCGTGGTTGTAGCCGCCATAGTTCTCCTTCACCCATCCGGTCAGGCATGGCGCCTCGTCGTTGAGGAAGATGCCTCGATACTTCACGGCAGGCTCTCCGTCGGTGAAGACTCCGTTTTTGATATAGATGTTTTCTTTTTTCTCGACAGGAACGTCTGCCCAGTCGTACCAAGGGCTTACGCCTATCTGCTGGCTTAATTCGTAGATGCCGTAGATGGTTCCGCGCTTGTCTGAACCGGCAATGACAAGCTGTCCTTTTACAAATGTGATGATGAACTTTTCAGTTTTCCCTTTAAGCTGCTTTGCGTCAATGAGTTTCTTTTTGGCCATCTTGTCGATGACTTCACTCTTGCCCAATGTGCCGACAGCGATGGGGAAGCTGCTTCTGCCGGTCACCTTCTCCAAATCCTTCTTCAGGTTGTCGATAGCAATGAGCACGCCTTTCCAGTCTTTCTGGTCATACACTATCTCTCCTTTCATTTCGGTGAGACACACGGAATTGGGCTGGCTTTGGAAAGCCACGAATTGGTCTGCGGCATAGATGTTAGCCGCACCAAGCACAAAGGCTAATAGGGTTAAAATCTTTTTCATGCTACAAAGTTACAGGATTTTTCTAAGAACAAATTGTTTTCTCGTTCCTTATTTTTTAGGGTATGTAACAATCTGCCCGTATCTGTAACATTAGTTTGTCGTTATGTTACAATAAGCGGAAAGGCTTTTCCCATTAGCTGCGAAAGGGTCTTTCTGCCGGAATGTAAGGTGCTGATTTAGAAGCGGACGTACATCTCTACCCAGAGGTCGTTATGGTCTCTTTCGATGGCATTATGGTCGTGTACGTAATCATATTGGACTTGAAAGAGGATGTTTTTGTGTATTTGGAAGTTTGGGGCAATGGAGTAGATGGTTTTTGCGCTGTCCCACGTTGCCTGATGGCGATACACATCGTAGCGGGCATAGATTTTGAGCCAAGAATTGAAAGGGATTCCTATTGCGGCATACCATCCGTCGGCCTTGCCGGTTCCTGTGAATGTTCCGGTTGCTTCATCAAATTCATCGATTTTGTGGCCATGGGAATGTGCGTATTCAGCACGCAGGCTCCAGTCGTTGTGTTCGTACTTTACAGATGTTGCCCAACGATTGCGGTTCACGGTAACGCCATTGTCGCTGACAAAGTCGCCATTCCATCCGAAGACTCCGATGAAAAGGTCTTTGACGGGCTGTATTTGCAGGGTGCCGAGGAGGTCTTTCCTTTTATTTTGGTCGGCTGCATTGACTCCTTGGCCATTCATGACTTGAAATTGGTAATGCAAGAAATGATGGCCATCTTTCTTGCTTGGGAAGAGATCTCCCTGAATCTGAATGCCTTGGTCGCGTCCGCCTGCTGTTGATTGTTCGCCGCAATAGTCGCCCATGCCGGAGAGTTTCTTTACGACTTGTGAATAGTCGCCAAAGCCGACATTCCACGCATTGTAGGGGTTCTCGAAGGTGAAAGCTCGCTTGAATTGGCCCATTTTTACTGAAAAAGCTTTCCATCGTGTCCATTCAAGATAGAAATCTTTCATGTGTGGAGTGGAGTTATTCATTTGTAATTGAACACGATACTTGAAGTCGTTCAAGATGCTTCCGTCGAGGTATAAGCGCAAATAACGCTGGGAGAATCCTTCGTTGGTATGTTCGCTTTTCTGGTTGGAGTAGAGGTATCTGCCCACAAAATAGCCGCCAATTTTGGGTGCGCTGACATAGTCTGTCAGCGTGCGTCCTAATTGAGGTTTTTCATCGGGAACAGGAATGTTTTCAAAAGTTTTTTCTAAGCTGCTGTTGATGGCGCTGGTGATGAAACCTGCGCCAGGAGTCTCGTTGGGGATGAATTCACTTGTTTCTTCTTCGTGTACAGATGGTGCGATGGCTTCCTCTGCTAATGCTGCTGATGGCAGCGTGGTGAGGCAGGATAGCAGTACAAGGTGTACAATTTTCATTTTTCTTTTTTTTATGAATAAGTGTGTTATTAATTGTTTTTCGGGCGCAAAATTAAACAATAGTTATTACAATCCTGTTAAGGAAATGTTACACTTTTGTTTCGTCGTAAAAAATCTATTTCTCGAGGAATATTCCAATGCAGGGTATGCCGTCAAGTGGGTTGAGGCGCATGGAATGGGTGATATATAGGGTATATGTTTTGTTGGCTTTTAGATGGATAGGGGCAGGCTTGGAAAGATGGTCTGTGTTTGAACTCGAGAACGGAATGCTGTCATTATCGAGTTTGAGGGTTACAGGTATTGTTGCTGCAATGAGGCTGTCGCAGCGTAATTCTGCTTGTGCCACAATGGTCTTGTAGTTGAAATCTTTGTTGCTTCTGATGCCGAGCGTGAGGTTCAGGTGGGTGTCGTGTTGCAGTGGCGGAATATGGTAAACCAAAGTGTCATGTCTGTCCCATTGCTTGTGGGGCAATTGTTTGTATTCTGTGTAATGAATGCCGTCTTGGCAAGCCGAGGTGATGGCTATGCCAAGACAGCAGATGAGGATTGCCTGGAGATATTTCAGACGTTTTACCATACTGATAGTTTCGACATGATAGTTGTCTGCGGGGCAGTTTTTATTTGTCTGTTTCAAACAGTTATTGCTGCTTGCCGTTGTTTCGGCGGTTGTTGTTTTTTTTCTTGTTGGAACTTCCTTTCTTCCGCTTGGAGTTCTTGTTGTCAAAGCGGTTGATATTCTCCTGGTCGAGAAGGTCCATGGATGCTGGCACTGTTTCTTGCTCGTTTTCGATGAGCGATTCTGGCTTATGGCCGTTTCGATTCATCTGTATCACCTCAAACGCCCGGCGTGCAGTGATGGTCTTTTCGCCTACAAGCAGGCGCTTGTCTGTCGAGTAGGTGATTCGGTGGCTGAGTATATCTGCCTTGAAGAAGAAGTATTCGCTGTCTTGTGTGTGAAGCGTAATCTCTTTTGAAGGAAGTTTCTTGAGCGATTCCATATACTGGTCAACCTCGTAGTTCATGCAGCACTTGAGTTTTGCGCATTGGCCGGCAAGTTTCTGTGGGTTGAGTGAGATGTCTTGGAAACGTGCGGCGCTGGTGCTGACGCTGACAAAGTTTGTCATCCATGTTGAACAGCACAGTTCACGTCCGCATGGTCCCATTCCACCGATGCGCCCAGCCTCTTGGCGTGCGCCAATTTGCTTCATCTCAATGCGTACATGGAAACGATCGGCCAGTACTTTGATGAGTTGGCGGAAATCAACGCGCTCATCGGCTATGTAGTAGAATATGGCTTTGTTTCCATCGCCTTGGTATTCAACATCTCCAATCTTCATGTTGAGTCCGAGCCCAAGGGCTATTTGCCGGCTTTCAATCATCGTGGCATGTTCACGGCTCTTTGCTTCGTTGAACTTATCGATGTCAACTTGCCTTGCTTTACGGTAGATTTTCTTGAGTTCGGTTCCTGGCTTGAGGTTGGCCTTCTTCAGTTGCAGTGGTACAAGTCGTCCTGTCATTGTGACGGTGCCGATGTCGTGCCCTGGACTTGCTTCAACGGCGACAATGTCGCCTTTCTCCAGCTGGAGATTGTTCTCGTTGATGAAGTATCCTTTGCGTGGCGGTTTGAACTGTACCTCCACAATGTTGCATGCTGCGGCATTGTCGGGGAGGTCGGCCAGCCAGTCGTATGTATTCAGTTTGTCTGCTCGTTGGCTGCATCCTTTTGCACTGATGCTGCCATGGCAGTTTCCGCATTTAAAGTCTGTCATATTATATATTTAGTAGTTTCAATTAGTAATTTATCTGTTTTTGATGAGTACAATCATTTTGAGAGCAAAATCGAAAAAGACGATTTTTGCGTTTGCGTTTTGTGCAATATCTCGTTGTGCCAGAGACAGTTCCTCCATGATTCCGATGACGTTGCGTTCATTGATGTAGGGAGCGAACTTGACGGCAAATTGCATCTCTTGTTCTGACATGTAGTTGAGTTCTGGCTGCCGTCCAAAGTTGTAGATGAAGTTTTCGCGAATCATCTTTTGGCAGTATTCGAGAAATGCTTTGATGCGCTCGCGCCCCATGCTGCCTGCGTTATCGCTCCAGAGTTTCATCTCTTTGACTTTGCGAACATAGGAAAGTCGCATGAGTTCAACAAACATGTCAAAGAAATATTGGTTGTCTGTATCGCTGGTGATGGTGCGTAACGCCTGTGCCATGTTGCCTGCGCTGGAACGTGCGATGCGGTGAGCGTCTGCAGGCAGCACGTTGTAGTGGTTGATGAGTGCCTGTTCGATGTCTTGTTCTGTGAGACGTGGCACTGTCATCATTTGTGTGCGGCTGCGGATGGTCTGCAGTACTTGGTCTGGATGTTCGCTGACAAGGAGGAATACGGTTTGTGTAGGCGGTTCTTCCAGAAGCTTGAGCATCTTGTTTGCACACTCGATGTTCATCTTTTCGGGCAGCCAGATGAGCATGATTTTATACCCTCCTTGACTAGACTTGAGGCTGAGTTTTCGCAGGATTGCATCGCTTTCGCTGGCATAAATCATGAGTTGCTGGTTGTCTGCACCGGCTGTGCTCATCCATTCAGACATGCCGAAGTAGGGATGGGTGAGCAATTGTTCTCGCCATTCCTTTAGAAATTCATCGCAGAATGTGTCTTTCCCGCTGTTTTTCTTATAGATAGGGAAAACAAAATGAAGGTCTGGGTGTTGCAATTTCTCTGCCATGGCGCAGTTTCCGAGCAGCATTTGGGCATAAGCTAATGCCAAGGGGAGAGCACCGCATCCTTCTGGACCACAGAGCATCAAGGCATGGGGCACTCTTCCCTGCTGATGTTCGTTGAGCAGGTGTTGCTTGATGGTGTCTTGTCCTATGATGTCACTGAAGGTCATGGTTTTCTCTCTTTTTTATGCTGTTAGTATATCTCTTTGGCAATCTGTCTGATGCTGTCAACGGCGCTGACGGTATAGAAATGTATGCTTGGCACTTGATGGCGCATCAGTTCTTTGCATTGCTGGATGCCCCATTCGATGCCCACTTGTTTCACCTCCTCATCGGTTTTGCATTGTTCTACGGCTTTGGACAATGCCTCGGGCAAGTCAAGGTGGAATGTCTTTGGCAGCACGTTGAACTGGCTAAGCTTGGCCATCGGCTTGATACCAGGAATGATGGGGATGGTGATGCCTGCTTGTCTTGCGCGCTCTACAAACTGGAAGTATTTGTCGTTGTCATAGAAAATTTGAGTGACAGCATAGTCGGCACCGAGGTCTTGCTTCTGTTTGAGAATCTGAAGGTCGAATTCCAGATTGGGAGCTTCTTCATGCTTTTCAGGATAAGCCGCTACGCCATAAGAGAACGGGATACCATGCGTTTTAATGGGAGTGCCGTCAACGAAGAATCCTTGGTTGAAGAGGTTTACTTGCTCGATGAGTTCGGTGGCATGGCTGTAGCCATCTTTGGTGGGTTGGAATTTGGCATCATCCTTGGCTTTGTCTCCTCGCAGAACGAGAATGTCCTGGATTCCTAAGAACTGGAGGTCAAGCAATGTGTATTCGATCTCTTCTTTTGTCATGCCACTCACCACGACATGGGGAACGACTTTGATATTGTACTTCTGCATGATAGCGCTTGCAACAGCGACTGTACCTGGGCGGCGGCGCATGAAATGGCGTATGTAGGTGCCATCAGGTTGTTCCACATAGATGTATTCGCTTCGGTGTGTGGTGATGTTGATGTATTCAGGAGCAAATTCTTTCAGGGTGTCGATTGTACGAAACAATGCAGAAGTACCCGTTCCTTTGAGAGGAGGGAGCACTTCGAAGGAGAATGCGGTCTTCTCGGTCTTGTTGATGAGTTCTGAGATGGTCATGTTTTTGCCTTATGGCTTGATGAACTTGATGGTTTTCCCGTTTTCTAACAGGATGATATTGATTCCTTTGACAGGCTGAGATATTCTTATTCCGTTAATGGTGTGGATGGATTGTATCTTGTTTGTTTCCTGTACCGCACCAATGCCTGTAGATTCTTTTTCATCGAAAATGCGGATGGTTTTAGCTTGGGCTGCTCCATCGAGCTTGAGGTATGCTTTTCCAGCTGTAACTGTTGTTATGCCAGCTGTTTTGACATGGTAGAAGGCAATGCCGTCTTCGCCATTCTGAAGCACGTGAGTGTCAACGATTGCAGGCGTATCTGTTGTTACGCCGACCAGCCAGTTGGTAACTGGAGAAGGAACGTCGAGGTTTGCGCAAGAGTAGAGTGTGTAGCTTCCTGCACCAAAGAGCATGACGCCCGTACCTGCAGGAATCATCTCGATATCTTCTTGTATCAGCATTCCTGTATTGTCAACTCCTGTAACAATGGATGAGTGTGTGCCATCTCCTACAATAACTGAGGTTTCAGGGCAGAAAGTCGCTACTCCTGCGGCAGAAACTGTGGTTGTACCGACTTCGGAGAGCTTTGTGTATGACACTGTTATAGTGGTGAATCTGGCACCTGCTGTTGATTTTAGAGTGACGGAAGAAGAGAGACCTGTCCAATTGCCGATGAGATTCTCAACGGAAAAACTTCCCTTGTTAGGCGTGAAAGCATATCCGTAGCCAAAGATATAAGCAATCTGGATTCCGGTGATGAGATACCCTTCTGGAACAGTCGTTTTGATAGTGTTCTTATAGGACGTTTGTATAAAATTTCCTTCAGCGTAGTAGGCAGGGGAATGGTCTGCATCATTTTTTGCGAAAGTAAAGGTGACAGGACTTATGCCATCTGTAACAATCCCCAGCGTGGTATTCTCTGTATAGATAGTTGTGGCATCCCAAACGAAATTTCTCGTGTTCTGTACGGTCAGCGTGTAGCTTGCGGAGCTTTCCGAGTAAGTTTCATCGCCAGCATAGAATGCGGTAATTGTGGTTGTTCCTGCTGCTTTTAATGTGACCTCTCCCGTTGCCGCATCGACTGTTGCGACAGATTCGTTCGAGCTTGAATAAGTGACTGTTGCATCTCCGATAGACACAGATGCTTGGGGCGCAGTGAAACTATCACCCCAAAAGACTTTATAAGCACTTTGGGGGAAGGAGGTCGTTGTAGCTGTTTTGTCAGCAGTGTCCTGATAGCTGTCATCTTCCCATTCTATGGAGATGTCGGAAAGATTTATGCTGTAATCTCCTCCAGCGCATATACCAATATATTCGTAGTTGCCAGTGATGGTCAGTTCTGCTGTTTCTGTTGTTTTATTGCAAAGAATGGATCCAATTTTTGTTCCTTTTTTATTTGTATCGTACAAATCTTCTGCACTCTTATAGGCGGTGTTTTTCCCGTATATAGTTATCCCATTCCCTTTGGTTGTGCCAGTATAAAAGTTAACGGAAATCCGTACGGCCTTACCGCCAGATATGGTAGTGATGATGCTGGATTTTTTATTATTTATAGTTTGAAGTTGAATGGAAGACTTTCCTGTGCTATATCCTGCATAGACGGCTGTAGAACGAGAACTCTTGACGCTCCAGTCGCCATAAGAAGTACGGCTGCCTACAATCTCGACGTTAAGTACGTCTGTTATAGTGCCGCCCCAAACAAAACCTCTCATTGCCAGCATAAAAACGGCAATGAGAAGTCTTGTATATGTTAAACTATTAGTCATTATTTTGTTTCTTTAATTCTAAAAATCAAAAGTTTTTGGAATGAAGGGTGAGGTGGACGGAAATTGTTTATACTAAATTCCCCTTCAACTGATAGTAAACAGCAGTCGCAGCAAAGAGGCTTATTGCCAGTGTGAAGTAGTAGCCAACGCAGCAACAGAGAAAGCCAGCGATAAAGATAAAGAAGAAAATGATGTTGAAACCTATCAACGCAAGGACATTGCCCTGTGTCATTTTCCAGCTGGCTTGGATAGCATCCATGATGCCTGCCTCTGGATGATCAAGGAGATAGAATGTAGCTTGGCTTAAGCGAGGACCTACATAGAATGCGGGAATGATGCAGAACAAAGCAGCGATACAGGTGAGAATAGCGACAACAATCTGTACAATTGCGACTTTCAAGTAAACTGGTAATGGGAGTTTGAAGGCGTCAAAGCAAACTTCTGTATATTTGCCGTTTGTTAAGCCGAGAGCAAGGTTGTAAAGGCCTACGTTCACAATGATAGAGAGAATGATGCCAGCTATGTAGGCAAGCCATGAACCAGAATTGGTGTATAATTCCACCAACCTGTTAATAGCGTCAGTGTCACCTTGTGCTATGCGTTCGCCAAGCATGGTGTATGTGTCGGGGTCAAAGTTTTGTGTATTGAAGTTTTGTAGCAGATTGCTTATCATTATTGTAACAAAGTAGATGACAGCAATGAGTATGCCGTGCTTTTTAGCATATTCCCAGCCAGCACTGATTGCATCGTTGATGTTTAAAGAGTAATTTGCCATGGTCTTCTTTTTGATTTTGAGTTAGAAAGAGTAAAATATATGTGCAAAGTTACTAATATATTTCCATTTTGTTGTAAAAAGAGCGAATAAAATGGCGTTAGAATTGCCCGATAGGGCTAAAGTGCTTAACTTTGTTGTAAGAAACAAAAACTTTATTAGAGTCAGAATGAAGATAAAAGCAATTAACACAACTTATGCGCCTGCTGCCATAGGGCCTTACAGTCAGGCTATAGAGGCAAATGGCTTTGTCTATGTGAGTGGGCAGTTGCCTATTGACCCCTCAACAGGTTCTTTTGTAGAAGGAGGAATACAGATAGAAGCACGCCAGAGCCTGACAAACATCAAGAATATATTGGCTGAAGCCGGATTGGGTATGGAAAACGTTGTGAAAGTGACAGTTCTGCTGGCTGATATCAATAACTTTGCGGCTGTCAACGACGTGTATGCAGAGTTTTTTCAAGCGCCATATCCTGCGCGTTCGGCTTTTGCCGTTGCAGCCTTGCCTAAGGGAGCAAATATCGAGATTGAAGCAATTGCCTCACGCTGATATTGGATGGGTAGCTGAATTATAAGCTCTTCCTTGCTCTGCGTATTTGCCGTGTGCGTAATATTTAAAACACCGTGGACGAAATATTTCATTGGCGGTGTTTTAAATATTATGCACACGGCATGCGTATATGTAGGGAGCAAGGTGGAGAGTTTTCGAGTTTGCCTTGTGCAAGAATATCGGACCCGAGGGGTACGATGCAGCGCACCCCTCGGATCCGATGCTTCGGAGTCGAGGGGTGCGTTTTTGTAGGTTATGTATCGTTGGCTTATGCGTACATTGCAACGATTGCTTCGTAGAGCTCCTGCTTGCCAGAAGTCTGCTTTGGCTCGCCAACCTTCTTGCCGTACTCGTAAACCTGCTCGAGTGTGAGCTTGCCGTCTTCGAAGTCCTTGCCGATACCGCTGTTGAATGAAGCGTAACGTGCAGCCTTCATTGCCTTGTATGGAGACTCTTCGAGGAGCTTTGCTGCTGACTCAAGAGCGCGAGCCATAGCGTCCATACCTGCGATGTGAGCGATGAAGATGTCTTCGAGGTCGGTAGAGTTGCGACGAGTCTTAGCATCGAAGTTTGTACCACCTGTGCCGAGACCGCCGCCACGGATGATTTCCATCCAAGCCTGAACGAGTTCGTACTGGTCGATTGGGAACTGGTCTGTATCCCAGCCATTCTGGTAGTCGCCACGGTTTGCGTCGATAGAACCGAGCATGCCGTTGTCAACAGCTACAGCGAGTTCGTGCTCGAATGTGTGGCCAGCGAGTGTTGCGTGGTTCACCTCGATGTTCACCTTGAAGTCCTTCTCGAGGTTGTGACACAAACCACGAAATGCCCGTCGAGAGCGCCGCGCCCGCCACGCCCATGCCCGCGCCGATCATGGGGATGGTGAATGAGGGAATGTCAAGACTGATCAGCGGAATGGTCAGGGCAGGGGTGATGATGTCATGACAGGGAAAAATGAGCAGGTAATTGCCGGTGATGTTCAGGAGATTGGTGCAAATGTTGATGCGAAGCGGCGTTTTCGTATCGCCGCGCCCGCGGAATACCGAACCGAGTACCATCATCATCATGGTGAATATGCGGAATACCGAGGTGATGAGCAGATATTCCTGCGCCCCCGGCAGTACGTCGGTCTCCGCGCCCATCCATACGGGAATCATTCGGTGCAATGACGTAATGGTCAACGCCAGCGGCACACCGATGTATCCCAAAAGCAGGAAGGCATGCCGTATGTAGGATTTTGCCGCGTCGTAGTTCTTCGCGCCCACGCTTCGGGCAATGTATGCCGTAAGACCTACGCCCATGGCGATCACTACGCCGTTGAGCAGGAAGATGAACGGATTGGAAACCGAAACCGCGCCGGTTGCTGCGATGCCCAGGGAGCCGACCATCGCCTGATCGGCG
>JAFWAX010000027.1 GCA_017507385.1 Bacteroidaceae bacterium | reverse complement strand
TGTTTCGGCAACGAGAGCGCAATGGGATGTGCTGTTCTCGGACTTCACAGCCCTGAAGTCATTTTATAATCCGGCCGTTTCCGGCACGGACGGCTTGCTGGATGTGGATGCTGTCTATTCAATGCAGATGGTGGGTTATGATGGAGCGCCAGCAACTATGTATGTGGGTGCGTCTATGCCTGTCTATTTCTTGACACCTCGGCATGGAGCAGGGCTTAGTTTCTTGAATGATAATATTGGCATTTTTTCTACGACGAAAATCAGCTTGCAATATTCTTATAATGTGAAAGTAAGCAATAAGGGGCGACTGGCTATTGGTGTACAGGGAGGTTTGATGAGCGAAAAAATAGATCCGTCAGACATGGAATTAGAGGACAATAGCGACCCGGCTTTCCCTTCTTCTCAACAAGATGGGAACACGGTGGATCTTGGGGCGGGTCTTTATTACTATCACCCCAATTTCTGGGCAGGAATTTCCGGGCAGCACTTGCTGGCACCCACAATCTTGATTGGCGAAACCAACGAAATAGAGATATCGCGAATGTATTATTTGATGGGTGGATGCAATATTAAAATAAAAAATTCGTTATTTACAGTGCAGCCTTCATTTCTGATTCAGTCTGATCTGGATACGTGGAGAGAAGACCTGCAGTGCAAAGTCACCTATGAATCTGAAGGAAGAAAAGTCTATGGTGGTTTAGGGTATAGCCCCAGCACTTCAGTGACCTTCCTTGTTGGCGGTGTCTTTCACGGCATAAGCCTCGGGTATAATTACCAGATGTACACGTCAGGGGTGGGAGCCATCAATGGAAGCCATGAATTAGTTGTTGGATATCAAACGAATCTCGACTTGTTCAAGAAGGGGCGGAATAAGCACAAAAGTGTGAGATGGTTGTAAAAAGTATGAATAATTTTTGAAAATAGAACAAGATAAAAATATGAAGAAAAAAATTTCATTTGCTATATGTACAATGGTTCTGGCCCTTGTAGTAGCTTCTTGCTTTTCTGGTAAGGCAGGCATGGGAGCAACAGGTGGCGAAGTGACTGGCATTGGCGGCACTTCTATGGCAGAACCTGCTCCTTATGGCATGGTGCTTGTAAAGCGTGGTAGCCTGAAAATGGGCTCGGAGAAAAATGACAGTCTTTGGGGCAAGGATATGCCAACAAGAGACATTAGTGTGGATGCTTTCTGGATGGACGAGAAGGAGGTGACGAACTCTATGTATCGCCAGTTTGTGTATTGGGTGAGAGACTCGATTATCCGTGAGCGTTTGGCGGATCCTGCTTATGGCAATGATGAAACTTACAAGATTGAAGTAGACAGATTTGGCGACCCTGTCACTCCGCATCTGAACTGGAATAAGGCATTGCCTCGCAATCCTGATGAAGATCAACTGCGTGCAATCGAAAGCGTATATACAGTTCATCCTGTTACGGGTGAAAAGATGCTTGATGCGAGACAGTTGAATTATCGTTATGAGGTGTTTGACCATGTGATGGCTGCTAAGCGTAAGTATCGCCTTGATCCAGAAGAACGGAATCTGAATACTGACTTCCAGACTGATCCGGAAGAAGTCGTTATGATTAGCAAAGATACGGCATACGTGGATGATGATGGAGTTATCCAACGCAAAACACTTACCCGTCCTTTGAGCAGCATGTGGGACTTTGTGAATACATATATAGTGAATGTGTATCCAGATACGACTTGCTGGATAAATGACTTTCAGAATGCAGAGAATGAAGTATATATGAGACTTTATTTCACGCATTCCAACTATAATGAATATCCTGTGGTTGGCGTTAGTTGGGAACAGGCTAATGCGTTCTGTAATTGGCGTACAGATTTCTTGATTAAGGGCTTGGGGCCTCAGGCTAAATTTATTCAGCGTTATCGCTTGCCGACAGAGGCTGAATGGGAGTTTGCTGCTCGTGGAAAAGATGGTACGGAACTGCCTTGGATGCAAGAAGGAGTGGCAAGTGAGAAAGGGTGCTATTATGCTAATTTCAAGCCAGATAGAGGTAATTACACGAAAGACGGGAATCTGATTACTTCCAAGGTTGGCATCTATAGCGCCAATTCCAATGGCTTGTATGATATGGCAGGTAATGTGGCAGAATGGACCAGCACTGTTTATACAGAAGCAGGAGTTTTGTCTATGAGCGATATGAATCCAACGTTGACTTATAATGCAGCAAAGGAAGACCCTTATGCGCTGAAGAAAAAAAGTGTGCGTGGCGGTTCTTGGAAGGATCCGGAAAGCTTTATCAAGAGTGCATGGCGTTCTTATGAATATCAGAATGTCGGACGTTCGTTTGTGGGATTCCGTTGTGTGCGTTCACAGGTGGGTTCTGCTTCAAGATCAAATAGATAATCAATTAAGTAACTTGTAAATTATTATATATGGCAACAAAATATTCAGGGATTCAGAAGTGGCTTAGAACGAAGAAAGGACAGACTTTTCTGAATTATGCATATAGTTGGGGCGCTGCAGTTGTTATTGCTGGTGCGCTTTTCAAACTGACCCATATCGCTGGTGCAGATTTGATGCTCTTCTTGGGTATGGGAACAGAAGTTATTGTGTTTTTTCTTGCAGGTTTTGAACCTCAAGAAAGTCTTGATGCACAGGAACTTGCAGAAGAGGCTGCTGAGGAGGCGGCAGTTCGTGCTCAAGTGAATTCCTCTATCTCGGAGAACACAGCAGCTGCGCTTGTTAATGCGATGTCGCAAGTGCAGATTTCTGGCTCTTCTGGAGGGAACGATTCTGTTGATGCGGCACAGCTGGCTTCAGACATATCATCGGCTCCTGTCTTTAATTCAGCTCAGTTCCAAAGTATGGCTCCTGAGATGCAAGAGGCGACTCGTGCTTACGTGGAACAACTTGCCGAATTGACTGATACGCTGAAAAAGGTGGCAGAGCAGAGTGCTCGACTAACTCGCGATTCGGAGGAGATGGAGAATATGAATCGCACGCTTACAGGCATCAACCGCTTCTACGAGATGCAGCTTAAGAGCGTGGGAACTCAGTCGGCTACGATTGACGAAGTGAATGAGCAGACGAGAAAGTTGGCAGCTCAGCTTCAGGAACTGAATGAGGTATATTTCAAGATGGTTGAGGCTCTGAAAATGAAAATAGCCTAAATGCTCGTTGTAATAGATTGAATAATAAATTAGTTTCAAATAACTAATTATGATAAGAAAGAAATTAACCCCACGTCAGAAGATGATCAATCTGATGTATGTAGTGCTGATGGCCATGTTAGCGCTCAATGTCTCGTCGGATGTGCTTGAAGGCTTCTCGTTGGTGGATGAAAGTTTGAATCGCTCGAAGGA
Organism: Bacteroidaceae bacterium; assembly: GCA_017507385.1. Classification (GTDB taxonomy): domain Bacteria; phylum Bacteroidota; class Bacteroidia; order Bacteroidales; family Bacteroidaceae; genus Minthosoma. The sequence goes on along the minus strand of JAFWAX010000027.1, from coordinate 40,030 downwards.
AAATTCTTCTATACAAAATGAGGCTATATACAAGGAATTGGAAGTTGCAATGAAGCGCAATCCTGAGAAAACTCGCCAGTGGTATGAGAAAGCTCAGCAGGTTCGCAAAATGTCTGATTCACTGTATATGTTTGCTGAAGAGTTGAAATGGGAAATCGTTCGTGACGTGGATGGCGATGATGCTGATTTGGAGAATATAGAAGGACGCGATAATCTTGAAGCTGCGACTCATGTGATGCTTGCGCCGGGTGTAGGTAAAGGCGGTAAGCTGAAACAAGCAATTGAATCGTATCGTGATGGAATTACCCAGATGATTAATGACCAGCAGCAGAGGGAAATCATCCAATCAAATCTGACGACAGAAGTGCCGCGGAAAGCAAAAATGCTTGGCAAGAATTGGCAGGAGTACATGTTTGAGAATACGCCTGTTGCTGCTGCTGTTACGCTGTTGACAAAGCTTCAAACAGATGTCCGTTATGCCGAGGGCGAGATGCTACACCAGCTGGTGGCAAATATTGACGTGAAGGATGTGCGTGTAAACCAAATCAACGCATTTGTGATTCCAAATTCGCAGACAGTGGTGCGTGGCGGGAAGTTCTCTGCACGAATTATTATGGCTGCTGTGGATAGCACCCAGCGTCCTGAAATCTATGTGGGTAACACGCTGCTCAAATCTGACAATGGCTTGTATGAAACCATTTGTGGTTCAACGGGTGATTTTACTTTGAAGGGCTACCTTGTGATGAAGAACGGAAATGGCGAGACTATTCGACGAGAATTCTCGCAGCCTTATACCGTTGTTGAACCATCGGCAACAGTTAGTGCGACGATGATGAACATGCTTTATGCAGGCTACGAAAACCCGATAAGCGTGAGTGTGCCAGGTGTTCCTAATAATAAGATAAGCCTGACGATGTCTAATGGAACCTTGACGAAGAAAGATAATGGAAATTATGTGGCTGTTCCTGCTAATGTGGGCGAGGATGTGACTTTTACGGTTCTGGCGCAGAATGAAGGACGCCAGCAGGAGATGGGGAAATTCACGTTCCATGTACGAAAGTTGCCGGATCCGACAGGCTATTTGGAGCACACCGATTCCAAGGGGAATGTTATCCGATTCAAGGGCGGTCGTATTTCTAAGCAGGCGATTGTCGCTGCTGGAGGCGTTGGTGCTGCTATTGATGATGGACTTCTCGACATATCATTCCGCGTTCTCGGTTTTGAAACCTTGTTTGTCGATAATATGGGAAATGTGATTCCGGAAGTAAGTAATTCTGCTGCTTTTACACCGAATCAATTGGCTCGAATCCGTTCCCTCAGCCGTGGAAAATTGTTTAACATCAGTCGTATCCGTGTAGTGGGTCCTGATGGTATAGAAAGAACACTTACTTCGCCTGTTGAAGTCATTATAAACTAAACTGATTATGAGAAAGATACTATTTATATTAATGGCATTTGGTATGACGGCTTCTTTGACGGCTCAGCCGCAGAAAAGTCGAGTACAGAATAATGGAAGTGCTACAGCAAAGAAAGCGGAGGCTGCTGCAACCGTGGGACGCGCAGCTTTGATGTTCCCGACAGCTGTCGATGTTCCTGAAGACCCAGCTTGGCGTCGTGACATATATCGCTCTGTTGATCTCACGAAGGATGAAAATGCTGCACTTTATTATCCTGTAGAACCGCAAGGCGGGGATGTGAACTTGTTTACTTTGCTGTTCAAGTTGTTGAATACAGGAAAGATTCCTGCTTATGAGTATCAGCTGGATGGTATTGAGAAGTTCCAGCAAAGCTATCGTATGCATTTCAAGGATATGCTTGACCGTTACAAGATTCCTTACGAAATTGATGGCAACAGCATCAATGTGAATCCTGTAGATGTTCCGTCTTCAGAAGTGCTGAGCTACTATGTGAAAGAGAGTAGTTACTATGACCAGAATACAGCGACTTATCATAGTCGTATTGTGGCTCTCTGTCCGGTGCTCCATCGTGCGGATGAGGATTTTAGCTTGGATATTCGGAAGTTCCCTCTTTTCTGGGTAAACTATGATGATATAAAGACCTATTTGAGTGGTCAGGAAGTGATGACAAGCAACATCAATAATGCTGCCAGAATGTCTATGGACGATTTCTTCTCCACCAATCATTATAAGGGGGACATCTACATGACAACCAATATGCAGAACAGAGCACTTCAGCAGTATTGTACCACGGATTCTCTCTTGAAGAAAGAGCAGGCTCGTATCGAGAAGGAAATGTCTGATTTTGAAGAGCATATTTGGAGCACTCCCGTGGATTCTGCAGAACTGGCAAGGAGAGATTCAATTGCCGCAGCTTCTGTTAAGGGAAAGAAGGCGAAAGTCGCAGATTCGAAATCCTCTTCGGCTTCTCGTACCTCTCGCCGAGCATCTTCTGAGAAGTCTGCATCAGAAAAATCCTCTTCAAGCAGCTCGTCGCCTCGTGTCTCTGTCAGGCGTCAGCGCCGCTAAAGAAGGACTATGACGTATATATAAGCTTGCCGTGTGCATAATATTTAAAACACCGTGCACGAAATATTTCATAGGCGGTGTTTTTAATATTATGCACACGGTGTATATATGCGGTAGCAGAAGTCAAATCAGACAGGAACAAATGAAAAGCCTTAAAGTCAAGCCGACTTTAAGGCTTTTTCTTTTGCCATTAATTGAAAATGTCGTAATTTTGCAATAATTTCGTGGGGTGTGCATCATGGCCTGGTTGCAATATGTCATTCAGATGTTGTATATCTGCCTGCATCCAATAGCTTTGCATGCTCTTTTATTATTAATTTTTAACTTTTAATTTTCATCGTGAAAGTATTAAAGTTTGGCGGAACATCCGTAGGTTCCGTGGAGAGTATTCTCCATCTTAAAAAGATTGTGGAGGCATGTGACGAGCCTGTAGTAGTTGTTGTTTCTGCTCTTGGAGGCATTACAGACAAGCTGATAAACACATCCAAGCTTGCTGTGGCAGGCGATTCGTCGTATTTGACATCATATCAGGAAATGGTGGAGCGTCATCATCAGATGATTGACGCTGTCATCACGGATGAGAAAAAGAAAACAGAGATTTATGCCACGGTAGATGAATTGCTTGGGCATCTGAAGAGTATTTATCAGGGAATATATCTGATAGGCGATTTGAGCGAAAAGACCGCAAATGCAATCGTGTCGTATGGCGAACGTCTATCAAGTAATATTGTTGCCACTTTGATTGATGGGGCAAAATGGTATAATTCGCTCGAATTTATCAAGACCAAAAAGAAGCAAGGGCGCAATCTGTATTCTGGCTCTATCAGCGAACAGCTTATTCTTGAGGTCTTTAAGGACTTTAAGGATGGAACTGCCAATCATAAAGTGTGCCTCGTTCCAGGCTTCATTTCTGCTGATAGCCAAACGGGAGAAGTCACGAATTTAGGCCGCGGCGGCAGCGACTATACAGCAGCAATTCTGGCTGCGGCATTGGATGCGGAGGTGTTGGAAATTTGGACTGACGTATCTGGTTTTATGACAGCAGATCCGCGTGTCATCAACAACGCTTATCCTATTGATAAGCTCTCGTATGTGGAAGCAACAGAATTATGTAATTTTGGTGCAAAGGTGGTGTATCCTCCAACGATTTATCCTGTCTGCATCAAGAATATACCGATTTTGATAAAGAACACATTTCGTCCAGAAGACAAGGGCACTATCATTACGAACTTGTCTGAAGGCGATGATAATGGTCGCGCAATCAAAGGAATATCTTCCATCAACAACACGAGCCTGATTACAGTAAGTGGCTTGTCAATGGTCGGTGTGATTGGCGTGAATCGTCGTATTTTTACAACTTTGGCAGAAAATGGTGTGAGCGTGTTCATGGTGAGCCAGGCTTCATCAGAGAATAGCACATCTATTGGTGTGACAGATGACGATGCCGACCGTGCATGCGAGGTGCTGAACCGTGAGTTTGCTAAAGAGATTGAGATGGGGGCGATGTACAAGATGAAATTGGAGCGTGATTTGGCAACGGTGGCAATCGTTGGCGAGAATATGAAGCATACTCCAGGTATTGCAGGTAAGCTGTTTGGTACATTGGGCCGAAACGGTATCAGTGTGATAGCTTGTGCACAAGGTGCCAGTGAGACGAACATCTCGTTTGTGGTGGAGAGAAAGAGCCTGAGAAAATCCTTAAATGTTATCCATGACAGTTTTTTCCTCTCTGAGTATCAGGTGCTGAATGTGTTCCTGTGCGGTGTCGGAACTGTGGGAGGTAGTTTGCTGGAGCAGATTGCCGGTCAGCGCCAGAAGTTGATGAAGGAACGTAATCTTCAAATTAACATTGTGGGTATTGCAAGCGGTCATAATGCAATGTTCGACAGGAATGGCATAGACCTCTCTCAATGGGAAGAGGATGGTAAATTCTCTGTAGCCCGACTTCGTCAAGGATTGAAGGAGGCAGAGGCAAGCAATACAGAGCGCTTGAAAGAAGAGGTGATAGGGATGAATATTTTCAACAGCGTTTTTGTTGACTGTACAGCCAGTGCGGAAGTTGCGGGATTGTATGAGGGGTTGCTGAGCAATAACATCTCGGTGGTAGCCGCCAATAAGGTAGCCGCTTCAAGCAATTACGACAATTATGTGAAATTGAAGGAGGCAGCGCGCAAGCGGGGAGTGAAGTTCTTGTTTGAAACAAACGTTGGTGCAGGTCTTCCTATTATCAACACCATCAACGACCTGATCAATTCTGGTGACAAAATATTGAAGCTTGAAGCCGTTTTGAGTGGCACGTTAAACTTCATATTCAACACAATTTCAGCAGATATACCATTCAGCGAGACTGTTCGTTTAGCCAAAGATGAGGGTTATGCGGAGCCTGATCCGCGTATCGATTTGTCTGGCAAAGACGTTATTCGCAAATTGGTCATCCTTTCTCGTGAAGCTGGATACAAGATGGAACAGGAGGATGTGGAGGCGTCCTTGTTCATTCCCCAGTCATTCTTTGATGGAACATTAGATGAATTCTGGAAAAATCTCCCGTCTGTTGATGCACAATTTGAATCAGAGCGTCTGCAACTTGAGGTTGCCCGTCAGCGCTGGCGTTTTGTGGCAAAGCTGGAGGATGGAAAAGGCTCAGTAGCTTTGCAGAAAGTGGATGAACGCCATCCATTCTACGATTTGGAAGGTTCCAACAATATCATTCTCATCACGACAGAGCGTTACAACCAGTATCCTATGCTGATTCAAGGTTATGGGGCTGGTGCATCCGTTACGGCTGCAGGCGTATTTGCCGACATCATGTCTATAGCAAACATCTAAGATGAAGCACATCATCATTTTAGGCGATGGCATGGCCGATTGGCCTATAGAGTCGCTTGGGAATAAAACGTTACTTCAATATGCCAACACACCTTATATGGACATGTTGGCAAAAGAAGGATGTGTGGGTATGCTTAAAACTGTTCAGGATGGATTCCACCCAGGTTCGGAAGTCGCGAATTCCAGTATTTTGGGTTATGATCAGAATGAAGTTTACGAAGGTCGTGGACCTCTTGAAGCTGCCAGTATTGGTGTGGAACTTGCGCCAGACGATATGGCAATCAGGTGCAACATCATTTGTATAGATGGAGATCACATCAAGAATCATTCTTGCGGAAGGCTTGAAACAGAGGAAGGTGACATCCTGATTAAATATCTTCAGGAAAAATTGGCAAACGATGCGGAAATCATAGAAAAATATGGGCAAATCATCCATTTTTATACAGGAGTTCAGTATCGGCATCTGTTGGTCATCAAGGGAGGAAGCAAGTTCTTGCAGTGTACGCCTCCTCATGACGTGCCTTTGAAGCTTTGGCGCCCTTTGCTTGTTAAGCCTGACCTTGAAGCCGAAAGGAAATCAGGTGTGTTGTCTGCTTTAAGTGCAGCAGAAACAGCAGATTTGATAAACATGCTGATTGTGAAATCTCAGGATTTGTTGTCAAAGCATCCTTTAAATGTTCAGCGTATAGCAGAAGGGAAGGATCCTGCTAATTCTATTTGGCCTTGGGCGGGAGGTTATCGGCCACACATGAAGCCTCTTACGGAAATCTATCCGCAAATAAAACGAGGGGCTGTCATTACAGCAGTCGATTTGATTAGAGGCATTGGCTCATTGGCTGGTCTCAGGGTCATTGATGTTCCTGGGGCTACAGGCTTGTATGATACGAACTATGAGGGGAAGGCGCAAGCTGCCATAGAAGCTCTCAAGACAGATGATTTTGTATATCTGCACATAGAGGCTTCAGATGAGGCGGGGCATGATGGAGACCTTGAGCTGAAACTTCAAACGATTGAGAATCTGGATGCCAGAGTCATTGGCCCTATTTATGAGGAAGTGAAGAACTGGGGAAAAGAGGGGTTGCCAACAGCGGATTGCGAACCTGTGGCAATTGCTGTGCTGCCAGATCATCCTACGCCAGTAGCGCATCGCACTCACACGAAAGAACCTGTTCCTTTCCTTATTTGTGCGTCAGGTTTGGAGGCGGATGAGGTGGAATCCTTTGATGAATTTTCCTGTCAGAAAGGAGCGTATGGTTTTCTGGAGAAAGATGAGTTTATCAACACTTTCATGGCGGTAAACGAACACGAAAGATAATGTATAAATTAAAAGATAGATATGATTTTTTATAGTACAAATGGGCAGGCTCCTGCAGCGACATTGGAAAAGGCTGTGGTAAAAGGGCTTGCAGAAGATAAAGGGCTTTATATGCCAGAACGCATCAAGGCGCTTCCTCAAGAATTCTTTGACAATATAGAGAACTTGTCTTTTCAGGAAATTGCCTATACGGTTGCTGACGCCTTCTTTGGCGAAGATGTTCCAGCGGCAGATTTGAAAGCTATCGTTTATGATACGTTGGCATTCGACTGTCCTTGTGTGAAAGTGACCGACAATATATATTCACTTGAACTCTTTCATGGTCCAACCTTGGCTTTTAAGGATGTTGGTGCCCGTTTCATGGCGCGACTTTTGCAGTATTTCTTGAAGAAAGAGGGAAGTGAACAGGTAAATGTGCTGGTTGCCACATCGGGCGATACGGGTTCTGCTGTGGCAAATGGTTTTCTTGGTGTGGATGGCATCCATGTGTATGTCCTTTATCCCAAAGGGAAAGTGAGTCCTATTCAAGAATGTCAGTTTACGACACTTGGCAAAAACATTACAGCCGTGGAAGTAGATGGCGTGTTTGATGATTGTCAGGCGCTTGTGAAGAATGCCTTTATGGATAAAGAATTAAATGCTCACATGAAATTGACTTCTGCCAATTCTATCAATGTGGCTCGATTCTTGCCACAGTCATTCTATTATTTCTATGCTTATGCTCAGATGAAAAAGCTGGGGCTTGCCGATGAATTGGTGGTGTGTGTGCCTTCAGGGAACTTTGGTAATATATGCTCTGCTCTTTTCGGCAAAAAGATGGGACTTCCTATCAAGCGTTTTATCGCAGCAAACAATGCTAATGATATATTCTTTAAGTATTTGCAAACAGGAAAATACGAGCCTAAAGCTTCTGTACAGACAATAGCAAATGCTATGGATGTTGGCGACCCGAGCAATTTTGCACGTGTGTATGAACTTTACGGAAAGAGTCATGCTGCTATCTGTGCAGACATCAGTGGCGCAACATATACCGATGAACAAATTGCTGAAACAATCAGGAAGGTGAAAAGTGATACGGGGTACGTGTGTGATCCGCATGGCGCTTGTGGATTCCAAGCTTTGCAAGATGGCCTGAATGCTGGTGAGGTTGGAGTTTTCCTCGAAACTGCTCATCCTGCCAAGTTCAAGGATACTGTTGACGCAATTTTGAACGAAAGCATTGAGATTCCAGCAAAACTCCAAGCCTTTATGAAGGGTACAAAGCAAAGCGTGCCAATGAGTAAGGATTTCTCAGACTTTAAGAAGTACCTTTTGTCTGAATAACAGAAAAATAACTTAACAAACCATCTCCTAAAGAAAAATGAAACAGAACAGACAACAAAGACGCACAAATATATCTCGTCTGTTGATGAAGATAGTCCTGGTGCTTGTATCTACAGCATTAGTCGTTTATTTCATGCCCAGAGGAGATGAGTTTGGTTATAAATATGAGTTGAATAAGCCCTGGAATTACGGATTGCTGATTGCTAATACGAAATTCCCAGTGCTGAAGAACGACTCTGTGTTGCAGAAAGAACAGGAGAAAGCGCAGCGTAGTTTCCAACCCTATTACAACTACAATAGGAGTGTGCGAGATAGCATGGTGAATAAGTTGTATAAACAGGCTGTTCAAGGGGCGAATGCTCACCCGTATGTTCATCATGTGGCGGGATTATTAGATTCCATCTATCAGCGAGGTGTTCTCTCTGTTGAAGATTATGCACGTTTGACGGATGAAACACAAAGGCGTATACGTATTGTTCGTGGTAATGTGGCGACTTCTGCTTCACTTAGCAGTATTTACACTTTGAGTTCAGCCTATCGATATATCATGACTGTAGATACGATAAAGTTTCCTCGTTATATATTGCAACAGTATAATATCGATGAGTTGATTCAGCCGAATTTGACTTACGATGTGATGAAGTCAGAAGAAGAATTGGAAGGGCGTTTGCAGAGTATCTCAAATTACAACGGATTTGTGCAGGCGGGACAAAAGATTATTGACCGCGGAGAAACTGTTACAGATGAGCTCTACGACATACTTCGTTCCTATGAGATAGATTATGAGAAGCGTAATATTGATGAGGCGAAGATCCCGTACAAGTTTATCGGACAAATCATTTTCGTTTTCATTAACTTCGTTTTGATGACGATATTTCTCTCTTTGTTCCGAGCAGACTATTTTGAGCATGTTCGTAATGTGGCATTGATCTATGCCTTGCCTATGGTGCTGTGTGTTATAGCAGCTTTCATGGTTTCTCACAAGATGCTGAACGTCTTCATGCTTCCTTGCTGTTTCGTTCCTATCGTCATCCGTGTCTTCATGGACTCTCGCACGGCATTTATGGTTCATTGTGCCATGGTGATGATTATCTCCATGATTCTGACTAATAATTACGAATTTGTTGTTTTGCAGATAGCTGCGGGAATGACTGCAATACATTCACTGCGCGAATTGTCTCAACGTTCTCAAATTGTTCGTACAGCATTCTTGGTGTTCCTCACGTATGTGGTTTTCTATACCGGCTATTCGTTCTATCATGAGAATGGCATCAAAATGGATCAGTGGATGTACATCTGTTTCACTGTCAATGGGATTCTTCTGCTCTTTACCTATCCATTGTTGTGGATGCTGGAGAAAGTGTTTGGATTCACCAGCGATGTAACTCTTGTGGAGCTTAACAATGTACATAATCCGCTTCTGCAGCGCATGACAGAGGTTGCGCCTGGAACATTTCAGCATTCCATGCAAGTGGCCAATTTAAGTGCGGAAGTGGCCAATAAGATTGGTGCTAAGGCACAGCTGGTGCGTACAGGTGCTCTTTATCACGACATTGGCAAGATGGAACGCCCCGTTTTCTTTACAGAGAATCAAAGTGGCATATCTCCTCATAAGCACCTTACGCCATTAAAGAGTGCTCAGGTTATTATCGCTCATGTACAGAACGGTGTAGCACTTGCTGAAAAACACCATATTCCAGAAGACATTAAGCGCTTCATTTTGACGCATCACGGAAACAGCAAAGCCAAATATTTTTACATCACTTACAAAAACGAGCATCCAGACGAGGAAGTGGATGAGGCTCTTTTCACTTATCCTGGACCTAATCCGGGCACCAAGGAAGAGGCAATTCTTATGATGTGTGATGCCGTAGAGGCTGCGTCTCGTTCGTTGGCTGAATATACAGAAGAATCCATCAATCAGCTGGTTGACAGAATAATCGATGGTCAAGTTGCAGATGGTTGTTTCAGCGAATGTTCTATTACATTCAAGGAAATAGCAATAGCAAAACAAGTTTTGCAAGAAAAGCTGAAGACCATCTACCACACGCGCATCTCCTATCCGGAATTGAACGATGACAATAAGCAAGGTGAAAGAACCGTATAGGCCTTTTTGAAGATGAAGAAGAATCGTGCTTGGCAGTCTTTCTTTCTGACGCTCATGGTGATATCTGGGCTGATGGCATTGTTTTATTTGCCACGTATCTGTTGGGGCGACGTGGAACTTCGTCGTGTGAACATTTTGGCGGATATTCAACGGCGTGATGAAGGAGGACATATTCTTGCTGAAATCGTTGCAGATTCCATTGATGGGTATGTGAGAGAGAAGATAGATTCCACTGCCATTGTCGTGCAGCCACTTGCTTATACGGATTCTGTTCCAGAAGGCATGGTTGCCATTGAAGATTTTGCTGATGTTGAAGGTGTTCATCGCGAAATGGACTATTTCTATGCGGCTCTTGATGAGGCTCATGAACGCCCTGTTCGTATTGCCTATTTCGGCGATTCTTATATAGAAGGCGACATCATCACAATGGATTTGCGTGCTCGTTTGCAACAGAAATATGGCGGACATGGTGTCGGATTTGTGGAAATAGCTTGTGTGTCATCTGATTTCCGACGTTCTGTCATCACAAAACGTGAGAAATGGACGGCTTTTCATGCCAACGAAAAAGGCAAGGGCTTCAGACAGGATGCGCAGGGATTGGCTGGCAGCTATTTCATTCCAGAAGATTCTGCGACCTTTGAGATTCGAGGTACCAAGAAATACTATCCCGGATTGTTGGATTCGGCAGAAGTGGCAACCGTGTTTTTTACACCCGGAGAAACTTTGAATATACATTGTTCATTAAATGGTCAGGAATCTCAATTGCTTTTCTCTCAGTCTGTTTCGCAAGAGCCTGAAATATACGGTGATTTAGCGGAAGCCATAGATTCCGATTCTATAGCGGCTTATGATACGATTGTCCGCCCCATCTTGCCAGAGCAGGACGATGTTCCCAAGGTGCTTGCTCAGGCAGTCGAAGGCCGTATCGGGCGTTTCGGCATGGTTGTTGAAGGAGGAGACGATTCGAAATTTTATGGTGTTGCCTTCGATGCCTCTTGTGGTGTGTCTTTAGATAATTTCAGTCTGCGCGGAAGTGGCGGACAGCATATAGGGAAAATTCCATTGGAGATGTTGCGGGAATTTTCTCGTGTCCGGCCTTATGATTTGATCGTGTTGCATTTTGGACTTAATGTAGCCAATGAGAACCAGAAGAATTATGCTTCTTACACCTCTCGGATGAAGAAAGTGATTAAGCATCTCAAAACAGCATTCCCCCACACGAGCATATTGGTTGTCAGTGTTGCCGACCGCAACTCGAAAGGTCCTGATGGTCAGATGCATACAATGGAAGGAGTACGTGAACTCCTGTCTTACGAGCGCAAGATGGCCAGCGACAGTAAAGTGGCATTCTGGAATCTCTACCAAGCGATGGGAGGGGATGGAAGCATAGCAAAAATGGTAGAAAAGGAACAGGCAAATCTTGATTATACACACATCAACTTTGCAGGCGGTCGCCATCTTGCAGACCTCCTGTTTGAGGTTCTAATGCAGGGAAAGGAGAATTACGACAATCGTGCACGTTAAAGCCTTACATATCATTAAGCCGATTCTTGTCGCCTTTCTTTTGCTGACGCTGTTTGTTGTGCGGCTTGCTGCCCAGTCGCTCACAACGCCGTTCCCCGCCGGTTTCAAGAATACGTTGAGCAACGAATTGCAAGAGGGCGCCTCTCTTCAGCCAGTTTTTAAGAATCTTAAAAAAGGACATGTTGTCAAGGTTATGCAGATAGGCGACTCTCATGTGAGAGGCAAGTATTTCCCGAACTCATTAGGGAGCACTCTGCAGGAATATTTTCCTCATGTCCAATTTTCGTTTTATGGCATCAATGGGGCTTGGGCGCGACGCTTCTATGAACAGGACATGGTCAGCCGCGTGGCAGCAGAGCATCCGGAGCTTGTGGTCATCTCCTTTGGTACAAACGAAGCACATGGCTCCACTCTTGATGAACGCGCTCACACGGAAACAATGAGGTTGCTCACACAGCGTATTCGCGAACGCTGTCCCGATGTTTGTTTCCTTTTCACTACACCACCCGGAAGCTTCCTCTCCCAGCGTGTGAGCAGAGCATCGGGAAACCGTGGACGTAGGCGTTATAGCACGGTGAAAGTTCCCAATGCCAACACGGCGGCAGTAGCGCGTAATATTGTAGATTTCTGCCAAGAAAACCACATGGCGGTGTGGGACATCTACACCATAGGCGGTGGGGAAGAATCCGCATGCGAAAACTGGAGAAATTCAGGAATGATGAATACGGATTGCGTCCATTTCTTGACGTCAGGCTATGTGCTGCAAGGCAAGCTTTTGGGAGAAGCCATTTATAAAGCCTACACGGAAACGGTTGTGTCTGGCACTCAGACGCGTATGATGCATGAACCGACACCGTTGGAACAGAAACCCTATCTATCTGTCCGAGGATTCTAAATTCCGGATGACGTACAGTCAACAACAGACCATCGTCTTATAAAAAGCAACAAAAATGTTTGATATTGATTATTCACGCCTCATAGAACAGCTGCTGTATCAGCCCGATTCCCCGATGATTTTCTCGTCAGGGATATTTCTGTTCCTGTTCCTCGCATTCACCTTCATATACAATCTTTTAGGGAAAGCAGACACCTTGCGCATTCTCTTCGTCACGTTCTTCTCCTACTATTTCTATTATAAAAGCAGCGGAATGTACTTCCTGCTGCTGGCGCTGGTGACGACTTGCGACTACTTCATCGCCCAAGCAATAGCAACGGTGAAAGAGAAAGGCATCTTGGCGCGGATACTTCTTTTCTTGTCCCTCTTTCTTGACCTTGGTCTGCTGATTTTTTTCAAATATACAAATTTCTTGGGCGAGACTATATGCACTTTGCTCGAAACCAATGGCATAGATGTGCCTTCAAGCATCACGGGCAGCCTTTCCGAAGAGGTTTCTTGGCAGCCACGTGACATATTCCTGCCCGTCGGCATCTCCTTCTTCACCTTTCAGTCGCTCAGCTATACCATTGATGTCTATCGCGGCAACATCCGTCCGCTCAACCGCTTGCTCGACTATGCTTTCTATGTCAGCTTCTTCCCGCAGCTTGTGGCGGGTCCAATTGTGCGTGCCCGCGACTTCATCATGCAGATTCGGCGTCCGCTGATGGTTACCGACCAGATGTTTGGTGCAGGTGTCTTCTACATTATTGCAGGACTCTTCAAGAAAGCTGTCATTAGCGATTATATCTCCATTAACTTCGTCGAACGTGTCTTTCAGCAGCCCGACCTCTATAGCGGATTCGAGAATCTGATGGCTGTTTATGGCTATACGCTCCAGATCTACTGTGACTTCTCAGGCTATTCCGATATGGCTATCGGTATAGCGCTCCTGCTTGGATTCCATTTTCCCAAAAACTTCGATAGCCCCTACAAATCCACCTCTATCACAGAGTTTTGGCGCCGTTGGCACATCAGCCTTTCCTCTTGGCTCAAAGATTATCTCTATATTTCTCTTGGTGGCAATCGTCATGGCAAGTTCCGCCAGTATTTCAACCTTCTCATGACGATGCTTCTGGGTGGTCTTTGGCATGGAGCATCTCTTAACTTCATCCTTTGGGGAGGGATTCATGGACTTCTTCTGTGTCTCGACAAAATCTGGCACAGCATCGCCCCGATGCTAAGTCCATTGACCTATTTGTCCAACAAAAGTGCCCCTCATCCATCGAAGAATAGAACCGTGGCTTTCTTAGGCGGCATCCTCACCTTCCACCTTGTCGCAGCCTGCTGGGTGTTGTTCCGTGCACCTTCCTTTGAGATTGCAGAACAGGTTTTCCATCAGATATTCCATAAGTTCCAACCTCAGATATTCCTCCAATGGTGCGTGTCCTATAAAGCCGTAGGCATTCTCATGCTTCTGGGCTTTCTGCTCCATTGGCTGCCATCCTCGCTTTCCGAAAAGGCGAAAGCCTTCGTCACCCGCAGCCCGCTCCTTGTCAAGGCCATCCTTCTTATCCTTCTCATCTATCTTGTCATCCAGATAAAGTCTTCCGACGTGCAGCCTTTCATCTACTTCCAGTTCTAATACCCCATTTCCTTTCCGTACAATCCCCACCATCTAACAAGCCATTTTCCCCTCCAGTACCTCTGAAGAGGTACTCGAATACCTCCTAGGCGGTACTACAGTACCTCTTCGGAGGTACTGGACATGCAGCGAGCCACCCTCCACTGCCGCATAAAGATGACATCCGCCCCATCGTTCCGCAGGAACTTGTCTTTTAACATACCGCTCCGCGATGATTAAGCAGATTAAGCGGATGAGGGAATCGATGTTCTCGCAAAGCGACTCTCTCTATCGAGCAGACGTTATTATTAAGGAGAGGCTTGGCTGTCTGAATCCGATAAATTCCCATTTTTTTCCCCCTTGTCATTGAAAATTCAACGAAAATAGCTATTTTTGCATAACAAATAGCCCATGCAGCCTCAAAGTAAGCTATGTTTAGCGTTGCAGAGGCGGGTGGGAGGACATAATGAGAAGCGTTTACTTAACGCTTTGTTCCGAGCAGCTTAGAATCTCGCAAATTCCAAAGTATCAATGCTTAAGAACAAAGCAACGGTAGATGCCTATGGGTGTATATAGGTCACTCTTGTGCAGGTTGGCGGCATCAGCCCCAGTCCTACCTTGGGTATTTATATGCTATACCGCGTGGGTCTCTGCGTTGCTCGTTCCTAGTATTGTGGGCAATGCGAGAGCCTTAAGCTGCAGGGATGGGCAAATAGTGCAGCACCCACGCTTTTTCTTCGTGTCTCGCAAATTCTTTTCATCAACATCTAAAAAAAGAACCTGAAAAGGTGCAGCAGGTTCAAGAATCGTCAAGCCCATGGACGAACTCAACATTGGCCGACAGCCGGCATTGCACATCGGGCAGCGCATCAAGGAAGAGCTCGAACGCCAGGAACGAACCGTCAGCTGGTTCGCGCGAAAGCTCTATTGCGACCGCTCCAATGTCTATAAGATTTTCCGACGCTCCACCATCGACACCGAATTGCTCCTGCGCATATCGCTCATCCTCAACTACGACTTCTTCGGTGAGTACAGAGAGCGGGTGGCTGCAAATTCAGCAACCAATCCCCCTGCTGCCAACTAATCGGCGGCCTCCATGTCGTTGCGCCCTTCATGCCACCGAAGCATAGGCGCGAAACCGACGGAACGCGCCAGAAAAGAAAGCGGAAAAGCGGGATGGGGAAGCTGGACTGCTATGAAAATATAACGACTGTGTCTAAATTGGCAACACTTGTGTTGACTTACGGGCTTCGCTAACGAATGTCAATTTCTATTAACAATCCGTAACTTTGCCACCGAAAAGGTGTAAAGTGCCCGTTTTAGGGCGGGTTCCCAAGGGAGAAACAATTCTCGAAGGGGGCATTTATACATTATTATATATATGAAACACATCATCTATGATAACACTCGAAACTCGGAGGGGAGGGATTCTCTTCAAGGCATAGGCTGTAACATCAAGATGCCAAAATATTTTTTAACATCATATTATTAACAAATTAAAAGACATTCGTATGAAAAAAAGAATCGTTTACTCATTCGTGGCATTGTCTGGTATTCCTGTATTGGCAGAGGCGGCTATCGTTACTGGTGCGTTGCCTGCTAATGGATGGGGTACTGGCGCTGCTGTTCAAGGTGATCAGGTTTCTTCCGACAATGGCGGTATGCTGCAGCAGAAGCTGAGCTTGGTGCCAGGTAAGTACAAACTAATCGTTGATGACATTATCGTTCCGGACGGAGGCAGTGTGACCATCAAGGTTGGAACTGTTTCAAAGGAAATAAAGGAAAATGGCAAGGCAGAGGTAGTGTTCTCATTGTCAGCTGCGTCTGTTGTAGATGTAAGCGTTGAGGGTACAGGTATCTTCACGCTCAAAGGTGTTTCAGTTGACCTTGACTTTGACTTTAATGGTGCAATCGCAACACTTCAGCAGCAGCTGAATGGCCTTTCAGAAGCAATCAAAGGTTATAATTCAACAGATGAGCAAAAGGCTAATGAGGCTGCCGCAGGTCTGATTCAAGATACTATCAACTTGATTAAGGCTGGTCAGTCGTATGAGAATTACACAAAGTATGCTCTCTATGACCTTGAGAGCAGTTCTATTACCGCTGACATCAAGAAACTGGCAGAGAAAGCTGCTGCAGACGAGACTGAATATATTGGTTCTACTGGCGCTGGAGATTTGACGGCTCAGCTTACGGCTGTGACAATGCAGATTGACAAAGATGACCTTAACAAGGCGTCTTTCGATGCAACAGCAAAGACTATTGAAAGCGCTATTGCAGCATACAAGACAGCTCCAACAGATGAGGCAAAAGCTGCTGTTGAAAAACAAATTGCAGCATTGCAGGAAAATGTTAACAAGTCAAACGCTTCACTTCCAACTTACAAGGCTAATGTGCAGGCTATCGCTGACGCCAAGGCTGCTTACAATGAAGCTCAGAAGGCTGTTTCTGACCTCTTCCTTGATCAGGTTTACAAAAACGGAGACATCAATTATGGAAACATCTATGAGAATCTCTTCGCCAACGCAAAAGCAAAGCTGGCTGATACTTCCAAGAAGATAGCAGATGCGGAGGCACAGGTAAAGGCTGCTCAGATTGGCTATAAGGCTACAAGTCTCGTTTCTGAGATTAATGCCGCAAGCACAGAGGCTTCTGGTGTGGCAACAGAATACACATCGAAGAAGGGCCAGATTAATGCAAAATATGACATCGTGGCAGGTCTTCAGAAAGCACTGAATGCCATCAAGGCTGCGAGTGGCGCTGAAGATCTTTCATTTGTGAAGCGCACTTCTGCACAGGCTGAAATCGATAAGGTTAAGGCTTTCTATGATGGCAAGAACAATGCAAAAGAAGAAATCCTTAGTGCTACTACATCTTTGGATGCAGCCAATGGCGCAATCAGCACATACGAAAAATATATCGGATATGCTAACAAGTATCTGGATACCAAGGCAGCCATTGCTAAGGCTCAGGACGCACTTGCTAAGGCGTTGAACGGCTTTGGCTATCAGAACTACACTCCTTCAACTCAGTACAAGTCTTATGTTGACGGTATCGCAAAGGCATTGACTGACGCTCAGGCTGATATTGACAAGAAACTTAAGGCTAATCAGGATGCTAAGGAGAAGGCTGCAAATAATCAGTCCGATTTTGCAAGCGCTGGCACCGTTGTTTCAAATAAGAATACTGACATCACTAATCTGACGAATGGCACAAAAGCTGCAAGCAAGAACTACAAGCAGGTATTTGATGATGCAGCTGCTCTCCAGAAAAAACTCAACGAGGCACTCGTTAAGATTGTGAAGGAATCTCCAGACGTGGCATCACAGTACAAGGGTACTGATATTCAGAAAAATATCACAGGCTGGGAAACTACATACGCTCAGTACAATGCAGACCTCGCTAATGCACAGAAGCCAAGCTATACTGCAGTTAACCACTATACTGATGTTGCTACGCTTGCTTTGGGCGACACTAAGGCAAACATCGAGGCTGCTATCAATAAGCTGGTTGCAGATGCAGCTGCGGCACAGACTGCATTCGGCTACATGGCTCCTTTCAACCTCCGTCAACAGCTCGAGGCACAAATCGATGATAAGCTCGATGATATCAACGAGCTGGATGCAGAAGTGAATGATTTGGATGACAATGCGGATTTCGCAAAGAGCTACAACTATGCAGAAGGCACTAAGCTGCATGCGGCTTACGAGGCTATTGCTGCGAAAGTTGCTGAGGTGAATAGCGCTGCTGCTGCTGCAAAGAACAGCACTCCGCTCAGCGGACAGACCAGTGATGACGCAAAGAAGGCTGCAGTTGAAGTTAACAAGGAAGTGAATGCTAAGCTCGCTACATACATCGAGGAAATCGAAAAGCTCACAACTGACCTCAACAACAGCAAGGATGTTATCGGTGCTGCTATTAAAGCAGTTCAGGCAAACGAAAAGGCAAAGGCTGTTTATGATACTCGCAAGGCTGCCATTGATGCAGCTATTGCTGCTGCTAAGACAGAGGCAGCTAAATCAACAAGTGCTGACGCTGTGAAGGTGGCTGCTGATGAATTCAAGAAGATTGATGACGCTGTCAAGAAGATTGATGAGGCCGTTAACAAAGCATACAACAAGCCAAACCAGAATCTGGCAGAGAGTGTTTGGACGGATGGTCTTAATGCTGTTGATGCTAAGGACACTGGCTCTATCGCTTCAGCTCTGAAGGCTGTGAAGGCTGCTCAGGAGAACTACGACGCTCACACTGCTTTGAATGGAACTGCTGCTGCTGCTAAGACCACAATTGCTTCTTACAAAGGCCAAGTTGGCCCAACAAAGTACTATGATGGACTTGTTGATGGATACCTGAAAGAGGTGGCGACTGCAGAAGGCAATATCAAGAAGTCATACGACGCTAAGACTGCTGTTGCTAACAAGAAGGCATTCGAAGATGCTATCGCGGCAATTGTAGCTAAGGCTAAGAAGATTGCAACCGATGCGCCAGCTAACGAAAAGGCTTACAAGGGCGATGGTAAGGATAAGGGTCAGTATTATAATGTTGGAACTGACCTCCAAAATTACTACAATGATGTTCGCTTCGAAATCTTGTCTTCCGACCAGTCTTCTCTCCTTGAGACTTGGACTAAGAAACTTGATGAAATTCAGTCTAAGATCAACAAGCTGGCTGAAGATGTAGATAATTACTACAACAATGGACAGTCTGCTGCTAAGGCTCAGGAAGTGGCAAATGCTATCGCAAATTACAAGAAAGAACTTGACAATCTCTTGAAGAGCCAGCAGGATGGTTATGACCAGCAGATTGCTGATGACAATGCTGCTCGTTACAAGAACTTCACCGATGCGCTCGCATCAGCTCAGGCTGCATTCCAGAGTGCTGTGGATACTCAGAACGAGTACAGCAATGTGACAAATCCAGAATTGAAGGAGAAGATTGAAAACAACACTGAGACTTTGATCAAGAGCTTGTATGAATATCCAGTGAAGCTTGCTGATCTCGCACAGAATACCGCCGAAGAGTATGGCAAGGTGACAAGTCCGGCACTCTACGACGAAACTGCAGAGATGGCTACAGCTAATCAGTATGCTGGCGAAATCAAAGGTATCCAAGAGCAATTGATAAATGCAGCATTGACAGGCGTTTCCTTCGATGATTATCAAGAAGATGTTAATGATGCCGTTGCTGCACTGAATGCTAAGGCTGACATCAAGAGCTTCTACACTTTGAAGGAAAATGGTAAGGATGTTGTGAAGACTGCTGCTCAGTTGAAGGATGTTCAGGATATTATCGATGCTGGTAAGAAGGCACTTAATGAGAAGAAGATTGCTGGTGTTGATGATGCACTCAATGCACTCGCTGACATCGACGACATGATTGCTGCTGACCAGCACAATGCTGCTGCTGCACAGCTCTCAAACCGTGTACAGAAGCTGAACGATGCTATTGAGGCTCACCTCGAGTTCCTCGCAGGACTGGAAGGTCAGGAAGACCTCATCAAGAATTACCAGAAGGCAGTTGACGAGAAGTTCGCTAAGGCTGAATCAGAACTGGCTAAGGCACAGGCAGAAGGCAAGTGCTTCAGCGACTATGATCAGTTGGATGCGCTGATTGATGCGTTCGAGAATGATTATGATGTTAGCAAGGCAAAGGATATGTTCGATACTGCAAACAACTTGCCTGCTGTTCAGAAACTCCTCGATGAGGCAATCGAGGAGGTTAGCCAGTATCATGTAGCTCCAGACTACGCGGAGGCTTGGGATAACTACCAGAGCAAGTTGGACGCAGCTAAGGCTGACCCATCTAAAACCATCGCTTCCCTCAGTTGGCAGATTGGAAATGAGCGTTCAAATGCATATTACACAGAGTTCGAATATCTGAAGAACGAAGCTCCAGTTGAACTGCAAGACCAGTACAACCAGCTGGTTGCAGACAAGTTCGCAGGAATGGAGAACGAGACTACTGCTGCATTGAAGAAGAAGATAGAGGAAGTAAGGAAGGCTGCTTCTGAATTGGCGTCTTGGGGCGATAAGAAGGCTACACCTGCAGACCTCGTGGCATTCAATGCTCGCATTGCAGCACTCTTCACAGAGATTCAGGCACTCTACGATACTGAAATCGCAGGCGTGACAGCTGATGCGCTCAAGGAGGCTTCTGCTGCACTCGCTGAGAAGCTCACTCAGCTCGACGGCTATGTTGACGTAGTGAAGGCTAATGCAGGTCTTGACGCTGCTAAGGCTGACATCCAGGGCGACATCGACGCTGTAAACGCTGACATCACGAAGTATGCTGACAACATCGTTTACTACAGCGACAAGATTCAGGGCTCTATCGACTACATCGACAGCAAGATTGACGATGTCATCGCTGACGCTGACAAGGTTCAGAAGAAGTATGACGACAACAAGGTTGTTTACGAGGCACGTCTCGCAGAAATCGAGGCTCTCCAGGCACAGCTTGACGAGGTGGTAGCAGACTTTGAAGCTTGTGAAATTGTTTCTGATCCAGAATTGAAGGATTGGTTAACTTTTGATGACGAAATGGCTGATTATCAAGAACAGCTTGATGAGATTGCAGAGAAGGTAGGGGCAGACAATGCTAAACTCTCTGTAAAAGAAAATTATAATCAAGCTGCTTTGGCTGTAAACATAGAGCGTACTCATGACGAATTCTCTTATGACGAATTGTACAACCTTTATTTAGAGTTGAATAGTACTGTTAACGGTCTTTCTTGGAATAATGCAAATTATTCAAAGACAGTTCGGGAGACTCTCACTAAGGAGAGAAACGGTCTTCTAAGTGCTGTAAGAAATTTCAATAATGACATCGCTGCTGATAAAAATGTTTTGAACGAGGAGACATATCTGAGTGAAAACCTTTCTGCAGAGAGATTCGATGAACGTATGGAAACCGTTACAGCAATCCGAGCACGCATCGATGCACTCAAGAAGATTATCGAAAATGTAACTCTTGGTGACCTCAATGGTGACGGCAAAGTGAGCGTGAACGACTACACGTCTTTGATTGACTACATCATCAATGAAGACCTCACTCCTGCTGAAGGAACTCCAGAGTTCGACGTGGCTGACGTAAATGCTGACGGCAAGCTCAACATCGCTGACGCTACTGCACTCATCAACATCATCCTGACAGGTGACAGAGCTGGTGACGGTCTTGTTAATGAAGCTCCTGCACGTGTTGCTGGCAGCAGCGAGAGCGTAAACATCGAGGCTTCAGACATGGGCAATGGCGTGA
The DNA here is from genome assembly GCA_017507385.1 of Bacteroidaceae bacterium. Taxonomy (GTDB): domain Bacteria; phylum Bacteroidota; class Bacteroidia; order Bacteroidales; family Bacteroidaceae; genus Minthosoma. Next base: position 18,697 of record JAFWAX010000027.1, on the reverse strand, counting down.
CTCGTCTTGCTATCTCGCTCGACAACGCAAGCAACTATGTTTCTTGCCAGATGGATGTGAAACTCCCTGCAGGCATGAAGCTCGTGGGCGAGTCTCTCGCTAACCGCGCTGACGGTCACGAACTGGCTTCTGGCGACTTCAGCGGAGGCATCCACCGTATCGTGGTAAGCTCAATCACTAACACTGCATTCGCAGGCAACAGCGGTGCTGTCCTCTACATCGACGTGGAGACTGACGATACATACGCTGGTGGCAAGGTGGTTGTTAGCGACATCATCTTCGTAACTCCTTCAGCTCGTGCTAAGTCATTTGGCATCAGCGGTGAAGCTACTGGCATCACTGGCATTGCAACTGACAACTCAGTGAAGGGTAAGATTTACGACTTCAGCGGACGTGTGATGAACGCAGTGAAGAAGGGCTTCAACATCATCAACGGCAAGAAGGTGTTTGTGAAGTAATCTGACTAACTGAACTCTATCGTGTGCGTGGCATTCCACGTGGATGTCACGCACACTGCTAATAAAGAATCATTACTAAATTCAAAAAAAGCAGAATATGATTAACATGATTAATAAAATTTCTTCCAGACTGCTGATGCTGCTTGTACTGCTTGTTGTACAGGTGTCTGTGGCGTTCGCTCAGGTGAAGATTACCATGGACGACCTCGACATCTATGCTGGCGAAGAGCAGACTGTGGCTGTTAGCATGGAGAATGCTGGCGAGGAAAAGCTGATTGCACTGCAGTTTGAGCTGACATTGCCAGAAGGATTGAGCATTAAAGACGCAGATAAAGAGGGTTCTGAAGCTTTGTCAAGAATCCACTTTGTTCAATACCAGAAAAATACGAATAAGGAAGGCAACGTGTACACGGTTGTCATCGCTTCTTCTTACAATACTGCTTTCAAAACTAATGTAGGAAAGCTCTTCAACTTGAAGGTGAAGGCTGCTGCTGGCTATCTGGGAGCAGGCACCATCAAGATTGGTAGTGTAGAAGGTTCTGACACAAACCGTGAACCAGTTGCAGGCGAAGGCGGCACTGCTGCTTCTATCGCTGCAACTTTCGGCGCTGAAACAACTGCATTCGAGACTTACCCAACTCAGGAGTTTGAGGTGAACATCACGCTGGACAACTCAACAGTGTTCCGTGACTTCCAGTTCAATCTCACATTGCCAAAGGGCCTTGAACTTGTAGAGGGTGAGGACGGTTTCTTCGGATACACTGACCGTATCCCTGCTGATGCTGCGCTCGCTCCACAACTGAATGGAAACTACTACAAGGTGGCTTGCGTTTCACCAAGCGCTGGTCTTGTAGATGACGGCAAGGGCAAGTTCTTCAGCTTTAAGGTGAAGGCTACTACTGAACTCGCTGCTGAAGCCAGCATCGTGCTCGACAACTTTGTTATTTCAGACAGAAATGCTAATGCTTACGAACTTGACGATGAAGTCGTAGTGAAGGTGTCTAACCTGAACGAGCCTGCAAAGGTAGAGGCAGACTCTGTTGTTGCTGCGCTTCAGACTGAATACGACTTAGTGATGGTAAAGATTGCTGCTGACTGCAAGGATGTAGTTGAATCTGAGGCTGTTGCTGCTGAGGCTGACTCTGTTCAGAAGCTGATTGCTGACCTTCAGGCTGCTGTTGATGCGGCTTATGCTGCTGGCACGCTGTCAGAGTTGGACAACGCTGAAGCTGTGAAGGGCATTGCTGACGCTACAAGCAAGATGCTTGAGAACGCTACTGCTGCTCAGAAGGCATTTGATGAGGCTGTAGCTGCTAACGCTGCTCAGTATGCTGCTGACACTTTGGCTGTTGACGCTGCTCAGGTTGCGCTCGATGCTGTGAAGGCTGAAATCGAGGGCTACGACGAGAGCGTGAAGGCTGCTGTTGCTGACGCTATCGCTGCTGCTCAGGCTGCTGTTGACGCTGCTCAGGCTGCTGCCGACAAGTCTTTCGCTGCTGGCACTTCTGTGGCTGACGCTGCTGCTAACGCTGAACTCGTTGCTGCTGCTAACGCTGCTGCTGAGAAGCTCGCTGCTGACGCTGCTGCTGCTCAGAAAGAGTTTGAAGAATCTCAAAGTGGTCCTACAACCAAACCAGAAGCTCCTGAACTGACAGCTACCTCGGCTCTTGTAACAGACGGCTCTGTGGCACAGTACCTCTACAACGTTGAGGCGAAGGCATTCCTCATTGGAGGAAACGACTGGGGCACACGCGCTTCATATTCTGCTACAAATGGCTATCCAGTGAAGCTGACTCTCAACGAGGACGGCGCAACCTATACATTCAACGACCAGCTTCCTAACGGCAACTGGAACTCTCTCGACTGTCAGGGCGTTGACCAGATCTGGGTGGACGGCGCAGGCCGTGGAGGCGACAAGATGTGGACTGTCACTGTTGCAGAAGACGGCTCATTCACTATCGCAAACAGCAACGTTCCTAACGGAAACCTCTCTGTTGTTCCTTCCAAGGCTGGCGACACGCGCCTCTATATCTCTGATGCAGAAGAAGCACAGGATGTATGGGTGGCAGTATCTGAAGAGGAATACAAGGCTTACATCGAGAAATACAGCAAGTACCAGAGCGATCTCGATGAGTATAACAAGAAGTTCTATGAAGTGGGAGACGACATCACCTTTATTGTTCCTGCAACATGGGAAGGACAGTCTGGCAGCTATGGCGGTCTTGCCAATCCTGCAGCTGAGCGCTACAATGGCGGCGGCTCTGTAGAGGCTGGCGACGTGCTCACTCAGACTGTCACAGGTCTCAAGAACGGCACATACGAGGTAACTCTTGGTCTGGCTGCATCTTACACTTCTGGCCGCGGATTTGAATGCCCAACAGGTGATGGTCTCTCTGTAGGCTTCGCTAACGAGGCAGAGGCTGGCATCACTGTTGTAGAGACAGGATGGGTAAGTGAAGGTCAGCAGGCTGTCGTTACATTGACTGCAACTGTTACAGACGGCACGCTCAAGTACGGCATCAAGAACCTCGCTCCTTCCGGCAACTGGTATGTGGCACAGGTTGTATCAATCGTATATGCCGCTGAGCCTGTTGTACCAATCCATACGATTGACTTCACAACTCAGACTTCATATCCTTACTATAATATGGGTGCTCCAGAAGGCTCTTCATTCGACGTGATCGATGGCGCACTCGTTATCGAGAACACTGCGGAACGCACTAACCCATGGGATCTGCAGCCATTCATCTGCGACTGGTTCAGTCTCAAGGCAGGCTACGACTATGTTGTGCGCATCACCATGAAGGCTTCTGCTGACGGCAGCACTCAGCTTAACATGGGAACATGGAGCGCAGCCATGTACCAGCAGCTCGCATTCACAGCAAGCGAAGAGTACAAGACCTACGACGTCGCATTCCCGAACTCAACAGTTGAAAGCTCAGGCAATGATGTGCACGTTCTCTTCCAGGGCGGCAAGTACATCGGCAAGGTTGAAATCGCTAAGGTTGAAATCTTTGAGTACGCTCCAGAGCCAGAACCAACTGAAGCAACCTACACTATCGACGTTGAGCGCTACCCAGGTCTGGGCTACGGCGTGACAACATTCACTCCAGACTTCACTGAGGCACTTGCATTCCTCGGCATCGAAGACGTGACAGCTGCAACTCTCGTTGGTATCAACGCTGACGGTTCAGAAGAGGCTGCTCCTGGTCCTGGCGGCATCGACGGCTGGTGCAACGCAGAAGGCACATTCGTAGGCTGGGGCGATAACTCTAAGATCTGCGTCAAGTTCTTCCCATCTGTTCCACAGTATGAAATCTGCGACATGAACGGTGCTGACGTTGTAGGCACAACTTACACTGTCAAGTACGCTATCAAGGCTAACGACAAGACTGCAATCTTCGCTATCAACGTGAAGTTCGTAGAGAAGCCAGTTGTCGCCCTCACTTACGCTGACCTCACAAACAAGAAGGATGTTGCTGTTGAGCTCACTTCTGAGCTTGGCATGGTTTACGAAGGCCTCGCAGCTGACGTTGACGTTGCTGCTATCCTCGCAGAGCTCGGCGCTGAGTCACTGAACGACGTGACAGTTTACGCTGTACAGTCAGACGGCACTCTCGATGACAACTATAAGCTCGGCACAACTGACGGCTGGCGCAACGCTGACGGCGATTGGCAGAGCTGGGGTGCAGACGCTTTCCTCTGCGTAAAGGCAGACTTCTCTCTTGAAGCTGGACAGATCTACTATGTAGGCGGTATGGACGGCAACACAACTGAACCTGGCGCATACACAGCAACTTACGCATTCGTGAACGAAGCTAAGGAGGCAGTGACACTCAAGGTGACTCTCACTTATCCAGCTGCTCCAGACGCATGGTTCACTGAAGGCATGTTCAAGGTGAATGACTATGTTGACGGCATGAAGATGGCGGTTGCTGACCCACGTTACGTTGTTGACCCAACAGATGCTTCAAACGGCTGCATCATCGTTACATCTAACGATGCTCCTGCTAACGACTATGACGCTCAGCTCTTCATCTCTACTGCAGAGCCTCTCAATGAAGGTGACGTATTCACCCTCACCATGAAGGTACGTGCAGACAGGGAACAGAGCGGTGCTGCAACACAGTCTCACACAGCTCCGGGAAGCTATATCCACTGGGATGCTGTTGGCCAGATCAGCTTCACGACAGAATGGGTTGAGTTCACTAAGACTGTTACAGTGAACAGCTCAATGGCAACAATGAACACCATTGCTATCAATCTTTCTGACATGACAGGCAAGGCTGCTAACAACTTCTACTTCGACGACATCAAGCTTGAAGTTGCAGTTCCAGACGCTATTGAAGACGTTGAGATTGCAGCTCCAGCAAACGGCAAGTTCATTGAGAATGGCCAGGTTGTCATCATCAAGAACGGCGTGAAGTATTCAGTAAGTGGTTCCATCATTAGATAAAGACGAAGTTAAGAGCGCTTAACTCTTCTTTGTAATATTTATTTTGAAGAAGATGAAATCTTCATCATAGGTATTAAAAAAGTTAATTATAATTTGTTCCCCCGCCTTGGACTGTGAAGTTCGAGGCGGTTTTTTATGTGCATCTGTCAATTGAGTGAGTTTTTGTGCCTGCTTTTGGTAGTATGACTTTTTATCCGTATATTTGCCTCGAAAACGATGTGGGGCAGACCGATGAATCGTTGTGGGGCACATCGGTCAAGCGGTGTGCCCCACAACGATTTGGGGAGGATATAATGGGTGTTTTTTTCATCGGCGGCGAAGATAAAAAAGGAAATTTGTAAGACTGAAAGACTGAATATGAAAAGAGTTGCTGTTTGGGTTTTGGCGGTTCTGGGCATTGCTGCTGTGACAATGTGGTATTTCTGGCCTAAAGAAGCCGCTGGTTTGGAGGAATATGTTCCTTCTGAAGAGTTTGTGCCGGCGTATGAGGCAATGCAGGTGGAGAGTCCTGATTATGACATTGAAGAGACTGTGAGGGCGATGAATGCGCTGGAGGTGGCTCAATGTCAGTCGGAGGACTTTCTGTCGTATCTGGAGTATGTGGCAAGGCAGGATTTCAGCCGTGTGGCGCCTGATGTGCTGGAGCAGAAAAAGAAGCTGTTCCCGATTTTGCAGCGTCTGTATGAATTGCAGAAGGAGCATGAGGAGCTGGATGATGTGTGGATGCTGATGAGGAGTGCGACGAGCGGAACGACTAAGTTTGCTTCGGAAGTGAATCCTATAGCGGTTGTCGGCTCTATGCTGGCGGGCGATGCGACGCTGAGCACGATGTCTGTGGGGGATGCTGTGGAAAAGGCGAAAACGGCAGCTTTCGATGAATATGAGAAGCAGAAAGAATTGAAGCGCCAGCTGGAACGGGAGATAGAGGCGGTTCGGATGTCTTATGTTGAGTATTTGGAAGCTTATGCTCCTGTATATTACAAGTATATGCAGGAATGGAATATGCTTTGTCTGAAGAAGGATAAGGCATATATTGACCTTTATGGCGGTCGTTCGATTGACGCTTCCAATATGACAGAGGAGATTCTTGAGGAATATCCAACCAATCGTGAGGCTTTGCTGTTGAAGAGCTTGGCGTTGATAAATATCGCGTCTAATTATCTGCCCGCTGCTGATTCTGTAGCAGAGAAAAATCAGCTTAACACTTTGTCGAGGGAGATGAACTTGTTGTTGGACCAGCCGGAGGAAGTCAACGAGTTCTATGTGGAGGCGGAAAATACGTTGGATGGCTACATGTCGCTCTATCCGTCTCGTTCTGCTCCTGCTTTGGTGCTGAAGGGCTTGCTTTGCCGTGCTCGTGGCGAGAATGCTAAGGCCGTCTCTTATTTTGACCACGCTTCCATGGAGTATCCTCGCCAGGCCGAAGATTTGACCGATTTGCTTGATAGCTACAAGGCGCGAGCCTATCTGAACAAGTCGGCAGAGGGAAAGTATCTGCTGCGTCTTTACCGCTCGACAATGGAGGGCTTTGGCATCTTTAGTCCTAACTTGCTCAAGGCGCGCTATTATGCCCAGCATGGCGATGTGGAGAAGAGCAAGGAGGAAATCTTCAATCATTTCTATCGGCGCGGCAATCAGGGCGTATATGACTGTCTGCTGAGTGATATGCAGTATTGCGAGGAGAATATGTATAGCAGTTTCAAGCAGATACTGATGGAGCAGTCTTTTATTGACGTGTCTGTGGAGCCAACGATGAACTGGACGCTTTCAGATAAGGACGATGAGGTGAAGGTGACTATCAACAATCGCTCTGATATTGATTTGGAAAATGTGCGTATCTTCCTTTGCCTGCACTACACGGATATGTATAAAGATGAATATGACGTACAGAAGCTTCCGTCCGTTAATATCATCAAGCATCACGACAAGACGGAAATAGGTGTTGTGAAGCTGAACTATGAGGGAAAGAAGTACAATGATATTACGCGTATTCGCGCTATTGCAATGACTGACGACAAAATCTGCTGGATTGACAATGTGGATTACAAGTACATGAAGGCTTCTGAGGCGGTAGCTAAGGCGCAAGGCCGTCAGGAAAAAGCAGTGCAGACTCTCACTTCAGTTAAACAGCAGTTGCTCAAGGATCTTGATGTGGACAATGGTAAATTGCTGTCATACCTTAAAGCTGGCATAAAGGTTTATGCGGCGGTGAGTGATGGGAATCTTTGGAACGATATGAAGCAGGATGTGAAGAATCTCGTGACTGGTGGGGACAAAAAGCTGCGAATAGAACTGCCGCGCATCTTGTCTGTCATAGACCCTGTTTTCTCGCTTCATCAGGTGAATGACAAGGATAAGGCGGTTCTGCCTTCCGAGAATTATTTGTCTGGCTCAAACATCCGCTTAAAGTTTGATTATGAGCCTAAACGGAATGACTCTATACCATTATATATATATAGTGATTTTGCAAACTTTAAAGTGACGCTTGCATTTGAGGAGGGAAAGCCTCTGATTAAGAAAGTGGAACTGGAATAACGCTCTGCTGTTGTTCTTCTTGTAAGCATAAAAAATGAGAGGGTGAAACTCACGTTTGACCCTCTCCTCGTTTTTCACCTATTATATATTACTATCTAATCAATTGTATGTTTTAGTTAGCTGTTTTTAGTCTTCTCGTTGTTTTTTGGTTTATGCGTAGTTAAATTCATTTGTATTTGAGAACCGCTGCTCTCTTTTCCATTAATTAGCCAATCTAACAAATTAACTTTCTATCTAACAAATCTAAATCAGTTATTAATTTGATGCAAAGTAACACCTTTTTTGTTGTTTGACATACAATAAAAGTCCAAAAAAATAGAAAAATAATGCAAAATACGCTTCTTTATGCTATAATCGGACTATTTTGTTGCTCGAATGTATTATTTTTTCATTATCTTTGTCCAATAATCATCGTTTTTCACTGGCAAAATAAATTAACTATGCTAAATTTTGTGTATAAATTAATTTGGCTCTTGCTGTTTTTTATCATCACTTTGGAGGGCAAGGCGCAACAGAAATCCGTCTTCGATGCGACAATGGCTTTTTCGCATCTTACTATAGATGATGGACTTTCGTCAAATTCGGTTCGTTCGCTGTTGCAGGATAAAAAAGGTTTTGTATGGCTGGGGACGAGTCGTGGTCTGAATCGCTTTGATGGGCATAAAATGGTGACGGTCGGTAAGACTCGCTCCTTGACCGTGACGGCTATGGCTGAGGATGGAGATACGGTCTGGGTGGGAACGGACAATGGACTTTATTTATATATCCAGCGTTTGGATAGTATAAAACGAGTTGATTTGTCTCTTTCTGGCTTACAAAAGGGTGGGTCTGCCAATGTTTCCGATATGCGAATGGACAATAACGGATGTTTGTGGATGGCGACACTGGGGCAGGGCATTTTATGCTTGGACACGAAAACAGGAAAGTGCTTGTCCGTCCCTACGCCAGATGGCGCAGGTTCTTATGGTTGTGTGTATGTGGACAAGAAGGGGGCTGTGTGGGCATCGAGTAACTGGGCAACAGAAAATCTGATTCGTTACAATGAGGAGTCTAAAGCGTTTGAAAAGTTTGAACTTTCTTTTGTGGGACAGCAGCCTCGTATCTCCAGCATTGCTTTGACCGAAGGACATGCGGGTGAAATGTGGATGGGTATGTGGGATGGCGCGCTGGTTTGTTTCAATCCTTCTACTCATCAGGCAGAAGTGGTGCTTACGCCTCAGGAGTCCCAGATGCTTCATGTGCATAGTATTCTGGAAGTTCGTAATGGACATCTTTTGTTGGGTAGCGATAAGGGTTTGCTGGCTTTCGATGTCAAGGAAAGAAAGGTGAAGTTGTATAGCCGCAATGGAGCTTTGGCGAATACGATTAGTGATAACTTTATTTATCCATTGATGCTTGACCGTGAAGGAGGCGTGTGGATTGGTACTTATTACGGAGGCGTGAGCTATTCTCATCCAGTGTCGGGCAATTTTGTGTCTTATGTTTATTCGGATAGCGATAACTCGGTGTCGGGTAATATTATCAACCGTTTCTGTGAAGACCGTTTCGGGCGGTTGTGGATTTCCAGCGATGATGGTGGTTTGTGCTATTACGCTCCAGACCGTGAGGCTTTTACGCCTGTGAAGCTTGCCAAACGTGGAATGGAGCATAATGTGCATGCGCTTTGTCTTGTGGGTGACAGCCTTTATGTTGGTACTTATGCACAGGGCATGAATGTGGTGAATGTTAAAACGATGGATGTTGCCAATATCCCTGTTTTTGTTGGTGAAAATGGAGAGGCGATAGATGCCAGTGCTTATGCGATATGCTGCGATCGTCAGCAGCGCATTTGGGTCGGAACCTTTAATGTGGTTGCTGTTTTCCATCCCGAGACGCAGAAGTTCAGCAACGTGAAGGAAGTAGGAGTTCCGGTGAACGATATTATGCAGGATTGCGGTGATTGCTTGTGGGTGGCTACGGATGGAAATGGCTTGTGGTCTTGCAGCAAAGAGGGGGAATGGAAGCATTATACGGATTTCGGCAATGGGAAAATTGCGGAAGGCTCCCGTTTGTTGGTCAACAGTCTTTTTGAGGATAAAGACAGCACGCTCTGGGTGGGTACGGCTAATGGACTGTTCTGCTATGATCGTGCTGCTGATAGTTTTAGCCGCGTGAAACTGCTGAATGAAGAACCAAGTGTGTTGGGTGTCGCTGCTGTGGAAGGTAATTTGTGGCTGACCACTTCGGCGGGTCTGCTATGTTATTCTCTGGCCAAAGGAGAAGTGGTGATGAGCTACAGGAAAGGAGGCAACATTTCCAGCATAGATTTTCTTCCAGATGCCATTTGGCAAAGTGCAGATGGCAGACTCTATCTTGGAACGACAAATGGTTTTGTTGCGTTCATGCCTCAGACGATGTATGGCAACGGTGCTAAGCCGCAAGTCGTGTTTACGGATTTGGAGGTATTCAATCGCCCAGTTGCCGCAGGCAGCAAAATCTTGCCGGAGCGACTGCCTTATCGGGATGAGTTGCGTCTCAGCTACCGAGAGAATGTGTTTCGTATCGTGTTCTCGGCCATGAGCTATTTGCGGCCATCGGATGTTGTCTATAGCTATTATCTGGAAGGTTTTGAGGAGGAATGGAACGATGTAGGTAATCACCATAGCATCACTTATACCAACCTGTCGCCAGGCACATATACGTTTCATGTGCGTGCAACGACTAACGAGGGGCTGAGGTCGGACGATACCACACTGCGTATCACGATTACGCCGCCTTTCTATTGGAATACGCCTGCACAGATATTCTATGCAGTGGCAATTGCTTTGCTGCTGTTCTTCTTTGTGCGCCATCTGCTGAAGAAAAAGGAGAGGAAGTTTGTTGCTGAGATTCAAGAGATTCATGTGCAGAAAGAGCAGGAAATCCAAGAAATCAATGTACAAAAGGAACAGGAAATCCATGAATTGAACGTTCGTAAAGATAAGGAGATTCAGGAAATCAACATCCGTATGGAGCAGGAGGTGCATGATGCTCGCATCAAGTTCATGACCATCAGTGATAAAGATCAAGAATTTCTTGACCAGATGGAGAAAGTGATAGAACAGAATTTCTCCAATCCTGAATTGTCTGTTGATTATCTGGCAGCAGAACTGGGAATTTCTCGCTCAGGCTTGTTCTCAAAAACTAAGGCATTGACAGATGTGACTCCAAACGAGATGATTCAGGTGATACGTCTGAAACATGCTGCATCTATGCTTGTGTCAGAGGGTTACAGGGTGAATGAAGTGTGTTATATGGTGGGATTCTCCAGTCCTTCTTACTTCGCTAAATGCTTCCAGAAACAGTATGGATGCACTCCTGCCAAGTACAAGGGATAGACGAGGTTATTCTTTCTTTTTAGGCTGCTTGTTGAGTCTGTAAATCAAACGGATAACACCATACGATGGCATGAAGTCATAGAATGTTTCTGTGTATCCTAATGTTTGTGTGTTGAATGTGCGTCGCGCCTGTGAGCAGTTGCCCAACAGGTCAAATCCGTCAAACATGATGGTTAAGTTTAACTTTGGCAGACGCTTCGATACTCTCGCATTCCATATCAAGTGATCGGTGTTCATGGACTGTTCGCTGTAGCCCCTGCGGCTGTGCATGGTCAGGTAGGTGGATAGCTGTAGGTGCCAGGGAAGTTCCAGTTTGCCTTTGATGCCATACAGAAATGTGAAGGCATCTGTCTTTGAGGAATAGCCGTGGTGGCTGTTGCTGTGCTGATATGTAAAATCTCCTAAAATTTCATATTCCATCTTGTCTGTCGGGCACCAGTTTAGGCTTATGTCATTTCTGATTGTATTCCATGTTGCGACAGAGCGAATCGCAGTCATGCTCTTGTCACTTCCGCCCATATCTACGTATTGAGCGTGCCGATAGCTTATTTCTTCCTTGATGTTCCACTTTCCGTAGGCATCCAGTGGGGAATGGATGTTGAATGTGGATGATATTTCCCAATTTCCATTCACGTTGGTAGGCGTGACAATGCGCACGCCGGTTTCTTTATTGTAGGTGTATCCAGATGCAACCGCATTCTCCGTGATGCTGGATTCCGTATTGGCATTGAGCAATGCTTTCCCGATTTTGTCGCTATAGTAGATGTGGAAACGATGTGTTTTCGTGTTTTTCAGATAGGGATTCCCAAGGGTTATGTATAACGGGTTTCTGTCGTCGCGAATGTTCAGCATGCTGGTCATTGTTGGGGCTGACTGACTCAAGTTGTAGCCGGCGGAGAAACTTCTGTCTGTCATGTAGGTGCTGTGTGAGAACATGATGTTTGTGTTGAGAAATGCAGTGCTGCGGCTCATGACGGTATCGACCTGAGTGCCACGATGGTAGTCAAGATTCTCATGCGCCATTGGCATATATAAGCCGATAGCGATGTGGTTGTCTATGTCGTCCTGCTTGTTGCCGAAGTTGAAGGTGTAGTTAATACGTGGGGTGTGCGTATATGTTGTGTTTTTTGAGTCTGAGCTGTTGTTGGCATCGAGTGTGAGCAGCATTTCTTCCATGGACGGTAAGGTGCCCAATGGGTGAGTCTTGCCATTGTTTCCTTCTTGTTCCCATTCTTCAAGCTTGTTCAACAGGTATAGCGGCTGATTGCTATTCCTGTAGTTGTAGTTGAAGCTGTAGGACGCACTGATTCTGTGCTTGTGGTTCTTGTCGAGCGACAATGATACTTGTGGCGTGATTCCCAGATAGTTGGTTTGATTCTTTGCCGGAGTGTATTGGTTTCGGAAATCAGCCGAAATCGTTTCGGAGGCGGGGTGGTCAAGCAGATAATGTGTGAAATTTTTGTTTTCCCGTTTGCTATATTCGTGGTGGATGTCGATATTGAAATCGACGTAGTCGTTATAGGCAGGCGTAAACATCAAGTACCCCTGGGTTCTTATTGCCATTTCGTTTCCCATCCCTTTGCTGTTGGAAATGGTTCTGTTAATGGCGTGATGTTTCAGGACTTCTCCTGCTTGAGGTGCAGTGATGCTGTCCATCCAGTCTTTTCCCCAAAGGGAAGCCATGTCTTCTGACAGGGTGACGTTGGCAGATGCGGAATGATTGTTCCACTTCTTGTAATTGATGGATGGTGTTATCAAAGCATAGAGGTTTTTGATGATGTCGGCAATGTTCTCCCTGTGCATGAGAGTCAGCTGATGCCGTGACTCCAAGTCCCAATGGTATTCCTTTTGGGTGTTGAAGGAGCGGGTGAAAATGTTTCCGCCCTCCAGAAACTCTACTCCGCTGCTGTTAGATGCGTGTTCGGCTTCCGTGTATGTGCCTTCTATGCCTCCCTGGTAGCGGAATCTCTCTTCTTTGTCTGTCAGATAGTTGCCGCCGAACTTGTAAGTTGTCGTGAGGCCTTCTGATTGTGTCAGCGCTGTTTCTCCATATTCGTCCGGCGTCTCGTTGTTGTTCAGGTTGTTTGCATTGGCAAACAGTGTCAGCCGTGAATTGTTGGTGAATTGCAGGCCAAACATTCGTCCCAGAAACTTGGTGCTGTAATCTCCTTGTCCGTTTTTGTAGAAAGTGCTGCCGCCTCCCAATTCTGTGTTGGCAATCCAGCCTTTGGCATATTCCTTCTTCAGCTTCACGTTCATGACCAGCTCTTTCCTCGCGGTGTTTTCCCGTGCGGTTCCTTTTAGGGCTTCTGGCACACGCTCGTAAGACTGTATGTGCTTGACCATATAAGAAGGCATGTTCTCCAGTAGCAGTTCGCGGTCTTCGTCGAAGAAGTCTTTTCCGTTCAGCAGCAGGGCATCGATTTTTCTGCCGTTCACTTTAATGATGCCGTTTGATTCAAGCGTTACTCCTGGCAGTTTCTTGATGAGTTCGTTCAGCATTGAACCTTCTGCCATGCTGAAGGCGTCGGCGTCATACACCAGCGTGTCACCATCCATGTAGAATTTTAGTTTGGTGGCTGTCACCACAACCTCGTCCAAACCTATTGTCTGTTGTTTCCTTTCTTTTCTCAGATAAATGGGATTCAGCTCTCTGTATTGCTCGTGCTTGCGCAATTTCTTGATTTCCAGGGGTACGTATTGGGTTTGGTAGTTCTCGGCGCATATCTTTATGAGGTATTCCCCAGCTTTTGTCACAGAGAGGCGCAATCGGGAGTTCTTCCAGTCGTCCGACTCCGTATAGACGGTTTGTATGCTGTCGGCGAAAGTGCTGTCTGCTGCCCATAGCAATTCTGCCGCTGTCACCTTGACTGGGTCGTGCGTCAGATGGTCCCTGATTTCTGCATAGACATTTAGCATCCTTTCACCTTTCGCTGCTGTTTTCTTGTTGCTTGGTGCAGGGGCTGTTGCCGTAATAACGAATTCGGTCTGTGCCTTTGTTGCCACAGATGCAATGCACCAAGTCAGTAATATTGTCAGCAGGATTTTTTTCATGATGGCTGGATAGTGGTGGCAAAGTTAGCGTTTTTTTATGAACGAACGGGACAAATGAGGGAAAATCTGCACTTTCCCTAAAATCGCACTCCTCGGGTACGACAAGGCGGACCCGAGGGGTACGATGTGCCGTACCCTTCGGGTGCGTTTTGGGAGCACATAGTGATAGAACTTCTGTATCGGCTTGAATCTGTGAGGATTTTCTCGCTTTTGATGTAAAAAGAAGCCCCCGCACCAGCATCACTGACAGCGCGAGGACTTGTGTACACTTTAATTTTTAACTAATCTTTAATTACAAACCGGTTTTTGGTGCATTATTGCAGGCGGAAAGTGAAAGGCACACTGAATTGTGTTCTAACAGTCTGGCCTCTTTGCTTTCCGGGATTGAATGTCATTAGCTTGCATACCCTGATGGCTTCCTCCTCCAAGGCCTTTTTGGCCTTTATGATGTCGGCTTCGGTTGGGGCATTCTGTGTTTCAGACTGTGTTGTTGCTGTCACGGTTGCACCTCTGGAATTCTCTTCCTTGTTGGAGATTATCTCGAAGTTAGTGCAGCTACCGTCTTTCTCAACAATGAAGCCAACGATGATTTTGCCTTGTATGCCATTTTCTTGGGCAATTGCAGGATATTTCATGTTTTTCATGATCAATTCCATCATCTTGGTAGTGCCGCCTACATGTTCGGGTATCTGTTCGCAAATGAGGAAAACTGCATTATTACTGGGACACTTCTCTTCTGTCTGTACAGAATCTTTCGCCAAAACTTTTGTGTTTTCGGAATTTTCTGTAACTTTGCCGCTGACTTCAAAACCAGCATTGGCATGGTTGGTGAACTCGGGAGTGGCGAATGCGCTGAGCGCAACGGCTGCCACAGGCAGGATGTACAGCGCCTTGCTGCGCATCCACGGATTGGATTTTTTGTTTAACATCATAGTAAAACGTTTTTTTAGTGAACTGTGATCAAAGCTGTTGGCAAAGGCGTAGGAACTAGAGCCAACGGCTTTCTTTATAAGTAGATTTTGATATTGCTGAATGCTGATGCCGCTGCGGAGAACAGTGTCGTCTGCCTCATATTCATGCACGTCTCGCAAAGAATTAGCCATAATCCATGCCAGCGGATTGGCCCATTGGATAATCTGGCATAGGTTCAGCAGCAGGATGTCGAACGAGTGCAGATTCTTGATGTGTCCCATCTCGTGGCGCAGGATGGTGCTGGCATTCGTTGTGTAGTCTTCTTCGCTGATGACGATGGAGCGCATCCAACTGAAAGGCGCAGTGGGGTGGAGGTGGCAGTAGGTGGTAACGCCGTCTTTTGTGTCTGACCAAAGCACGCCATGGTGTATCTTCCTGTGAAGCGTGATGAACTGTATCAGTTTGACAATGAGTGTAATGAACATCCCTGTGAGGTAGATGATGGTGGCAATGCTCCACCAGTTGGCAGCGGTCGTTCCCTCCGTTGAAACATCGTTTGGAGAATCCTGTAGGTAGGTGATGCTTGGAGTTCCTATTTCTATGATTCCTTGCAGATGGCCGTTCATGGGGTTGCTCTCCCATGACAGCGCGTGAATGTCAAAGAAGGGCAGCACTAAAGACAATGCCATGATGCACAACAGGACCATGCGATTGAACCTGAAGAATGACTCGTTGCGGAGCATCAGCATGTAAGGCAGATACATGGCAGATAGGAAGACGATGGATTTAAGGATGTAAAGCAGCATGGTCGTGAGCATTAATGGTTTCGTGTCATGGCAAGGAGTTCTTTCAATTCATCTTCTGACAGTTTCTCTTCTTGAACGAAGAAACGGACTATCGACTTGACAGAACCGTCGAAGAAACTGTTTTTCACATCACTCATCACCTGTCGGCGATAGTCGTCTCGGCTAATGAGTGGACGGAAAAAGAAAGTTTTTCCTTCTCCGTCGCGTTTCTCTGCTGCAACAAATCCCTTCTGTGTCAGAATCTTCAGGAATGTCGCAGTGGTGGTGTAGGCCGGATGAGGGTCGGGGTAGCATTCGAGCACATCTCGTACTGTGCCGCCTCCCTCTTCCATGTTCCAGAGGTAGTTCATGATTTCCATCTCGGCCTTGGTCAAAGTTTTGTTTTCGCTGTTCTTTTTCATAACCGCCAAACTACTAATTTTTTCGTTTTCTGTTGCAAAACTACTACTAAACTTTTAATTAACGAAACTTTTAGTAGATAAAATAATCCCAAAAACTATTTTTTAACTTTTATTGTTAGTAATAATAACTTTATTTTTAGTAATTAACATTTTAGGGAATAAAAAATGCTCTACAACTTCGTTTTTTTCTTCAATGTTACAGGGATAGACGGCGAGTTTGGAAGGCAAAGCAATAGAACACAAAAAACAGTTACGTTTTTTCTGCAACTGCCTTAATATTTAAAGTGGACCAGCCTGGGCTTGAACCAGGGACCTCCAGATTATGAGTCTGAGAGAATGCAATTTTATGAAATTTTCTTTGTTTGAAATTTGGCTGATACACAGATATTTAGTAAATTTGCACCATCAAACGAAATGTTAAAATACCCCGTAACTCGCACCGATTGTTTTCGCATTGTTTTCGCGAAAACTGAACGAAAATAACGGGAAAGAGTCTGTATGGTTGAAAATAGTTGGATAAAATTGCGAAGACAATTCGCGAAAACATTGATGGGAATATGGCAAAGAAACTCACAACTTCGCTAACTGGTTTCAAAGAGCGCCAGTGCACAATGGCAATCGTCCTGGACATACGTAGTAATCGTAAGGACGTGACTGAATATCCAGTGAAGGCTCGCTTCACCATTGATCGTCGTTCGTACTATTATCCTGTTGGTGGTAGCTACTCCAAACAGGACTTCTCTGAGATTTGTAATGTTCAAAAAAGCAAATCGCCCAAATACGAAGAGAAGAAGCGCTTGTTAGAGATTGTTGACAAGTACAAGGAGATGCTCGTTGGCCTCAATCCTGGCCATGAGCTTACATTGGATGCGGTTCGTATGGTCGTTGAGGGGAAAGTGGCTTCGCATTCCCAAGAGTCTTTCATTGGCATTTGGGAAGAGATAATCCATAACTTGCGCACAGAAAACAATGGAGCCAGATATACTACGGCTGAGCCATATGAAACTGCACTAAAGTCATTCAAGAAATTTCTATGGAATGAGAACATTCAAGGGTTTGGGGTAACAATTGAACACATCAAGAAATGGGAGAGTGGAATGATTAATGGAGGTATAGGAAAGAACGGTGAGCAGTTAAGAGCAATATCTGACACTACTCGCGGTATCAACCTTCGCCAATGCCGTGCCGTATGGAATGAGTGTCGCCGTAGGGGGTATCTGCTGCAAACAAAGTATCCATTTTCAAATAGTGAGCCAGGGTTGGTCGCAATACCTGCACCTGCGTCTCGAAAGGATTGTTATTTGGATGTGGAGAGGATGACCCAACTATACAATGTCTTCATTAACAAGAACTATCCGACTAAGTGGAAACGCAATTATGTAAAAAATGTCCATGAATCATTGGGACTGTTCTTGGTACAATACTTGGGCAATGGCTGCAATCTTGTTGATGTCGCACAGTTAACCTATTCACAGTACTTTTTCGATACCGAGCGTCGTGCCTTTAGGTTTTATCGAAAGAAGACTCGGTTGCGCAGCAAAAATAGCTCAGAGGTAATTATACCCATTATTGAGCCCTTTCGACGGATTGTTGAAGAAATAGGTGCCCCACCAAAACTAAATGCCTCCGTTTTCCCTCAGATATTAAATGGGGTAACTAAGGAAAACGAAATCAGAGAACGTGTAAGCAATGAGAACTCCAATATACAGGATCGAGTTATAAAAGTCTGTCAAGATGTTCTCCATTGGGAGGTGAGACCATCAGGAACTTGGTGTCGCCATAGCTTTGCAACCAACCTTGATCATGCTGGAGTAGAACGCTCATACATTGATGAAAGCATGGCTCATGCGGTTTCAAAATCAATCACCGACCTATATATTGCAAAATATCCGCTGGAAAAGCAGATGGAGTATAACTCTAAGCTGCTGAACTTATCCCCAGTTCCAACGATTACAAAAACGGACATCAAGAAAATGAGTAAGGTGGAAATGGCTGCCCTGCTTATGGAACTGTTGGAGAAAAAATAAGGCAAGAGGAGGTGCATACTGCGAGGGTTATCTATTCTGGTTTAGTTTTTTAAACGAATAACGACATGATTTGCACTTTAACATCCGCTTGCGAAGTGGCACACACCCAACGAATATATTCGGCTGGGGTATTAGGCTGCCCCGGCTGCCTAATATGTGGCACGGGCAAGCCCGCTTGTGTTAGTGCACATCAACAGGCTTTGTGTAGAGCATGAGCAAGTTTATTGCTAAGTAGTGACGTATAAACTTTGGGCGATTTGCGAGGTTTTTCTATTTTGGGAAAAGCCTGCATATTAGATATTCTTCTCCTGTTGGTTATTTCGCTTAGCGCCTATAATGGTTCAGTAAGTGTTCCCGAGCTTGCTCAAAAAGTGGCACGTCTCCCGTCGGAAAATTCCGACTGGGGTATTAGGCTACAATATAATGGGCAACAGTAATATAATTGTATTAGCATTTATATCTGTAAGTTAGCATTACTTTTTCGGTGTGTATTTTTTCAGTGAAAAGAAAATAATGTCACTTGAGTGTCACAAAAGCATGATTTCGGCAAGGCAAAGAAAGAAGTCATATTATTTTTGGCCAGCAAATATATAACAGAAGGTAGGGAAAGAATAATATATAGTTTCTTTTTCCCTACCTTTAAACATATAACTTTACTTTATCATCCGCATATATATAATGCGGATAAATTA
>JAFWAX010000004.1 GCA_017507385.1 Bacteroidaceae bacterium | reverse complement strand
TGTTTAATTTCTACTATTGTAGAAGTTGCGTCGAGAGATGAACAGATAAAAGTGTCTTTTTTACAATGTTATTTGCTAATTAATCGATTTTCGACGATGTACAACCGTTGGTCGAGGGGGTGCGGTAGTCTTGAAAATGGAATGGCTGATTTCTTCCTATCTTCTCTCTGACTTTCATTGTCTGCTGTGTGTATAGAAACGATTTCGGAATAATGAAAAATCCTGAGCGTGAATATAAAAAGACACTGACATTTATTGTGGAATTCAGATGTTTTTCGTAGCTTTGCCATCCGCAACAATAATACAGATAATTGAGAATATGCAACCGTTGGCAGAGAGATTGCGTCCGCAGACGCTGAATGAGTATATTGGGCAGAAGCACCTCGTTGGCGAGGGGGCGGTGGTGCGCCGCATGATTGAACAGGGGCGCATCGCGTCGTTTATTCTGTGGGGACCTCCGGGAGTGGGGAAGACTACGCTGGCGAATATCATCGCCAAGACGCTTGAGGTGCCGTTTTTCACGTTGAGCGCTGTGACATCGGGTGTAAAGGATGTGCGAGAGGTGATTGAGAAGGCGAAGGCCTCGTCGTTTTTTGGCAATGTGAGGGGTGGGGTGTCACCCATCCTTTTCATCGATGAAATCCATCGTTTTTCGAAATCACAGCAAGACAGTCTTTTGGGTGCTGTGGAGCAAGGAGTTGTGACACTGATAGGTGCTACAACAGAAAATCCGTCTTTTGAAGTCATTCGTCCACTTCTGAGTCGCTGTCAGGTATATGTGCTCAAGAGTCTTGAAAAGGAGGATTTGATGGGATTGCTTGATCATGCATTGAGGACGGATGTGTTCTTAAAAGAGAAGAAGATTGACGTGCAGGAAACGACTGCCATGATGCGTTACAGTGGTGGTGATGCGCGAAAGTTCTTGAATATTCTTGAATTAGTAACTGAAACGTCTTCAGTCATCAACGATGATATTGTTACAGAGACGCTTCAGCAGAATCCTTTAGCATATGATAAGGATGGAGAGATGCACTATGACATCATCTCTGCCTTCATCAAGAGCATTCGAGGAAGTGACCCTGATGCTGCCATCTATTATTTGGCTCGTATGATTGAGGGTGGCGAGGATCCTCTTTTCATTGCCCGCAGATTGGTCATCTCTGCCAGCGAGGACATAGGACTTGCTAATCCCAATGCTCTTTTGTTGGCGAATGCAGCTTTTGACGCTGTCAACAAAATTGGTCTTCCAGAAGGACGCATCCCTCTTGCAGAAGCGACTGTCTATCTTGCCACATCACCTAAGAGCAATTCTGCGTATATGGCCATCAATGATGCCTTGCAATATGTCGGTGAAACGGGCAATTTGCCTGTTCCTCTTCATCTGCGCAATGCACCCACCAAACTGATGTCGCAACTTGGCTATGGAAAAGACTACAAATATGCCCATGCTTACGAAGGAAATTTCGTAGAGCAGCAATTCTTGCCCGATGGTGCTACCGATGCCCGCTTTTGGCATCCACAGGAGAATGCATCAGAGAACAAGCTGCACGAGCGCATGAAACAGCTGTGGGGAGAACGATTTGAGGAGTAAATTGAAAATCTGCCTTTTAAAAGGAGACGAAAGTGTTAAAAAACGAATGACTTGCCAATAAATTCGCTATTTCTTTTGAAGAAGTGGCGTTTTTTGTCATATATTTGCAAAAATAGTAATTACAAACAGTATTCACGTTAATATTATCAATGATGAGAAAATTCTATCTCTTTTTTGCCACGGTTTTGATGGCATTGGCATTCGCCGCATGTAGTGGCGATGATGGTGATAATACTGGTGGTCAGAAGTCTGACGAGCCCGTTGAACCTAAGGAGGTGGAGATGAAAATCTCCGTACTGGTGGGTACTGACGATATGGATTATTCTGTTCCTCGACTATTGGCAGAGTGGGAAGACAATATGTTTGCACAGGTTGTTGACCCGAATCATCCCAACTATACAGTTTTTCAATACATGAATAACGACAAGGGAAATGATGTCGTGGCTGTGGTGACGGAACACAACATTTTCTTTATGAGATACAACCCTGCGACAGACAAGGACTTCCCTGAAGCAGCGCTGATTGCCAGCGATGATGACGGGTTCTCAACGCTGTCATCATGCAAGGTTGACTGGGAGAACAACAAGATCGACTATGGAATGACTGTACCTCTACGCAAGAAAACGAAGATGTCGACAAGGGGCGAAAATGATGCTTTGAAAAAGCCGTTCTTCGATATGTTGGACGAAATAAGCGATGGCATTGATGGTATGGATGCTGTGTTAGGTAAGATGGGGCCAGTAGGTACGGCAGCAAAGACACTATGTGCTGCATGGACCAAGGTGGCGATTCCTTTGATGAAGTATAATCTCTATGCAGATGATGAAATAGGCAGAAGGGAATATGTGCAAGATTATTTCCAGTCGGCAGTAGAGTCAGCGGTTGTAGAAAAGTTCCAGAAGTATATATGTGGTATAAAGAAAGTGGACGATGATGATGTCACGATTGGAACTTGGATGGCAAAAGCCACTTGGCGGATAGCGACGGACAGTGAAGAGTACGAGAAGAAAAAAGAAGAACTTGTCAATACAGGTAAGCAGGCTGCCCAGAAATTCTGTGATAAGGTGGTGGCTGCTGCCTCCGTTCTCAATGAAACGCAGGATGTTCCAGATGAGGATGACGAAGAATGGTGGGATGAAGACGAGGATGAAGATGAGGACGATGAAGAGGAAATAGACGATGATGAAGAAGATGGTGGTGATGACGATGAAATCACCAGTTGGGCAGGCACAGCGTGGGAATTCTCAGGCACGTTGACGCAGTATGACAGTGATGATGGTACACATAGTGGTCCTGCCACGTTCTCGATTGAATTTCCTGAATCGGGAGGTGTAAATATCATGGTTGTAGCAGGGGAGCATAGTGCGCCGTTTATGGAAGGCGATATTAAGATAGATGAAACTGTCAATGGCGTGATTATCACCAATAGTGGTTCGGAAACAATCAGAGATTCTGAGGGATCACAAACTAATAGATGGTCTGCTACGTGGAGATTGACGCGTACGAGCGCTACCCAAGCCACGATGGACTATTCTAGTCAGAACAATTGGAATGGATCGTATTATGTAGGAACGAACCAGTATACATATAGTGGTACAACCATCGTGTCTGGTCAATTTACTGGAAAACGGACGAAATAATTATTAACCTGTAAAATTTGAAATATGAAAAAGATACTTTTATTTTATCTGTTCCTGCTATTGCCATTCTTGGCATTTGCAAGTCCTGTACAAATTGGGAATTTGTTCTATGAGCTGTCTTCTACTGATAAAACGGCTGAGGTGACCTCTCCTGCTTTCGAAGAAGGTGTGACGGATATCGAGTTGGTCATTCCCGATAAGGTGACGTATGATGGGGTGACATATGCAGTGAAAAAGATTCGTCAATCGGCCTTTTGGGGTTGTAGAACCATTACGAGTTTGATTATTTCAGAAGGAGTGGAATCGATTGGCGAGAGTGCTTTTGGTGATTGTGGAAGCATATGTTCCTTGACACTTCCTAATAGTTTGAAAAAGATAGGTGATTTGGCGTTTTTTGCTAGTTCACAATTGGCTTCCGTGATTATCCCTAAGAATGTTGAAGAAATCGGTTATGAAGCATTTAATTTTAATAGTCTGAGTTCCATTGTGGTAAATGAGAATAATCCCTATTTCGATTCACGCAACAACTGTAATGCTCTGATTGAGACGGCAACAAATACGCTATTGACAGGATGTAAAAACACTGTCATTCCCAACACTGTCACTGCTATTGGTGATGGTGCATTCAGTAATTGCCGGTTTACATCTATTAAATTGCCCGATAATTTGAAATCCATTGGAAATTCCGCATTTGAGTCTTGTGTTTATTTGGCTTCTTTGTCTATTCCTGCCAGTGTGGAGTCTATAGGTACAAATGCTTTTTACAATTGTCAGAGTCTCAAATCCATTGCCATTCCTGAAGGTGTTTCCTTGATACCACAAGGTATGTGCTCTGATTGTCTCTCTTTGAAAACAATTATCTTGCCCAGTACTATAACTGTCATTCAAGAAAATCCTTTTCCTGATGGTGTTAAGGACATGTTCTGCTACGCTGTTAACCCTCCTAAACGCGAGTACGATGGTGGATATACGATTATCCCCGTATATCCTGATGGCAAAGGTGATATATATGTACCTACTACACTTCATGTGCCTGCTGTCGCTTTGGACAACTATAAGACAACGGAACTTTGGAAAATTTTTCAGGAGATTGTGCCTCTGACCGAAGCGGAAACAGCCATAACGAACACGAATGCAGATAATGCGGACGAGGAAGATGGCTGGTGTACGCTGAATGGGGTGAAGCTCAAAAGAAAGCCCACCCAGAAAGGCCTGTATATTAAAGATGGGAAGAAAGTGTTAGTGAAGTGAAGATGCGTAACTTCGCAATGAAATGTAAAAAGTATTGGTATGCAACCATTGGCTGAGAGATTGCGCCCGCAGACGCTGGATGAGTACATAGGACAGAAGCACCTTGTGGGTGAGGGGGCTGTGATTCGTCGCATGATTGAGCAGAAGCGCATCTCCTCGTTCATCCTGTGGGGACCGCCTGGAGTGGGGAAGACTACGCTGGCGAATATCATAGCCAAGACGCTGGATGTGCCGTTCTTCACGCTGAGCGCCGTCACTTCGGGCGTGAAGGATGTGCGTGAGGTGATTGAGAAGGCGAAAGCCAGCAGCTTCTTCGGCCATGTGAGAGGGGGCGTGTCGCCCATCTTGTTTATTGACGAGATACACCGATTCTCGAAGTCGCAGCAGGACAGTCTGCTGGGGGCTGTGGAGCAGGGAGTGGTGACGCTGATTGGTGCCACGACGGAGAACCCTTCGTTTGAAGTTATCCGCCCGCTCTTGAGCCGATGCCAGGTGTATGTGCTGAAGAGCCTGGAGGTGGAGGATTTGCAGGGCTTGCTTGAGCATGCGCTGAAGACGGATGTGTTTCTGAAGGAGAAGGAATTTGATGTACAGGAGACGGCTGCCATGATGCGATACAGCGGTGGAGACGCACGCAAGTTCTTGAATATTCTTGAACTTGTAACGGAAACATCTTCAGTTATCAATGATGATGTGGTTACAGAAACGCTTCAGCAGAATCCGTTGGCGTATGACAAGGACGGAGAGATGCACTACGACCTCATATCTGCATTCATCAAGAGTATTCGAGGCAGTGACCCTGATGCCGCTATTTACTATCTGGCGCGAATGATTGAAGGAGGGGAAGACCCTATCTTTATCGCACGTCGTCTGGTCATCTCTGCCAGCGAGGATGTGGGGCAGGCGAATCCTAATGCGCTGCTGCTGGCGAATGCTGCTTTTGACACGGTGTCGAAGATAGGAATGCCTGAAGGCCGCATTCCGCTTGCTGAGGCGACGGTTTATCTCGCCACCTCGCCCAAGAGCAATTCTGCCTACGAAGCCATCAATGAGGCTTTGCAGTTTGTGCGCGAGACGGGGAATCTCCCGGTTCCGCTGCACTTGCGCAATGCGCCCACCAAGCTGATGTCTCAGCTCGGCTATGGCAAGGACTACAAGTATGCGCATGCCTATGAGGGGAATTTTGTGCAGCAGCAGTTCTTGCCCGACGGGGCTGCGGATGCCCGTTTCTGGCATCCGCAGGAGAATGCGTTTGAGAATAAATTGAATGAACGCATGAGGATGCTGTGGGGCAAGCGGTTTGAGAAATGACGGAAGGGCTTCGTTTTTTTCATGCTGAAGCATTTGGAATGTCAGAGATAGATGGTGCTTTTGAAAAGTTGGGGATGTGATTGAGGTGGTGTTGCTGATGAGGATGTGTGGCTGACACAGGAGCAGCTGGCGACGATATACCAGACAACCCAGGAGAATGTTTCCATGCATATCACCAATGTTTATACGGACGAGGAACTCGACAGGGAGGGAACTTATAAGAAATTCTTATTAGTTCGCAGGAGGATAAACGGCAAGTGCGTCGAAACATGGACCATTATAATCTCGACATGATAATTGCTCTTGGCTATCGTGTACAGTCGCCCATTGCTGTGCGTTTCCGTTGTTGGGCTACCCAACGGTTGCATGAGTATATTCAGAAGGGCTTCATGATGGATGATGAGCGGTTGAAGCAGCTGACCTCGCAGTTTTTGGATTATGCTGAATTTCAGGCTTTGGAGCAGAACCCTATGACGATGGTGGATTGGATTGCGGCTTTGGATGACCAGATACTGCGCCTTCGGAAAAACATTCTCGAAGGTGGCGGCAGCATTTCACATCAGGAAGCCATCGAAAAGGCTGGGCGGGAGTTTGAAATCTACAGGGAGCGTGAGATGTGAATGTTGGAGAGTGATTTCGACAAGGTGGTGAAACGCTTGAGGAAATCGGAACAATAACTCTTTTTTTTTGCTGTTTGTTCTCACTGGCTTTTTACATTTGTAAAAAAAGAAGGGCTTGGCATAAGTTTTTTTGTCGTTTTGTAAAAAAAACAACGAAAATTTGTGTGGAGTCTTTGTTGTTTTTTGTATCTTTGCCACTGAGAATATATGATAAAGTGAGAAGCTAACCTGCGGGTTGGCGAAATTGTTTGTTTAACTTATTAAATTCATGAATTGAATGATGAAGGATGAGGAATTTGCCCCGTACAATTTCCCTATTGAAGACAAGACCAAGAAGGTCATCAAAGTCATTGGTGTGGGCGGCGGAGGAGGCAACGCTGTGCACCACATGTTGGACGAGAAAGTCAAGGATGTGACTTTTGTGGTGGTTAACACTGATAGCCAGGTGCTGAAGGCTAACAAGGTGCCTAACAAGATTCAGCTGGGCGATGGGCTCGGAACGGGAGGAAATCCTGAACTGGGACGTGAGATTGCTGAAAAATGTATAGAGGAAATCAACTCTATCTTTGATGATGACACGGAGATGGTGTTCATCATGGCTGGCATGGGAGGCGGAACGGGAACAGGTGTGGCTCCCGTGATTGCGCGCGCTGCGAAGGAGAGGGGAATCTTGACTGTGGGCGTGGTGACGCTGCCTTTCAAGATGGAGGGGAAGAGGCGCATCGAGAAGGCTCTGATGGGCATGAACGAGCTGAAGAAGCATGTGGACTCGTGGATAGTCATTAACAATGAGCGTCTGCTGGAGAATGAGCAGTATGCGGAACTGACATGGGAGGATGGAATGAAAATGGCTGATGAGGTGCTGACTGTGGCGACGAGAACGATTTCTGAAATTATTACAGAACATGGAAAAATCAACCGAGACTTGAGGGATGTCTGCACGGTGATGCAGGATGGAGGGGCTGCTGTGGTGTCTCTGGCAAAGGCGAAGGGCGAGAAGCGCATCTTCAAGGCGATGTCGGAGGCCTTGAACTTTCCGCTCGTGTCGAATATGAATAAGCGGAAAATCAGACGGTTGCTGTATATTGTTTATAGTGGAGACAAAGCGCCTGCCTTGATGTCTGAACTTCAGGAAATCAATGATTTCATGGAGGAGATGAATGAGAATGTAGAAGTGCTTTGGGGGCATTACCATGACAGCACGCTGGAGGATGAAATCAAGGTGTCTCTTATTGCTACAGGTTTTGATCCTGACGAGATAGAAGAGGGGGTGAGGAACGACGACGCCCAGAAGTACAAGAGGTTGTATGAAAAATATTATAATGGGGGCGTGGCTGGTGCGAAAGCTGCTTCAGAACTTGGCAGGGATGCTGAGATAGAAGCTGCATCTATGGATGAAGGCGAGGATGATGAGGAGGAAGGTTATAGTGATGAAATCGAACCGCATTTTATCCAGACGCTGATTCAGAAGCTGAAAAGATTTACGGAGGAATAGGGTGCTGTTGCTGCAAGATAATGTAAATGATTTTGGACAATATATCGCTTGTTGAATGAATTTTGCTTGTTCAGCAGCGAAAACTTGTGTGCTTTCCCTCTCACTTATCCAAATTTTTCATACCTTTGCACCGTTTTTGAATAAAATGAGCTGCATCTCAGCATGGTCAAAAAAAAGATTTTTGCCTCAGCATCCGATTTGCGGCGTTTTTCGCGCGTGTGCATGTAGTATGTGTGTCTGCGCATAACATTATTTGCAAAAGAATTTAATACAAAAAAAATTGCGATATGAACATTTCATACAAATGGTTGAAAGAATACGTTGACTTCGACATGTCGGCCGAAGAGGTGGGCAAGGCACTCACCAGCATGGGCTTGGAGGTCGAGGCGGTAGAAGAGGTGCAGAGCATCAAAGGCGGACTGGCAGGATTGGTGGTTGGTCAGGTGCTGACGTGCGAGCCTCATCCCAACAGTGACCACATGCACGTGACGACAGTCGATGAGGGCAATGGAGTGGTGGAGCAGATTGTCTGTGGCGCACCTAATGTTGCTGCAGGTCAGAAGGTGATTGTAGCTCAGCTGGGTTGCAAGCTGTATGATGGCGACAAGGAGTTTGTCATCAAGAAGAGCAAGTTGCGTGGCATCGAGTCGAATGGCATGATTTGCGCTGAAGATGAGATTGGCGTAGGCACCAGCCACGATGGCATTATCGTGTTGCCAGAGGATGCGGTGGTGGGCACTCCTGCTGCTGAATACTATGGTTTGGAAAGTGACTATGTGATTGAAGTGGACATTACGCCTAACCACTCTGATGCTTGTTCGCATTGGGGCGTGGCTCGCGACTTCTATGCTTATCTGAAGCAGAATGGCTATGCGACAGCGTTGCATCGTCCTTCTGTTGATGGTTTTAAGGTTCAGAGCAATGACTTGAAGATTGACGTGGCTGTGGAGGCTGAAGAGGCTTGTCCACGCTATTGCGCTGTGACTGTGAAGAATTGCGAGGTGAAGGAAAGTCCAAAGTGGATGAAGGACAGATTGACAGCGATTGGTCAGCGTCCAATCAACAATATTGTCGATATTACCAACTACATCATGATGGCATATGGACAGCCATTGCACTGCTTCGATGCCGATATGGTGAAGGGCAGCAAGGTGGTAGTGAAGACGATGCCTGAGGGCACTCCGTTCATCACGCTCGATGGCGAGGAGCACAAGCTTTCTGAGCGCGACTTAGCTATCTGCAATGCTGAGGAACCTATGTGTATTGCAGGCGTGTTTGGCGGAAAAGGCAGCGGCACTTACGAGACAACAAAAGATGTGCTTTTTGAAAGTGCATACTTCAATCCTACATGGATTCGCAAGAGCGCACGCCGTCATGGACTCCAGACGGATGCAAGTTTCCGTTTTGAGCGTGGCATCGACCCAGCAGGTCAGATTTATGCTTTGAAGCGTGCTGCAATGTTGGCGCAGGAGCTGGCGGGCGGCGAAATCAGCATGGAGATTGTTGACGTGAAGAATGACATGCTTCCACAGGATGCCGTGATTGATGTGGAATACCAGTATGTGGCTGACCTCATCGGAAAGGAACTGCCGGTTGAGACACAGCAGAGCATCCTGACAAGTCTTGGCTTTGAAATCCTGAAGAGCGACAGCAAGATGATGCAGGTGAAGGCTCCAGCCTTCCGTGTGGACGTGAAGAAGCCTTGCGATGTGGTGGAAGAGATTCTGCGCATCTATGGCTACAACAATATAGAGATACCTTCACAGGTGCGTTCATCACTCACTACAAAGGGCGACCAGGACAAGAGCAATAAACTGCAGAATATCGTGGCTGAGCAGCTGGTGGGATGCGGCTTCAACGAGATTCTGAACAACTCGCTCACCAAGGTGGCATATTATGAGAATGGTCAGCAGGTTTATCCTTTGGAGAATTGTGTGAAGCTGATGAATCCGCTGAGCCAGGATTTGGCTGTGCTTCGTCAGACGCTCCTCTTTGGAGGATTGGAGTGCATCAGCCGCAACAGTAATCGCAGAATGCCCGACTTGAAGTTCTTCGAGTATGGCAATTGCTATCGCTTTGACGCTGAGAAGAATCAGGAAAAAGTTGACGAGCAGGGTCATGTGCTCAAGGCGAGTGCTGAATCGTCAAAGAAGATTCTTGCTGCTTATAGCGAAGACTGCCACCTGGGGCTTTGGCAGACAGGTAAGCGTGTGAATGGCAACTGGGCGCATGCTGACGAGGAGAGTACGGTGTATGAGATGAAGGCATACGTGTTCAACATCCTGAAGCGTTTGGGCGTTCCATTTGGCGCATTGGTGTTTGGTGAGGAGAAGAACGATGTGTTCTCGGCTGCAACAACCATTGCGCAGCGTGGCGGAAAGGCTATTGCAACGTTTGGCATCGTGACGAAGAAGGTGGCAAAGATGTTTGACATTGAAGCTCCTGTCTTTTATGCAGATATCAATTGGACCAATCTGATGAAACTCATCAAGAAGGTGACAGTTTCTTACTATGAGCTCTCGAAGTTCCCTGCTGTGAGCCGTGACTTGGCGCTGCTGGTGGATGAGGGAGTGCAGTTTGCCCAGATTGAAGCTGCTGCTTATCAGGCTGAGAAGAAACTGCTGAAAGAGGTGAAGCTCTTCGACGTTTATGAAGGCAAGAACCTTGAGGCAGGAAAGAAGTCTTATGCTGTGAACTTTACGCTTCAGAGCGAAGAGAAGACGCTGAATGATAAGGCAATCGAGGCTGTCATGAGCAAGATTGAGCAGAACATCTGCAAGTTGACTGGTGCAACTGTTCGAGGAAAGTAAGATGACGAAAGGGCAAGTGTATCAGTATCTGTACTATGCGCTGATAGTGCTGTGGATTGTACAGATTGTTGTTGGAGGATTTAATGAGTTTCTCATCATCCCAACCTTTTGCTTAGTCGTTTGCTATTATTTAATGAAGAAAAATAAGAATAATCAATAATTTACAAGAGAAGTAATTATGGGACGCGCATTTGAATTCCGTAAAGCAAGAAAAATGAAGAGATGGGGTAATATGGCAAAGACTTTCACACGTCTGGGCAAGCAGATTGCTATTGCCGTGGCTGAAGGTGGTCCAGACCCCGACAACAATGCACACCTTCGTGCTGTCATTGCGACTTGTCGCCATGAGAATATGCCGAAGGACAATATCGACCGTGCAATCAAGAATGCCATTGGTAAGGACAAATCAGCTTGGAAGAGTGTGACATACGAAGGATATGGCCCTCATGGAGTTGCTGTTTTTGTTGATACGCTGACAGACAACACCACTCGTACAGTGGCTGACGTACGTTCGATTTTCAACAAGTTCAATGGCAACATGGGTACAACTGGTTCTCTCTCGTTCCTCTTTGACCATTTCAGCCAGTTCACTTTCAAGAAGAAGGAAGGTCTCGATATGGACGAGTTCATTCTTGAAGCTATTGAATATGGCGTGAACGATGAGTTTGACGAGGAATACGATGAGGAGAAGGACGAGACCACAATCACAGTGTATGGTGATCCAAAGTCCTTTGCGCAGATTCAGAAGTATCTCGAAGACAATGGTTTTGAAATCACAGGAGCCGAATTCACTTATGTGCCTAATGACTTGAAGGAAGTGACTGACGAGCAGCGTGAGACTATCGAGAAGATGGTGGAGCGTCTTGAAGAGTTTGACGACGTGCAGAATGTATATACCAACATGAAGTAAGATACATGAAGACGGTGTACGAAACTTCTGGTACGTGTTCAAGAGCGATCATGCTTGACGTAGATGATGCAACTGGAATCGTCAACGAAATTCAGTTCGTAGGTGGCTGCATGGGAAACACTTGTGGCATTGCCCAGCTTGTGAAGGGTATGCATGCCGAGGATATTATCAGCCGCTTGGAGGGAATCCGCTGTGGCAGCAAGCCCACAAGTTGCCCCGACCAATTGGCAGCAGCTTTGAAACAGCTGACAGGAAAGTAAGCGAAGGAAGTTCAGCATAATCTAAGTATTGTATAATGTACACGCGCATGTTAAAAGTCGCTGTCAGCGTCTCATGTTTCATGACTTTGTTTTTCTTTGCTTCGTGTCGTGAATCCATTCATGAACGTTTTGAGCGGGAGGCACGGGAATACACTGAACAAAATTGTCCTCGCAGCATGGGCGATGGCATTACCATGATAGACAGCATGGTATATGTTCAAAACATGCCTAATGGTGAATGGGCAATTCATTATTCTGTGTTTCTGGACGAAGAGCAGAAAAAAGAGCTGATGTCGAAAAAAGATGAGTTGGAACGTCTCAACCTGAAGTTTGTTCAGAATTCGCCCATCTTCATCAAGCAGAAAGAGGCAGGCATTGATTTTGCTTTCATCTACCATGATGCGTTGACGAAAAAAAAGTTCTTGGAATGCAGATACACAAAGAAGGATTACGAATGAGTAATCCTTCTTTTTCTGCTCTATTATGCCAGCAATTTCTGAGTGGCTCTCAGCTGATGCCTCATGATGCTCAGCAATTCTTGGCTTTCTTGCACTAAGTTTAGATACACCTGCAAGATGTTGTACAAGGAAGAATCCTCAGAGTGATGCAGACGTTCGATGAGATTTTTTCGGAGGGCAGAAAGTTCGTCTTTGTACAGATCGGCTTCTCTCAGCACATCCTTGTAGCCTTCAAAATCTTTCCTTTCAAGCATGGTGGCGGTTTGTTTCATCAGTTCGTTGATTCTTTCTTGGAATGCCTTGAATTCAATCCTGTATGGCTCGGGAAGAGGGTTGAAGTGATTGTCCACATGCTCTTTCGCTGGTTCAAGAATTCGAATGAGACAGTAGATGTATTGCTTGTTGCTGTTGACTCCCAAATGGAACCAAGTGTTGCGTTCAATAGCAATATCGCGAGGTATGCGGCGCATGGACAGGAACTCCTTCCTTCTCAGCCTTTTCAGTTCCTCCTGCTTATTCGCAAGCTCTTTTTGCACGCTGTTAAGTTCGCCGTAATTCTCGTTCAAAAGCCCATTGAGTATGTGGTTGTATTGATTTAGCACGAAGCTGCATACAGAGGTCTGTGCGTTTGCCACATGCGTTTTCAGCAGTTCCCAAACTTCTTCAGGGTCATGGCTGTGCATCATCTGAGTGAAAATCTTGTCTTTCTCTTCCGTCTCTTTCTTTTTCCCGAATTGGATGTTGCTGCGAATCAGCAAGAAGATGGCAAGGCCCATCATGATGAACATCGCTACGAATCCGCCATAATACATCACCAGGCAGACAAGAGCGCACGACATGAAGCTGACACCTGCTGTGATGAACCATCCGCCAATGACACTCATAACTCCTGTGACACGGAACACGGCACTTTCTCTGCTCCAAGCTCTGTCGGCAAGGCTGGTACCCATTGCCACCATAAATGTCACATAGGTGGTTGAAAGTGGAAGCTTATAATTTGTACCGATAACAATCAGTACGGAAGACAGGACGAGATTGATGGCCGCTCTCACCACGTCGAATGCAGCGCCTTCAGGAAGGACTGCTTCATCCTTGTTGAATCGCTTGTCAATCTTTGCAGTTAAGGCTTTGGGAACGAACTGGCTGAAAAACAGGTCGCTCTTCTGTGTTGCACGCACAAGGCTTCTTGCCGCACGAGACGAGCCGAACATTTCTTCGCCTTCATCCTGCCTGCTCAGATCAACCGATGTTTTTACGACATTCTGTGCCTTCTTCGATGTCGTTATAGCAATAATCATCACGATTCCTGCAGCAAGGAGATAGAGGAATGGCGAATTGGCTGACTCCATGAGTGAAGTCATCATGAACGAATTCACATCGCCGGCACCGTTTGCCATCCAGTCTTGGTAAGAAGAAAGACCAGCCAGAGGCACACCGATAAAGTTCACCAAGTCATTTCCCGCAAATGCCATAGCCAAAGCAAATGTGCCCATCATGATGATGATTTTGAAAACATTAATCTTGCACAGATTCAGTATGAAAGAGAATGCTGCAGATACTGCCAATCCTGCTAAAAGCAGCATTTCAGTATTAGCTACAATCCAATCCTTCGTGCTCTCTTCCACAAAAGGCGACTTTGACAATCCTTTGATGAAGATGAAATAAAGAAGAATCGTAAACGATATGCCACCAAAGATGGAAACCGCAATGGAACTATGTTTCTTCTGATTGAAAGTGAAGACGATACGAGTCAGCCATTGCACCAGAACACCGAAAAACAAAGCGACAGCAACGCTGACGAAGATGGCAATGATGACAGTCAGCACCTTGTCCGTATTGATAAGGTCGGAAAGCGCAAACGGAGCCCCTGCAAATATTTTCATGACAGCCAGCACAAACGCTGCACCCAGCAATTCGAACACCAGCGAAACGGTGGTCGATGTAGGCAGCCCAAGCGTGTTGAACGTGTCAAGCACGATGACATCAGTCACCATGACTGCCAGGAACACAATCATCACTTCGTGGAAAGAGAAATGCGCAGGGAGCATAATGCCATGCCGCGCCACATCCATCATGCCAGCAGACATCATGGCACCAACAAGCACGCCCACCGCAGCGATGATAAGGATGGTGCGAAAACGTGCCACACGAGCACCTATCGCCGAGTTGAGAAAGTTGACGGCATCGTTGCTCACGCCGACAAACAAGTCGAAAACTGCCAGCACCAGCAGAAATCCTACGATAATAAGATAAATGTTTTCCATTGTACAAAAACTATTAATTTTTCGTGCACAAAGTTAAAGAAACGATATTGAAATTCTGTTACAGACATGTTACATTTCAGTTTTGTTACAGAAATGTAATAAAACGTGAGTTCGACGAATCCATGTCATCATTTTGCAGTTGCGATTATAGGATAATAAGCGAATAATTGACCGTGAAGATGTGCCTATTTTGACACACCCTCATTGATTAAACTTAATGTCAATGCCATGGAATAGAATGTTATATTTAATTTTGAGGCCGTAAAAGCATTTTTGAGATTTTGTAATGAAATAATGTGAGTTTGATGGATTCACATGAACCTTGCTTGAGTCCTACGTGTTTACCGTGCACATAATATTTTAAACACCTCCTACATAATATTTCAAACACGGTGTTTAAAATATTATGTAGGAGGTGTATGCTAAAATAACGAGATTTATTTTGTTTTAAGTTCATCAAATAATTCCATTTCGTTGAGCAGGAGTTAAATATTAAGTTCTATAAATCCATCAATGATGGAAAAAATAACTGTCGAGAAATTGCTCTTATATGGTTCGCTATGGCAGATTTGTTCCAAAATGGATTCAGCGGAAATCAAATGAATGAATAATGGGAAATTAGCATCAATTTCAGCTTATGAATTGCTCTACCACGAAGCTTGTCTTCAAAAGGTGGACCTCTGGCCAATTTTGAAGTGCAGAAAGGAATTGTGGAATGGTAAAGATCTTTGGTTTATGAACTCGTTACGTTGGCAAGTAGTGTGGTGCATCTCTTGTTGGATGTACCTTCTTTTTACTATGATTCACAGTTAGCTATGCTATGTGATGCAGAGGCCCTACGTTGGATGTACCTTCATTTTTACTATGATTCACAGTTTTTCAGCTGTCGGGAATGAGGGGGCTGACGTTGGATGTACCTTCATTTTTACTATGATTCACAGTCTACATAACTTTTCTAACAAGCAAGAAAAGGTTGGATGTACCTTCATTTTTACTATGATTCACAGTCAAATTATCTCCAGGAACACAGAAACCGTGTTGGATGTACCTTCATTTTTACTATGATTCACAGTAGGTCTCATTGTTATCTTTCTGATAGAAGGTTGGATGTACCTTCATTTTTACTATGATTCACAGTTTCGCTTTTATTCGGTAAAAGGTGTTAGGAGTTGGATGTACCTTCATTTTTACTATGATTCACAGTCTGCGCTAAATCTGGGCGAAGCGTGGTGAGTTGGATGTACCTTCATTTTTACTATGATTCACAGTAAATCTTTTATAACATGTTGCTATACAGTTAAGAAAGTACTTCCTGAGTGCATTAAATGCCTCGGGCTAAGGGCATCCAACTGCCCCATAGGAGTAATCCTATTCATTCTTTTTAATAATATCTTTGCTTTTAGCAATATTTCTTGCGGCGTTATAGTCGGCATGAATCTTTTCGCTATATTGTTTGCATTCAGGGTTCTTGCAAATGAACGTAGCACCTTGGCGGAATCCCTGTTCCCCGCACCATGAACATGTCTGGCTGGTATAGGCTGGGCGTACATTCCTCACCTCGATACCATATTTTTTAGCCTTGTACCTAATCATTTCTTGTAATTCATAATACGACCAGTTACGTAGTACGAACTCCTTATGTTCGTCGGCATTGCCATCCTTATCCTTGCCGAAGTTTGAAAGGTCTTCCATGTGAATGGTGGCAGCATGTGTCTGTACAGCGAATTTCACAACCTCCCGACTGAATAGATGATTTTGTGTGTGTACCCAATTTCTTTCTGTCTTGCGAAGATTTTCCAGTGGCTCCAGCTTTTTTGTCCGCCCCTTTCCACCTGCTGTTCCCCTCAGTCGTTGCAACGATTTGAATCGCCGTTGGAAAGCCATTCGGTTGTTTAGGAAATGTTCACGGTCGCCAATTGCTTTGCGCTCTTCCGTCATGTTCGTAGCGACGTATGCTGGTACATTTATACCCAGATCTACGCCTACCACAATTTTCTTGTTTAACTCCACCTCTTCCTTAGGAATGTTTATCACCAGCAAGAGGAAAAACTTTGGTGAACCATTACGCTTAACAATCTGAATGGAAGCAGATGATCCCAACTTGTAGTCATTGACTGAATTAAAGCATCTGTTCACAATTTGACGATTATTGCTCCGATCCTTTCCAAAATGTAACTTGAAACGTATGTTATTGTACCAATGAAGATAGAAATCATTGTCTTTAATCTTTATTCTATCCTTCAAAGGGAATGGGATAGGCATTCCTTTCTTATAATTGCGGATGGAACGTTCACCACGCCTTACGGCTTGTGCATCATTGCTAAAGTTTGATTGTACAGCCTTTTTCAAATATGATAATATTTGTCCGAAGACATTTGTCTCAATTTCTGTGGCAAGTTTGTAAGCAAATGTTTCTGTGGACATCTCTGTTGCATACTTGCAGATAGCACGCGCTTGATCTGTCATCTCTCTTTTAGCGGCAGCTAATTTTTCTTCCAGATCCGCAATCAAGTTATCATCAGATGTTTTTTCCTTTTGAGCTTTTTGCAACTTCTTCTCAAGCGAAGCGTATTCATTGTGCTTCAGCTTCACCATTGATTAAACGTGATCATCGAGATACAGTTTAGAGGAAACATTGTTGGCAGCTTTGTATAAATTATCATTGATACGATACAACAATAGCCTTTGTTCTTTTTGTTGTTCCTCAGAAAGACCATCCGTACAAAGGTGCAATTCAATCTTTCGTGTTATTAATGGCATGTTAAGTGGCGTTTGCTTAGATTTAACCACAAAGATAGCGATTTTTTTTTATTAACCAAAAGATTTTGTATGGAAATAATGAAAAAGTTCTCGATGTTTGCGTATTGTGACGTTTGAAACTTTTGTATCAAACAAAGGTACAGATGGTATCATTAGTATATGACTTCTGTCATGCGGATGTCGTGCGGCTCGCAAGGAATGGAATCGATGATTTGGAATGGGAAGGCAAGGCCGATAAGGGGGCAGTGGAGCTGAGGAAGAAGGCGGTCGTAGAATCCTTTCCCTCGTCCGAGACGGTCTCCCTGCCGGGTGAACGCCACTCCTGGTATGATGGCGAGGTCGATTTGGGGATAGCTGGTGAACAGGGGACCTTGCGACTCTTTGATGCCGAAGAGGTTAGAGGTGCTGAGAGAGTCCCCGCAAGTGTATTCATGCAGTTCAAGCTCTGTTCCGGCGATTGTGGGAAGTAGGACTTTTTTTCCTTCGGCTGCCAGTGTCTGGATGAGCTGGTGGGTCTCGACTTCATCTGGCAGAGAGTGGTAGAGGAGAACCGTCTGGCAGTTCTCCTCTTGGTGTATTCGTTTGAGCAACGAATCTATTGCTTTTTGACTTAGTGCTGACAGTTCCTTTGGGGTGTGCTGTTTTTTAAGCATCCGTATCAGCTGCCTTGTTTCTTGCTTGGTCATCAAGTGTCGGTTTGGTCTTTTGGGCTTTGAAGAGTTCTATGGCTTTTTTCAAAGTGGGGTCATCATGATTGAGATACTGCACGTAGTCGTTCATTTCCAGCATGTTGTAGATGATGCTGCCATAAACGGCTTGCTCGAAAAGATGCTGCGACTTGAGAATCATGTTATTGCGCCGTTTGATGCCTTTTTTGTCGGCATACCGTATGAATTGGTCAACAACCCTTTGCTTGCGCAGATGCTTTTCCAGCTCGGCAGCGTTTTTGTAAGCATTGAGCTGCTCTCGGTTGTTGTCCGTATATTCAAAGCAGAATTGTGCAATTGTTCCTTTGATGACGCATTCTGTGTAATAGGGTGTGATAGCTGAGGTGTCTTCTGCCACGAAATAATCGGGCATGATGCCGCCTCCTCCATATACGGTGCGTCCAATGCTGGTTGTGTACGCCTCTCCTGTTTGATGTATGCTGTCTTGATGGAAGAACTCGCCTCGTTCATAACGTATGTCGAGATCCATCTCGTATTCTTGGGACTGTCCTTTCACGTATGGCTTCTGGATGCATCTGCCGGAAGGGGTGTAGTAGCGTGCGATGGTGAGATGGACGAGTGAGCCGTCAGCAAACTCGATAGGTTGCTGCACAAGACCCTTGCCAAATGAACGCCGCCCTACGATGATTCCTCTGTCGTTGTCTTGTATGGCGCCAGAGAAGATTTCTGAGGCTGATGCTGACCTTTCATCAATGAGGACGATGATAGGCAGTTCCTGATAGGAGCCTCGTCCGTCGCTCCTGAATTCTTCTCTGCGGGTGCGGCGTCCTTGAGTATAGACAATAAGGCGGTCTTTAGGCAGGAACTCGTTCACCATCTGGATGGCTGCGGAGAGATAGCCTCCTCCGTTTCCGCGCAAATCGACGATGAGTCCTCTGAAGCCTTCCACTTCAAGTTCTGCCAAGGCGACGAGCAGCTCTGCGTAGGTGGTTTCACCAAAGTTCTTGATTTTCACATAGCCAAGGTCCTTGTTGATCATGTAGGTGGCATCGATGCTTTTTAGGGGAATGTCTCCTCTGACAATGGTGAAAGAGAGTGGCTCTTTGTGTCCATGGCGCTGGACGCCAATCTTCACTTCGGTGCCTTTCTCTCCTTTGAGCCTGCGCATGGTCTCTTCATTTGTGACGATTTTGCCAACGTAAGGCTCGTCATCTACGGTGACAATCTTGTCTCCTGCCAAGAGCCCGACTTTTTCAGAAGGACCGCCTTTGATAATTCCAGTAACTTGCACGGTATCCTCGCGTATGGTGAATTGTACGCCTATGCCGCTGAAAGAGCCTTTCAGGTCTTCATTTGCCGCCTGAGCATCTTTAGCCTTGATGTAGGTGGAATGAGGGTCAAGCTCTTCAAGAATCTTGGGCATAGACTGTTCCACTATGTTGGCAATGTTAATAGTGTCAACATATTGGTCATCAATGATATGCAGTAAGTCATTGAGCTTGTTGGATGACGTGTTGATGATATTCAACCTGTTTCCAGCAAAGCGGTTGGAAAAGAAGGTGCCAATGATGATGCCTGCAATGACACTTACTGCAATGATGATAGGCACCCATCGGTTGTTTCTGTTGACGTTATTGCTCATTTTGCTCATTTGGATTTATGTATTCAACATCAATTCCTGCGCGTTCCAGCAGCTTGAGCCCATCGTCAAGCCTGTATTTTTCTGAATATACCACACGCTTAATCCCTGCCTGTATGATGAGCTTTGCGCATTCGATGCAGGGAGAGGCGGTGACATACATGGTTGCGCCGTCGCTCGAGTTGTGTGAGCGTGCAAGTTTGGTGATGGCATTAGCCTCGGCATGGAGCACGTATGGCTTGGTTGTGCTGCTCTCGTCTTCGCATACGTTCTCAAATCCCGAAGGAGTGCCGTTGTATCCATCGGATATGATGGCTTTGTTTTTGATGACTAACGCGCCTACTTGTCTGCGCTGGCAATAGGAGTTCTCGGCCCAAATACGTGCCATGCGAATGTAGCGGCAGTCGAGCTTATGTTGTTTTTCGTCCATTTTTAATTATATATTTTGTTTCGTGAACTACCAAATAGTACAAGATTTTGATTGTCTTCTTTGAGGTGGAGAAAATCAGCACCACTATTGTATGAATTGGCAGAGGATATGATGTTGAAAATTTGTTTGTCAAATATTGTCTGTGTGTTGGGCTTTTGTTTAATGTCTATCAAGATGGTCTGTTTTTTTCCATCTGCTGACCATGTGCCAGAGAAAAATACGCCTTCAGAGAGTACCCCAGTAAATGTTCCTGCTGAGAAGCTGATGTAATAGGCTCTTTCCCCAGCGTCTGTATAGAAGTTTTTGATGTCGCTGTTTAGTTTCATGCCATTGATGGTGGCGCCATTCATATACCACGTCCTTCCAATGAAGATTTCATCGATGTCATCTTCGTTGCTGCATGCTGTGAGGACGAGAAGGCTGAAAAATATGTAGAAGATGTTTTTAATGAAGTGCATGTCTCTTTGCGTGTTTTAGAGGTTATTTGATTCCGTTTCGTTGCAAGAGCGCATCGATGGTAGGTTCTTGTCCGCGGAATCGCTTGTATAGTGCCATGGGATGTTCTGTACCTCCTCTTGACAGGATGTTGTCACGGAAACTCTGTGCTGTGGCTTGGTCGAAGATGCCTCTTTCCTTGAAGAGCGAGAAGGCATCAGCATCAAGCACTTCTGCCCATTTGTAGCTGTAATAGCCGGCAGAATAGCCTCCAGCCATGATGTGGGAGAACTGCGTGGTCATGCAAGTGCCTTCCACTTCTGGGAGTACCATTGCACGGCTCCATGCCTGGCGTTCAAATTCAATCAGAGACGTGCTGAAATTCTCCGTTAGCGTGTAGAATGCCATGTCGAGGAGTCCGAAGCATACTTGCCTCATGCAAGCATAGGCCGTATTGAAGTTGCGGCTTTGGGTAATTCTGTCAATAAGTTCCTGCGGGATTTGTTCTCCTGTTTGATAATGGAAGGCAAAAGTATTTAGAAAATCTTTTTCTATGCTGTAATTCTCCATGAATTGCGAGGGCAGTTCTACAAAGTCCCAATACACATTTGTGCCAGACAGCGAACGGTAAGTGGTGTTCGCAAAAATGCCATGGAGAGAATGCCCGAACTCATGCAGGAATGTTTCCACTTCGCCAAGCGTCAGTAATGCAGGCTTGCTTTCTGTGGGTTTGGAAAAATTCATGACAATGGAAACTTGTGGGCGTGAGTTGGTACCATCTTTGCTTATCCATTGCTCTTTGAAGGAAGTCATCCATGCGCCCGACTTTTTGGATGCGCGAGGATGGAAATCGCAGTAGAACAGGGCGAGGAATGTGCCGTCTTTGTCAATCACATCGTACACGTCCACATCTGGATGATAGACGGGTGCATCTGTGTTTTTGCGGAACGTGATGCCATAGAGCTTTGTTGCTAAGCCAAATACACCCTCTTTTACTTTGGAAAGCTGGAAGTAGGGGCGGAGCATTTCGCTGTTGATGTTGAATTTTCTTTCTTTCAGCTTGTTGGAGTAGAAAGGGAAGTCCCATGGCATGAAGCGTCTGGAATCATTAGCAGAAAGAGTGGATGGGTCGATACCATTATCTTGGTAATACAATTTTTTCACTTCTTCCACTTCTGCTAATGCTGTGGGCATGTATGCGTCAATCAGGTCATTCAGCAGCTTATATACATTGGAAGTGCTCTCTGCCATGCGTTGTGATAGGACATAGTCCGCGTATGTATCATAGCCGAGCATCTGGGCAAGCTCTCGATGCAGATTGACAATTTTCCCGACAATGGCGATGTTGTTGTTTCCATTGTCGTGGGTACACATCGTGTTGTATGCCATATACATCTTCTGCCTCAAATCTCGCTTGGAAGAGTAGGTGAGGAAAGGAATGTAAGAAGGTGCTTGAAGCGTGAAAACATAGCCTTCCAGATTCCTTTCTTTTGCTGTTTGGATTCCTAAGTCTATCGCACTTTCAGGTAGTCCTTCAATGTCCTCTGGCTCAGTTAGGTGCATGAAGAAATCATTGGTATCTTTGAGCTTGTTCTGCGAGAATTGGAGCGACATCACACTCAGTTCTGCTGATATTTGTCTGAATTTCTCTTTCTTCTCATCAGGCAAATTGGCGCCATGCCGAACAAATCCATTATAGCAATTCTTGAGGAGCATTTGTTGTTCAGCATTCAATCCAGAGAAATCTTTTTCAATATATGTGTCATACACCTTTTTAACTCTTTGGAAAAGTTTTTCGTTCAGAGTTATGTTGTTGGAATGTTCAGAAAGAATGGGAGACATCTTCTGCGCCAACTCGTCCAGAAAGTCTGTCGTTTCTGCGCTGAGCAGATTGAAGAATACCTCTGTCACTTTATTCAGCAGTTTGCCAGTATTCTCAAGTGCTTCAATTGTATTTACGAATGTTGGAGCTTCTGGGTTATTGACAATTTTCGCAATTTCCTCATCTTCTTCCTCAATGCCTTTTAGCATGGCTGGCTCGAAGTCCGTCTCAGCTATTTTGTCGAAAGGTATATATTCGTATGTCGTATAGAATGGATTCATATGTTCTGTATTTTTAATATAAATCTTTCAGGTTCTTGATAAAGAGCATATTGCGTTGCAAAGAAACATGCCCTTGCTGCTGCAATGTATTCAGGGTTTTGGAAACATTGAGCCGTGTTTCGTGAATGATGTTGGCAATGTCTGTCATCTTAATGTGTATCTCTTTTTGTCCTTTCCCGATTGAAGAGTGAGACAATATGAATTTCACTAATTTGCTTTTGATGTTATCATCGGGAAATTCGCATAGCAGCTTTTGTGTTTGCTGATAGCGATTGCAGATGATGTTTAAAAGGTTGATTTTGATGATGTTGTTGGTCATTAAGTGTTTCAGAACTATCGCTTTGTCAATCGTTAGTGTACACCCGTCTGTTTTAAAGAAATATGTGCGTGAGTATTTCTGGAACATGCCGAACATGTTGTAAGGCTCAATTACGCCTATAGGTGAAAGTTGCTCTGTCAGCGTAAATCGTCCTTGCGGGTCTCTGTATTCTGATGCAATTTCTCCGTTGATGATATAGACGAGTCCTCTGCATGGGTCGTCTTGCATGACAATCTCATCTCCAGCCTGATAGTTGACGAAGTCAAGTCGTATGTGCGACATGACGTCCTCTATCTCTTTTTGTGTCAGTCCTTGAAAAAGAGGTAGCTGAAGAATTTTTTCAAACATTGTCAATTCCATACGCAGAGTGAGAATTCTTGTTTATTTTACGATGAGATTGCTTAGGTTTTCCGTATGCCATTTCTCCATTTTCCCGTCTTCGTTCGAGTAGATGAAGAATGCCATCAGATCATGCTTCTTTTCCAGAATTTTTTGTGCTTCTTCCAAACCTAACACCATGAATGCTGTGGCATAAGCATCAGCTGTGGCGCAATCCTGTGCAAGTACCGTAGAAGACAGAATGTTGTGCTGGATAGGATGTCCTGTACGAGGGTCTATGGTGTGGGCAAATTTCTTTCCGTCTTTTTCGTAATAGTTCCTGTAGTTGCCCGATGTGGCCATCGATAATTGTGTTACTTGTATGATTTCTTCAATCTCATTGCTGGTGCTTGTGGGGTCATCTTTAGGCGTGTTGATGCCTACTTTCCAGAGTTCGCCTTGCGGATTGGTGCCTCTCACACGGATTTCGCCACCAATTTCAACCATGTAGTTTTTGATGCCCTTGCTTTCAAGGTATTTGCCAGCAGCATCAACGCCGTATCCCTTTGCAATGGCGCTGCAATCCAGCATGATATGAGGTGAGTCCTTTTCTATCTTTCCATCTACGAAGCGTACTTTTTTGTATCCGATGAAAGGCAAGAGGCTGTCAACCTTTTCATCGTTGACATTGTCCATGTTCTTGAATCCGAATCCCCAAAGATTGACAAGCGGCGCTACTGTAATGTCGAATGCCCCGTTGGTGGCATCTGACACCTCTCGGGCAAGGAGAAACACCTCTGCAAACATCGAATCGGTATCCATGCAGGTATTTTCATTGATGGCAGTAATGACCGAGTTTTTGTTGAAGGGAGAGAGCGACTGGTCCACTTGCTTCAGTACCGTGTTGATTTCTTCTTGCAGGTTTTCTGCAGATTGGTAGGTGATGTGGTAGAAAGTGCCGAAGATGCTGCCCTCGTCGCGTTGCGTCTCTTTTGTTTCCCACTTGGGTTGAGCAGGCATCGTGCTTTCTCCACTTTGAGGATGATTGTTTCTGAATATGTATATGGTTCCTATAATTAGCAGGATGAGCAAAGGCCATCCCCACCATCTGATTTTGTGTGGTGCATAAGGGTCAAACTTAGGTGTCTGCTTGCCTTCTTTCTGTATGTCTTTCTGCTTTTCTCCTTGATTTTCCATGACATATATGCTTTTTATTTTTCTATAACGACTTCTTTAGGTTCGCTGTCTGTATTCTCATCTTCCTGAGGAGATTCCTGTAAATCCCTTATTTCCATGCTTATGCCTTTCTTGTGGCTTTTCTTCTTGCCCCAGTTCAGGTCGAAGATGAGGCTATAAGTTCCTCCCCAGCAAGTGGAATTGGTCGTGTATCCGTAGCCAGGTATGCAGCTGGGTTTTGCCAACTGGTTCTTGGTGGACGACAGCTCGCTTTTGTATCTTACAGCCCATCCCATGTGAAAGTTCTTGTAGATTTTCACTTCGATGCCTGCAACCAGTTCTAGCCATTGGCTGGTGCAGTCAATTCCTTTGTGGCTGAAAGATTCGCTTCCGCCCCATATCGGGTCAGACATCGCTGGGCCTGCAATGTCATATTTGAACTTGGATATGCCATATCTTGCACCCAGATAGAGTCTGTTGTCCTGAAACTTGTCTTTCAGCATGTTGACGTCAACACCTAATCGTGCGTATGGCGCTTTGACCTTGTATGAGATTTTGGTGTTATAATCTTCCTTCTCGCACATTCCGTAGCCAGCCTCCACAATAGGGAAGAACGTGTTTTTCAGGTTGAGGCGCAATGCTGCTT
The DNA here is from genome assembly GCA_017507385.1 of Bacteroidaceae bacterium. Lineage (GTDB taxonomy): Bacteria > Bacteroidota > Bacteroidia > Bacteroidales > Bacteroidaceae > Minthosoma. Next base: position 3,641 of record JAFWAX010000004.1, on the reverse strand, counting down.
CTGCTGTGCCGTAGTCAGACAGGCAGTAAGCCGCAGGACCATAGGCATCTACCGACAGCGTGAATCCCTGAAAAAAGACAATCTTCTCTTTCTCCTCCTCAATGGCGATATATTTCGTTGGCTTAGGGGCTTCGCCTGGCATCAGCGGCTGAGTCGTAGCTTCTTGGGCTGCCATCTGCTCCCATGGCATGAATGTCGCCATGGCCATGATGGTATGTATGATAGTCTTTTTTACCATGTTAGTTCTTGATGTGATGTATCCCTCGCTTTCATTCAACTACACCGTTGAAGTAGATTTTGATGTTTTCTTCTCCTTCGTAGTTGACTTGTGGATTGCCGATTTCGATGCGGTCGATAGCAGCATCTGTTGCCGTGACAGCCTTTAGCGTATGGTAGCGGTAAGTGCCGCATTCGGGCAGTTCGACATAAGGATAGCTCGTGTGCTCTATCTTGATGGTATCCTTCAGCGAGATTCTTCTGTACGAAAGGATTAGCGTGTCGCAAGTGTTGAAGAAGCTCATTGGCAGTTTCATTTCTGCTGCGCTGTGTATCTTGTTCAGCAGGATGGTGTCTCTTCTTTGCTGAGAAATGGTCTCGGTGTATCCTAAATTCACGAGCGCCTTATCCTGATAGTCCTTGATCACAGTTTGGCTTCCAAGCTTGCGGTAGGTATATACCGTCTTGTGTCCTGGCAGCAACGTTGTCACCGTAATCGTGTCGTTATACACAATCGGCGTTCCTTCTGCATCGTAGAATCCGTAGTTGCAAGTCACGTTGTTCTCCAGAGGACAGTTGTTAGAGTAGCATCCTGTCAGGAGTGCGACACCCATGCATGCTGCCGAGATGATGCCCTTATGTTTTATCATTCTATTCACTCTGATAGCAATAATACGAACCTTAATCCTTTTAAATCTCTTTCTCCACTTGATACTTGTTTCTTTCCTGGCTGTTGCGGCTGATGAGGTCACCCAAGAAGCCTGCCACGAAGAGCTGTGTGCCCAGAATCATCGTTGTGAGCGAAATGTAGAAATAAGGGCTGTCGGTCACCAGCGCATGCGGCTCGTTGTAGCACAGCGCAATCAGCTTGTCTGCTCCCACGCACACCACGGCGATGAAGCCGACAATGAACATGAGCGTGCCGATGAAGCCGAAGATGTGCATAGGCTTCATGCCAAAACTGCCGATGAACCAGAGGCTGATGAGGTCGAGAAAGCCATTCACAAAGCGGTTCATTCCCATGAATTTGCTCACGCCGTGCTGGCGTGCCTGATGGCGCACGCGCTTCTCTCCAATCTTGGAGAATCCTGCATTCTTGGCCAGATAGGGGATGAATCTGTGCATTTCGCCATACACCTCAATGTGCTTCACCACATCCTTGCGGTAAGCTTTCAGGCCACAGTTGAAGTCGTGCAGGTTGTGGATGCCGCTCACCATGCGAGTTGTTGCGTTGAACAGCTTCGTCGGGATTGTCTTCGACAGCGGGTCTCCTTGGCTTCTGTTCATCTTGTATCCGCTCACCAAGTCATATCCGCCTTCTTTGATCATCTCATACAATTCTGGAATCTCGTCAGGGCTGTCCTGCAAGTCCGCATCCATCGTGATGACCACATCGCCCTCGGCCTTCTCAAATCCGTGAAACAGGGCAGGGCTCTTGCCATAGTTGCGACGGAACTTGATGCCATGCACCTCGGGGAACTGCTGGCTCAGCTTCTCAATCACATCCCACGAGCGGTCGGTTGAGCCGTCGTTCACGAAGATGACCTCATACGTGAAGTGATTCTCGTCCATCACGCGCTTGATCCACTCATGCAATTCTGCTATCGATTCCTCCTCGTTGTAAAGAGGCACCACTACTGAAATATCCATATATCTGTTTTTTTACTTTTTGAAAACCTTTTTCAAATCATACGAAGCCACCCATCCGACGATGAACGACATGGCGATGCCAAACATAAAGTTGTTGTTGAAGAGTCCCAGCGCCTTGTCAAACGCAGACATCCCCTCTATGTCCTTCAGTATATCCAGCATCTGCTTGTATTCTTCTTCCATGCCTATCTGCTGATAGACAGACACCAGTTCTGGTGTTGTGAACATGCTGTTCAGCTGCTCAAACAGCGAGCCATCATCCAGGAACTGGAAATAGGCGAATGTGACCAAGCCTGCCAGCAGACATGCGTACATGAACATCGAGAATGAGAAGAAAAGCCCCTGCATATAGCTCAGTTTCTCGCCAATCATGAACAGCTTCCTGTTCAGTCGCAAAGCCAGCATGAAGGGAAGCAGCAGACTTGTGGCGCAGAGCAGCAGGCAGATCATCATGAGCAGTCCGTTGTTGTAGCTGATGCCCTCCACATAGCACAGGAACAGCAGTCCCCAGCTCAGCCCCACGAAAGTGCCATACTCCATAGAGTACGAACGGTATGAATAATTTGTTGTTGCCATTTGGTGTTTAATCCTTAACTTAAATCTTTACCTTAATTTTAACTTTTAGCTTTAACAATCCTTCTGGAAGTCTAAAATCTCGATGGTCTTAAGGCTCCGTTAGACGGTCTGCTTTTATGTGAATTTTCTGCGTGCACGTGTATAAGGCTACAAAGTTAGCTGTTTTCTGCGAATTTATCGAATGTTCAGCCGTTTTTTATGGGACTTCAAGACATTCTTGCCTCGAATGGAGGTGTTTTTAACTAAAATTCAGAGTTATAGATTCTTATCGTTGCAAAGAAACAAAAAGAAAGCGGCAAGGATAAAAGAAAAGGCGTGGAACAAAATCCACGCCTTTTCTGTATCCGTTTCTCTCATCGCAATGAGGCATTTTATTTCAACGCGAGTTCGGCAAATTCACATGAAACTCGCTCCTCCCTACGTGTACACCGTGCGCATAATATTTAAAACACCGCCTGCGAAATATTTCGTGCACGGTGTTTTAAATATGATGAAGACGGTGAGCACAAAAGCAACGCTTATTTCACGATATACTTTTTCCCGTTCTTCACATAGACGCCAGGAGCCAAGCCATCCATGCCTTCTGCTTGCGTCTTCATCAGTCTTCCGCTCAGGTCGTAGATGTCACCCGCCACCGCTGTTGAGCCTGCTACCTGCTCAATGGCTGATGGGATGCTCTCAATCACAAGAAAGTCCTTCCATTCCCTTGCTTCTTTATAAAGAGCCTCTGTTCCCTCTGGCACCATCAGGATGCACGTTTCCTTGGTGGCGTCGCTAAATGTTTTACTCACACAAGCCGGAGGAGTGGTGGCATTGCACACAATCTCTTTGATAGTAGAACTCTTGAATGCAAATCCGGAAATATATGTCATACTTGATGGAATGGTGACGGAAGTCAGACCCTTGCAACCATCGAACGCATGAATTTCAATGCTTGTCACGCCTTCAGGAATGGTGACAGAAGTCAAGTCAGAGCAAACACGGTATTCATAACTTGTTGTATTTCATCTTGTTTTGATTTAAACGATAGAAAAGTGATGAGGAAGATTCTGTAGATGATAAAATAGATGAAGATTTAACGTTTTTAACTTTTAATGACGGATCGCGAATACAATAAGTAAGTACAAATTACAGTTGCTATCTCTCATGAGACGTTCTTAAGCTTCCTGTAATTCTGCCTGTATCATCCAAAGTATAAG
>JAFWAX010000026.1 GCA_017507385.1 Bacteroidaceae bacterium | reverse complement strand
CATCGGTGGCGCTATACATGGACTGGAGACTTGGATTGCGGTTGAGCATCTCTTCTTTTACGGAAAGGGTTTCGTCGGCGACCAAAGTTCCGCTGATACGTATCCATTCGCTGCCAGATGGCTTGAGTGCGCAGATTTCGAACTTGCCGTTGGCTGCCATCTGCTTATAAACATCTTTTTTCTTGCCAGTTACAATATAGAGGCGTCCGTTTATGATTTCGGCAACTCCGAATGGTCGTACGCGTGGTTGGTCAGCATCGGTTGTGGCGATATAGAAAACGCCGCATGATTTGAGATATGCCTGTGCTTCTTCCATGTTGGCTTGCAGGATTTCTGGACTGAGAGTGTCGGCTGCTGTAAGCACATCTGTACTCTGTGTCATGCTGTCGGTGTTCTGTGACACGGTATCTGTTGCTGGTTGGTGGCCGCATGATGCGAGAGCCACTGCTGTGATGAGACTAAGGAAGATCTTCTTCATTTTTAAAAAATTAAAGGGAATAGGGGTGAAAAGGAATTTGTGAGAATAGGAGAGTCCCTCCCCTCAATGGTTAAGGAAGGGCGGGGCTTCATTCTTTTATCTTGCTAATTGGTAGATGGCCTCGATGTCGGCAGTTGTGAGTTTCTTGAAACGACCCTGCGTAATGGTTCCGCCACGGGTGCACTTGCTTGCCATTTCCTTGATTTCGTCGTCGGTGATGTCACGGCCGATGAGCTCACGGATGGTAGTTGGCATGCCAATGGCGCGATAGAATCGCTTCATGGCTTCGATGCCTTTGAGTGCTGTGCCTTCTGGATCAGTAAAGTCATTCTCGACGCCCATGACGTTGACAGCGAAACGGACAAAACGGCTCATGTTCTCTTTATAGACATAACGAGCCCAACTTGGCCATACTACAGCAAGGCCTGCACCGTGGGTCACGTCAAACATGGCACTAAGTTCGTGCTCTATCGAGTGGGTAGCCCAGTCGCCTGTAAGACGGTTGCCGGTCACGTCGTTGTGGGCAAGGCTTCCTGCCCACATGATTTGCGCACGGTTGCGATAATCTTCAGGGTTTTCCAGCACAGCGAAGACGCATTCCTTCATGGTGCGTAGAAGGGCTTCAGCAATGGTGTCAGCAATGGTCATGTCGCACTCTGTGTTGAAGTAGCGCTCTTGGGTGTGCAGCATGATGTCCGTTACACCTGCGGCAGTCTGGTAAGGGGGCAGGGTGAAGGTGCGTTCTGGATTCATGATGGCGAACTTGGGTCGGCAGATGTTGTTGGAGTAGCCCAACTTGATGTCTCCATCCTCATTGGTGATGACACTTGCTTCGCTCATTTCGCTGCCAGCCGCTGGAATGGTGAGCACCGTAGCTACGGGGAGACAGGTGGTTGCTTCGGCTTTACCAATATAGAAGTCCCAAACGTCGCCTTCGTAAGGCACACCGTATGCAATGGCTTTAGAAGAGTCGATGACGCTTCCGCCACCTACGGCAAGGATGAAGTCAATGCCTTGTTGGCGGCACAATGCGATGCCTTCCTTCACTTTTGAGAGACGTGGGTTGGGCACGACGCCTCCCAGTTCAATATATTCTATGCCTCCTTCGTTCAGTAGGCGGCATATTTTGTCAAGCAGACCGGAACGCTTAGCGCTCTGTCCACCGTAGTGAAGCAGAACCTTGGTGCCTCCGTATTTCTTCACTAAATCGGCAACGAGCTCTTCTGACTGTTTGCCGAACTGCACCTCTGTTGGCGCGTAAAAGAGAAAATCTTTCATGTGTTATAAATGTGGGTTATGATGTTTGTGTTTTGCAGCTATAGGCTAAAAATAGCCTATGCTTTGCTTCTTAGAATTTCACGGTCTTGACACTCTTGTCGGCCATCGTGATAGTGACGCTTTGCTTGTCGTCGGCAACCTTGACCGATTTGACAGGCGTGAGCTCTTTCTTGCTGAATGGCTTGCTGCCTTTCTTCCAGAGCATGAGGGTCACCATGACTTCTTCTGAATCGATGCTTTTTTCGTTCATGATAAGTCCACAGGTGTTGCTCATGGGGTGTATGCCTTCGGGATGGAGCACGCTGGTCTTGTCCCAGCTGGTGAGGTTGATCATGGCAAGGCTGTATTGTCCGTTGCTGATGATGGTGGCTTCTGGTACTTTCTCTGATTTGCTTTGGCTAACAGGCTTTCCGCCGATTTCAGGCAGCGTGTAGTGACCGAGACGGATAGAGGTGGCTGCAGGTACTTTAACCTTGTCTATGCGCAGCACACCGTTAGGTAGCGGAATGTCTGCAAGGTTGTATTTGATTTCGCGGTTGGTTTCCAATTCTGCATCGCGTCGGTAGATACCATCTTCAAAACTCTTGAAAGTGTAGAGACGGAGCACTTCCCATTGGCCTTTCCCATTTTTAGTGGCATAGTTCATTGACACTTCGCCATTCTTGCCGTCTGCCATCCAGGGAAATTCTGTATGATAAGCAAGTTTGTTGTAGTTTTCAGAACTGCGGAACTTCTGCCAGTCTGCTGCTACGGTTTCGTGGCACCATGAGCGCATTTCAGAACCACCTACGTTAGGATAGTCGGTGATAAGGAGGTTGGTGGCAGGCTGGAACTTGTTGTACACTTGATTTTTCTTGAATTCCTTGTCCCAGGGTCCATTGTTTTCCTTTGCCGTCCAGAATGGGTTGTCGGCAGGAAGAAGCAGAGCGAGAAATGCCTTTCCGCACCAGTAAACACTACCGCGGCAGCTGTAAATCTGTACGGCTGGTTCGAATGGTCCGTAGAATCCAAGTGTGGGCACGTTGTCTTCGAGGAAGTTAGGGTTTTGCAGGAACTGGAGCAGGGTGGAGGAAGCGATGCGTCTCATCCATCCGTAATTGATGTCAAGGTCGGTTTGATAGCCGAGTAGTGCCAACGGAACGACTGCACCGAAACGGTAAGGGATGCTTCGGCCCCACATGTTCATCTTACCTTCTGCATTGAACATATAGGGGTAGTTGTCGATGAGGTCGGCCTGATTCTTGATAAATTGTTTTGCGTAGTCGGGGTAGAAGTGTCCGTATGCTTTTGCCCAGATGGGGCCGTACATCTGGAAGGCCCACATGCTGTAGTAATCATAGGCGGGGTCATCATTATACCAGCCTTCACCACGGTAGAGGGCAAGCAGTTTTTTCAGACAGTCTTCCAGTCGCCAGTCGTTAACCTGATAGCCTTGTTCCTTGAAGAAGCTGATGACGAAGACGTTGAAGAACATCCAGTTGCTTCCGATAGTGGGTCCATTTCCGTAGCTCAGCATGGTGGCTGCCAGTTTGTCTTTCTGCTCTTGGGTAAGAGGATCCCAAAGCACATTCTTAGCTGTTGTCAAGGAGATGGCAAGTGCGCCGAATTCGACGAGAATCTGGCTGGGGCCTCCATTCTTTCCAAGGTGGCGGATGTAGCTCGGACTATTGGGGTCGAGCAAGTTGAGGAGCTGATGGCGGTAGTAGTCGCCTACCTTGATGCCGTTGAGTGTCAGGTCGGGATTCTCCTTCAGCAGCGGTGCAGCAAGGAAAAGGGTGCGGCAGAAGCCTTCAAGCTTGGCTGTGGGAATTTGTCCATCGTTGTTAGGGTAAGTTTTGTCGAACTGCTTGGGGAAGTACATCGGGTCATCAATGTCGCGGATGTAGGTGAATGCTCCTTCGAGCAGATGTTCTGCTGCATCAATCCACCCCTGGCGGTCCATTCCCGTGTAGGGGCTGAGCTTGTAGTTGGGAGCAGGGATGGTAAATGTCTGTTCAATCTTGTGTGTGGGAGTGGCAATCTGCGCAAAAGTGGCAGTACTTCCCAGTGTGAGCATGGCAACGAGTATGCCTTTGAATGTCTTTGTCATTATATTATTTTTTTAGGTTTTGGACAGTTGGTTTTTCTCATTTAGGGTTATTGATGCAAAGTTACGATTTTTTATTTATCGAGCATCATCAGAGGCATACAAAATGCTTAAATTTCTTGTTGGCGAAGGTACGTGGGGATAATACACATTGTGGCGCATCATGCTGCCGCTGTTCAGGTGAGCTGCATAATGCGCCGTTAAATGCTTGTTTAATAAACTGTTACTTTTTCTTGTATCCGCACTTTGGACATACGCCGTTGTCATTCAGCGCAATGCCGCACCATGGGCAGCGGTCTATCTCGTTGCAAGTGTTGAAGCAGGCCGATGCAGCGTTGTCTCCGCTGGTGAATGTGATTTTCACAATGTTCAGTTTCTCCTTCAGTAGTTCATAGACAATTTTTATCATGCCTTCAACAGTCATGGTTTCCTTGGTTACAACAAGGCGGCAGTCTGGGTAAGCTGTGGCAAGTTCGGTCTTGAAGGCTTCTCCTTTCATTTTGTTTTGCGGATGCCCCTCTCTGATGCCTTGTTTGTCATACACTCCAAGGATGGCGGGAAGGAGCGGGTCGTCCTTGCGCAATACAAGTGCGTGGTCGAAGTTTTTCAGCACATCCCATGCTGTTTTCTTAATCTCGTTGCATGGGAATACCATGTTAACTCCTTCGTTGATAGAATCTTCCACCTCGATGGTCAGGTGTCCTGTGTGTCCGTGCAAGTACTGAGCTTCGCCACGGAAACCGTAAAAACGGTGTGCATACTGCAGGTCGAACGATGTGAAACTTCTCATAATCTTTCCTCCTTTTTAAAAAATTAATAATATTGGTTTGAGGTCACAAACGGAACAATTGCTGTTTCCGTTATGTCGATTGCCATAAAGGCTTTTCCCGTTTCAATCTTTTCGCTGCAAATATAAAGTAAAGTTTCAATACATGAATCATCGGTTATGCTTTCTTAAGACGATTTCATTTTTTTAGCGGTAGAGAAGACTCTGAAAAGCAAAAACTTCGGATGTGTCATTTTTTATCCGTACCTTTGCGCCCAAAACAATTGAGGATGGAGAAAAACAATACAGTCAGTATCTTTCAGAAACCAGCGTGGGTGGTTGTGTTTGCTTTGACTGCCGCTGTGGCATGGGGTTGGGCTTACCCGCTCATCAAGTTGGGATTTGAAGAGTTTGCCATCATGCAAGACATGACGGGAAGCAAGATGCTTTTTGCTGGCATCAGGTTTGCTTTGTCAGGATTGATAGTCTTAGCCTTTGCTCATAGCACGCTTAAAGTTTCAGGGATAGGAGGATGGCTTTATGTGCTGACCTTTTCTCTGATGAACACGACGTTGCATTATGCTTGCTTTTACATAGGATTGTCACATAGTGCTGGAGCCAGAGCTGCAGTTTTCAATTCGCTGGGTGTGTTCATGTTGGTGTTGCTGGCATGCGCATTTTTCAAGACAGATAGACTCACAGCGCGCAAAGCGGCAGGATGTGCTGTCGGCGTAGCAGGTGTGGTAGTGCTCAATTTGGGAGGAGGGGATAGCGGACAGTTTACGCTGCTTGGCGATGGCATGATTATTCTCAATGCCCTGTGTTCAGCTGTGGCAGGGCTGATGACTCGCGGATTGGGCAGATACACGGATGTGTTTGTTGGCACGGGATACAGCCTTGCTGTAGGTGGCGTGCTGCTGATTCTTCCTGGCTTGCTTATGGAAGGTGCACTTCCTCAAGTAACAGGAGCGGGCATGCTCATTCTTCTCCTGCTTATTGCCATTTCTACGATTGGTTTCACGCTTTACAACAAGTTGCTGAGCTGCAATCCTGTTGGTAAAGTTGCCATCTTCAATTCGCTCATCCCGGTTGTGGGTGCCATTACCTCGTGCCTTTGTCTGCATGAGCCTTTTTATCTAAAATATGTGCTGGCAGTCCTCTTGTCGGCTGGAGGAATCTATATCATCAATCGAGGCAAGAAATAAAGCCTCAATCGATATAGGGCTTACCGCAATTACGATGTAAGGTGTGCCTAAATTACGATACAGGGTGCACCTCGAAATCGGTGTGGGGCACATCGGCAGATTGATGTGGGGCACATCGACGAGGCGGTGTGGGGCACACCATTTTTGATGTGCATGAAAAATGGATGCACGTGGTCAAAATAATCACATTGTTTCATTTTTTTTGTGTTCTTGATAGAAAAAAAGGTGTGAGATTTCTTCTGTCAATTTTTTATTGTATATTTGCCACTCAATTGAATTTATTGCTAAATAAAAATATATGAAAAAAGAACTTGAAATGAATCCGAACAGGGTGGTGGCTTTTCTGGGCAAGCCCTGCAAGGAATTTACGAAGGAGGACATTGTCCGTTACATCAAGGAGAATGATGTCAAGATGGTCAACTTCATGTATCCAGCAGGAGACGGAAGATTGAAGACGCTGAATTTTGTCATTAACAATGCGGCTTATCTGGACGCCATCCTTACCTGTGGAGAACGTGTGGACGGCTCAAGCCTTTTCCCATTTATCGAGGCAGGAAGCAGCGACCTCTATGTGTTGCCAAGATTCAGCACAGCTTTCCTTGATCCTTTTGCAGAGATTCCAACGCTCTCGATGCTTTGTTCTTACTTTAACAAGGACGGAGAACCGCTGGAGAGTTCGCCAGAGAACACGCTTCGCAAGGCTTGCCGCGCTTTCAACAAAGTGACAGGCATGGAATTCCAGGCAATGGGCGAATTGGAATACTATGTGATAGCTCCAGACACAGGCATGTTCCCGGCAACTGACCAGAAGGGCTATCATGAGTCTGCGCCATACGCGAAGTTTAACGAGTTCCGCACACAATGTATGGCTTACATCGCACAGGCAGGAGGGCAGATCAAGTACGGACATTCCGAAGTGGGTAATTTCACCATCAATGGCATGATTTACGAGCAGAACGAAATCGAGTTCCTGCCCGTCTGCGCAGAAGATGCTGCCGACCAGCTGATGGTGGCAAAGTGGATTATTCGCAACCTTGCCTATAAGCTGGGATACGACATTACGTTTGCCCCAAAGATTACAGCAGGAAAGGCAGGCTCTGGCTTGCACGTCCACATGCGCATCGTGAAGGATGGACAGAATCAGATGCTCGAAAATGGCGTCCTTTCTGCAACAGCAAGAAAGGCTATCGCAGGCATGATGCAGCTGGCTCCTTCTATCACTTCTTTCGGCAATACCAATCCGACATCCTATTTCCGCCTCGTTCCACATCAAGAGGCACCAACAAACATCTGCTGGGGCGACAGAAACCGCTCGGTGCTGGTGCGCGTGCCACTTGGATGGGCAGCAAAGAGCGACATGTGCAAGATTGCCAATCCGTTGGAGAACGAGAGCAACTACGACACGACTCAGAAGCAGACCGTGGAGATGCGTTCACCTGATGGTTCAGCAGACATCTATCAGCTCATAGCTGGACTTGCTGTGGCATGCCGATACGGGTTTGAACTGGACAACGCACTTGAAATTGCAGAGAAGACTTATGTCAATGTGAATATCCACCAGAAGGAAAACGAGGATAAGCTCAAAGACCTTGCACAGTTGCCAGATAGCTGCGAGGCTTCTGCCGACTGCCTTGAAAGTCAGCGTGAAGTGTTTGAACAGTACAACGTGTTCAGCCCTGCCATGATTGATGGAATCATCAAGAAGCTTCGTGCATACGGAGACCGAACTCTGCGAAGCGATATTGGTGGAAATCAGGAAGAAATGCTTAAATTGGTGAACCGTTACTTCCATTGCGGATAAGGTATATTTTTATAACGAATAAAGAAAGGAGCTGTGTATGCTACAGCTCCTTTCTTTATTCGTTTCTTTTGTGATGTGATATCTGTTTCCCTTAAGAATTTCTCCATGTCATTTCGATGTGGTCAATTCCATCAATGACGCAAAGGCCGCTGGATTGTTTGAAGCCATGTGATTCATAGAAGCTCTTCAAGTGGGCCTGTGCATGGATGATGCATGGAATGTCTATTCCCACCTTCTCTCTGTATGCGTCTATTGCATGGTTCATGAGTTCATGCCCGATGCCACGATGTCGGGGAGCCACTACAACACGTCCGATGCCTCCATGATTTTCATCGCCTTCGCCAACTAATTCATAAGGGTCAACTCCCTTAGGCAAAATGCGTGCGTAAGCAGCTAATTCCCGATTGTCTCCATGCCAACCAAGGACATGGTAGCATGCACAGTCAAGTCCGTCTAAATCCTGATATGGGCAATTCTGTTCAACAACAAAAACTTCTGCTCTGAGTCTCAGGATTTCGTAAAGCTCATGCGTGCCCAGCTCGCTGTAGTGGCGGACTTCCCAATTTAGTGTTTTATTTTTCTTCATTTTTTTACATGAATGCAACCAAAAGAGTTGTGACAATTGTTGTTTTCTCCATTTTTATTGATTTAGCAAAGGTGCTCATTGTCGGATGTGATGTGTTTCAGTCATGGATTCTTTGATTTTAGGACTTCCGAACGCTTTAATTCCGAGTTGGATGGATTTGATGAGGAATGCCGTACTTAAGCCAAGTTGGCGCATGGTTATATGCCTTCTTCGTCTTGTGTCACGTTCTGCCTCGTGCAGTGCAGCCGCTGTGTTGCCTTGGGTTTTGGAACTTCCATTTTAAGATAATGAATTTCATGTATTTGTGCCTGTCCGGTTTATGATGTTTCTAATTTCCATCCGTTGTCACCATGGTAAATCATTTGGTGGGTCATGCCGCCATCAATGCAGATGTTCTCGCCTGTGATGAAGCCTGCTTTATTGGAACAGAGGAACAATACCATGTTGGCAATGTCCATCGGATTGCCCACACGCCCAACAGGTTGTTGAGAGGCATCGGAACCTTTATGGACAGTGTCGCTGGTGTCAATCCAGCCAGGCGATATGGAATTGACGCGTACCTTTCCCGCAAGGCTTATAGCCAGTGCGTGTGTGAGGGCGGCAATGCCTCCTTTTGCAGCAGTGTAGCTTTCTGTTTGCGGTTGGCTCATACGATCTCTTGATGAAGAGATGTTGATGATGGCAGCACCCTTTGCAAAATGATGGATAAAAAGTTTTGCGAGATAAAATGGGGCAGTGATGCCAACGCTCAAGGCATATTGGAACTCTTCATAAGTACACTCGTCAATACCTTTTGTGAGCGGCAACGCGTTGTTAATAAGGTAATCAATGTGACCATGTTTCTCTGTGACTTCTTTTGCAAATTGTTCCAATACTTGTTGGTTTGAGATGTCGCCAACGAAATGCTGTCCATCCTGCTTGTCAATGATACAGACATGAGCACCTGCTTTTTTGAATTCTTCAGCGATGCAGCGTCCAATGCCTTGCATGCCGCCTGTTACAACTGCTACTTTATCTTTGAAATCCTCCATTTTGTGATTTTTTTATGATTTTGCCACAAAGTTATACAAAAAATACCTGTTTTTTTCATTTTTATGACCTATATTTGTAACAGAAAGTAATGAAAATGGAACTTAACCTTTAAAATTATACATAAATGAAGAAAGTAATGGTGAACAATGGTGGGTGTTTCAAGCCGATGAACTCCACAAGTATGGCGATAAGCCCATCTTCCCCCAAATCCAATTGCAGGAAGCGAATTCTGTTATTCGTATGTTGTGGTCTGATAACCATAATCAGCTTTGGTCAGCAAGCCTTGGGACAGCGTCCTCGTGTAAAATCGCCAGTGTTGAATGCTGATGGTACGGTGACTTTTAACTTTTTTGATCCTACAGCGCAACGGGTAACTGTGACGGGTGATTTTAGAGAAATTTCTGGACAAACGTTGCAAATGGTAAAACAAGAGAATGGTGTATGGACAGCAACGACAAATACACTGAATCCGGAACTGTATTCTTACAGTTTTTCGGTAGATGGACAGCGAATCATAGACCCTTCTAATAGTTATGTAAATCGCGATATTTCTACACTGAGCAACATCTTTATAGTGACAAAGGAAAAGGATGATAAAGGACATCTTTATCAAGTGAACGATGTACCTCACGGAACTCTCTCAAGAGTGTGGTACGATAGTCCGACGCTTGGCCAACAACGTCGCATGACAGTGTATTTGCCTGCTGCTTACGATGGTAAGAAGCGTTTTCCTGTAATGTATTTGTTGCATGGTCATGGAGGTGATGAAACGGCATGGGGTGATTTAGGACGTGCGTCACAGATTATGGATAACCTGATTGCAGAAGGTAAATGTGTGCCAATGATTGTAGTTATGCCAAATGGTAACCCAACATGCAATGCGGCTCCCGGATGGTGGCATGAGGGTATGTATACTCCTGATGGTAACGCATTTAATAATCGTGGTGCTAAGGCGACGATGGAAGAAAGCTTTATGGATATAGTGAACTTTGTAGATGACAACTATAAAACTATTCGTAAGCGTTCTGCCCGTGCTGTGACAGGACTTTCGATGGGGGGAGGCCATACGTTTGGTATTTCGTACCTTTATCCTGAAGTTTTTGATTATTATGGTTTGCAGTCAGCCGCTGCCCGTGTGAAAAGGAACGATGTTCAGTTTGATGCACAAATGGCTCGTCTTTTTGAGTCAAAGCCTCGTCTTTATTGGATTGCTATTGGAAAGGACGATTTTCTGATGCAGATGAACAATGAATTGCGTGGTTATCTTGATGGTCATAACTATCTGTATGAATACTATGAAAATGATGGCGGACACATCTGGCGTAACTGGCGTATCTACCTTGCGATGTTTGCACAGAAAATATTCAAAGACTAAGATTGATTTTGTTCAATGATTTTTTGTAACTTTTAAAAATAACAAACACAAAATGAGAAAGTTATCGTTATTTATGTTGCTGATGGCAACAAGTCTATGCCATGCACAAGATTTTCAGTTAAACGAGCGAGAATATTTTGAACGGCAAGGAGTAAACGTGTTGGTGTTCAGTAATAGTTTTAATGGTGGTTTCAATGATGAGAAGAACTCTGGTATTGAAATTATTCATCATGGCGTTCGTACGGTGCAGGGTGGTGCTGTCCGTTTGAACAATACCCCAGAACAGTGGGATCTGGTGCCTAAAATGACCAGTCGTAAGGTAAATCGTGAACAAGGAAGCATAGAAATAGGTATGCGCTATGATGATTACGATTTTGATAGCCGTGTAGTAGTGACAGCGAAGGGAAAGGCTGTAGAGATTGCAGTATGGCTTGATAATCCTGTGCCAGAGAAATTAGCCGGTGAGGCTGGTTTTAACTTGGAATTTTTACCATCGCAGTATTGGCTGAAAACCTATTTAATCGATGGAAGGTTGGGCCGTTTCCCTCGATATGCAACGAGCCAGACGGTTACACGTCCCAATAGCGAGAAGCCTCGCCAGTTCAAAGGATTTAAGACTTATGATGACCGTGGCACAGATCGTTTCGTTGACCCTCTTCCAATTGAAACAGGGCACAGTATTATCATGGCTACAGATGCTCCAGAACGTATGATTCGCGTCAGTTGTGAAGATGCAGAATTACGTCTTTATGACGGGCGTATGTTGGCACAGAATGGATGGTTTGTCTTGCGAAGTATTTTGCCCAAAGGAAAGACTGGTAAGGTGGTTACTTGGACCGTAGAGCCACACGCTATCCCCAATTGGATTCGTGAACCTAACATTGGTTTCTCGCAAGTTGGCTATCAGCCAGAACAGCCCAAGGTTGCTGTGATAGAATTAGATAAGAATGATTCTCCTTTGAGTCAGGCTACTCTGATGCGTATTAATGAAGATGGTACCACAGCTGAAGCATTCCGTGGTGACATCAAAAAGTGGGGTGATTACTTCAAGTACAACTATGTGAAGTTTGATTTCTCATCCGTAAAGCAACCAGGAGTCTATTACATTCAGTATGGTAATGTTAAGACTAATGATTTCCTTATTGATGAACATGTGTATGATAAAATTACGGATGCCACAACTGATGTATGGGTACCTATCCATATGAATCACATGTATGTGACAGAAGGCTATCGTACATGGCATGGTGAACCTTTTAAAGAAGGTTATTTACAGGCTCCGGAGAGCGACCACTTTGATTTGCATCGTCAGGGAGCGAACTCAGATACAAAGTATAAGCCGTTGGAATTGATTCCGGGTCTGAATGTCGGAGGTTTCTTTGATGCAGGTGACTTTGATATTGAGACAGGTTCAAACATCAGTGTGGTTCAAAATTTCATTCGTATATGGGAACTTTTCAAGCCTACTCGTGACGAGACTTTCGTGAGCCAGCAGCAGCGTTATGTGGAATTGCATCGTCCAGATGGAACACCCGATATTTTGCAATTTATAGAACATGGCACACTGAACCTTGTAGCGCAGGCAGAACAGATAGGCCACATGGCTTCAACGCTTTCTAATTCTGTGCTTGACAATTACCATCATTTGGGAGATGCTGCCAGCATCACAGACGGTTTGCACTATGATCCATCTCTGAAGCCTTATGAAGTTTCGACTGATGGAAAATCTAGCGGTACACCTGATGATATGTGGGCATTCACCACTCGTAATCCAAACCTTGATTTTCAAGCCGCTACCATGTTTGCTGCTGCCAGCCGTGCAATGCAGGGGTATAATGACGAATTGGCACAGCGCGCTCTTGTGCAGTCAAAACGACTTATGGATGAGGCTACAAAGTTGATGGCTAAGAATGGTCGTGGACAGCGAACAGATAGAAGAGGTGACCTGGGCACAAACTTGCAACTCTATGCTGCTACACGTGAGAAGCAGTATCTTGACAATTTTAATGCACAAATTTGGACATCGCTCGACCGCAATGTCAATTCTACTATTCAGACGGCATTAGATGCAATCCCCTTTATGGATGAATCTTATCGTCAGCGTTTGCGTCCTTATGTGGAAAAATATTCAGTGTATATTGATACTCTTGCAACACTGAACCCTTATGGACTTCCCATTGGACTAGGCAACTGGGCAGGTGGTGGACAGGTACTCAGTTTTGGCACAACGGTTTGCTATGCACACATATATTTTCCCGACATTGTGCGCCGTGATGTAATATTCCGTGCTGCTGATTGGATTTATGGATGCCACCCTTACCATAACTATTCCTTTGTTGCGACAGTGGGTGCTGCCCGTCCTAAAGAGGTCTTTTATGGTAACAATCGTGCAGACTTCTCCTTTATTCCAGGCAATGTAGCTCCGGGTTTGTTGTTCCGTCGTCCTGACCATTTCGAGAATTACGACGATTGGCCATTCCTTTGGGGACAAAACGAAGGTACCATAGCAGGCAATACACAGTATATCATTTTTGGTTCAGCTCTAAAAAGTATTGTCCTCCCATAAGTGTTTTCAAGTGGATGAAACATGCCTAAATACGGAAAAGGTCTGGTGTCACATGTGATTCCAGACCTTTTTGATAATAAAATCTTTTATGTTCTTTTGATTTCCTCCATTACTTACGTACCTGCTTGTAAAGGGAAGCAAATAAGTTTTCCTTAAAGGCGTGCTGTGTCCTTAATATATAGAACACGGTGTTTGAAATATTTCGTAGGCGGTGTTTGAAATATTATGCACATGGTGTACATGTAGGGAAGTCCAATCTGTTCCAATTTAATAGTAAAAATTTCATGAGAGGCATGTTGCTTGCTCTATTGTTGGAACATAGTGTTTTTTTACAGAATCCTTTTTGTTTTTTTTATGATTACGTTAAACTTCTTTATACAATTCAATGAAGTATCTCCGAAAAATAAAGCATACTTTTGCAACCAAGTTTACATATAAAATCAAAAAGGAGGATTTATGATGAAACAAGAAGATTCAAGGAATGCGTTTGGCACATTTCCTACAGTCGGTTGTACTGGGATATCGCTAACAGCTAAAGATGGAAGCTATATCCAAGCCCGTACCATTGAAGGTTCTGAAATGGATCTTCCTGGTGAATATGTGATTATTCCAAGAGGACAGAAATTGCAGTCATTTACGCCAATCGATGCCAACGGAATAAAATTTATGGCAAAATATGGTGTAATAGGTTTATCTGTAGTGCGCCCGGAATTTATAGCAGAAGGCTTAAATGAAAAAGGCCTGTCTTGTGGTCTGTTTTTCTTCCCGCATTTTGGTGGTTATGCTAAGTTTGATGAAAAGCAACGTGAGAAAACGATAGGTGACCTTCAACTGAACCAATGGATGCTCAGTCAATTTGCTACGGTGGAAGAAGTAATAAAAGCTCTGAAGTTAAAGCAAGTTCATATCGTCGGATTGGATAGTTCTTCCACAGTCCATTGGCGTATAGGAGATGCAAGCGGACGGCAAATTGTGCTGGAGATAATCGATGCTACTCTTCATATTCATGAAAATACAGTTGGGGTGATTACTAATTCGCCAGATTTCCAATGGCATTTGACAAACCTCAACAATTACGTAAACCTATTTCCCGGTAATGCACCGCGTCAGAATATTGGAAAACAAGTTCTTTTCCCGATGGGAGGAAACAGTGGATTCTTGGGGATGCCAGGAGATGCCACGCCGCCTTCTCGTTTTGTAAGAGCTGCATTTTATTGTGCTACGGCACCAAGACTCTCCAATGCCATGGAAACCGTAAAACAATGCTTCCATATTCTCAATAATTTTGATATACCAATAGGCATTGAACATCCTTTAGGGAAAACTCCCAACATGCCAAGCGCAACACATTGGACCTCTGTTATAGACCTTTCCAATCGTAAAGTCTATTTTAAAACTGCATATAATAACACTGTCCGTTGTATAGATTTAAATGAAATCGATTTTGAAAAGGTTAAATACCAGTCACATCCATTTGACAGGGACAAGAAACAGCCTATTGAAAAAATACTTATTAAATAACGTGAGTTCGGCGAATTAAAAAGTTGCATGAATTAACTTAAACAAAAATAAGATTCACGTTGTTTTAGCATTCACAGTTCATATAATATTTAAAGCACCGCGCACGAAATATTTAAAACACGGTGCTTTAAATATTATGCGAACGGTGGACACGTAGAGAACAGCATGCTTTATGCTAATTCATCGAACTCACGTTAAATAGTCTTTGGGAAATACTTCATGACGTAATCAATACCCAATAGCATGAATCCGAAACCTGCATGAAGTATCCTTGTACGGTTATTAAGTTTTATTACTTGCCGATGCAATACTACGAAAAAATATTAATATTGAAAAGT
>JAFWAX010000025.1 GCA_017507385.1 Bacteroidaceae bacterium | reverse complement strand
CGGTCTTGGAAAGGACGCTGCGATGATTATCTCTCGTATCAATGGATTTACTTATGTGCAGACTCAGTTTGACTACTTCACTGGCGAACTCAAGGTGGTGAAGGAAAAGGCATATTCTGACGGTCCACGTGCAAAGGTTAACTGCTACGGTGCAGACGATGTTCGTGAAGGTGTTGCAATCCTCTGGAAGGAGAATGTGGATGTATCTATCACAGGTAATTCTACCAATCCAACACGCTTCCAGCACCCAGTTGCAGGTACTTACAAGAAGGAGCGCGTGCTTGCTGGCAAGCCTTATTTCTCAGTAGCTTCAGGTGGTGGTACAGGTCGTACGCTGCACCCAGACAACATGGCTGCTGGTCCTGCTTCTTACGGTATGACAGATACTCTTGGACGTATGCACTCTGACGCTCAGTTTGCTGGCTCTTCTTCTGTTCCAGCACATGTTGAGATGATGGGCTTCCTTGGTATCGGAAACAACCCAATGGTAGGCTGTACTGTAGCTTGTGCTGTTAATGTTGCACTTGCGCTCAACAAGTAAATCATAAACGATTTATATATAAAACGAGGTTTGCATCGATGGTGCAAACCTCGTTTCTTTTTTTGTATTGACGTGAGTTCGGCGAATTAAAAAGCTGCATGAATCGGCTAAAAAAAAATATGATTCACGTTGTTTTCACCTCTACCGTCCGCATAATATTTAAAGCACCGTGTTTGAAATATTTCGCAGGCGGTGTTTTAAATATTATGCACACGGTGGGCACGTAGGGAACGGCATGCTTTATGCTAATTCGTCGAACTCATGCCAGTATTATGACTGTGTTCCCATTTTGCATCCGCTCCCTTTTTCTGAAGTTTTGTTTATAAAACATAAATGTATTGAAAAAGCAGGTGAAAATATGTAAAAGCTCAAATGAAGCGGAATCGTTTTTATATCTTTGCCGAAAATAATCCTAATTCAGTTTATGATGAGAAAAACATTATTCTTAGTATCATTGTTCAGCCTATTGGCAGGATGTAGTAAATTAACTGTCGATAACTCTGTTGTAAAAGATTTCGATACAGAGCGATTCCTCGGCAATTGGTATGAGATAGCACGCTTTGACCACAGATTTGAACGTGGCATGGAGCAAACAAAGGCGGCTTATACGTTGCAGAAAGATGGAACGATAAAAGTGCTGAATACAGGCATGAAAAATGGGAAGCCCAAACAGTCGGAAGGCAGGGCTAAGCTGACTGATACGCCGGCTTTGCTGCGTGTGTCTTTCTTCGGCCCGTTTTATTCAGACTATCGTATTATGCTGCTCGACAAGAACTACCAGTATGCTCTTATTGGCGGTGGCAGCGATAATTATCTTTGGATACTCTCTCGTAGTTCGTTGCTGTCAGACGATGTTAAGACAACAATTCTTGATGAGGCAAAACGTCGTGGCTATGACATCAGCAAATTGATCTGGGTAACTCATAATACTCCTAATTCTGATGAATAAGATTAACCGTGAGAAAAGAACCGTCCGTCTGATGATTCGCCTTTATTGCCTACATAAGTTGAAAGAAAAGAACATGCCTGAAGAATATCAGCAACTGGCTGATTATGCTTGCCGTCGTCTTGATCGCTGCAGATTTGGCGAGAAGAAGACTGCTTGCCGGAAATGCCCAGTTCATTGCTATGCACCTGCTCAGCGCGAGAAAATTCGTTCTGTCATGCGTTGGAGTGGACCTCGCATGCTTTTTTATGCACCGTTAGAAGCCATCCGACACATGATAAACAGATAGGGTAGGCTTCTTCCAACACCTCCGCTATCTATTTTGTCAACACAGCCTATCTTTTAGATCAGCTTATTCGTAATGTCTGATTTTCACCTCGATGCCATCTGCCTTCAGCAAGTCTGGTAGTGCAGATACATCTGTCTGACTGTAGTGATAGGGGAAGAGCACTGTCGGTTTGACGATTCGTGCCGCACGAATGAATTGCTCAATGGTCATCGTGTAGGGTTGGTTGCAAGGGAGGAAAGCGATGTCGATATTGCCCATGTGTTCCATCTCTGGAATATCTTCTGTGTCTCCTGCTATGTAAATGCGCAACCCGTCAAGCGTGAGAATATAGCCATTATCACGTCCCTGAGGGTGAAACTGCATGTGCCCTTCGCTTGTGTTGTAGGCAGGTACAGCTTCAATGGTGATGCCGCCATCAAAGTCAAGTTTGTCGCCATTTCTCATGTGTAAACCATGTCCTGCAATGTTTGTACATTGCAGGTTTGCGATGAGGCACGTACCAGGACGGGTCAGCTGTTGGATAGCCTCCATGTCGAAATGGTCGCCATGCTCGTGAGTGACCAGAATGAAGTCTGCTTTTGGCAGGTTGGCATAATCGATGAGGCGTCCTCCTAATTTTCCCACGGGGTCAATCTCAATTTCTTTTCCGTCATAATTTATGCGGATGCTTCCATGTGTCAGCGCATGGAATCTCACTGTCTTCCCTCCTGGAGTTTTGAACACGTCCACTTCTGTTGAATCGGTTGTTGTTTCCATCTGTTTCTCCTTCCAATTCAGGATGCCGCCAGATAGATTACTCACCAGATAGCCTTCAGAAGTTAATAACTCAGCTGCTTTTGCAGACCTTCTGCCACTTCTGCAATACACAGCCACTTGCCTCTCTTTGTCCAGCATCGCTATGGCTTTTTTCATGAATGTACTGTCATTCACATCGATGTTCAGTGCATCTTTAATGTGACCTTCTCGAAACTCCTCAGCGCTTCTCACATCCACAACTTGCGTTTCTGTGTTGCTGATGAGCGAACTGAACTCTTCCGCAGAAACATCTTTGTGTTGATTGCAGCATGCTGTACAGACATTCATCCCCAGCAGCGTTAGGAAACAAGAGATAAACTTGTTCATGACTCAAATACAGATTCAATTTCAACAACATAGACAGAATGTAGGCTGCCACCTGGCTTGTCGTTATACCATTGTTCCATCACTTTTTTGTTCACAAAGTCAGACTCCTTCATGTCTGCTTTAAATAACTTTCGGCAATCCAGCGTGAGACGAGCCTCCTCAAAAGTTATTGCGCCACTTTCCAATTTTACGGGAGTTAATCCCGTCGCAGCCACTTTATCTGTGTCTCGTCCACTCTTTGTGCCACAAAGCTGCAACGCCTTGCGCCATTCCTTTGCATAGAATGAGAGCGTCATCCTGTCGCTTGCCTCGACAAACTCGTGTGTATATCTCTCTGGACGGATAAACACGAAAGCTACAGGCTTATTCCACAGAAATCCCAAACCTCCCCATGAAGCTGTCATCGTGTTAAATTTATCTTCATTTCCTGCGGTTACCAGCATCCACTGTGTGCCGATTAGGTCAAACGCATTCTCTTGTCCAAGAGTTTTCAAATCAGTTTTTTTCATAATTCTTTCATTTTTTATTTTCTTGTTGCAAAGGTAAGCAATCCCTGTGAGATATACAAATAAATGATTGTCGCAATATGACGTGAGTCTGATGAAATGGTTCCATCATTTTATCGCTATGATGACAGATAAAAAAACGGGAAATGACCGTACCCCTCGGGTACGACGCATCGCACCCCTCGGGTCCGCCATGGCGGACCCGAGGGGTGCGGTTTTATAGAAAAGCGTATTTTTTTCTTTTTTTTTACATGAGTTCAATAAATTTGAATATAACTAATTCATAGAACTCATGTTGATGACAATCTTGGGAGTACCTTTAATATTATAGAGGTAAAGGGTCATTGGATTTGCAGGTCGGGAGATAAAGGCACCTTCGCTTAAATAAAGAATCTGTTGAACTTAAAATGAGAGGGGAGCATCTAGTGATGCTCCCCTTGGTTTGTGTTTGTGTTTTATGTTGCGTTATTGATTGTTGCGACGTGGACGGTCACCGCCTGGTCTTTGTCCACCCTGACCTGGTCCGAATCCACCAGGTCCGCCCTGACCGAAGCGCTGACGGCGTTCCTGCTGTGCTTTCTCGTATGCTTTGTACTGCTCAGCTGTGAGGATGCCTTTGAGTGCCTTTGTAGTTGCTTCCTGCTGCTTCTGCATTTCTTCGCGGTTGAACTGTGGACGTCCGCCGCCCTGCTGTGCTTCCTTCATCTTAGCCTGCTGGTCTTTTGCCTGCTTGAGGAAGAGGTCGTAAACTTTCTTGTACTGCTCGTCATTGATTTTTGCTGACTCCTTAATTTGGTCTGCACGACGCTTTGCAGTGTCTTCTGGTTTGAACTCGCGGCGCTGTCCGCCTGGTTGCTGTGCGAATGATACAATTGAAATCATCACAGCCATGAGTGTAAGGATAATCTTCTTCATACTGTTTTAGTTAAAGTTAATGTTAAAGTGTTTTTTGTTGTTTTTCGTCTTATATGACTATGCTTGAGACAAAAGGTTTAATTGAGGAAGTGCTTTTTTCCTATTTTTTTGTTTTTTTTTCTTTAGTGCCTCAAGAGAAGTAGGTCAGAAACCTGTTTTGCGTTCGGGAGCCATGAATGAACAGTAGCGCACGGTGGCTTTAGTGATGTAGAGGATGGCCATATTTTCATCGGTGGCGCTATACATG
>JAFWAX010000024.1 GCA_017507385.1 Bacteroidaceae bacterium | reverse complement strand
TCTCGGTTGCGCCAAGTGTCACCTCATAACGCTCGGCAAGGGTGGTTACATCGCTTGCTATCTGGTGTGTGACATTTTGCATCAAGGCTTCGCAACCACCAACAACACTTGCAAGCCACTTGCGTTCAACCACCAGCGTTTTGATTTCATCCTCTGTCAGGGTAGCATACTTCGCCACAACTGCCTCTGTGAGTTCGGTTCGCTTCTGCTTCCATTGGGAAATATACCCTTCCTTCTTTGTATAAGTAGATTCCCAAAGCTTCAGGATTTCTAAATCCGCCTTGCTGGTGCCATCCGTCTTTGCATTCTTAATGGTTTTCTTTACGTCAGCAATCTTCACATTGACAGGTTTATCCTCGTCATTATCATCGTTGAAATGGAATACGTCGGTATTCGACTCCACGAGGTCGGACAATTCCTGTTGCAGACTCTCTATAGAAGACGACAATTCAGCAATCTCAGCCGTCTCAGTGGTAAAATACTCTGCAAGAACGATGCTGACAGGCACAAGGTCGCAAACTATCTCATCGTACATAATAGTCTTTTTCTTGTCGCCCTTGCCCGACTTCAAGGATTTTACTTCGGGATATGTCCATCCATCGTTTGCAATCATGTAGCAGTCATCCTGCATCACATCAGCCCAATAATTAAGCATCACATCATAGACTTCGTAGGCATCCACCAGTCCGCTGTGTTCTTTTGCTTTGGTCAGAAGTGATTCCGACCAGTCGGTAATCAGTTCTTTGGGACGTGCGCCCTGAGCGAAGGCTTTCATCAGTGGCATAATCTCTACTTTCCATTCATTCAGTAGTGCAGAGAACCGACCATTTTGCGAGACATAAGAAGGATCTCTTGGCTTGAACTAAAAAAAGTTGAAACTTTGAAAGAGTCAACTTTTTTTAGTTCAAGCCAGTTCAGGCTTTATTCGAGTGCCTTTACAATACCTGCTGCCCAATACTTGGCGAGTTTCTTTGCGCCTTTGGGGTTGGGGTGGAGGAAGAATGTTCCTGCGTAGCCGGGTTCGTGGTAGCAATATTTCTCATAGTTCTTCTCGAAGTATGCATATGCATCCTTGTCGCCCATCATGGCATCGGCACGCTCTGCTGCCAGCTCTTCGAGCACAGGGGTGTATCCGTTGAGGCGGTTAAGACCTTTTTGCAGATACTCTGCTCCATTGTAGGTGTTGGGGCTGTACCAAATGGGGCGCTGGAATACGAATTTTGCACCGGGAGCGAGTTTCTTGAGTGCCTCCATGATGGTGATGAGGTTGTTCTTGTAGTTCTCATTTGATACGGGGCATCCTGTAGGGCCCTTGCTTGCGCTGTCGTTTGTGCCGAGCATTATTGAGAATACGATGGGGGCATCGGTCTCTGCCTGAATCTCCTTGATAGCTTTCTCTACGCGGGGGAAGTAGCGCTTGTGCGAGGGGAGGAAGTCGTATGTGGTTGCACCGCTCCAGCCGCAGTTGCGCCAGATGACATTGGCCTTGTATTTCTTCGCAAGAATCTGCGAGGTGTATACGGGAGGAGCTGTTACATCGCGCTGCTCGTGTATTGCACCGTATGTTATACTGTTGCCAATGTAGATGATGGCAAAATCCTTTTTACCGCCGCCCGCGTATGCTGCTGTAAACGCGAGAAGCATCACTACCATAAATGAAAAAATCTTACGTATCATGTTTTTTCTATTTTGTGTTGTTAAACATTAT
>JAFWAX010000023.1 GCA_017507385.1 Bacteroidaceae bacterium | reverse complement strand
GACGTTTATGTGGCCGACGACCACGCCATGTTTTGCGAAGGGCTGGCCGAAGCCATCAACCGCAGCGACCTGGCCCGAGTCAGCCGTCAGTTCAACACTTTGCCGGCCTGCGCCGCCTCCCTGAAGGAACGCTGTCCCGACGTGCTGCTGCTTGACCTCTCGATGCCCGGCGATGACGGCGTAGCCTTTTGCCGTCAGGTGGTCAGCGACTATCCGAGGATGAAGGTCGTGGTCGTCACCGTTCACGATGAATATGCCCTGATACGGCGTGTGCTTGACAGCGGTGCCCACGGCTACGTGCTGAAGCTGTCGCCTGTGGATGTGCTCGTCAATGCCATTGTCACCGTATGGCGGGGCGGCCGTTTCATCGCACCGGAGGTAGAGGACATCATTCAGCGCAGCGAACCAAAAGCCGTTCACATTACCCCGGCGGAACAGAATGTTCTCCGCCTGATTTGCGATGGCCTCACAAACACAGGGATTGCAGCCCGTCTTGGGCTGACTCTAGAGACTGCTGGCTGGTATCGCAAACATCTGCTTGCCAAGTGCGAGGCCAGAAACACCGCTGAACTGGTGCGAAAAGCCTTACGCGAACACCTTATTTAAAGAATTACAACTCCAAACCACCCTCGCTTGGTGTACGGAATTGGAATATAGTCTTACCGTCCTTGTTTGTTATAAGAAAATCACCGAAGATAATGACATCCATACCAATTAGTACGTCAATGTCTTCAAAATCGCTCTCCATGACTTCAACGGAGGTTACAAAATCACCTGTTGGGACAAGCACATGGACGAGATAGACATTTGAACCAGTAGCACCTCCGATGCCTGCTATGCCGCCTTGCTTGTAAGGCTGTAGTTTCAGCTCATTGACAATGCGTGAGGAAATAATGGTAGTATCGGCTCCCGTGTCCCACATGGCACGTTCGGTGTGGAACTTGTGACCATCGGCAGAGTAAATATCGCACTCAGTCACAATGTTCTCCACCAAGTAAGAGTATTCTTTCTTATACGTTGCCATTGTCTGTGCTCTTGATGATTTTTCTGAAAAATTCATCTTTGCTCATAAGCACAGGCTTGACAGTTTTCTTCATACCCTGCGTCAGTCGTCTGACGCGGAGTGTCATGTTGTTAGCTCTCTTTGAATGGGGCTTTTCCCTTTCAAGAAGCACAGAACCATTGCTATTGACTAACTGCATCATAACGTTATGAGTTTGAAATTCCGCTGCAAAATTACGAATTATTTCTCGAATTAATGCTGATTTGGTGGAAAATCTTGCATTTGCCAAGTGATGCAGTTACGCTTGCTGATTGATGCAGTTACGCCAGACAAAATGTGGAATAGACACCAAGTGTAAATCCCAAAATCCATAGACATAAAGACAAATAAGAAATAGAGAAACAGCATTCTATCCAGAAGAATAATGCTTTTCTGCCTCACAAAAGAAAAAATCTGCATCATTTTTGCTGTTTATGATGCAGATTCTGATAAAATGATGCAGATTAAGTGTCGTTT
>JAFWAX010000003.1 GCA_017507385.1 Bacteroidaceae bacterium | reverse complement strand
CCTACCATAACATCCGCATCCCCTTCTAAAAAAGCGCTTGCAAATGAATCATGGCAATGCACCTCCACATTAGACTTTATCTCCGTCCATATCGGTTCTTTCAATTCTTCTTTCAAAAGAGACGCCACCTCATCTTTACCTATCCTTAGCATTTCCATCTGCTGGCGTATATGTTCAAAAAGTATATTCTTCATCTCAATGTCCAGCCATTTACGCCCCTCGGAATAATCAAATCGTACGATAGCATCACGGCGAACTCGATAAAACAGCTTATACTCCTCCAAAGCATGAGAGGCAGTTGAGCTCAAGCCTCCCCATCGGTGCACATATACAGTCTCGGGGATAATAGATACGGTTTGAGCAAAAGGCATGACAAACATATTCCATGCCACATCATCAGCATACCGCAAGCCATGAGGTTCCATCTGAGCCCAATCTATCAAATCTTTCCTGTATAGCCTCGCCCACACCAGCACAGGCATCATGTTCACCCCAAAATACGAACAATAATACTTGCTTTTCAATTCAGGCTGACTAATAATGCCGTTTCTCACAGGAATTGGACAAGCCCTATTCACAAAACCATAAGCTTGACGATGGTGCCCTATCACCACATCAGCCTTTGTATCCATGGCATTGTCAACCAAATGCTGTAAAGACATTCTGTTATACAACCAATCGTCATGATCCATAAACATGACAAACTGACCTCTTGCCATGCTCAACCCAACAAAACGATTACGTTCTATTCCAAGGTTCTCCTGATTGCGAAACAGTACAATACGGGCATCTTTTCTGCTCCATTTCTCTAACAGTTTCAACGTCTTTTTGTCAGTCGAACAATCGTCAACGATGATACATTCCCAATCCTTGTAGGCCTGTACAAGAACAGACCTTAGGCACTTTTCCAAGATTTTTCCTGTATTATAAACAGGAATGATAATGCTAACCATAATTTCACACAAACGCATGCGTACAACAATAGCAAGAGTCTCGCCTGCAAAGGCGGATTCGGCTAAACAAATATTTTTACGGATGCTCTTGTTCTCCCACCAACGCACAACGTGGACAATCCTTGTCCAAACAATGCGGTGGTAGGAAAACCGGAAACTACAGACAAGAACGCCCACGTAAACGCGAGCATTCGCACATCTGTTCCGGTAGTTTCAATGTCAAGTTTCCTACGCTTTCATTGTTACGTCGAACAAACAGCAAACACTAATGTTAAAATCTCATGACGAGTTCCAAACTCGGCAAGAGATTGCAAACGTACAAAAAATATCTGCTCCATACAATTTTTCCGTATGATTTTTATCAACAATTCACTATCTTTGTATCCAAATTCCACAAAAAGCAAATAACACATACAACAATGCGCTTCTTTCTTTGCACATTATTCATATATATATGTAATGCTCCTTTTCTGTTTTGCCAACCTACGCCAGAGGAGGAGCAGATGGCATGGGAGGATTTTGTAGAGATAGCCGTTGGTGAAGATGGAGAGGAGATTGATGGAGAGACGATGGAAGAACTGCTTGAGCTGTATGGTAATCCGATGGACATCAACGCGATTGGCCGGGAGGATTTGGAAGCATTTCCCTTCTTGAGCGAGGAGCAAGTTGAGGGAATCATGCTGTACCTGGAGAAAAACGGTCCGATGATGAGCTTGGGAGAGCTGATGTTTGTGAGAGAATTAGGAAAAAGGGAGCGAGAAATGCTTCGGCTGTTCGTAGAAGTAAAAGAAGAAGCTGCGGCATGGCAAGACGGTGTTCAAAGCATTAAGCTGAAAGACCTACTGAAGAAAGGGAAGCATGAGGCTGTATGGCGAACAGACATACCTTTTTATAAAAAAGAAGGATATAAAAGCGTAGCTCCAGAGGTGCTGGAGAAATCTCCAAACAAAGTGTATCGAGGCGGCAAATTTCACCATATTTTTCGGTATGCTTTTTCGAGCATGAGCCATCTATCAGCAGGCATACAGATGGAAAAGGACGCTGGAGAAAGAGGTATTGACTATATGTCTGGCTATGTGATGCTGAAAGATGTGGGATGTGTAAAAAATGCCGTGATAGGTAATTACAGGGCAAGTTTCGGCAAAGGATTAGCAGTGAACAGCAGAATGAAATTCGGCAAGATGATGATGCTCAACACCATAGACAGGATGGATGCTGGCATATCCAAACACTCATCGACAAGCGAACATGGCTATTTCACCGGAGCGGCTGCCACTCTCAAACTGAACAGTTGGCAGCTATCGGCATTTGTCTCGCACAGAAAAGCGGATGGAACGTTCAACGGGGATTCAACCGGTATTTCGTCTTTGAAGACAGATGGATTGCACCGCACTCAACTGGAACACAGCAAAAAAGGCAATATCAGCATCAGCAACGTGGGAGGGAACATTCATTGGGAACATAAGGATTTGCGTCTGTCTGCAACGGCTGTTGCCACATACTTCAATGTTCCACTCATGCCACGGCATGACACCCCTGCCAGCATGTACCGTTTATACAATGCCCGCGGAAAAGACTTCGTTGTCGGGAGTCTGGCATACGCCTACCGTTTCAATTCATTCACCTTCAGCGGAGAAACAGCTTGCAGCAGCACTGAACGGCAAAGCGGCATGGCAAGCCTCAATGCGCTACGATGGAGAGCCAATTCGTTGAATGCATTCACCCTGATTGCCCGCTACTACGGAGCCAAGTTTGTCAGCATCAATGGCAAGGCATTTGGCGAAAATGCCAATATACAGAACGAGGAGGGAATTTTCATCGGATGGACGTCTAAATCAATTCGCAACATGGAAATCCAAGCATACGCAGATGCTATGTATTTCCCTTGGCTGAAACAAAACATTTCTGCCAGTTCCTACGGCTTCGAAGGTATGCTGCAAGCCACTGTTTCGCCCTGCAACAAGTGGACACTGCTTACCCGTTACCACATCAAAACGAAGCAGAAGGATTTCACCTATGACAGCGAGAACGACGACTTCACCACCCTCGAATACAACACAAAACAGAGTCTGAAGATGCAGCTGAGCCTCAACCTTTCTGACCAACTCACACTCCGCACTTCGGCCAGCGGAGTCCTCGTCACCTTTGGCAACAATCCCAACGAAAAAGGCTTTGCCATCGGAGAGAATATCCGTTGGCAAACCCCCAAGAACCAATGCCGCATAGACTTGGGCATTACCTATTTCAACACCGACAACTACAATGCCCGTATCTATCACTACGAACCGACCCTGCTCTACTCGTTCGGTTCCACGCCCTACTATTACAAGGGTATCCGCACCACCCTCCTCGCCAACCTGCCTCTGGTGAAAGAAACGCTCTTCCTCAATGCCAAGTTCGCCATGACTAAGTACTTCAATCAAGACACCATCGGCAGCGGATTAGAGAGGATTGACGCCAACCATCGGGAGGATTTGCAGGTGCAAGTAAGGTGGAAATTCTAAAACGAGTCTCTCTGGAATGAGTCTTTTACTGATACAGTTGATGCCTCTCTATGTATTCAGCCACTTTCTCATTCACCCACTTCCGCATCATCTTTCCTTCCTTCGCCGTCTCTCTGATTTCGGTGGAGGAAATGTCATATAAAGGCGCATGAACCAACTGCACGGATGGGGGCAATGCTGTTTCATCTATCTCATATCCAGGACGGCGATATATGAGGATGGTGTAGGTTTCGATAATCTCTTGGGCATGATACCATCGTGGAAAACGCTCCCAATTGTCGGCTCCGATGATGAGCACGAACTCATGCTCTGGATATGCCTTGTGGAGTTCGTGCAAGGTGGTGACGGTGTAGGAAGGGAGGGGCAGGAACCGTTCAAAGTCCGACACCTTCACGCCTTCGATATGTTCTGTGGCCAAACGTGCCATGTTGATCCGATGCTCGTACTCGGCGATGCCGCTCGCCGATTCTTGCTTCAATGGATTGAGCGGCGACACCAACAGCCACAGCTCATCCACCAAGCCCTGCTGCACGATGGATGCCGCCAACTCGGTGTGACCCTTGTGGATGGGGTTGAAACTGCCGCCGTAGATGCCTATTTTCATGAAGAAATATATAACAATGGATGGGTTTACTTGCTCGTTTGGTGCTGCAAAGGTAACTAAAAATCATGATTGCTCAACTTGATGCCCCTAAAAAAACTTGCATGAGCGGAACTAATGGGTATGAAATCTTGACAATTATCGTTTTTTCCGTATCTTTATTGCCAAAATCACAATAAAAAATTATCCATGAGCGTATTTACCGACTATTTTCAAAATCTGCAAACAGAAGACGGTGGGCAGACACTGCACGAGATACATTCTTGCCCTGAACTAATTGAGTGCATTCAACAGGTGGGGTTTCTGCCGCTGCTGGAGAGCGGTGTACGGGGTTACAGCGCCGAAGCACTGATGGCGGAAGAATGCCGCTACACCGTATTCCCCGATGGCGGATGGGAGTGGCCGCTGTGGCAATGGAAAGGGCCTATCATTCAGGAGGGCGGTTGCGTCTATGGCAAGTTCTTTGCAGGCAAGGCGGGCTTTATCAGCCGCAAGTGGTGGCCCGACTTCTTCAACTGGCGGCGCAGCCAAAACCCTGTTCCCGAAGAGGGAACGATTGAGGATGCCATCCTCGCCACGCTGAACGAACAGGGCAGCCTCATCACCCGCGACCTCCGCAACGCTTGCGGATTCACGGGAAGCAAGATGCGCAGCAAGTTCGATGGCTACGTCACCCGTCTCCAGATGGCATGCCGCATCGTCACCGAAGACTTTGTCTATCCCCTGGACAAGCATGGTCGTGAATACGGATGGGAACTTTCCCTCCTCACCACTCCCGAAGAACTCCTCGGTATCGAAGCCTGTGAGTGCTCCCACACCCCCGAAGAATCCTACCAACTGATGTGCGACCACCTGCACCAACTGCTGCCAGAGGCGACAGAGGGGCAAATTAAGAAGATATTGAAATAAGATATAGTCATAACTAATAAATCGGAATTTATGGAATACAAATATCCTTTTGGTGAAATAGTTCAACCGTTAGTACAAAAAGACAGAACTGCAAAGCAGGTGTTTGTCCTTGGTGTATATGCCAGTGCTGTTCATGCAAGATGGAAGAAAGGGAATAAAATAGTATGTCAGGCATTGGCAGTTGCAAGTGAACCAAGAATTTTTTGGGATGGTAATCCTGATGAAGCCAAGGAAATTATCAGTAAAATTCATATACCAGATGAACTTGGAACTTT